>NZ_CYGX02000009.1:0-202226 GCF_900019265.1 Paraburkholderia ribeironis
GGGGCTTGCAAGCGTTATTTTGACAAGCGTATTAACGATGCTTGAAAACCGGCTTGCGCTTCTCCACGAACGCGGCCATACCTTCCTTCTGATCCTCCGTCGCGAAGAGCGAATGGAACAGACGACGCTCAAAATGCACACCTTCCGCGAGCGTCGTTTCATATGCACGATTGACCGACTCTTTCACCATCATCACGGCCGGCAGCGGGAACTCCGCGATGGTCGCCGCTGCAGCGATAGATTCGTCAACCAGCGAGGCAGCCGGAACAACTCGCGAAACCAGTCCTGCCCGCTCTGCCTCCGCCGCATCCATGAAGCGGGCGGTCAGGCAGAGATCCATAGCTTTCGCTTTCGAGACCGCGCGCGGCAGCCGTTGCGTGCCACCGGCGCCCGGCATGATGCCGAGCTTGATTTCTGGCTGGCCAAACTTCGCAGTGTCGGCTGCCACGATGATGTCGCACATCATCGCCAACTCACAGCCACCGCCGAGCGCAAAGCCCGCCACCGCAGCAATGATCGGCTTGCGAATGGAGCGAACCGTTTCCCAGTTGCGGGTGATGTAGTCGCCTTTGTAGACATCCATGTAGGTGTAGGTCGACATCATGCCGATGTCGGCGCCGGCGGCGAAAGCCTTTTCGCTACCGGTCACGACAATCGCACCGATCGCGTCGTCGGCGTCAAACTCGCGCAGCGCGGCGCCCAGTTCGTCCATCAATGCGTCGTTCAACGCGTTCAACGCCTTCGGGCGATTCAACGTGATCAAACCGACCCGTCCCCGCGTCTCAACCAGAATGTTCTCGTAAACCATACCGCCTCCTAGTGGTAAATCACACGCGAAAACGCTTCGCGCGGCTCTCCTAATAATGCTACCATTCGCCAACCAACCGGTCGGTCAATTATTCGACAGGCTTTTCCCCAACACACAGCCAGGCCCCTCTGCTATGACACATCCGCTATTCACCAAGCACGAAGACACGCTGCAAAAGGCACTCACCGCGGTCGAAACGCGCGGCTACTGGAGTCCGTTCGTCGAGATGCCCAGCCCGAAAGTGTACGGGGAAACAGCCAACGCGGACGGCGAAGCCGCCTTCAAGGCGCTTCTCAATGCAACGTTCGAACTGGACCAGCCTGCGACCGGCGAAACGGTCGGCGCCGAGGTGTCGCCGTTCGGCTTCCCGCTCGGCGTACGCTACCCGAAGGCCGATCCAGCTGCGCTGATTGCGGCAGCCGCTGCCGCGCAGCGCGACTGGCGCGCAGCAGGCCCACAGGCGTGGATAGGTGTGAGCCTCGAAATCCTCTCTCGGCTGAATCGCGCGAGCTTCGAGATTGGCTACAGCGTGATGCACACCACCGGCCAGGCATTCATGATGGCTTTTCAGGCGGGCGGCCCGCATGCACAAGATCGCGCGCTCGAAGCGGTCGTGTACGCGTGGGACCAGTTGCGCCGCATTCCCGCGGACGCTCACTGGGAAAAGCCGCAAGGCAAGAATCCGCCGCTCGCCATGCACAAGCGGTACTCCATCGTGCCGCGCGGCACCGGCCTCGTACTCGGCTGCTGCACGTTCCCCACCTGGAATGGCTATCCGGGACTCTTCGCCGATCTGGCCACGGGCAATACGGTCATCGTCAAGCCGCATCCGGGCGCGATTTTGCCGCTCGCGCTGACCGTACGCATTGCGCGCGACGTGTTGCGCGAAGCAGGCTTCGATCCGAACGTCGTCACCTTGCTGGCCACCGACCCGAATGACGGCGCGCTCGTCCAGGACCTCGCGCTGCGCCCGGAAATCAAACTCATCGACTTCACCGGAAGTACCCAGAACGGTACGTGGCTCGAGCGCAATGCGCACCAGGCGCAGGTCTACACCGAAAAAGCCGGCGTCAACCAGATCGTGATCGACTCCGTCGACGATATCAAAGCGGCGGCTCGCAACATCGCCTTTTCACTGGCGCTGTACTCGGGCCAGATGTGCACCGCACCGCAGAACATCTACGTGCCACGCAACGGCATCCGCACCGCCGACGGCACACTCAGCTTCGACGAAGTCGCTCAAGCCATTGCTGGCGCCGTGCAAAAGCTCGTTGCCGACCCGGCCCGCGCGGTCGAACTGCTCGGCGCCATTCAGAACGAAGGCGTCATCCAACGCATCGACGAAGCGGCGAGGCTCGGCCGCGTTCTCGTCGAGAGCCACGCGCTCGAACATCCGGCTTTCGCTGGCGCTCGCGTGCGCACGCCGCTCGTGCTGCAACTCGACGCCGCCACCGACCACGCGCAGTTCACCAGGGAATGGTTCGGCCCGATCTCGTTCGTGATCGCGACGGATTCGACCGCGCAGTCGCTCGATCTTGCCGGCGCCATTGCCGCCGAACACGGCGCACTGACGCTGTCGGCCTACAGCACCGACGCAGCCGTGCTCGACCAAGCACACGAGGCATCGATTCGCGGCGGCGTAGCACTGTCGATCAATCTGACCGGCGCGGTGTTCGTCAACCAGTCCGCAGCCTTCTCGGACTTCCACGGCACGGGAGCGAATCCGGCAGCGAATGCCGCGCTCGCCGATGCAGCCTTTGTCGCCAACCGCTTCCGCGTCGTTCAAAGCCGCGTTCATGTTGAACCGAAAGCGGCGCCGGCGGTAGCTGGCTGAATGGCATAAGACGACTGCATAAGACAACGCACGGCTTCATTCCTATGCCGTTTGGCCGAATGGACCAGGTCGTGCGCCCCAACTAACATGAGACAGCGGATCGGCATGACACGCCGATCCGTCCCAGCGAGAATTCCCATGAACGACGCCTTCATCTGCGATGCGATTCGCACCCCTATCGGCCGCTACGGCGGCGCCCTGAAAGATGTCCGGGCCGACGATCTCGGCGCCGTACCGATCAGGGCGCTGATCGAGCGCAATCCTGGCGTGGACTGGCGCGCCGTCGACGACGTCATCTACGGCTGCGCCAATCAGGCCGGCGAAGACAATCGCAACGTCGCACGTATGTCGGCATTGCTGGCCGGCCTGCCCACGGATGCGCCGGGCACCACTATCAACCGCCTGTGCGGCTCGGGCATGGATGCGGTCGGCACCGCCGCACGCGCGATCAAAGCCGGCGAAGCGCGCCTGATGATTGCCGGCGGCGTCGAAAGCATGACGCGCGCACCGTTCGTCATGAGCAAGGCAAGCAGCGCGTTCGCGCGTCAAGCCGAGATCCATGACACGACCATCGGCTGGCGCTTCCTCAATCCGCTGATGAAACGCCAGTACGGCGTCGATTCAATGCCGGAGACCGCGGAAAACGTCGCCGTCGAGTTCGGCGTGAGCCGCGCGGATCAGGACATGTTTGCGCTCGCGAGCCAGCAAAAAGCGGCACGCGCGCAACGGGACGGCACGCTGGCTCAGGAAATTGTCGGCGTCGAGATCGCGCAGAAGAAAGGTGACCCCGTGCGCGTGGTGCTCGACGAGCATCCGCGGGAAACCTCGCTCGAAAACCTCGGCAAGCTCAAAGGCGTGGTGCGCCCGGACGGCAGTGTGACGGCAGGCAACGCGTCCGGCGTGAACGACGGCGCCTGCGCACTGTTGCTCGCGAATCAGCAGGCGGCGGACCAGTATGGCCTGCGGCGCCGCGCTCGCGTGGTAGGCATGGCGACCGCGGGCGTCGAGCCGCGCATCATGGGCATCGGACCCGCGCCTGCCACGCAAAAGCTGCTCAAGCAACTCGGCATGACGCTCGCACAATTCGACGTGATCGAGCTGAACGAAGCATTCGCGTCGCAAGGGCTGGCCGTGCTGCGCACGCTCGGTCTGCGCGATGACGATCCGCGCGTCAATCCAAACGGCGGAGCCATTGCGCTCGGCCACCCCTTGGGCGCATCGGGTGCGCGTCTGATCACGACCGCGCTGTATCAACTGGAACGGATCAACGGTCGCTTCGCGCTGTGCACGATGTGTATCGGCGTCGGCCAAGGCATTGCGCTGGTCATCGAGCGGCTCTGACAGCAACGCCGGCCAACGCTGCAGAACCCATCGGCTAACGAGACTTTGAGGAGACACCTAATGTCATATGAAGCGATTCGCCTCGACATCGACACATCGAGCCACGTAGCAACCATCACGCTGAACCGACCTGACAAGCTGAACAGTTTCACCCGTGCGATGCATCGGGAGTTGAGCGACGCGCTCGATCAGGTTGAAAAGTCCGGCGTTCGTGCGCTCGTGCTGACCGGTGCCGGTCGCGGCTTCTGCGCCGGCCAGGATCTCGCCGACCTGGACTTCACGCCAGGCGCGACGGCCGATCTGGGCGAGCCGATCGAGGCGCACTTCAACCCGCTGATTCGCCGTCTTCAAGCGCTGCCGCTACCGGTGATCGCCGCAGTCAATGGCACGGCCGCCGGCGCCGGCGCCAACGTGGCGCTGGCTTGCGACCTCGTGCTCGCGGCTCGCTCCGCCAGCTTCATTCAGGCGTTCGTGAAGATCGGCCTCGTGCCGGACTCGGGGGGCACCTGGTTCCTGCCACAGCGTGTCGGCATGGCCCGTGCGTTGGGGCTCGCCATTACCGGCGACAAACTCAGCGCGGAAAAAGCCGAAAGCTGGGGCATGATCTGGCAAGTGCTCGACGACGCGGAACTGTCCGCCGCCGCGGCGAAACTCGCGGCCCAACTCGCGCAGCAACCCACGCGCGCAATCGCCGCGATCAAGCGGGCAATGCGTGCGGGCAACGCGCAATCGCTAGACCGGCAACTCGACCTCGAGCGCGATTTGCAACGCGAACTCGGCGCTTCGCACGACTACACCGAAGGCGTGCAGGCGTTCGTGGAAAAGCGCGCGCCACGCTTCGAGGGCCGCTGACATGCCGACTCAAAGCTACCACCCGCACCAGATGACACCGGACGAACTCGCCCGCGCGACGGCGGCCGCAATGTACGAGAACGACGCGTGCAGCCGGGCACTCGGCCTCGAAATCCTCGAAGTGCGCCCAGGGTATGCGCGTCTGCGCATGGCCGTGCGCGACGACTTTCTGAACGGCCATCAGATCTGCCACGGCGGCCTGATTTTCACGCTTGCTGATTCGACGTTCGCGTTCGCCTGCAATACATACAACATCAACACGGTCGCGGCCGGTTGTTCGATCGAATACCTGCGACCGGTGCAAGGCGGCGACGTGCTGACGGCGGAAGCCGTCGAGCAGATACTGAGCGGCCGTACCGGTATCTACGATATTCGCGTCACGAATCGCGCTGGCGAAACCGTCGCCATGTTTCGCGGCAAATCGGCACACATCAAAGGCAAGCTGATTCCCATGGGCGATTGACAGGCAGACATGCAACCGCGCGGAGAACGCGCGACAAAGCAGCGATTCACGGTCGCCACATTTACCGGGAGCAGCCGGTCTCGTTTTTTTTTGCGCACAAGCGTGCTGTACATCAGACGTCAGGCACTGACGCACCAAGGAGACATTCGATGAACCCCTCCCTTCCGCTCGACCCGATCGAGACCGCCAGCCGTGACGAACTTGCTGCGCTTCAACTCGAACGACTCAAATGGTCGCTGAACCACGCCTATGAAAATTCGCCGGTCTATCGACGCAAGTTCGACGAAGCCGGCGTGCATCCGAGCGAAGTGAAGACCCTCGCGGATCTGGCGCGCTTTCCTTTCACCAGCAAAAAGGATCTGCGCGACAACTATCCGTTCGGGATGTTCGCCGTGCCGCAGGAACGGATCTCGCGGATTCACGCGTCGTCCGGTACGACGGGCAAGCCGACTGTCGTGGGCTATACCGCACGCGATATCGACACGTGGGCGAATCTCGTCGCGCGTTCGGTCCGCGCCGCGGGCGCCAAGCGCGGCGACAAGGTTCACGTGAGCTATGGCTACGGCCTGTTCACCGGCGGCCTCGGCGCGCACTATGGCGCGGAGCGCGCGGGCCTCACCGTGATCCCGTTCGGCGGCGGCCAGACGGAAAAGCAGGTGCAACTGATTCAGGACTTCCGGCCGGACATCATCATGGTGACGCCGAGCTACATGCTGTCGATTGCCGACGAATTCGAACGTCAAGGCATCGATCCAGCCAGCTGCTCGCTGCGCATCGGTATCTTCGGCGCGGAGCCGTGGACCAACGAGATGCGCGAGGCGATCGAAAAGCGCATGGGCATCGATGCCGTCGACATCTACGGGCTGTCCGAGGTGATGGGACCCGGCGTTGCATCGGAGTGCGTGGAGACGAAGGACGGCCCGACCATCTGGGAAGATCATTTCTATCCGGAGATCATCGATCCCGAAACCGGCGAGGTGCTGCCTGACGGCGAACTCGGCGAGCTGGTGTTCACGTCGCTGACCAAGGAAGCGTTGCCGGTCATCCGCTACCGCACGCGCGACCTGACGCGCCTGCTGCCGGGTACCGCTCGCACCATGCGGCGGATGGAGAAAATCACCGGCCGCTCGGACGACATGATGATCGTGCGTGGCGTGAACGTGTTCCCGACGCAGATCGAAGAACTGCTGCTCAAGCAGCATGCGCTCGCGCCTCACTATCAGATCGTGCTGACCAAGGAAGGCCCGCTCGACGTCATGACGCTAAATGTCGAGCCCTGCCCGGAAACCGCACCCGATACGGCCGCGCTCAACACGGCAAGGCAGACCTTGGCTTACGAGATCAAGGCGCTGATCGGTGTGAGCGCGGTGGTCAACGTGCTGGCCGTAAACGGGATCGAGCGTTCGGTGGGCAAGGCGCGACGCGTGGTGGACAAGCGCAAGCCGGGACTTTGATTCAGGCAAGGAAAAACGGCGTCATTCGCGTTACGGATCTGCACCCGGGCGCGACGCCGTTTCGGCGACTCAGAGAAGTTCGCCGGAATCGGGCGTTCAGGTCAGGAACGCGCGAGTTCGAACTGCAAGTCGTGCGGTGGCTTCGATTCCGAAGCCACCCGCGCGCCCCCGTCACCGAACACTCATGAGTTCGGCAGCAACAACCACATGCGGCCGCCCTGCTTCATCTTGCCCGCCAGATCGCCGGCGTCGTCGCCAAGACCCCAGAAGTAGTCGGCGCGCACACCGCCTTTGATCGCCGTGCCCGTATCCTGCGCGAACACAAGCCGGTTCATCGGCGAGTTCGTCAACGGACGCGTGGTCTGCAAGAACACCGGCGTGCCGAGCGGTATCGATGTCGGATCGACCGCGATCGAGCGCTCCGGTGTCAACGGCACGCCGAGCGCGCCGATCGGACCGTCAGCACCGCCGCTCGGCACGCTTTCGCCGGACGGCATCTCGCGGAAAAACACAAAGCGCGGATTGGTGTCGAGCAGCGCATCGACCCGGCTCGGGTTGGCGCGCGCCCATGCCTTGATGCCTTGCATGGTCGCTTGCGCGGGCGTGAGCTCGCCGCGATCCAGCAGCCAGCGTCCGATCGACTTGTACGGCTGATTGTTGGTGCCGCCGAAACCGACGCGCATCACGCTGCCGTCTTCCATCACGATCCGCCCCGACCCCTGCACCTGCAGAAAGAACGCTTCGATCGGATCGTCGACCCACACCAGTTCATTGCCATTGAGCACGCCCGCGCGTTCGAGTTGCGCACGCGCCGGCAGCGGCGCGCCCGCGCGATAACCGGTGGGCCAGCGATACAGCGCCGTCTGATACATGCCATGCCGGGTACGCGAACCGCGCAGCAATGGCTCGTAGTAGCCGGTGACGAGACCGTCGAGCGTGCCGTCGTTATTGGCTAGCTGGAAAGGCGTGAAATAGGCTTCGAAAAAGGCCCGCGCGCCGGTGACGTCGAGATCGTCGAGCTGCGCCGCCGCAGCACACGCACGCGACCAGTTCGGTTGACGCGCGAGTCTCGCACAGTTCTGCCGCAACGCGGCCGTCGCACCGATCAGCGAATCGTCCTGCCAGCCCGGCACCTGCTGCCAGGCGACTGCCGTAAGTCGCGTCGCGGCAATCTGGCCAGGTATGATCGCCGCACCCGTGGGTGGCGAAACCGACGGCCGGATCGCGCCGCCCCCACCGCAGGACGCCAGCAACACCGCAACCGAAAGCGCTCCGAGCCATGCTCCGGTCGTGCGGACAAAACGCATACAATGTTCGTTCTTGATGGAAACCGCCATGTCTGATCTGTTCGACGAATACCCGATGCTCATCTTCGCGCTGGAATCGCTCCTCGCGCTCTTCCTGCTCGTGTTTATCGTTGTGTGGACGTCGTCCGGCAAGAAGAAAGCGACGCGCGCCAACACGAGTGAACGGTCCAGGCAGCAAAAACCGCAATAACGCTAACCGATCGACCGTGCGCTGCAGTGCGCCTTCAACCGTACGTACGAGCGTGCATACAAGTGATTAAAGACCGCGGGCTCGCGCCCCGGTTCAATGCAACGTCCGCGGCATGCGCAGGATGAACTCCGGCACCGGCGCATCAAAACGCTCGCCGTCCTCGGCCACGCAGAAATAATCGCCGCGCATGGTGCCGACCGGCGTCGCGATGACCGCCCAACTCGTATATTCGAAATGCTCGCCCGGTTTGAGCAGCGGCTGGTGGCCGACCACGCCGAGGCCTTTTACTTCCTGCACGGTGTTGTCGCTGTCGGTAATGACCCAATGACGCGCAATCAACTGGGCAGGCACCTGGCCGGTGTTACGGATAGTCAGCGTGTAGGCAAACGCGTACTGGCGGCGCTCCGGGTCCGACTCTTCTGGCAAATATTGCACCTGCGCCGAGACGCTGAATTCGTACTGGCTCATCCTGATTCCGGTCTGCTGAAGCGGGTGTAAAAAATCGCGGCAACACCCTCACGCCAATGGTTTGCGGGTGCAGCGGCAAAGCGGCGCTGATGGTTTGGCATTCTGCTTGATGCGCGGCACGCCCGCAACCGGGCAAATCCTTCGGCCAGGGGCCGCTCAGACGCGTTGTCACGTCCACGGCTCGCCGGCGCGGGCCTTGCACCGCCCGCGAGCCGGTCCCGCCGCGCACAAAACGGTAAAATGGCCCTTTCCCGCTTGCATCCGCTCTCCTCATGACGCAATTCCGCATCGCCCCCAGCATTCTGTCCGCCGATTTCGCCCGCCTCGGCGAAGAGGTCCGCAACGTCGTCGCCGCCGGCGCCGACTGGATTCACTTCGACGTAATGGACAACCACTATGTGCCGAACCTGACCATCGGCCCGCTCGTCTGCGAAGCAATCCGCCCGCACGTGAACGTGCCGATCGACGTGCATCTGATGGTGCGCCCGGTGGACCGCATCGTGCCGGACTTCGCCAAGGCCGGTGCGAACCTGATCAGCTTTCATCCGGAAGGCTCGGACCATATCGACCGCACGCTGTCGCTGATCCGCGATCACGGCTGCAAGGCCGGCCTGGTGTTCAATCCGGCCACCTCGCTGAACTATCTGGATCACGTGATGGACAAGCTCGATCTCGTGCTGATCATGTCGGTGAATCCGGGCTTCGGCGGCCAGTCGTTCATTCCCGAAGCGCTCAACAAGCTGCGCGAAGCGCGCAAGCGGATCGACGCGTACAAGGAACGGACCGGCCGCGAGATTCACCTGGAAGTGGACGGTGGCGTGAAGGTCGACAACATCGCGGAAATCGCGGCGGCCGGCGCGGACACGTTCGTGGCGGGTTCGGCGATCTTCGGCGCGCCGGACCACAAGGTCGTGATCGACAAGATGCGCGCGGCGCTCGCCAACGTTCAGCACTGATACCCGCAGCCCTATGACCGCTCCGTTCGCCGCCCCGACCTTCACCGGCCCGCGCCTGCAAGCCGCGATCATCGACCTCGACGGCACGATGATCGACACCGCCGACGACTTCACCGCCGGCCTGAACGGCATGCTTGCTCAACTCGATGCGATGGAAACGTCGCGCGAGGAAGTGGTCGGCTATGTCGGCAAGGGTTCGGAGCACCTGGTCCGCAGCGTGCTGGCGCCGCGCTTCGAAGCGGACCATGCGCAAGATCGCTTCGACGAAGCGCTCGCCATCTATCAGGCGGAATACGCGAAGATCAACGGGCTGCACACGCGGCTTTATCCCGACGTCGAAGCCGGCCTGATCGCGCTGCGCGAGGCCGGCCTGAAGCTCGCCTGCGTGACCAACAAGCCACACCGGTTCGCGCTCGAACTGCTGCAGCAGTACGGGCTCGCGCAGTATTTCAGCGTGGTGCTCGGCGGCGACAGCCTCGCGAAAAAGAAGCCGGACCCATTGCCGATGCTCACCGCCGCAGCGCAGCTCGGTGTCGAACCGCGGGCGACGGTGGCCATCGGCGATTCGGAGAACGACGCGCTGGCAGGCCGTGCGGCGGGCATGGCAACGCTGACCGTGCCATACGGCTACAACCACGGCCAAGCTATACAAACAATAAAATCCGATGGTATAGTTGCCTCGCTGCTCGACGCCGCCAAGGCGATCGCAGCGCACCATTCCACGACTTGAAAAGTCCTTCATCCTCATGTTTCTGAATAAAAAACGGAGTCTGAGTAGCATCGACCGGGGAGCTTGGCCCTGGCGTCGCTGGTCACGCTAACCTCGCCTGAGGTACGCTGAAGCTCGTCTTCGGCAACCGTTTTTTACTTCGCTGCGCTCACGCGTTTTTCCATCATCTTGTTTCGCTGCATCGGTTGATTCAGCCTGCGTGTACCCACAAAGTACGTCTACGCGCTGAAACCCGTTGCTCGCGTCGATGGGAAACTCGCGCCGGTCGGTATCACGTGTCGCAATGCCGACGAACACCCTGACCGGTCGCGCAACGCCCCGCTTTGTCCGACGCACGCTGCCGCCGGACCACCGTACAGGATCGGAACATGACCGAACTCGAATTCCAGTCCCTCGCCAACGAGGGTTTCAACCGCATTCCGCTGATCGCCGAAGCGCTGGCCGACCTCGAAACGCCGCTCTCGCTGTATCTGAAGCTCGCGCAGAGCGAACGCAACGGCGCCAACTCGTTCCTGCTGGAATCGGTGGTGGGCGGCGAGCGGTTCGGCCGCTACTCGTTCATCGGACTCCCGGCGCGCACGCTGTTGCGCACCCGCAATGGTGTGACGGAAGTGGTGCGCGACGGCCAGGTCGTCGAAACGCACGAGGGCGACCCGCTCGATTTCATCCGGCAATTCCAGGGCCGTTTCAAAGTGGCGCAGCACCCGGGACTGCCGCGTTTCGCGGGCGGTCTGGCCGGCTATTTCGGCTATGACGCGGTGCGCTACATTGAGAAAAAGCTCGCGCATAGCGCGCCGAAAGACGATCTGAATCTGCCCGACATCCAGTTGCTGCTCACCGAAGAAGTCGCGGTGATCGACAACCTCGCGGGCAAGCTTTATCTGGTGGTGTATGCCGATCCGACGCAAGCCGAGGCGTACACGAAAGCCAGACAACGTCTGCGTGAGCTGCGTCAGCGTTTGCGCGCGACCGTGGAGCCGCCGGTCACATCGGCCAGCGTGCGCACGGAGACCTACCGCGAATTCGCAAAAGACGACTATCTGGCCGCCGTGCGCAAGGCGAAGGAATACATCGCCGCCGGCGAACTGATGCAGGTACAGGTCGGCCAGCGTCTGACCAAGCCATACCGCGACAATCCGTTGTCGCTGTATCGCGCGTTGCGCTCGCTGAATCCGTCGCCGTATATGTATTACTACAACTTCGGCGACTTCCATGTGGTCGGCGCATCGCCGGAAATTCTGGTGCGTCAGGAAAAGCGCGGCGAGGATCGCATCGTCACGATCCGGCCGCTCGCCGGCACCCGTCCGCGCGGCAACACGCCGGCACGCGATGCGGAACTCGCGACCGAACTGCTGAACGACCCGAAGGAAATCGCCGAGCACGTGATGCTGATCGACCTCGCGCGCAACGACGTGGGCCGCATCGCGCAAATCGGCTCGGTGGTCGTGACCGACAAGATGGTGATCGAAAAATACTCGCATGTGCAGCACATCGTGAGTTCGGTCGAAGGCAAGCTGAAACCCGGCACCACCAATTTCGACGTGCTGCGCGCCACGTTCCCGGCCGGCACGCTGTCGGGCGCGCCGAAGGTCCGCGCGATGGAACTGATCGACGAACTGGAACCCGTGAAGCGCGGCCTGTACGGCGGTGCGGTAGGCTATCTGTCGTTCACCGGCGAAATGGATCTGGCCATCACGATCCGCACCGGCGTGATCGCGAACGGTAATCTGTATGTGCAGGCGGCCGCGGGCGTGGTCGCGGATTCGGTGCCGGAATCCGAATGGCAAGAGACCGAGAACAAGGCACGCGCTGTGTTGCGCGCCGCCGAACAGGTTCAAGACGGCCTCGATAGCGACTTCTGACCGGAGACACACCATGCTGCTCATGATCGACAACTACGATTCGTTCACCTACAACCTGGTGCAGTACTTCGGCGAACTCGGCGAAGACGTACGCACCTATCGGAACGACGAAATCACGCTGGACGAGATCGCGAAGCTCAACCCCGAGCGCATCTGCCTGTCACCGGGTCCCAGCAATCCGCAACATGCGGGTATCACGCTCGACGTGCTGCGCGAGTTCGCCGGCAAGACTCCGATTCTCGGCGTCTGCCTCGGCCACCAGGCCATTGGCGAGGCATTCGGCGGCCGCGTGGTGCGCGCGCAGACCATCATGCATGGCAAGGTGAGCACGATCGAAACGGACTGCAAAGGTGTGTTCGCCGACCTGCCGAAGCATTTCGTCGTGACCCGCTATCACTCGCTCGCGATCGAACGCGAGTCGCTGCCGGACTGCCTCGAAGTCTCGGCATGGACCGACGACGGCGAGATCATGGGTGTACGTCACAAGGAACTGGCCGTCGAAGGCGTGCAGTTCCATCCGGAATCGATCCTGTCCGAACACGGCCATGCGCTGCTGGAAAACTTCATCAAGCAGTCGAAGCTCGCGAGCGGCAAGACCTCCCAACGCAACGCTTGATAGAGAGACGATCCATGTCGATTACGCCCCAGGAAGCGCTGCAACGGACCATCGAGCACCGCGAAATTTTCCACGATGAAATGCTGCATCTGATGCGGCTCATCATGCGCGGCGAACTCTCGCCCGTGATGTCGGCCGCGATCATCACCGGCTTGCGCGTCAAAAAAGAGACCATCGGCGAAATCACCGCGGCCGCCACGGTGATGCGTGAATTTGCCCGGCACGTCGAAGTGCAGGACAACTCGAACTTCGTCGATATCGTCGGCACCGGCGGCGACGGCTCGCACACGTTCAACATTTCCACCGCGACCATGTTCGTGGCGGCCGCGGCCGGCGCGAAAGTCGCAAAGCACGGCAACCGCGGCGTGTCGAGCAAATCGGGCAGCGCGGACGTGCTCGAAGCGCTCGGCGTGAATATCGATCTGCAGCCGGACCAGGTGGCTGCGTCGATTGCGGAAACGGGCATGGGCTTCATGTTCGCGCCCAACCATCATCCGGCCATGAAGAACATTGCGCCGGTGCGCCGCGAACTCGGCGTGCGGACCATCTTCAACATCCTCGGGCCGCTGACCAACCCGGCCGGCGCGCCGAACCAGCTGATGGGCGTATTTCACGCCGACCTGGTCGGTATTCAGGTGCGTGTGATGCAGCGCCTCGGCGCGAAGCACGTGCTCGTCGTGTACGGCATGGACGGCATGGACGAAGTGTCGCTCGGCGCGGCGACGCAAGTCGGCGAGTTGCGCGACGGCGAGGTGCACGAGTACGAGATTCATCCCGAAGACTTCGGCATGCAGATGGTGTCGAACCGCACGCTGAAAGTGGCCGACGCGAGCGAATCCAAAGCGATGCTGCTCGATGCGCTCGACAACAAGCCGGGCGTGGCGCGCGAAATCGTCACGCTGAACGCGGGCACGGCGCTGTATTCGGCGAACGTGGCTTCGTCGATCGCGGATGGCATCCAGCTCGCACGCGAAGCGATCGCGAGCGGCAAGGCTCGCGCGAAGGTCGACGAGCTGATCCGCTTCACCCAGCAATTCAAGCAGTAATCACGTAGCGAGACACTTATGAGCGACATCCTCGACCGCATCATCGCGGTCAAACGCGAAGAAGTCCGCGCGGCCGAACAAAGCGCGCCGCTCGAAGAATTGCGGCTCGAAGCGTCGTCGCGCGATCTGCGCGATTTCGTCGGCGCGTTGCGCGCCAAACATGCCGCGGGCCTGGCGGCGGTGATCGCCGAAGTGAAGCAGGCGAGCCCGTCGAAAGGCGTGCTGCGCGAAAACTTCGACCCGGCCGAGATCGCACGTTCCTATGAGAAGCACGGCGCGGCCTGCCTGTCGGTGCTGACCGACGTGCAGTTCTTCAAGGGCAGCGTCGCGTATCTGCAGCAGGCGCGCGCCGCGTGCAAGCTGCCGGTGCTGCGCAAGGACTTCATCGTCGATCCGTATCAGATCGTCGAAGCACGCGCGATGGGCGCCGACGCGATCCTGCTGATCGCTGCCGCGCTCGACACCTCGCAGATGCAGGACCTCGAAGCGCTGGCGCATTCGCTGGGCCTCGCGGTGCTGGTCGAAGTGCACGACAGCAACGAGCTGAAGGAAGCACTCACGTTGAAGACGCCGCTGATCGGCATCAACAACCGCAATCTGCGTACTTTCGAAACGTCGATCGAAACGACCATCGGCATGCTCGAGTCGATTCCCGACGACCGGATCGTCGTCACCGAATCCGGCATTCTGTCGCGCGACGACGTCGAACGGCTGCGTGCGATGGACGTGAATACGTTCCTCGTCGGCGAGGCGTTCATGCGCGCGCAAGAGCCGGGTGTAGAGTTGGCGCGGATGTTTTTCTAGGCACGCTATCTGCGTAGTGCACGGTATCGGCACGGTGAGCCATAGTTGGCTGGAACAGACCATGGGCATGGAACACGAAATCAAGCTGGCGCTGCCGGCCGGGCAGGTGCAGGCGGCAATGCAATGGTTCGTCGCGCGCACGGGCGTTGCGGGACGCCCGGTCAAGCTGGTGAATATTTACTTCGATACGCCGCAGCTCGCGTTGGCGGCGTCGAAGAGCGCGCTGCGTCTGCGCCAGACGCCGGATGGCTGGCTGCAAACCTTCAAGACAATGGGCAATGCGAAGCAGGGTTTGCACAGCCGGCATGAATGGGAAATGCCGGTCGCGGGCGCAAAGCTGGAAATCGACACGTTGCTGCGTACCTGCGACGACCCGGCTGCCGAGGAAGCGCTGCGTCAGGCGGCGCCGGCCTTGATCGAACTGTTCCGCACGAATTTCACGCGCACGGTGTGGCACGTCGAAGCGGACGGGTCGGAAATCGAGGCGGCGATCGATCAAGGCGACGTACTCGCAGAAGTGGGCGGCGAGACGCGCCGCGCACCGATCTCGGAGATCGAGCTCGAATTGAAGTCCGGCGACCAAGCCGCCCTTCACGCACTCGCGACGGAACTCGGCCAGCACATCGCCGGCCTCGTGCCGGACGACGTCAGCAAGGCGCAGCGCGGTTATCAGTTGCGCGCCGGCTGAGCGGCTACATCGGCTACACGTCACCACGCACCATTGCCGCGCGCCGCGGCACCTTGAGCCTGGGCGCGTTTGCTGCGACACTTCTCCGCCATGACCTCCGATTCCCGAACCCGCTCGAACCCGTCGCAAGCCTCGCTGTTCGGCGACGCCGCATCCACACCGGCCCAAGCCATGACCAATCAGCCGCGCTCCGCCGGCGCCGATATCCAGCCGACGCTCGAAGCCCAATTCGCCGCGTTGCCGAGCGCATGGCGCAAGCATCTGCAGCCTTTCATCGACAGCGACGCGTACGCGCCCCTGTGCCGTTTCGTCGACGGTGAGCGCGCCGCCGGCAAAATCGTCTACCCCGCTGACGTTTTCCGTGCGCTGCGCCTGACCAGCCCCGATGACGTCAAGGTCGTGATCCTCGGCCAGGACCCGTATCACGGCGAAGATCGCGGCACGCCGCAAGCGCACGGACTCGCGTTTTCCGTCGCGCCGAAGGTGCGCACGCCGCCGTCGCTACGCAATATCTTCAAGGAAATTGCCGCGAGTCTCGGCCACGAACCGCCGCGTCACGGTTGTCTCGACACGTGGGCGAAGCAAGGCGTGCTGCTGCTGAACACGGTGCTGACCGTCGAACGCGACAGCGCGGCGAGTCACGCAAAACGCGGCTGGGAGAAATGCACGGACACGCTGATCCATGAACTGGCGATGCGCCACGAGGGCCTCGTGTTCATGCTGTGGGGCGCGCATGCGCAAGCCAAGCGCGCGCTGGTCGGCGGCAAGTCGCATTACGTGCTGGAAGCGCCGCATCCATCGCCGCTGTCCGCGCATCGCGGCTTTCTCGGCTGTGGGCATTTCGCGAAGGCAAACGAATATCTCGTGAAGCACGGTCGCGATCCGATCGACTGGCGTCTGCCCGACGAAGCGCAAATGCTGGCGTGATGGCGCGGACCGCGTCGCAATAGAAAAAACGCCACGGACTCACGTCCGTGGCGTTTTTCATTGCATCGCCAGCTGCTGCCTTGAAGCGTCACAGCGGCGGCACAGCGGTGTGACGGCAGACCTTACGCTGTGGCGATCGCTTCGCGTGCGGAAGCCAGCGCGGCACCCGCTGCGTCCGGGCCCATGTTCAGGCCTTCAGCGTAGATGAAGTTCAAGTCGGTTACGCCGAGGAAGCTCAGGAAGCTCTTCAGATACGGCGTCTGGCTGTCGTTCGGCGTGCCGAGGTACTTACCGCCGCGAGCCGACACGACGTAAACCTTCTTGCCCTTCACCAGACCTTCCGGGCCGTTCGCCGTGTACCGGAACGTGATGCCAGCGCGTGCGATGAAGTCGAAGTACGTCTTGAGCTGCGACGAGATGCCGAAGTTGTACATCGGTGCGCCGATCACGACGATGTCGGCTGCTTGCAGTTCGGCGATCAGCGCTTCGCTGCGTGCGGCGATTGCGGCTTGCTCGGCCGTGCGCTCGTCAGCCGGCGTGAAGAACGCGCCGAGCACGGCGTCGTCCAGATGCGGCAGCGGCTCTGCTTGCAGATTACGGACGACGACTTGCGCGCCCGGATTCGATTGTTGCAGCTTGGCGGTCAGCTCGTTGACGAGCAACGTCGAGTTCGCGCCTTGCGAGCGGGCTGCCGAGTTGATTTGCAGGATCGTGGTCATGGTTGACTCCAGTTGGGGGCGCGCAGTGTTGCGCGAGTGGAGCCATTGTGTTTTTTTACCGATCCGGGAAAAAGCCATCCGGCGGCGAAGGATTGTTGCACTGATAGAACAATCCGACGCCCTCGCCTGCCCATTTAGGCCAGCCCGGACTACGGTCAGCCCGCCAGCCAGTGCTCGCGCGCTTTGCGCGCGGCGGTCCGCTTGTCGCTGACCGAGAGTTTGTAGCGCGACGTCTCGGGCCCATCGAGCTTGACTTGCGTGGTGCGCAACTCATCGCGGCGGAACGCGTGGACTTCCACTTTCGCGCCCGGCTCGTAGCGCGCAAGCAGGCCGTCAAGATTCGAGCCAGTCACGCGCAGACCGTCGAGCGCGATCAGCACGTCGCCGGCCGAGAGCCCGGCCTTTTGTGCCGCGCTGTCTTCGTGAACTGCCGCCAGCGTGCAATCCGCGCAGCCGCGCAGCCGCACACCGAGCGACGGCTTGCCGTTCTTGTCCAGATCGGGTGCAAGCGATACACCGAACGGCGCGAGCAGCGCGTCGAGCGGCAGATCGCGCGTGCCATGCACGGCGTCGGCGAACACGCTGTCCAGTTGTGCGCCGGTCGCTTCGGCGAAAATTGCTTCAGTCTCGCCCTCATCGACGCCGACCGGCTTGCCGCGATAAAAATCACGCCCGAAGCGCCGCCACAGCAGACGCATCACGTCGTCGAGCGATTTGCGGTTGCGGGTCTGTGCGCGAATCGTCAGATCGAACGCGAGCGCGACGAGCGAGCCCTTCGTGTAGTAGCTGACGATCGCGTTCGGTGCGTTCTCGTCCTGCCGGTAGTACTTGATCCACGCGTCGAACGAGCTTTCGGCGACGGTCTGCTTCAGGCGGCCGCTGCCCCGCTGCACGCCGCCGATCACCTTGCCGAGCAAGCCGAAATAGTCGTCCTGCGAAATCAGGCCGCTGCGCACCAGAATCAGATCGTCGTAGTACGACGTGAAGCCCTCGAACAGCCACAGCAACGACGTGTAGTTCTCGACGCGCAGGTCATATGGCGCGAACACAGCCGGCTTGATGCGCTTCACGTTCCAGGTGTGGAAATACTCGTGGCTGCACAGGCCAAGGTAGGTCCGATAGCCTTCGCTCATCGCGTCGCGCCCCTGCACCGGCAGATCGCCGCGATTGCAGATCAGCGCCGTCGAAGCGCGGTGTTCCAGGCCACCGTAACCGTCGGTGACTGCCTGCGTCATGAACACGTAGCGATCGAACGGCGCTTTCTTCGTCTTCGGCTCGAACACCGCGATCTGCGCTTCGCAAATGCGTTTGAGGTCCGCGCACAGGCGCGCCATGTCGAGCCCGATCACACGCCCGGCGATCACGACGTCGTGCGGCACGCCATGCGCGTTGAAGGTCGCCAGCGCGAACTCGCCGAGCGTAACCGGATGGTCGATCAACTCGTCATAGTTCTGCGCGCGGTACTCGCCAAAGCCGTAGCGCTTGGTGCCGCGCGCTTCCGGCAGCGCGGTCGCGACGCGCCAGTTGCGATACGCCGCGCCTTGCGGCTTCTGGATATCCACCACGCACTGCGCTTCTTCGTGACCGAGCGGCGACAGGAATACGCTCGTACCGTTGAAAAAGCCCGTCGTATCGTCCAGATGCGCGGCGCGCACCGACAGGTCCCACGCGTACACCTCGTAGCGCAGCGTCAGCGCGCCTTTGACCGGCGCGGCCTGCCACGTGTGCTTGTCGATCTTTTCCATCCGCACCTTGCGGCCCACGTCGTTGATCGCGCGCAGCGTGACGATGTTGCGCGCGAACTCGCGCACCATGTAGCTGCCCGGAATCCACGCTGGCAGTGAGAAACGCTGGCCGGCCGGATCGGGATCGGCGACGGTCACGGTGACTTCGAACAGGTGGGCGGCGGGTTGACTGGGAACAATGGTGTAGCGGATCGGCTTCATCGGCGGCGGCCAGGAGATTGAGGCGGTGAAGTTCGGGGCTGCATACGACAGGAGGCGCACTATGCGCCTCCTGGTTCGGTGGGTGGTGTGGGGCTTAGTGGACTGCGGAGATTTCCCTGTCCAGCCGCTCCGCCGGCACGGCGCCCGGCAGGCGGCGGCCGTCGGCGAGGAACACCGTGGGCGTGCCCTCGACATTCATCGCATGGCCGAGCGCGAGGTTCTTGTCGATCGCGGCGGTGTCGCACGTACCGGCGGCGGTGGGCGCCTGACGGTCCTGCATCCACGACTCCCAGGCCTTGGCGCGATCCGTCGAACACCAGATCGACTTCGACTTGGCCGTCGAGTCCGGCGACAGAACCGGGTACAGGAACGTGTACACCGTCACGTTGTCGATCGACTTCAGCGATGTTTCCAACTGCTTGCAATACGGGCAGTTCGGATCGGAGAACACGGCGATCTTGCGCGCGCCGTTGCCTCGCACGACCTTCACCGCGTTCGCAAACGGCAGGCTGGCGAAATCGATGCGGTTGGTCTCCGACAGACGCGCTTCGGTCAGATTCTTGCGGGTCTTGGCGTCGAGCATGTCGCCGAGCATCAGGTAATCGCCGTTCGCGTCGCTATAGATGATCTGCGTGCCGAGGTTCACTTCGTACAGGCCGGCGATCGGCGACCTCGTGATGCTCTTGATCGTCACGTCGGCCAGCCGCGTTTGCAGCGTGGCTTTGAGCTTGTCGGTGGTCTGGTCGGCCTGTGCGGAACAGCCGAGCGTGACGGCGGCGATCGCGAGCGCGCCGGCTACCATGCGGAAGGTTTTTTTCATGCTGTGTTCCTGAGTTCGAGCGCGCATCTTGCGCGTTGTATCACGTGTCCGCCCGGAGGAACGGCGTTCGTCCGCCGTTCGTCCGCTTATGATACCCGTGTCGCCGGCCACGGCGGCCAGCGCGCTGCGTTCGCTGCGTTACCCCAGCGCGGCCGACACCAGCCAGCGCTTGATGAGCGGCTGCGCGCCGACGAAGGCCAAGCCGGTATTGCGTATCGCCTTGGCGAACGGTCCAGGCACGGAGAAGAGTCTTTGCAGCCCGTCCGTGGCGATCATCAGCGCGCGGATATCTTCGCGGCGCGCTCGCTCGTAGCGGCGCAGCAGTACCATGTCGCCCAGATCGCGAAACGATTCCTTGCCGGCGACCGTGTCGGCAAGCGCCGCGACGTCGCGCAAACCGAGGTTCATGCCTTGCCCCGCCAGCGGATGAATCAGATGCGCCGCATCGCCGACCAGCGCGACGCGCGGCGCCACCAGCCGGTCCACCGTTTGCAGCGCTAGCGGGAAGCCTTGCGCGGGCGTCACGCATTCGAGCGCACCGAACTGGCCGCCGCTCACGCGCTCCACTTCGGCGGCGAGTTGCGCGGGATCGAGCGCGAGCAGTTGCTCGGCGTGCTCCGTGCGCGCCGACCAGACGAGCGACACGTAGCCGTCCGGCATCGGCAGCAGCGCGATGATCTCGCCGTCCCTGAACCATTGGTAAGCGGTTTCGCCGTGCGGCTTGCCGGCCTTGAAATTGCCGACCACGCCGGTTTGCCGGTAATCGCGCCGCACCATCTTCGAGCCGATCTGCGCCCGCACCCACGAGTGCGCGCCGTCCGCGCCGACCACCAGATCGGCCTCGAGCACGTTGCCGTTCGCAAGACCGACGCTGGCGCCGTCCGCGGCAAAGTCGAGCGCCTGCGCGCGCGCGTCGATCCAGGTGAGATTCGGCTGGAAGCGCAGCGCCGCATCGAGCGCGCGCTCGATCACCGACGACTCGACGATCCACGCCAGTTGCGGCACCGAAGCCTGAAACGCGGAGAAATGCAGTTCGGCGTGCGCGTCGCCGTAGACGCGCATGTCGTAGACGGGGCCGAGCCGCGACAGATCGAGTGCCTGCCAGACCCGTAACCGTTCCAGCAGCGCCTGGGAACTCGACGATAGCGCGTAGACCCGCGAGTCGAAGGCGGCGCCGGCGGGCAGCGCGCACGGTTGCGCGAGCAGCGCCACGCGCAGTCCGCCTTGCGTGAGTGCGAGCGCCGCGGTCTTGCCGACGAGCCCGCCGCCGACCACGGCGGCATCAAAGGTCTGGTGGTGTGGGTTCATCCGCGCATTATAGCTGCGGGGGTTGCGAGGGACGGATCGGCGCGTGCGGCATTTGCGCCCGAGAAATCGAAGGACGTCCGCTGCTTTGCGCCCGCCGTGAGCGCCGCATTCGCCTTGCGCAGACGCATGAACGCGGCGTCGGACGACAGGATGCGCGATGCCCCTCGCCCATCGGGCCCACTCTCCCGCTGCCGCCGGTAAGCCGATCCGAACGGGTTACAATTGCGGTTTCCGTGAAAACTTGCACTCGATCGTCGGGCCAACGCCCCGATCCGGTGACTTGTCCCGCTCCGCCGCGTTTGCCCCGCCGCGCCTTCGCGCAGGCTTCCCGAATCCGCACCCAGCGTCGAGCGCATCACACAACTTACTGATTCACTGAAGGATTTTCATGAGCCTCCAATGCGGCATCGTCGGCCTGCCTAACGTCGGCAAGTCCACCCTGTTCAACGCGCTGACCAAGGCGGGCATTTCCGCCGAAAACTATCCGTTCTGCACGATCGAGCCGAACGTCGGCGTCGTCGAAGTGCCAGACGCGCGGCTGAAGGCGCTGGCCGAAATCGTCAAGCCGGAGCGCATCCTGCCGGCGGTGGTGGAGTTCGTCGACATCGCCGGTCTGGTGGCGGGCGCCAGCAAGGGCGAAGGCCTCGGCAACCAGTTCCTCGCGAACATTCGCGAAACCGATGCAATCACGCACGTGGTGCGCTGCTTCGAAGACGACAACGTGATTCACGTCGCGAACAAGATCGATCCGCTGTCGGATATCGAAGTGATCAACACCGAGCTCGCGCTCGCCGACCTCGCGACCGTCGAGAAGGCGCTCGCGCGCTATTCGAAGGCCGCCAAGTCGGGCAACGACAAGGAGGCCGCCCGCAATGTCGCGGTGCTGGAAAAGGTCCGCGCCCAGCTCGACCAGGCCAGGCCGGTCCGTGCGCTCGATCTGTCGGACGAAGAAAAGGCCACGCTCAAGCCGTTCTGCCTGATCACGGCGAAGCCCACCATGTACGTGGCGAACGTGAAGGAAGACGGCTTCGAAAACAATCCGCACCTGGAAGCGGTGCAGAAATTCGCGGCTACGGAGAACGCGCCGGTCGTGGCCGTGTGCGCGGCGATCGAAGCCGACATCGCCGACCTCGATGAAGCCGACATGGAAGTGTTCCTTGCCGACATGGGCATGCACGAGCCGGGTTTGAACCGCGTGATTCGCGCGGGCTTCAAGCTGCTGGGCCTGCAAACCTATTTCACGGCCGGCGTGAAGGAAGTGCGCGCGTGGACGATCCACATCGGCGACACCGCGCCGCAAGCGGCCGGCGCGATTCACACCGACTTCGAACGCGGCTTCATTCGCGCGCAGACGATCTCGTTCAACGACTTCATCACCTACAAGGGCGAACAAGGCGCGAAGGAAGCCGGCAAGATGCGCGCGGAAGGCAAGGAATACATCGTGCACGACGGCGACGTGATGAACTTCCTGTTCAGCCGCACATAAAGGGGTATGGACATCCACCCGAGAACCTGGTGCCTATGGACATATGCCATGGGTCACCACATCTGGTTTATGGCACGCTGATTCCGTCGCAGGCTCCCAATCGATGATTGGCGCCTCTTTGGCCGCACTATGGACGACATTTCGAGAATCTCGTCGTGAGGTTTTCGAGGATTTCAGGCTTTTCATATCACTGGATAGTTCAGCGCCTCAGCTGGACCGAGCCTCAGATTTTGGCAATCTTCGCTTCGAACTTGTCTACAAATCGATGCCACGGATGTACCAGGCTGGCCACACGAACGGCGATTCCATGTCCGTGAATCTGCTTCAGCGAGGTAACGGGCACGGGCATATCTTCCTCGCGTGCAGCCCCGGCGAGCAGGCGTGCAGCACTGGCTCCCCAGACCGTACTCATGGCAACGCCACGTCCCGAATAAACCCCGGCGAAGAGCAGGTTAGGCCCGAGGGTCATCAGTCGCGGAATACGGTCAGGAACCACAGCGAGGGTGCCTTCCCAATACGCCGCGGCCTTCAGGCCCTTAAACTGCGGGAACACAGCCCGGAATTTCTGCATGACCGCAGTCTGACCTCGCTGCGCAGCGTCGTGCCAGAGCGTATGGGTTCCGATTGCTTCGAGCCTGCCTTCGCTGTCGTAGCGGCACGCGAAGAGGTCTCTTCGGGTGTCGGAGACACCCTCATTTCCAGGAAGCACACTCTTGCGCTGAAGTTCGCTCAACGGTTCGGTGGCGACCTGGTAAATTCGCACTGGTATCAGCGAGCGGCGTAGCCCTGGCCAGAAATTCCCAGTCAGGGCGTTCGTAGTTATCAGGACACCCTTCGCCAAGACTTCGCCAGTAGAGGTTCGAACTCGCCATCTGCTTCCATCCCGAACCAGGGAAGTCACCCCAGACGTCTCAAAGAGGCGAATACCTTCACTAGCGGCTCCCCGCGCTAGTCCTCTGCAAAGGGCGTACGGGTTTAGATGGCCGGCATTGATTGCCTTCCATCCTCCCAGATAGTTAGCGCTTCCCATTCGCTCACCAAAGGCGTCGCGGTCGAGCCACTCCACCGAAGCGCCAAAACTTTTCCACTCCTCATAAAAGACTCGCCCCCTTTCCCGCGCCCGTGTGGAATGGCAGGCCTGCATCCAGCCGTTGCGTACCGAGTCACATGAAATGTCGTAGCGGTCGATTAAATCGAAAAGCTTCATCGGAGCCGTTGCAACGAGCCCGTTATATCTTTGGCCGCGAACGGGACCCAGCAGATGCTCAATCTCACTGGGGCTAGCCTTCGAATGATGAGGGATGACTTGACCGTTGTTGCGTCCCGACGCAGCTTGGCCAATGCTGTCTTGTTCGAGCACGACCACCGACGCACCGAGACCTGCCAATTCGATGGCTGCGTTCAAACCAGACAAGCCTCCACCAACGACAACGTAGTCAGCAGACTGGGGCTCGGTGAGGGTTGGATAACATACCGTTGCCTCCCTGGAGACTTTGTGCCAATGATGCTCGACCTGTTTCATTGTCCATCTCCCGACGGAATTCATGACCAAGCTGGTCTACTGCCAAGTCTTGGGGATAGCCCCGTTTCCAGGTCGCTCGTACGCTGAGGGCGCCTGTAGCCGTCTGAATGAGTCTCTCAAGACCCGACGGGAGGCTGTCTCGGTTCGATTCAATGCGCGTTATCGAGCCGCACACTAACGAGCACCGATGTCTTGGAACAGCCGTGGCGCGCGCTTGTCGCCTGGAAACCG
Source organism: Paraburkholderia ribeironis (assembly GCF_900019265.1). GTDB lineage: Bacteria > Pseudomonadota > Gammaproteobacteria > Burkholderiales > Burkholderiaceae > Paraburkholderia > Paraburkholderia ribeironis. The sequence goes on from NZ_CYGX02000009.1 coordinate 24,379, forward strand.
CGGCTCAGTCGGAAGGCGTTGTCCGGAACAACCGACCGAACGTTGCGCACCAAGGTGACCGTCGCGCAAGAGGCGGCCAGACGAAGCGACCACCGGGAGCGGGGTATTAGGCAGCGTTCTGGACAGTGAATAGCCGCCCAAATTGCGGCAACTCGTCCTTCACCCCGCCGAGCCGTAACGCATGCCATGCCATTGCGTGATTGCTGGACGTTACGGGCTTGCCCAGTTCGCGCTCGATTTCTGCGACCTGGTCGGCCAACCGCACCGAAGTGCACGAGACGAACACTGCGTCGACGTCATCATGCCTGCCGAGCTCGAGAACTGCAGCGCGAACAGATTGCGCATCGATTCGCGCAACTTCATTGTCGTCAGAGTGCTCGAACGAACCCATTCGTACGACATTGATACCGCGCGCAACAAGGTAGTCTTTCATCGACTCGGTAATCTCGCGCAGATAGGGCGTCAGCAGCGCGACCCGCTTTGCGCCCAATGAGTTCAGCGCAAGCCGCGCAGCAGTAATGGGGGTCGTGCACGCGGCATCCGGCCGCGACTCCCAGATTCGGTTTATCACATGGGACTCGCCTAGCACCATGGACGCGGACGTACAGCCAAATGCCACAACATCGAGCCGCTCACCCGGCCGGATGAGCGCAACGCCTGGCGCAATCAGGTGGTCCATCTCTTTAAGCGTTGCGGGCGTGATTTCTGCCGAATTCAAGATTCGGCTTTCGTAAAAGCCGACACCGTCAATGGCCAGCAGCTTGCGCCATTCGTATTCAATCGTATGGTCCGTCGCCAGCACGACCAGACCGATTGCGGCGCGGTGAGAAATTCCCGCATCCAGGGCGAAATCGAGCTTCACATAGCGCTCGGCATCTTCGAGAGTTTCCATATTCTGCCTATTCACGTTGTCAGATTGTCCTGCTCGCAAACTCAGGTCTGAAGATGCGGTCCGCTCCGGCTGCATACGCCCATCAGACCGCGGCGATGACTCCAATTTCCACGGTGTACTGAGGGAATGCGAGCTTCGATTCGACACAGGCGCGCGCCGGCGCTTCGCCTTCCGGAACCCAGGCGTCCCACACCTCGTTCATCTCGTTGAACGTCTTATAGTCGGCAAGCCAGATGCTTGCGGAGAGAACCTTTGTCTTGTCCGCGCCGACCTGCTGAAGCAACCTGTCAATCTTCGCGAGAATCTGCATGGTCTGCCCTTTTATGTCCTGGCTCGGGTCGTCGGCGACTTGCCCGGCGAGGAACGCGAACCCGTTGTGGACGACTGCCTGGCTCATTCGCTTGCCGTTCTCGTAACGCTTGATTTGCATAATCCCTCCGATCGGGTGATGTGAAAGTTCAATTAGCCTAACGCACATCACACACAATTGTCGACACTTTTATCGACACATCCCAGGAAAATCCCGGGTTAGCGATACCTCCCATTGCATTGGTTTTCTGTTCGTCATATACAACAGTGTCGACACTTCGAACACGGTCACCACCGTGTCACGCGGCGGCGCGATGCAGCGAGCAGCCGCAGCGGTACGAAGTCATTCAACGTTTCACATCGAGGACGTTATGAAGGTCATTGTGCTTGGCGGCGGTGTGGTCGGAGTCACTACTGCGTATCAGTTGCAAAGGGATGGACATGACGTCACTGTCGTTGACAGGCAATCTGTTGTCGCGGGTGAAACCAGCTGGGGAAACGCAGGAATGGTGGCACCCGGGCATTCTTTCGTCTGGTCGTCACCGAAGGCGCCGATGATTTTGCTGAAATCGCTCGTGCAAAAGGACCAGGCACTGCGGTTTAAATTTTCCGCGGACCCGAAGCTCTACACCTGGTCATGGCTCTTCCTGATGGAGTGCAATGCGCAGAAGGCTCGGCGTAATACTTTGCTCAAACATCGACTCGCTGCGTACTCACAGTCTGTCTTGCAGGACGTCATCAAGACGGAATCTGTCAGCTACGACCGCAACGACCGGGGCATCATCTACTTTCATCGGAGCCAGGAAGCCCTCGACCGCGGCGTTGCCCAGATGAAGCTTCTGGAATCGGACGGCCAGATCATCAAGGTCTTGAGCCGAAACGAAGTTGTCGCGCTCGACCCCTCGCTCACCTCGGCGAAAGATGAAATCGTCGGCGCAATACACTGCCCGACGGATGAAACGGGCGACCCCGCAAAGTTCACGCGAGCGCTGGCGGACATCATCGTCTCTCGAGGCGCGACCGTTCTCACCGAAACAAACATTCAAGGTTTGGATGTCGCAGGCGGCCAAATCGCCGGCGTGCGAACGAACAAGGGCGTCCTGAAAGGCGACGCTTATGTACTCGCGTTAGGCAGCTACAGTCCGATTCTCGCGCGCCAAATCGGCATTGCCCTGCCCATCTACCCCGTGAAGGGCTACTCTCTGACGGTGCCCATCGAAGGCCACGCGCATGCTCCCAATGTGGCCGTCGTCGACGAACACAACCTTGTCGCTATCTCTCGATTTGGTGACCGGATTCGCGTTACAGCTACGGCAGAGTTTGCTGGCTATGACACCACGCATAAGCCGTCTGACTTCACATTCATGAAGCGTGTAACGCAGGAACTCTATCCTGACGGGGGCAACTACGGCCGTGCCGAGATGTGGGCAGGCCTGCGGCCGATGACGCCCAATAATTTGCCGTTCTTCGGCCAGAAGAAGTATCCGAACCTTTTCCTGAACACAGGACATGGCCACATCGGTTGGACAATGTCCCACGGGTCGGCACGCATCACGGCAGACCTGATTGCCCGGCGTACGCCAGAGATTCCGATGGAAGGTCTGCTTGCATGACTCCCCACCACCACACACCACATCTCCTGCAGTCTGCTCGCAGGCTCGCCCCCTGCCGATAACAGCGCTGTCATCGACGGCACGGTGCCTTTGGAAGGTTTCTCGGGCCACTTCCGGCTCCAGGCAGTGGGAAAAATTCGGTTCCCGCGCGCTCGGTAGCCTGGGGCTGTCAAACAGTGGGCGATGCAGACTCAGTCCTGGTCACGGGGCAACATCATCGGGCCAGGCGGGTGGCGTTGCGCGCATCCGGCACGCGCGGCAGTTCACAGCGTGATATAGAATACAGTGTTGCCGACACTTTTCGCCCGCTACGGATGCATTACCGGAAGTAGAAGCACATGCAGTGCGCGCACGCTTCTTAGCAACGCGTTCGCCACAGAACGAGAATCGTCCGAAAGTAAGCCTGGGGAGCGGCAGGTACTCAGCAATAGACAAAGGTGCAACGCGCGCCAGGAAGGAAAGTCACCATGGCAGGCTACTCTTCTCTCATCCGGGACTCGAAACCGCGTGTCCGGGAGACCAGCGCTCCCAAACGCGCCGGGCTCACCGTCAACGACCTGTACGAGCACCTGAAGGAAATGGCGGTCTTGTACACAATTCGCCCAGGTGAACGGGTGAACGAACTCGAGCTTGCCGAGAGATTCGACGTCAGCCGCACTCCACTTCGTGAAGCTCTAAACCGACTGGTCGCAGAAAACCTGCTGACCTTCGTCCCCAATCGAGGGTTCTTCGTCCGCGAGCTGCACCGCCAGGACATCTTCGACTTGTTCGAACTTCGCCGGAGCATCGAAGCCTCGGCCGTGCAGCTTGCCGTCGAGCGTGCTGACGTCAAGGACGTGCGCGCATTGCGCAAGTTCTGGAAGGACACAATGAAGCACAAGGCACAGGCACCGGCAGCACAGCTGGTCGCGCGTGACGAGGAGTTCCATGTACGCCTGGTCGCTCTGTCCGGCAACAACGAAATGGTTCGCACGATGTACGGCATCAACGCTCGCATACACTTCGTTCGCTGGATTGACCTCGAGCAACGCGGACACGATGCCTTTGCCGAGCATCTCGATATTCTCGACGCCATCGAAGCTCGCGACGCAAAGCGCTGCCGTGAGCTGACTGAAACTCACATTACGTGGCGGATGGAAGAGATTGCCAAAGTGGTCGACGCGGGCGTCGTCAGACTCTTCTCCCGATAACAGCTAAGAAACGAACTCGCACTAAGCCGACGGTCAGGCCTTCATGATTTTTTCAGAAGGCCGATATGCCACCATCGACGGCGAGTTCGACCCCTCAACCTCCTGAGCGCATTACGCGCTGAACCGCAATAGTGTCGGTCGCTTCTCAAAGTGAGCTGACCAGGTGGCCTCCATCGACCGCGACGACCGAACCCGTCATGAACGAGGAGCAACTGGATGCCAACATGAGGAGCGGACCGTCGAGTTCCGATAGAGCTCCAAGCCGGCGCATGGGGATGCGCTTGATGAGTTGGGCTCCTGCGTCGGTCTCAAAGAAATCGCGATTCAGGTCGGTTTCGAAATACCCCGGCGCAAGAGCGTTGACTCGGATTCGGTAGCGAGCGAGCTCCAAAGCCAACGCTTTGGTGAGTTGAATCACGCCTGCCTTGCAGACAGCGTATGCCGTGACCTGCTGCGCCACGCGCAAACCGAGGATGGATGCAATGTTGATTACGTTTCCCGCGACCTCCGAGTCTTTCAACATCGTTGCGTAGGCTCGAGTCATCTTCCACACGCCATTGAGATTGACCTCGAGCGTCTGGTTCCATGACTCGTCCGTTGCAGCGAGCACGGGAGAATGATGAGCAACCCCGGCGTTGTTGACGAGCACCGCCGGAGGTCCGAAGCGCTCATTCACTTCTTGCAAGCAACGTGCAATCGAGTCGGTACCGGTGACATCCAACTCGAAAGCTTGCGCAGTATAGCCCTCCTCGCAAAGAGCGCTGGCATGACCGGTGCCAAGCGCAATGCGACGCCCGCACATTGCAACCTGGCACCCTTGCGCCGCCAGCGTTTTGGAGAAGTGAAGTCCTAGTCCGCTGAACGCGCCCGTCACCAACACTGTTTTGCCCGTCAGTTCGAAGTCAAATGGCATGGCTGTCCTTTTTTCGCAATCACGCGACCTGCTCAAGTTCAATGACGGACGGTTTGGACAACTGAGCGACGGCGTTGGTCCACTCAGCGTCAACCGACTTGAAGTTGCGCTCCTTGACGTGCCCGTACCCGCGAATTTTCTCGACCATCGTCGCGGCTCGTATCACAGCCTGGTAGTTTCGCGAATTGCCGTGGCGAAGAATCTCGTCGACCGTCTGCTCGTAGCGAGCAATCAAACCGCGCTCCATCCTGCGCTCGGCGGTGTAGCCGAAGATGTCGAGCGGCGTGCCCCGCAGTACCTTGAGCGGTGCAAGCAGGCGGAACGCAGGAAGTACCCATGCCCCGTATTCCTTCTTGCGCGGCTCCCCGGTCAGCTCGTCCTTGCGTGCGACCAGCGGCGGTGCCAGATTGAACGAGATTCGGAAGTTGCCGTCGAATTGCTGTTTGAGGCTTTCGACAAACTCGGGCGACGAATGGAGCCTTGCAACTTCGTATTCGTCCTTGTAGGCCAGGACCTTGAAATAGCTGTTGGCGACCGCTCGAGTAACGGTGTCCTGACGCGGCGAAACCTTCCGCTCCCAGTCGCGGACCCGGCTCACGAGCGCACGGAAACGTTCCCCGTAAGCTGCGTTTTGGTACTCAGTCAGGAACTTCACCTTGCGCTCGATGAGTTCGTCGAGTGAAGTCGAAATACGCAGCGACTCGCGAACCGGCTTTGCTGCAACCAGCGCCCGCTCAGCAGAACTCGGAGACAGCGCCGCACGTCGTCCCCAGAGAAACGCTTCCTTGTTCATCTTCACGCCGGCTCCGTTCAGTTCGATAGCAGCGTCAATTGCGTCGGAGCCAATCGGGATGAGGCCCCGCTGAAAAGCGTAGCCGAGCATGAACATGTTTCCGGCAATTGTGTCGCCGAAGACGTTGAGCGCATATTTCGTCGCGTCTACGAACTCGACATACTCGCTGCCAACGGCTTTCCTGATGCTGTCGCACAGTTCCGAAGCCGGAAACTTGAGATCAGGGTGTCGAGTGAACTCGCCCGTCATGACTTCATGCGTATTGATGAGCATGCGAGTCGAGCCCTTACGCGTCGCGGCGAGCGTCTTTCGACTGGCCGCGACGACCATGTCACAGCCGAGAATTGCATCGGCACCGCCCGCAGCAATCCGGATGGCCTTGATATCCGCCGGACTCTTGCCGAATCGGAGGTGCGACCACACCGAGCCGCCCTTCTGGGCGAGACCGGCCATGTCGAGAATCCCGCAACCCTTGCCTTCGAGGTGCGCGGCCATGCCGAGGATTGCACCGATAGTCACGACACCAGTGCCCCCCACGCCCGTCACGATGATGGAATACACACCATCTTCGAGAGACGGAAGTTGCGGCTCAACCAAGGCCGGAAAAAACTCGACATTCGGTTTGACTGTTCCGGCCTTCCGCAAGCTGCCGCCGTGGACCGTGACAAAGCTCGGGCAGAAGCCGTTGTTGCACGAATAATCCTTGTTACACGCCGACTGGTCGATTTCGCGCTTGCGCCCGAATTCCGTCTCGAGAGGCAAAAGCGACACACAGTTGGATTTGACGCCGCAGTCGCCGCAACCCTCGCAAACCAAGTCATTGATGACAAGACGCTTGGCCGGGTCGGGAAACTGCTTGCGTTTGCGACGCCTGCGCTTCTCTGCGGCGCAGGTCTGGTCATAGACGAGCGCCGTCACGCCGGGGATGTCTCGAAGTTCTTCCTGTACCTTCTGCAGCTCAGACCGGTGGTGAATTGTGACGCCCTTAGCCCAGCCAGCGTCGGCCGGGTACTTCGAGGGGTCATCCGTCACGACAGCAATCCTCTTCACACCTTCGGCGTGGACCTGAGTCGTGATGGTCATCGGATTGAGCGTACCGTCGTGGCGCTGGCCACCAGTCATCGCCACCGCATCGTTGTAGAGAATCTTGAACGTGATGTTCGTTTTCGCCGCGACCGCTGCCCGAACAGCAAGCAGCCCAGAGTGGAAATACGTCCCGTCACCCATGTTCTGGAACATGTGCTGCCGCTTCGAGAACGGTGCTTCTCCGACCCATGCCATTCCCTCGGCGCCCATCTGCGTGTAACCCAGCGTGTTGCGGTCCATCGTCTGCGCCATCCAGCTGCAGCCGATACCGGCGTATGCCTTGCTGCCTTCCGGAATAATGGTCGACGAGTTATGAGGACAGCCGCTACAGAAGTAGAAGCTGCGCAGCATGGCTTCGGGCGCGAACTCGACTTTGCTCAGTTCGGTGAGGAACGAAACACGGTCGGTGATGCGCTTGTCGCCGGTACGTTGCGCGAGCCTTTGTCCCAGCGCGATAGCGACCTCAAGCGAGTTCAGCGACATCTCGACAGCGAATAGCTTCTTGCCATTCTCATCGTGCTTGCCGATGACGACAGGCGCATTGGGCTCCCGATACAGGAAGTCCTTGACCTGGAACTCAAGAAGGCTTCGCTTTTCTTCAATGACCATGAGCAGGTCGAGGCCAGCGGCAAACTCACGAAGCCCTTCCGGTTCGAGAGGCCAGGTGCACGCGACCTTGTAAATGGACACGCCCATGGACTCGAGCTCGGCCGCTGAAATCTCGAGGTCGTCGATGGCTTGCAATAGGTCCAGGTAGCTCTTGCCGTGCGTGACGATACCAATTCGCGCGCCCGGTTTGCCCAACGTAACCCGATCGAGGTGGTTGGCGCGAACGAAAGCACGAACAGCATCGAGCTTGTAATTGTGAAGGCGGAATTCCTGTTCCTGCGGGGTATCGGGCTGACGAACATTGAGGCCGCCCGCGGGCATCGGGACCGCCTCGGGCAGCACCGGTGCCACACGATTGAGCTCAACGTCGATTGCCGCTGACGCGTCTGCCGTGTCTTTCACGCACTTGAGGCCAACCCAGCACCCGGAGTACCGCGACAACGCCCAGCCATACAGACCATAGTCGAGGATTTCCTGCACGCCGCTCGGGCTCAAAACAGGAATGCACGCATCGACTAATGCGAACTCGGACTGGTGACATGTCGTCGACGACTCGCAAGTGTGGTCATCGCCCATCAATAGCAGGACACCGCCGTGCTTTGAGCTACCGGCCAGATTTGCGTGGCGGAAGGCGTCACCGCTTCGGTCAACGCCCGGGCCTTTGCCGTACCAGATTCCGAAGACGCCATCGTATTTGCCTTCGCCAGTCAGCTCGGCCTGCTGACTTCCCCAGACAGCGGATGCTGCGAGGTCCTCGTTCACCCCAGGCACGAAAACGACGTTCGCTTCGCCTAGAAACTTCTTGGCCTTGCCTAACTCGGCGTCATAGGTGCCGAGCGGCGAACCACGATAGCCCGAGATGTACCCGGCCGTGTTCAGGCCGTTCGCCTTGTCTCGGCGGTGCTGCATCAGAGGCAGCCGGACAAGTGCCTGGACGCCGGTCAGAAAAATCCGTCCGTCGTCGAGTGCGAACTTGTCGTCGAGGGTTACTTTGCGCAGAGTCACGATTCCTCCTTCGAGGCAACGCCTTCGGCTGATTGCTCTTGCCAGTCCCACATCGTACTTTCGGGCTCGAGAAGCGAGCGCGCCACGACCATCTTATGAACTTCCGAAGCGCCGTCGACGAGTCGCGCCTGACGGGCATACCGATACATCCACTCGAGGACAGTGTCCTTGGAATAACCTTTGGCACCGTGCAGTTGAATGGCGGTATCAATGACCTGATGCAACGTCTCGGAGGCCGCGATTTTGGCCATCGAAATTTCCGGCCGAGCGAAGTCCCCGGTGTCGAGGCACCAAGCGGCACGCATGGTTAGCAGGCGAGCCACGTCCAGCTTCATTGCGGCTTCACCAAGCATCCATTGGACGCCCTCGCGCGCTGAGAGCAGGTCTGCACCAGTTCTTCTGAAATTGACGTGGCCGACAGCGAGCTCAAGGGCTCGGCGCGCCATACCATTCCACCGCATACAGTGAGTCAGGCGGGCGGTACCCAGCCGGATTTGGGTGGCTTTCAGACCATCGCCGACTTCCATCAGTCGATGTTCGTCCGGAATCTCGAGACCATCGAACTCGATTTCGCAATGACCACCGTGCTCCTCCGGTCCCATAATCGGGATGCGCCGAACGATACGCCAACCCGGCGTGTCCGCGTGGAAGAGGAATGCAGAGAGACCCTTGCGCGAATCGGAAGAGGTGCGCGCAATGAGGATGAAGTGGGTCGCTACCTCTGCGCCGGTGATGAACCATTTGCGCCCGCGAATCACCCATTTGTCGCCTGAGCGTTGCGCCGTCGTCAGCATCATCGACGGGTCGGAGCCAGCGCCGGGAGCCGGTTCTGTCATCGCGAACGCGGAGCGAACTTTGCCATCGATGATGGGCTGCAGCCACTGGTCCTTTTGAGCCGGCGTCGCGACCTTGTTGAGGAGAATCATGTTGCCGTCGTCCGGCGCGGCTGAGTTGAACACGACCGGTCCGAAAATCGAACGGTTCATCTCCTCGTAGCAGACTGCCATCCGCGCGACGGACAACCCACCACCGCCGCGTTCGCGCGGCATCTGCAGCGCCCACATGCCGCTTTCGCGAGCTCGAGCGCGCAGTTCCTCGAGCAGTCCCTCTTCAATGTTTTCGTGCTCATCGTAGGATTCGGAACGCGATTCGAGAGGAATGAGAACATCGTCGACGAAACTGCGAATCTGGTCGCGCAACTTGCGCGTGGTGCTGTCAATCGAGAAATCCATTTTCAGTGCGCCTGTGAGGAGTTTTTGACGAATTGTTCGAGGACCCGCGGGTTGTCGACCAGGAGTTGTCGAACCAGCCGCTTGCGAAGACTCAAGACCAACGTTTCGCGCATCGCGGAGCCTTCATCGAACTGCCCCGCACGGATGCCGCACACCACCGCAGCGTCATCCAGCAAGTCGTCGGCACACGTGAAGCCAGAGCTGTCGTGCTCTGAAACGCCAAAATGTCGCGCGACGATGCGCAAAGCATTGGCAACCATCAAGGCGTTGTAGCGGCCGTGCTTTGTCAGAGCGGGAACGACCTCGCTGGTCAACGTGCTTTGCGCAATGTCGAGGAGGTCGACCATCTTCTTCGTGGCATCCATCAGCGAATCTCCAGAAGGTTCAGCGCTTCCAAAGCGAGGGCCGACACGAGACGACCCGATAGCGCGAGCTCAAGGCTGCGCTGAGCGCCAGATACATGGCGCTGCTCCTGATGAAGCGCGATGACTGCCCACTTGACCTGCGCAAGGGCTTGCCAGTCGAGCAGCTCAGCAGGCTCAACGCGGCGCCTTGTTGCTTCGTGGTATCCGTCCAGAAAGTTCTGGAGCGGACCGACACCGCCGCCGCCCATCTCGTTACGGCCAAAGCGCCAGCACGGAGCGGTAAACCACCCCAGGTCTTCATTGGGATGCCCCCATCCGGAGAACTCCCAATCCAAAATTGCCGTCACGCGACCCTCGTCGACCATGTAGTTGCCGGTCCGATAGTCGCCGTGACAGAAAACCGCCTCCGTTACGCCGCCCAGCCTTACTTCCAGTTCGCGCAGGCACAACTCGAGCGCGGGATGAGGTTCTGGTTGATCATCGAGCTGTTTGCGAATATGGTCAATCGATGCAGACGCGGGAAATCGGGGAGGCTCACCAAAGACGGCGCGTGCATGATTGGCCGGCGTACGGTGCACGGTGCCGAGAAGCACACCGAGTTCGAATGAGAGTGCCTCGCGGTTGGGCACATACTCGTCGTTCTTTGCGAGCAGATGGCCAGCGGTGATGCCGGACACGAATTCCAGAATGAAGAACGGCTTCCCGATGACACGTGGGTCATTACAAAAGCCCTCGGGCCGCGCCACGCGTGCACCGTTCTCAAACGCCAACCGGTAACGGTAAAACTCTTCCTCTCGCGTACAACTTGTCGGAATAGCCGCGTCCGCATCGGTACGTAGGACCAGCGAGGAGCCATCGGTCATTTCGAGCCGCCAGTTCTCCTGGATTGCACCACCGGACAATCGCGATGCCCGGGCGACCCGCGAATCCGAGATGTCGTGCAGGGCTAGCCACTTGCCGACCCGCGCGAGCGCGCCGTCATCCGCCAGACCTTCAATGCCAATAGATTCGCGGCTCGGAACTGTCGATTCATGCAGCAGTCCTGAGACCGCATTCTTCGTATTCTCAAGCTTGCTCATACACAACTCCTGCAATGGGGCGTCATGGCCGCAATGACGGTCTTGGACCAGCCCTGGCCACCATCAAGTCCCCGCCTGCGCGTGAACACCGAACTCGACGAGTGAGACAGCTTGTCCACCGGAATGAGGAAATGGTGGCGCTGCCTGCGTATTGACGCAGCGACCACCAACCTGACTTTTGCGAGTTGTCGCTAATGCGGGCGTCCACCGAGATAGAGTCTGCGCATCTCGTCACTCTCCAGCAACTCCGACGCCTTGCCCTCGAGGGCGACCTGGCCCATTGAGAGCACGTAGGTTCGGTCGGATATGCGCAGAGCTTCCGTCGCATTCTGCTCGACCATCAACACACCGATACGCTCCGTGTTCCGCAGTTCGACGATGGCATTGAATACCTCGCCGAGCATCTTCGGAGAGAGCCCGGCCGACGGCTCATCGAGAAGCAGAAAACGCGGACGAGGCATCAGCGCACGGGCAAGCGACAGAATCTGGCGTTCTCCGCCAGACAAGCTGGATGCACGTGCACGTAACTTCCGCTTGAGGACTGGGTACGCGATGCACAGTTCATCAAGTCGCTGCTTTTTGTCATGCTCCTGCATGAACTGACCACCCAAGACCAGGTTCTCCCATACCGAGAGTGACCCGAAGACGTTATCCGTTTGTGGAACGAAGCCGATGTCGTGCTTCCTGACCTTCTTGAAGACAGGGACCTGACCGATATTTTTCTCGTCCAGGGTGATTGTTCCTTCGCGCGGATGCAGGAAGCCGGCAACGGTCTTGAGTAATGTCGATTTCCCGCAGCCATTCGGACCGAGGATTGTGACGATTTCCAACTGCTTCGCGATGATTGAAATGCCGCGAAGGATGTCCACATCGCGTGTGTAACCGGCGACGACGTTGTTGACGGCAATCATGCAGTCACCCCCGCGACCTGGTATTGGCCACTCGGCTTCTTGCCAAGGTAAGCCTCCACAACACTTTCGTGGCTCTCGAGTTCGCACGGGAGGCAGTCCGCAACCGTTTTGCCTTTGTCCAGCACGACGCAACGGCTACACGTTTCCGAGATGAAGTGCATATCGTGCTCAATAATGACGAGCGTGATGCCTTGCTCGTTGATGCGCTTGAGTGTCGATACAAGCTCCGCGCGCAAATTGGGGTGAACGCCGGCCATTGGCTCATCGAGCAGAAGCAGCGCGGGTTGCTCCATCATCGCGCACGCGATGCCGAGCAACTTTTTCTGGCCACCAGAGATGGACGCGGCGGGAAGGTGCGCCACCTTCGTGAGTAGCAATTCTGCGAGGAGATGCTGGGCTCGCGAGCGTGTGTCGCGCTCAAGCCTGCGAGTCGAACCCGACCTGCAGAACGTGCTAAACAGGCCGTGCTTCTGAATCGACGCTGCCATCACCACTTCTTCTACGCTCATGCGGGTGGGCATCGACGGCAGCTGAAACGTCCGGCGCACGCCTTTCGCAGCAATCTCATGCGACGACATACCGTTGACCGGCTCTCCACGGATTTCGATAAGACCGTTATCGATGGGACAGTAGCCGGTGATAGTGTTGAGCACCGTGCTCTTGCCGCAACCGTTCGGTCCGAGCAGGCCTACGATTTCGCCCGCCCGTACCTGAAAGCTAAGGCCAGTCAGTACGGTATTGCCGCCAAAGGACTTGTGAACGTCGTGCAAGCGAAGCATTGTGTTCATGTAGCGCTCCGGATTTTTTCGGGAAGCAGGCCAGCAGGACGAACCAGAAGACAGGCAAGGAGGACGACGCCGATGGTGCCCAATCGGACTGCGCCTGCAATGTCGCTGTTGATATTGAGGTAGTCCTTCGCAAACGGGACCGCGCTATAGATGATTTCGACGAGAAGCGCACCAAGCACGACACCAAGGTTGTTACCAAGGCCGCCAATCATCACCATCGTCCAGATGACGAAGGTCTCGGAAGCGAGCATGTAGTCAGGGCCAACGAAGCTCATGTAGTGGGCTAGCAATGAACCACCAACCGACGCAAGCGCCGCGCTTGTCACCGTCGCCTTGACCTTGAGCGGAACGAGCTGGTAGCCAAGACTGGCAGCGAGCGCCGGCTCCTCCCGCATCAACCTGATGGCACGACCGAAACGTCCGCGTGTCAGTCGAACGCAGGCAAATAAGGCGACCGTGACCATCGCCAGTGCGAGCAGGAAGAATGCGAGGTCATTCTGGACGCCAGACGCGCTCCTGAAGAGAGTCGGCACCCCGCTCATACCTTGGGCGCCTCCTGTCAACCAGTTCTCGTTGAGCGCAACCGTGCGGATTAACTCCGCGATGGCGAGCGTGGCAATGGCCCAATAGTCTGATGCGAGGTTTCGACCCAACCGCGCCATAGCAAAACCCACGGCCATCGCGACTGCGGCTCCGAGGAGCATACCCACTGGTGCGGGGTATCCAAGCGACGACATGATGGCCGACGAATATGCACCGACGCCCGCAAATGCCACGAAGCCGAAGTTCAAGAGACCCGCGAAGCCTGCCTGGAGATTGAGCGCCAATGCGAGCAACGCATACACGCAGCTGAGCGTCGCGACGTGAAGAAGGAAGCTAGACACGACGCACCTCCCGGTCGAAGAGTCCGTACGGCTTGAAAAGCAGCGCGATGAGCAGAATCAGGAATGATGCCGCACTGATGTACGTGACTGGCACATACACGTCGGACCTTCCAAACATCCATCCGAAGTCGAGATTGGTGACAAGCGTCTCAGCGATGGAAATCAGCAAGGCGCCAGCTGCGGCTCCGAGCGGGTTACCGAGCCCCCCGAGGATGGCCGCTGCAAACACGGGAAGTAACAGGTTCGTCCCGAGCCCCACATGGACCGTTTCGGTGAGCCCCAACATTGTTCCGCCCAGGGCTGCCAGAGCACCGCTAAGGAAGGTGATGCCATTGACCACCCGCGCACCGTCAACGCCCGTGGCCGCGGCAAGTGCGGGGTTCGACGACATGGCACGCATCGAACGGCCAACGCCCGTCTTGAACAGCAGAATTGCCAGCAACGCGACGCAGCCAAACCCGCAAGCAATCGACGTGATCTGGTCGACGGAGATGACCGTGGAGCCGAGGGTTATCGGACTCGACAGTCCCGACGAGTACCGCAAAGGACGCGAACCGGCGACGCCGAGAATGAACGCAATGACAATCATCGAGATGGCGAGCGAGCCAATCATTGCGATGGAGCTGCCAGAACGTAGAAGCCGTCGGAACACGAGCACGTTCAGCAGCACTGCGATGATGCCCGTTACTGCGCACGCACCAATCAGCGCTATCGAGAACGGCAATCCAGCGCGAGTCAGACCAAGCGTGGAGAAAGCACCTAGCATCGCGTATTGAACATGCGCAACGTTCGGAAATTTGACCAGCGAGTACACGACGCTCAGACCCACCGCCACCAGCATGATGTCCGAGGTGCGTATGAGTACATCGACGATGAATTGAAGCATGGGGTCCTCCTGAGGCGCCCGCGCTGCTGGCGCAGCGCGGCGGAGCTTAGCGGGAAACGACCTTGGTATCGAACTTCACCTTGTCGTACGGCTGCTCTTTCCGTTGGCCCGCATCGTCGAAAGCGATCGTGCCCGTGGCACCGTTGTACGGAACGACCGCCTTCATCGCGGCACGAATCCTGGCAGCGTCGGCTGAACCGGCCTTGTTGATTGCCGCTGCAGCGACCATCACGCCGTCGTATGCGTAGCTTCCAAACGAGGATTTTGGAGCTTCTTTGTATTTCGCGCGGTATGCCTGCTCATAGGACTTACCACCCACGCCAATCGACGCAACTTCGAGGCCTTCTTGTCCCTGAGCGGCCTGGGGCACCGTGTCGCTTGTACACATCGTGAGGTAGATGCCATACCACTTCTGCTTGCCCAGACCCAGCTCATACGCTTCACGATTGATAGTCGCGGCCTCCTGTCCGTAGGCGGTGTAGACGTATGCCTGCGGGGATGAACGAGACATCTGCTGCAACTCGCGCCGATAGGTGGATTGTCCCTCGCTGTACAGCACTACCGACGACACTTTGCCTCCCAGTGCCTCAAAGCGCCTCTTGAATTCTGAGGCCACGCCTTGACCGTAGGAGTTGTTTGGCGCGATGAACGCAACATCCTTCAGGTTCTGGGCAAAGATGTCACCTGCAGCAAACTTCGCCGAGAGGTCATCCAATCCGATGACGCTAAACGACCCGTCGCCGATTTTGCGAACGGCCGGACTCGACGAGCCGATGTTGATGTGTACGTCACCTTGCTGAACCACGTACTCACCGACGGGAATGGAGATTCCCGATGAAAACTCGCCTATCACCACCGGAACCTTGTTCACCGACACGAGCTTTCGCGCTGAACTCAAGGCCGTTGCCGCCGTTCCGCCTGAGTCCTCGACGATGACCTGGAGCTTTTGCCCCAGCACCCCCTTGTTTGCGTTGATTTGCTCGACTGCCAGCTCCATGCCGCGCCGCTGGTCCTCGCCAACTGAGGCACTTGCTCCCGTGAGCGGCAACACCGCGCCCAGCGAGATCGTCTGCGCGACTGAAACGGTCGCAATAGAAAGCAACGCGCTCGCAACAGCGCTAATGCACAGCTCCTTCGCAAACTTCATGGTGACGCTCCTCTCAACGATGACAGTCAAACTACACAAGTGTCGACAATTTAGCGTAAAAAAACTGTGTCAATAAAAAACATCGGAAGCCGAAAGGATGCCGCCGGTCAGCCCGAGGCCGTTATGCCTCGCCAGCACAAGGCTTTCGCGGATTCTGGCATGCTTCATTCGACTCGTTCTCTGTCGCTTACGCCACCTGCGCTTGCGGGCATAGCTGCGCGAAAACGCTTTTAGACTACATGAGTGTCTACACTTTTGTATTCTGATTTTCCCCGATTCGAGGTGCATGGAATGGCTGCCAGATGCGAGCCGATTGAAGCAGATGTTTACTTTGCCATTCTGGCGAGAAAAGGCGTCTTGACCGCGTGCCACGCCAATGGTTAGCCACGAACGAACTTGGTGACGGCCTGCTACACGAGCGCGCCCGACGTCTGCGCGCCGCCGGCACTCGCTCTTCTTCACATCGCATCCGTCCACCCGATCGGCCTCGATACTTTCTGTTTCATGACAGCCGGTGTTACATTGCGGCTGCCGGCGCCCGTCAGAAACCGTGCGCGCGGCCCGGTCACCGACGCCGGACTGTCATCGAACACAACTAGAATCGCGCGATTCGCTTTCGCGCCCGTTCCGATCAGGAGACAAATCGATGAATTGCAAGCCGCTGTTCCGTTCGCTTTCCGTTGCCGCCGTATTGGGCATCGGCATCAGTCAGACAGCCCATGCTGCCGCTGAAATCCAGTTCTGGCACGCCATGGAAGCCGCGCTGGGCGAACGTCTGAACGACATCGCCAACGACTTCAACGCATCGCAAAGCGACTACAAGATCGTGCCTGTGTTCAAAGGCACCTACGACCAGACGCTGGCCGCCGGCATCGCTGCGTATCGCAGCGGCAATGCGCCGGCGATTCTTCAGGTCTACGAAGTCGGCACCGCGACGATGATGCAGGCGAAGAAGGCCGTGGTCCCAGTCACGGATGTGTTCAAACAAGCCGGCATGCCGCTCGACCAGAAGGCATTCGTGCCGACCATCGCGAGCTACTACAGCGACGCCAGAACCGGCCAGTTGATTTCGATGCCGTTCAACAGCTCGACGCCGGTGCTGTACTACAACAAGGACGCATTCAAGAAAGCCGGGCTCGACCCGAATCAGCCGCCGAAAACCTGGGCCGAATTGCAGACCGACGCGCAGAAGCTGAAAGCGTCGGGCATGGCGTGCGGTTATTCGTCGGGCTGGCAGAGCTGGATTCAACTCGAGAACTACAGCGCGTGGCATGCCGCGCCGTTCGCATCGAGGAACAATGGTTTCCAGGGCCCCGACGCCGAGCTCGAATTCAACAAGCCGCTGCAGGTCGCGCACATCCAGTTCCTGCAGAGCATGCAGAAGGACGGCACCTTCACCTACGTCGGCCGCAAGGACGAACCGATCTCGAAGTTCTATAGCGGCGACTGCGGGATCATCACGAACTCGTCAGGCTCGCTCGCCACGATCAGGAAATACGCGAAGTTCAATTTTGGCGTCGGCATGCTGCCGTACGACGCGAACGTGAAGGGCGCGCCGCAGAACGCGATCATCGGCGGTGCGAGCCTGTGGGTGTTGTCGGGCAAGGACCCGGCTGTCTACAAGGGCGTGGCGAAATTCCTCGCCTATCTGTCGTCGGCGCCGGTGGCCGCGAAGTGGCATCAGGACACCGGCTATCTGCCGATCACGACGGCCGCGTACGATCTGACCCGGCAGCAAGGCTTCTACGAGAAGAACCTCGGCAGCGACATCGCGATCCGGCAGATGCTCAACAAGCCGCCCCTGCCGTTCACGATGGGCCTGCGTCTGGGCAACATGCCGCAGATCCGCACGGTCATCGACGAAGAACTCGAACAGGTGTGGGCAGAGAAGAAGACGCCGCAACAGGCACTCGACTCGGCCGTCGCACGCGGCGACGAATTGCTGCGCCGCTTCGAGAAGGCCGGCAGCTAGCCATTCGCTAGCAGGGTTCCGGTGCGCTCGCCGGAACCCTGGTTGCAGCACACCTTGGAAATTCTCGATGGAAAAACGTTCCAGCTTCGGCACTAGCGTGCTGCCCTACCTGCTCGTCGCGCCGCAACTCGTGATTACGGCGCTGTTCTTCCTTTGGCCGGCCGGCGAGGCGCTCTGGCAATCCACGCAGAGCCAGGACGCGTTCGGCACGTCGAGCGAGTTCGTCGGACTCGCCAATTTCAGGCAGCTCCTCGCCGACCCGCTCTATCTGTCGTCGTTCAATACGACGTTGGTGTTCTGCGCGCTCGTCACAGTGTCGGGGCTTGTGATCTCACTGTTGCTGGCGGTCTGCGCCGATCGCGTGACGCGCGCCGCAAAGACTTATCAGACGCTGCTGATCTGGCCATACGCGGTCGCGCCCGCGATCGCCGCGGTGTTGTGGTCGTTCCTGTTCAACCCGAGCATCGGCCTCATCACCTACACGCTGGCGAAGTACGGCATCGTGTGGAATCACGCGCTGAACGCGGGTCAAGCGATGTTCCTGGTCGTGCTCGCGTCGGTCTGGAAACAGATCAGCTACAACTTCCTGTTCTTCTACGCGGGCTTGCAGGCGATTCCGCGCTCGCTGGTCGAAGCGGCGGCGATCGACGGCGCCGGTCCGGTGCGGCGCTTTTTCGGCATCGCGCTACCGCTGCTGTCGCCGACCAGTTTCTTCCTGCTGGTGATCAACCTCATCTACGCGTTCTTCGACACGTTCCCGGTGATCGACGCCGCGACCGGCGGTGGTCCCGCTCAGGCGACCCGCACGCTGATCTACAAGATCTTCGCCGAAGGGTTCCAGGGGCTCGATATCGGCAGCTCGGGCGCGCAGTCGGTGATCCTGATGGTGATCGTCGCCGTGTTGACGGTCGTGCAATTCCGTTTCATCGAACGCAAGGTTCAATACTCATGATCGAGAACCGCCGCGGTTTCGACCTCTTCTGCCACGCTGTGCTGATTCTCGGTGTCGTGCTGGTGGTGTTTCCCGTGTACGTCGCGTTCTGCGCGGCGACGATGAGCGAGCACGAGGTATTCAACGTGCCGCTTTCGCTCGTGCCGAGCACGCATCTGTTCGAAAACATCGCGACGATCTGGTCGCATGGCAGCGGCAACGCGGCAGCGCCGTTCGGCCGCATGCTGTTCAACAGCCTCGTGATGGCGCTGGTGATTTCGATCGGCAAGATCGCCGTCTCGATGATCTCCGCATACGCGATCGTGTTCTTTCGCTTTCCGTTGCGCAATCTCGCGTTCTGGCTGATCTTCATCACGCTGATGCTGCCGGTCGAAGTGCGGATCTTCCCGACCGTGCAAGTCGTGTCGTCGATGCATCTGAGCAATACGTACAGCGGCTTGACCTTGCCGCTGATCGCTTCGGCCACCGCGACGTTCCTGTTTCGCCAGTTCTTCATGACGCTGCCGGACGAATTGATGGAAGCGGCGCGCATCGACGGCGCGGGGGCCATGCGCTTCTTCTGGGATGTGGTGCTGCCGCTGTCCAAAACGAACATGGCCGCGTTGTTCGTGATCACCTTCATCTACGGCTGGAATCAGTACTTGTGGCCGATCCTGATCACGAGCCAGCAGTCGCTGACGACTGCCGTGATCGGCATCCGCAGCATGATCGCGTCCGGCGACACCGCGACCGAATGGCATCTCGTGATGACCGCGACGCTGCTCGCGATGCTGCCGCCGCTCGCGGTCGTGCTGACGATGCAGCGCTGGTTCGTGCGCGGACTGGTGGATTCGGAAAAGTGATCGAACTCACTTGGCGAACTCACCTGGCGATCCCACCCGGCGATCTCACCTGGGCGCGCCTCCTGCGGCATCGAAATAAACAACACTGCACACACACCGCTCACCCGGTGGCAAGCAAAAAAGGCTAAAACAGCATGGCTGCGCTGACTCTGCAAGGCGTTAAAAAAACCTACGACGGCAAACAATTCGTGCTGCACGGCATCGACGTGGATGTGGCCGATGGCGAGTTCGTCGTGATGGTCGGACCGTCCGGCTGTGGCAAGTCCACGTTGCTGCGGATGGTGGCCGGACTCGAGCGCATCTCCGAAGGCCACATTTCGATCGCCGGCAAAGTGGTCAACGCGCTGGAGCCGAAGGATCGCAACATCGCGATGGTGTTCCAGAACTACGCGCTATACCCGCATATGAGCGTGGCCGAGAACATGGGCTATGCACTGAAGATCGCGGGCGTCGGGCGGGCGCAGATTACGAAGCGCGTGCACGCCGCCGCGCAGATCCTCGAACTCGCAGCGCTGTTGCAACGCAAGCCGCGCGAGTTGTCCGGCGGGCAACGGCAGCGCGTGGCGATGGGCCGCGCGATCGTGCGCGAGCCAGCGGTGTTTCTGTTCGACGAACCGCTGTCGAATCTCGACGCGCGGTTGCGTGTGCAGATGCGCCTCGAAATCCAGCGTCTGCATGCGCGGCTTGCCACCACGAGTCTGTACGTGACGCACGATCAGATCGAAGCGATGACGCTGGCGCAGCGCGTGATCGTGATGAACAAGGGCCACGCCGAACAGATCGGCGCACCGACCGAGGTCTATGAACGGCCGGCCACAGTGTTCGTCGCGAGCTTCATCGGCTCGCCGGGGATGAACCTGCTGGAAGGCCGCGTGTCGGACGACGGCGCCAGCTTCGAGGTCGCCGGCAACGGTCCGAAATTGCCTCTGACGGGCGTCGCATCGATCGGCCGGGAAGTCGTCAAAGGACGCGCATGGACGCTCGGCATTCGCCCCGAGCACATGAGCCCGGCTCAGCCGGACACACCGCACGCGACGCTCACCGTCGACTCCTGCGAACTGCTCGGCGCCGACAATCTCGCGCACGGCCGCTGGGGCAAGCACGATGTGACGGTGCGATTGCCGCACGCGCATCGGCCCGCGGCGGGCGAAGCGCTGCAGGTGGCGCTGCCCGCGCGGCATCTGCACTTCTTCGATCCCGCGACGGGACTGCGCGCGAACTGAGGCACGGCGGCAACACGCCTGCGGCACGCAGGCGTGGCGGCCTGGCTTTGAAGACGCATCGGCCGGCGCGCGAACCGACTCCCTCTGCCGCCCACCCCCGCCCCGAAGTACAATGCCACCTGAACCAACCGCCCGCGTGCGGTGCATCGTTAAACTCGATGCCGCGCCGGCCGGCGCCAGGCGCTCCGCCTGGCCCCAACACCGACTACCCATCCACCACGATCGCCCGCCCCCCGCGCGGCCGGCGTCGTCAACGTCTATAGCAAGCAAATGGCCCAATACGTCTTCACCATGAACCGGGTCGGCAAGATCGTGCCGCCCAAGCGTCAAATCCTCAAGAACATCTCGCTATCGTTTTTCCCTGGCGCGAAGATCGGCCTGCTCGGCCTGAACGGCTCGGGCAAGTCGACGCTGATCCGCATCATGGCTGGTGTGGACAAGGACATCGAAGGCGAAGCCACGCCGATGCCGAACCTGAACATCGGCTATCTGCCGCAGGAACCGCAGCTCGATCCGCAAAAGACGGTGCGTGAAGCGGTCGAAGAAGGTCTCGGCGACGTGTTCAACGCGCACAAGAAGCTCGACGAAATCTACGCGGCCTACGCCGAGCCGGATGCCGACTTCGACGCGCTCGCCGCCGAACAGGCGAAGTACGAAGCGATCCTCGCCACCTCGGACGGCGGCAGCGCCGAGCAGCAGATCGAAATCGCCGCCGACGCACTGCGCCTGCCGGCCTGGGACGCGAAGGTCGAGCATCTGTCGGGCGGCGAAAAACGCCGTGTCGCGCTGTGCAAGCTACTGCTCGAGAAGCCGGACATGCTGCTGCTCGACGAGCCGACCAACCACCTGGATGCGGAATCGGTCGACTGGCTCGAACAGTTCCTCACGCGCTTCCCAGGCACCGTGGTCGCCGTGACTCACGATCGCTACTTCCTCGATAACGCCGCCGAGTGGATTCTCGAACTCGACCGCGGCGAAGGCATTCCGTGGAAGGGCAACTACAGCAGCTGGCTCGATCAGAAGGAAGAACGCCTGAAGCAGGAAGAGTCGTCGGAATCGGCGCGTCAGAAGGCGATCAAGAAGGAACTGGAGTGGGTGCGCCAGAACCCGAAGGGCCGTCAGGCGAAGTCGAAGGCGCGTATCGCCCGCTTCGAGGAGCTGAACAGCCAGGACTATCAGAAGCGCAACGAAACGCAGGAAATCTTCATTCCGGTCGGCGACCGCCTCGGCAATGAAGTGATCGAGTTCAAGAACGTCAGCAAGTCGTATGGCGACCGCCTGCTGCTGGACAACGTGAGCTTCAAGATTCCGGCGGGCGCGATCGTCGGCATCATCGGGCCGAACGGCGCCGGCAAGTCGACGCTGTTTCGCATGCTGACCGGCCGCGAGCAGCCGGATTCGGGCGAGATCGTGCAAGGCCCGACCGTCAAGCTCGCTTACGTGGACCAGAGCCGCGACGCGCTGGACGGCTCGAAGACCGTGTTCGAGGAAATCTCCGGCGGTGCGGACGTGCTGACGGTCGGCAAGTACGAAACGCCGTCGCGTGCGTATATCGGCCGCTTCAACTTCAAGGGCGGCGATCAGCAGAAGAATGTCGGCAACCTGTCGGGTGGCGAGCGCGGCCGGCTGCACCTGGCCAAGACGCTGATCGCAGGCGGCAACGTGCTGCTGCTGGACGAACCGTCCAACGACCTCGACGTCGAAACGCTGCGCGCGCTCGAAGACGCCCTGCTCGAGTTCGCGGGTTCGGTGCTGGTGATCTCGCACGATCGCTGGTTCCTCGACCGGATCGCGACGCACATCCTGGCGTTCGAAGGCGATTCGCAAGTCACGTTCTTCGACGGCAACTACCAGGAATACGAAGCGGACAAACGCACGCGTCTCGGTGAAGAGGGTGCGCGTCCGAAGCGTCTGCGCTATAAGCCGATCACGCGGTAAGTGCGAAGTCCCGCGGCTTGCCGGGTGGGCCGGTGGCCGCGCGGGTGACTGTCGATGCGGTCGCTTGCCTTGCATTGGCGCAGCGGACACGCAGTGGGTGCGAGGTGGTCGCGCTGTGGTCGCACTGGGGTCACGCTGTGGTCTGTGGTCATGCTGTGGTGGTCACGCTGTGGTCTGTGGTCGCGCTGTGGTCGCGCTGTGGCGACAGCGTGGCCAGTAAGGCACAAGCAGTAGGCTCGAAACGGTCCGAGAGGTCTGGGCCATCCGGCCAAACGCTGGCGCGAACCACGCAGCGGCGTCGCACGAATGGCTATGCGCGGCTATAAACAGCTAACGCCCCGCACGCCGTTAGATCGGACTCGCGCTCAGACCGGCAGCCCCAACTCGCGCAGCTTCGCTTCGGTCTGCGCGGCGCCAGTGTGATGCACGCCCTGCCAGCCAAGCGCGGTGGCGGCTTGCGCGTTCTTCGGGTTGTCGTCGATGAAGACGAGTTCGGCCGGCTGGATGCCCGGCATTTGCGCTTCGATTCGCTGAAGCATCGCCGCGAAGATCGCCGGGTCGGGCTTTACCAGTTTCACCTGTCCCGACACGACGATGTCGCGAAACCGCCGCAACACCGGGTAATGCTCCCACGCGTACGGAAAGGTTTCCGCCGACCAGTTGGTCAGCCCGAAGAGCGGCACGTCGGCGGCTTCGAGCTTTTCCATGATCGCGACACCGTCTTCCAGCACGCCAGCCACCATCTCGTGCCAGCGCTCGTAGAACGCGCGGATCAGCGCCGCGTGCTCGGGAAACTTCGCGACCAGTTCATCGGTGGCCTCGACGATCGGCTGGCCCCCGTCCTGACGGACCACCCAGTCCATCGAGCAGACGTGCGTCAGAAACCAGCGGCGCTCGCCTTCGTCGGGGATCAGCTCGCGATACAGATACTCAGGACTCCAATCGATCAGCACACCGCCGAAATCGAACACGACTGCCTTGATAGCCATGCGCTCTCCGTTAGCAAAGTGCTTGCCGCACTCAGATGGCTTGCGTGCGCAACTCCAGCCACGCCTTCGCGTCGCCTGACACGTGCGGCGACAGGCGCGTGCGCACCGTCTCGTGATACGCGTTGAGCCACGCGCGCTCGTCGTCGCGCAACAGGGAAAGGTCGAGACAGCGGGTGTCGATCGGGCACAGCGTCAACGTTTCGAACTTGAGGAAGTCGCCGAACTCCGTTTTCCCGGCGGGGACGTTCAGCACGAGATTCTCGATCCGCACGCCCCACTTGCCCGGCCGGTAAAGGCCCGGCTCGTTCGACGTGATCATGCCTTCTTCCATCGCGGTCCACGGTTCGGCCGGCGCGTAGTGCGAGATCACCTGCGGGCCTTCATGCACGTTCAGGAAGTAGCCCACCCCGTGACCGGTGCCGTGGCCGTAATCGGCGCCGGCTTCCCAGATCGGCGCGCGGGCGATCGCGTCGAGCATCGGCGAACGGATGCCACGCGGAAATTGTGCGCGCGACAAAGCGATCATGCCCTTGAGCACGGTCGTGAAATCGCGCCGCTGGGCGTCGCTGGGAGTGCCGATCGGCACGACCCGCGTGATGTCGGTCGTGCCGCTCACGTACTGCGCACCGGAATCGATCAGCAGCAGACCGTTGCCCTCGATCACCGAATGCGATTCCTCCGTCGCGCGGTAGTGCGGCATCGCGCCGTTCGCGTTGAAACCCGCAATCGTTGCGAAGCTCAGCGAGACGAAACCCGGACGGCGCGCACGGGCTGCCGTCAGGCGTTCGTCGATGGTCAGCTCGGTGATCGTCTCGCGGCCCAGCGCGCTTTCGAACCACGCGAAGAATTCGGCCAGCGCCGCGCCGTCCTGTTCCATCGTGTCGCGCACATGCGCGGCTTCAGCCGCGGTCTTGCACGACTTGAGGAACGTCGACGGGTTGACGGCCTCGACCACCTTGACCGTCGACGGCACCGATTGCAGCAGGCCATAGGTGACGCGGCGCGGGTCGATCAGCAGCGTGCTGCCGGCGGGCAGCGCGGCGAGCGCGTCCGCCGCCTTCGCGTACGGCTCGACGCGGATGCCGTCGCGCGCCAGCGCATCGGTCAGCGCTTGCGGCACCTTGCCGTCGGCGACGAAGAGCGACACGTGATCGACACCGATCAGCGCGTGTGCGACGAACACCGGGTTGTAGCTGACGTCGGCGCCGCGCAGGTTCAGGAGCCACGCGAGGTCGTCGAGCGTGGAGACGAAGTGCCATTGCGCGCCGATGTCCGCCATCGCGCGACGAATCTGCGCCAGCTTGTCCGCGCGAGCGACGCTCGCATGCGGCGCGGCGTGTTCGAACACGACCGCCTCCGGCAGCGACGGACGCTGCGGCCAGATCGCTTCGATCAGATCGACGTCAGTGCGCAATTGCACGCCGCGCACCCTGAGCGCCTCGCTCAATGCGCGCGCCGCCGCCACGCCGAGCACGGCGCCGTCCACACCGACGGTGCCGCCCCGCGCCACGTGCTGCGCGAGCCACTCGACATGCGGCGCGGTCTGCTGCCCGCCGGTCATCTTCATCAATTGCACGCCGGTGCCGGCCAGTTGCGCATTGGCCTGCTCCCAATAGCGGCTGTCCGTCCAGAGACCCGCGAAGTCTGCAGTCACGACCAGCGTGCCGGCCGAACCGGTAAAACCGGACAGCCACTGCCGGCCTTGCCAGCGTCCCGGCAGATACTCGGACAGATGCGGGTCCGCGGACGGCACAAGACAGGCGGCGACGCCTTCGCGGGCCATCGCGTTGCGCAAGCTCGCGAGCCGTTCGGGAATGGAGGAAGTTTCGGGGAGTCGGACATTCATTGGAGTCACCTGCAAAGATTCATCGACGGGAAAGCAAGCCGACCGTCACGGCGACGACGACCAACGCGACGGCCGTGCATACGGGCCACTCGAGCATTTCGCCATCATGAAAGAGACCGGTTACATTGCCGGCCATGCGCGCAACAGTCGCGCCGAGCACGCCGGTCAGCAACGCCCACCACCAGCGGACGCGGCTCGAACGGCACAGCGGATGCAGCCACCAGCCCGCGAAACCAATCGCCGCACCCAACACGATGATACCGGGCCACCCCATCAGCAGTCGGTCCCGCGCATTTTAGGATTCGTCTTATAGGCGCAAAGGACCAAGACAGCTAGCATTTTTGCCTCATTAACTAAAGAAGTTCAGCACGGCGCTTTCCGCATAGCGGTTGAGTTTAGGGGCCGGGGTAGTGTTAGGCAAGCTGCAGGCCTCACGAAAGAACCCGTTTCCCGGTCGTTGCCAGGCTGAAACCGCTCCATGCGAATCGCCCTCATCGAGCCGGACGTGCGACACGCCAAACTGGTCGACCGGCTGATCTTCGCCGGCGGACATGTGTGCCGGCACTTCACCACCAGCGCCCCGTTCCTGCAGCAGGCCGTGGACGAGTTCTTCGATCTTCTGATCACCGCCGGCTGGGCCGGCGATCATCCCGCCGAAGACGTGATCCCGCACGCCCGTGCAATCCTGCCAGGCTTGCCGGTCATCGTGATGATGTCCGCGCCGCGCGAAAGCCAGATCGTCGCTGCACTTCATGCCGGTGCCGACGACTGCCTGAGCAAACCGGTCCGCGGTCCTGAAATGCTGGCCCGGGTCGAAGCGCTGGTGCGCCGCGCGGGCCTGCGGCGGCCGGCCAACCGGCGGCACGATGTGATCGGCGGCTATGCATTCGACGCGGCTCACTTCGCGGTCAGCTTCCGCGATGTGACCGTGATCCTCACGCCCAAGGAATTCCGCCTCGCCCTGCTGCTGTTCAACAATCTGGCGCGCCCGGTATCGCGCGCACATATTCTCGAGACCGTCTGGGCCCGTCGCCGCGACGTAAGGTCGCGTACCATCGGCACCCACGTTTCGCGCGTGCGCAGCAAACTGCAGCTGCGCCCCGAACTGGGCTACTGCCTGACACCGGTGTACGGCTACGGCTACCAGCTCGACGCGATCCCGCAGGAAGCCGCCGTGCAAACCGGGTAACGCGTGCAGGATGTGAGAATCGTGGAAACGCTATAATATTGCGCTAAACCATAGCTCCCCCAAATGCAGCTTCTAACGATCGGAATCAATCACCACACCGCGCCTGTCGCCTTGCGCGAACGCGTGGCGTTTCCGCTCGAACAGATCAAGCCTGCACTGGACACGTTCAAAAGCGTCTGGCCTGTCCGTACGGCCCGCACCGCGCCGGAAGCAGCGATCCTGTCCACCTGCAACCGCACCGAACTCTACTGCGTCACCGACGAGCACGCCGCACGCGAAGCCGCGATCCAGTGGTTTTCGAGGTACCACAATCTGCCCATCGACGAACTCGCGCCGCACGTCTATGCGCTGCCGCAGTCGGAAGCCGTGCGCCATGCGTTTCGCGTCGCGTCCGGGCTCGATTCGATGGTGCTGGGCGAAACGCAAATCGTCGGGCAAATGAAGGATGCGGTGCGTACCGCGTCCGAAGCCGGTGCGCTCGGCACCTATCTGAACCAGTTGTTCCAGCGCACCTTCGCCGTCGCCAAGGAAGTGCGCAGCACCACCGAAATCGGCGCGCAGTCGGTTTCGATGGCGGCGGCCGCAGTTCGGCTCGCCCAGCGGATTTTCGACAAGGTCTCGAACCAGCGCGTGCTGTTCATCGGCGCGGGCGAAATGATCGAGTTGTGCGCGACGCACTTCGCCGCGCAGCAGCCGCGTGAACTCGTGGTCGCCAACCGCACGGCCGAGCGCGGCTCGCGGCTCGCCGAGCGCTTCAACGGCCGGGCCATTCCACTGTCGGAACTGCCGGCGCGGATGCATGAATTCGACATCATCGTGTCGTGCACCGCTTCCACGCTGCCGATCATCGGTCTGGGCGCGGTCGAGCGGGCCGTGAGAGCACGCCGTCACCGGCCGATTTTCATGGTCGATCTGGCGGTGCCGCGCGATATCGAGCCAGAAGCCGGCCAGCTCGAAGACGTCTTCCTGTACACCGTCGACGACCTCGGCGCGATCGTGCGCGAAGGCAACGCGTCACGGCAAGCCGCGGTCGCGCAGGCCGAAACGATCATCGAAACGCGCGTGCAGAATTTCATGCAATGGCTCGACACGCGCAGCATCGTTCCGGTCATCCGCCACATGCATACGCAGGCCGACGTGCTGCGGCGCGCTGAACTCGAACGCGCGCAGAAAATGCTGGCGCGCGGCGACGACCCGGCCGCTGTACTCGACGCGCTGTCGCAGGCGCTCACCAACAAGCTGATCCACGGTCCGACGCACGCGCTCAATCGCGCGAGCAGCGAGAATCGTGACACGCTCATCGAACTGATGAGCGGTTTCTACAAACACTCCGGTTCCACCGAGCGTTAGCGGCGTCGCCAGCGCCGCGCGGTCCGCGCCACTCGCAAGTGGCCCACGCCGCGCTTCTGACCTGGGCAGCCGCCCATCCCCTAGTTGCCGTCCTTGCCGGAGCCCGCTCCGATACCCGTCCGATGAAAACGAGCATGCAACGCAAGCTCGACCAGCTCACCACCCGGCTGGCCGAACTGAACGACCTGTTGAGCCGCGAGGACATCACCTCGAATCTCGATCAATACCGCAAGCTCACGCGCGAGCATGCGGAGCTTGGGCCGGTGGTCGAGCATTACGCGCTATGGCGTCAGGCGATGACCGACGCGGATACCGCGCAGGAACTGCTGGCGGATGCGTCGATGCGCGATTTCGCGGAAGAGGAAATCCGCGCGGCGCGTGAGCGCATGGACACGCTCGGCGCCGAGTTGCAGAAAATGCTGCTGCCGAAAGACCCGAACGACGACCGCAACATTTTCGTCGAAATCCGCGCTGGGACGGGCGGCGACGAGTCCGCGCTGTTCGCGGGCGACCTGCTGCGCATGTACCTGCGCTTTGCCGAGCGCAATCGCTGGCAGGTCGAAATGATGTCCGCGAGCGAGTCGGATCTCGGCGGCTACAAGGAAGTGATCGTGCGGATCGCCGGCGAAGCCGCGTATTCGAAGCTCAAGTTCGAGTCCGGCGGACATCGCGTGCAGCGCGTGCCGGCGACCGAAACCCAAGGGCGCATTCACACGTCGGCCTGCACGGTCGCGGTGATGCCGGAAGCGGACGAAATCGGCGAAGTCGAAATCAATCCGGCCGATCTGCGCATCGACACATTCCGCGCGTCCGGCGCGGGCGGCCAGCACATCAATAAGACAGACTCCGCGGTGCGGGTCACGCACCTGCCGACCGGCATCGTCGTCGAATGTCAGGACGACAGGTCGCAGCACAAGAACAAGGATCGCGCGCTGAAGGTGCTCGCCGCGCGCATCAAGGACAAGCAGTCGCACGAGCAGCAGGCGAAGGAAGCCGCCACGCGCAAGAACCTGATCGGCTCGGGCGACCGTTCGGAGCGCATCCGCACCTACAACTTCCCGCAAGGGCGCCTGACCGATCACCGGATCAACCTGACGCTGTATCGCCTGGACGCAATCATGGACGGCGATCTCGACGAACTGATCGCGGCGCTCGTCAGCGAGCATCAGGCCGAGTTGCTCGCTTCGCTGGGCGACGCGGACTGACGCGCCGATAACACCCGCCATGCCGGCCATTCCTACGCCCACCACGCCAACCACGCCCGCCGCGCTGTTGCGCGCGTCGCCGCTGCCGCTGCTCGAAGCGCGGATTCTGCTCACGCATGTACTCGGCTGGCGACACACGCAGTTGATCACACGCGGCGATGAACCGCTCGAACGAACCAGCGTCGAGCGTTATCAGGCGCTGGAAGCGCGGCGCATCGCGGGGGAGCCGGTGGCGCAACTGGTCGGCGCGCGGGAGTTTTTCGGGCTGGATTTCGAAGTCACGCCGCACGTGCTGATTCCGCGGCCCGAAACCGAATTGCTGGTGGAAACCGCTCTGGCGACACTGGAACACATCTCGCGGCCGCGCGTGCTCGATCTCGGTACGGGCACCGGCGCGATTGCGGTGGCAATTGCGTCGATGCGGCCCGACGCGCGGGTCTGGGCCCTCGATCGCTCGGCCGAAGCGCTGGCGGTGGCCACCCGCAACGCCGCTCGCCTGCTGGATGCGAAACGCCCGGGCGGCGCCGTCGCGTTGACGCGAAGTGACTGGTACGACTCGCTCGACGCCACGCTGCGCTTCGACGTGATCGTCAGCAATCCGCCGTACATCGCGAGCGGCGATCCGCATCTGGCGCAAGGCGATCTGCGCTTCGAGCCGCGCGGCGCGCTTACCGACGAAGCCGACGGCCTCAGCGCGATCCGGGAGATCGTCGCCGGCGCGCCCGCACGCCTCGTCAGCAATGGTGTCTTGTGGATCGAGCACGGCTACGATCAGGCCGAAGCCGTGCGCGCGCTATTCAGCGCGCAAGGTTTCGCGCAGGTACGCTCGGCACGCGATCTCGCTGGAATCGAACGGATCAGCGGCGGGCGACTCGCCGGCTAGCCAGGTCGCGCAGCCTGAATACCCATGGCCGACGCATGGTCGCGCCCATCGTCGATAGGCGGACCAAAGCGGACAAACACGGGGACAAAGACCGACGAAGCGGCCCCGGCCTTCCGTACCGAAATCCGCTATCATTTCAGCCTATTCCCCACACATCACCGAACCGCAAGGTCAGTCATGGATACGCAACAACGCATCAAGCAAATCGTCGACGAAAACAACGTCGTCCTCTTCATGAAGGGCACCGCCCAGTTTCCGATGTGCGGCTTCTCGGGCCGCGCCATTCAGATCCTGAAGGCGTGTGGCGTCAGTGATATCAAGACCGTCAACGTGCTCGAAGACGACGACGTGCGCCAGGGCATCAAGCAGTTCTCGAACTGGCCGACCATTCCGCAGCTCTACGTGAAGGGCGAATTCATCGGCGGTTCGGACATCATGATGGAAATGTACGAATCGGGCGAACTGCAGCAACTGTTCGCCGCGGCCTGAGCGGCCCACGGTTCGAACCTTTGCTTCCCAAGGCGCCGCGAGCCATGGAAACACGCGCTGCGGCGCCACGCCGGCTGATCGTCGCGATCACCGGCGCGAGCGGCGCCATTTACGGCATCCGACTGCTGGAGACGTTGCGCAGACTAGGCGGCGTCGAGAGCCATTTGCTGATTTCGAGCGCCGGCTGGCTCAATATCCAGCATGAGCTTCAGTTGGGCAAAGAGGACGTGCATCCGCTCGCGGATGTCGTCCATTCGGTGCGCGACGTCGGCGCCAGCATCGCGTCCGGCTCGTTTGCCACCGACGGCATGGTGATCGCCCCCTGCTCGATGAAGACGCTCGCTAGCGTCGCACATGGTTTCTCCGACAACCTGATCACGCGCGCCGCCGACGTCACGCTCAAAGAGCGCCGCCGCCTCGTGCTGCTCGTGCGCGAAACGCCGTTCAACCTCGCGCATCTGCGCAATATGACGGCCGTCACCGAAATGGGTGGCGTGATCTTTCCGCCGCTGCCCGCGTTCTACAACCAACCCGCCACCATCGACGAGATGGTCGATCACACCGTGGCGCGCGTGCTCGATCTGTTCGCGCTTGGGCCGGCTTTGTCGCCCGCGTGGTCGGGATTGCGCGACGCGCAGGAGTAGCGCGCGGTATCGCACTACGCGTCGCGGTATCGCATTACGCGCCGCGGTATCGCGTTATGCGTTTCTATCCGCGAAGTTTCTATCCCCGAATACACGCTCAATTAATAACAGCAGCGACACAATCAATTCCGTTTCCGCCCGTTTATCAAATGGAAGTGCGGACCTATATTGATACCAACCCAACCTATTTCGCCGCGCCCTTGCGGCGGCGCTGCTGCCATGAATCGTCTGCCTTCGCTTTTCCTGTCCCACGGCGCGCCCACGCTGCCGATCGATCCATCGATGCCGTCCGCGGAATTCGGCGCGCTCAGCGCACAGCTGCCGCGTCCGCAAGCCGTGCTGATGCTGTCGGCCCACTGGGGCACCGCGCAGCCGATCGCGAGCATCGCCACGGCGCCGGAAACCATCCACGATTTTTATGGCTTTCCGCGCCAGTTGTATGAAATCCAGTACCCTGCTCCGGGCGCGCCCGATGTCGCGCGCCGCGCCGCCGCGCTGCTCGCGCACAGCGGCATCGTCGCGGATGTCGAGCCGCACGGGCTCGATCACGGCGCGTGGGTGCCGTTGCTGCTGATGTTCCCCCATGCCGACGTGCCGGTCGCGCAGCTGTCGATCCAGCCGCACAAGGACGCCGCGCATCACTTCCGCGTCGGCCGCGCGCTGCGCTCGCTGCAGGACGAAGGCGTGATGGTGATCGGCTCCGGCCAGATCACGCACAACCTGCGCGCCGCCGATTTCTCGGCGCGCCCGGAAGACGCCGATCCGCGTGTCGCCGAATTCACCGACTGGTTCGAGGCCCGGCTCGCCGCGCATGACATCGACGCGCTGCTCGATTACCGCCGGCAGGCCCCGCACGCGGTGCTGATGCACCCGACCGACGAGCATCTGCTGCCCGTATTCGCCGCCTTGGGCGCGGCGGACGACGATTATTCGCTGGCCGTCCAGTCGCTCGGGACGTACCAGCGCTCGCTCGCGATGACCAACTACGTATTCGGCACCGCCTGATTCCGCGCTGACACGCGGCCCCACCCAACACCTGGCCATCAACAAAAAGCCCGCCTGAGCAATCAGGCGGGCTTTCTTTTATTCCGGACCACGCGTGATCCGGTTGAAACTCAGCGCGCGCTTAATGCACGCCGATGCCTTCGAGCACTTCGTCGTGGACCTCGCGCTCGTCCAGGTACTCAGAGCGGTAGCCGCTATTCACGCCCCAGTAATAGAACACCAGCGAGAACGCGATCACCACCAGCATGTCCCACCCGTACGGCAGGATGCCGTAGCCGCCAAACTGCTTGCTGCCGATCAGCGACAGAAGCGCCATGATCGGCAGGTAGGCGACCATCCACCACGCCGCCTTCAGATCGCGGCCCCAGCCGGCGAAGCCCGACTTCGCCTGGAAGTAGAAGTACACCGGCAATGCGACAACCATCAGCAGAATGATTTCGCCGGTGAGCGGCCACCTGGCCCAGTACAGGATCAACGACGCGCACACGAACGCGAACGGCGCGATCACCTTCATGCCGCCGATGTTCAGCGGCCGCTCCAGATCCGTCGCCGCGCGGCGCAAGGCCATCAGGCTGATCGGACCGGTCAGGTACGAGATCACGGTCGCGACCGAGATCACCGCCGCCAGCGCACTCCAGCCGCGGAAGAAGAACAGGAAAATGAACGACACCAGCAGGTTGAACCACATCGCCTGGCGCGGCACGCCATAGAACGGGTGCACGTTGCCGAACATCTTCGGCATCGTGTTGTTACGCTCCATCGCGTAGATCATGCGGGTGGTGGTCGCCATATAGGTCGTACCGGTGCCGCTCGGGCTGACAAATGCGTCGACATACAACAGGATCGCCAGCCAGTTCAGATTCAGCGCGATCGCCAGTTCCGCGAACGGCGAAGCGAAGTTGAAGTGGCTCCAGCCTTTCATCACGTCGCTCGGATTCACCGCGCCGATATACGCGATCTGCAGCAGCACGTAGATCACCAGCGCGAGCAGGATCGAACCGATCACCGCGAACGGCACGCTCCTGGCCGGATTGCGCGCTTCACCGGCGAGGTTGACCGGGCTCTGGAAACCGTTGAATGCGAACACGATGCCGCTCGTGGCCACCGCCGTCAGCACCGAAGACCAGCCGTACGGCGCGAACGTACTCACTTCGCCGAAGTTCTCCCTATGGAAGCCCGTCGCCATCAAGCCGATGATCGTCGCGCCGGGGATCAGGAACTTGAAGATCGTGATCGCCGAATTGGCGCGTGCGAACAGCTTCACGCCCCAGTAGTTCAACAGGAAGTAAATGATCACCAGCACGGCGGACAGCAATAGCCCGTTGGTGGTCAATGATCCGTCGACGAACAGCGCATGCGCCCATGGGTAGGGCCACGTGCTCATGTATTGAATGGATGCCTCCGCTTCGATCGGAATCACCGAAACGATCGCGATCCAGTTGGCCCACGCGCTGATGAAGCCCACCAGCGCACCGTGCGAATAGCGCGCATACCGCACCATCCCGCCGGATTCCGGGAACATCGCGCCCAGCTCAGCGTAGGTCAATGCAATCGCGAGAATCACGACCGCGCCGATGATCCATGCGCAGATAGCGGCCGGACCGGCGATTTTTGCGGCCTTCCACGCGCCGAACAGCCAGCCCGATCCGATGATCGAGCCGAGGCCGGTCAGCAACAGCGCGAACGGCCCAATGTTCCGTTGTATAGAACTTTTCACATCTTCTCCTAAATCAAAACCACGTCGGCACCGCGTGACATCGCTTGTGGCGTTGGAGACGGGTGACGCGCATGCATGCGCGGCGGTTGCCCTGCTTGAGTGCAACCGGACGCGCGGCGCGTAGTTTAACGGTTGCACCGTCCGGCTGCAGCGAAACCAAGGGTTATCCCTAGCAAAAACTTCTGGTGAATGGCAAGCTTTGTAAGCAAAAATTGCACATTCGAGCCAAAAACTCGTAAAGATTTGACGCAGGTGTTGACCTTCGAGCGAAATCGCCGTATAACGTTCGGGCAGGATTTCAAGTGGCGAGTGAATTGGTCTTTCGTAGTTCGCCCATCAACGGTACTCCGGTTGGTCCCATTACCCCTTCCTTGATTTTCATGCACTCTCTGGGCTTCGGCCTTATTTACCATTTTTAGGAATAAGTAATATGGAAACCGGTACCGTCAAGTGGTTCAATGACGCAAAGGGCTTTGGCTTCATCACGCCGGACGGCGGTGGCGAAGATCTGTTCGCGCATTTCTCGGAAATCCGCACGGAAGGCTTCAAGACGCTGCAAGAAAACCAAAAGGTTACGTTTGAAGTGAAGACGGGCCCGAAGGGCAAGCAAGCTGCTAACATCAAGCCGGTGTAAGCAACTCGCTTCCTTCTGGACGCAAAAAAACCCCGCCTCGGCGGGGTTTTTTTATTTGCATAACAACTGAATAGGTCGATTATCTTCGCAATATGCGGCCGATTAATTGATTGGTTATCCGAACAGACGCCGGGCGTGAATGCCGAGTCCCGTTGCAACGCTGGCGAGACGATCGCCGAATACCGCTTTGGCATCCGGAAATGCAGCCGCAAGGGCGCCGGATAGAAACGCCAGACCGGTCGAGCCGCCGGTAAAGTAAATCGCACCGACGTTGCGCGCAGCGACACCGGCCAACTGCACCGTGTCGCGTGCCGCCTGCACGATGCGCTGCGTTTCATCCTGACCCGCCTCGATGAGCTGAGCTTCATCGAACGCGAGGCGCAGGTCGTCTTCCACTTCGTCGAGATCGATCACGGTCTCGCCGCCCGCCGCCACGCCGATCTTCGCCTCTTCCGCATGCGCCGCCAGCGCGTGCCCGAGACGCCGCTCCACCACGCGCATCAGACGGTCGTGGTGCTTGACATCGGTAAACAGGTGCCGCATCAGCGCGAGTTCGCTGACGCGCTTCGGCGCATAGACGGTGTTGATCAGATGCCAGGTCGCCAGATCGAAATAGATCCGGTTCGGGATCTCACGCCCCTCTGGATCGAGCGTCTGATAGCCAAGTTCGCGCATGATCGTCGACAGTTCTACGCGGCGGTCGAAATCCGTGCCCGCGACGTGCACCCCATGGTGAGCCAGCACGTCATCCTTGCGCTCGACGCGCTTCATCCTGTCCGGCCCCACCCGCACCAGCGAAAAGTCCGACGTACCGCCGCCGATGTCGGCCACCAGCACGAGTCCTTCTTCTGTCAGATGCGATTCGTAGTCGAACGCGGCCGCGATCGGCTCATACTGAAAGTGAATGTCCCGCAGACCAACCGATCGCGCGGCGGCTTCCAATTGCTGCTGCGCCATCCGATCGGCGCGCGGGTCGTCGTCGACGAAAAACACCGGGCGGCCCAACACGGCGCGCTCGATCGCGCCACCGGCGCTTTTTTCGGCCGCGCGCTTCAGGTGATCGACGAAAATGGCGATGACATCCGTGTACTTGATCGCGGAGCCGTCGCCCAGATCGGTGGTGTTCTCGGCGAGCGGCGAGCCGAGAATGCTTTTCATTGAACGCATCAGGCGGCCGTCGAAGCCGTCGATGTAAGCCGCCAGCGCCGCCCGGCCGAATTCGCGCGTGTCTTCGTCGGTATTGAAGAAGACGGAAGTCGGCAGCGTCGTATAAGCGCCCTCGACGGGGGCGAGCTTCAGCAGAGCGCCGTCGGGAACGGCCACGGCCGAGTTGGAAGTACCAAAGTCAATCGCGCAATAGTTCATGGCAGGAATCGCCGCTCACGGCTGGCGCGGACAGAAGGGGGAGCGGCTTTGTATCACGAAAGCTCAATTGGCTCAACTCGCGCTATCGGGACGGCCGCGACATCG
The DNA here is from genome assembly GCF_900019265.1 of Paraburkholderia ribeironis. Lineage (GTDB taxonomy): Bacteria > Pseudomonadota > Gammaproteobacteria > Burkholderiales > Burkholderiaceae > Paraburkholderia > Paraburkholderia ribeironis. The sequence continues at coordinate 60,429 of NZ_CYGX02000009.1, forward strand.
CCGAATGGCACTCGACGGAACGAAGATTGCTTTTTCGCACAGGATACGCCGACAAATTTCGAGATCAGGAGACTTTCAGCAATGAGCGCGCCGCCAACTACCGCCGTCCACGAAAAAAACGCCACCCTGTTCGAAACGGACCTGCCCTCGCGGCTCGACCGCCTGCCGTGGGGCCGCTTTCATTCGCTGATCGTCGTGGCACTGGGCGTGACATGGCTGCTCGACGGTCTGGAAGTGACGCTGGCGGGCGCCGTCGCGAGCGCGTTGAAGTCCAGCCCGTCGTTGCGCTTTTCCAACGCCGACGTGGGTCTTGCGGGCAGCGCGTATATCGCCGGCGCAGTGCTCGGTGCGCTCGGTTTCGGCTGGCTGACCGACCGGCTGGGGCGCCGCAAGCTGTTTTTCATCACGCTCGCCATTTATCTCGCCGCCACCGCGGCGACCGCGCTGTCGTGGAATCTGGCCAGCTTCCTGCTGTTTCGTTTCCTGACCGGCGCGGGCATCGGCGGCGAATACACGGCGATCAATTCGACGATCCAGGAGTTCACACCGGCTCGTGTGCGCGGCTGGACCGATCTTGGCATCAACGGCACCTTCTGGGTCGGCGCGGCGCTCGGCGCAGCCGGCTCGCTAGTGCTGCTGGACCCGCAGCTGCTGCCGACCGACTGGGGTTGGCGCGCATGCTTCTTCATCGGCGCAGTGCTGGCGCTGGGGATTTTGCCGATGCGCATCTGGCTGCCCGAAAGCCCGCGCTGGCTGCTGACACACGGCCACGAGCACCACGCGCGCTCGATCGTCGAAGGAATCGAGACGCGCTTTCGCAACGAAGGCCACGCCCTGTCCGACGACAACCTCACGCAACTCCGGTTGCGCGCCCGCCGACACACGCCGCTGCGCGAGGTATTCCACACGCTCTTCAACGCGCACCGGCGTCGCTCGCTAGTCGGCCTCACGCTGATGACCGCGCAGGCCTTCTTCTACAACGCGATTTTCTTCACCTATGCGCTCGTGCTCACCGATTTCTATCAGGTGCCGGGCGATCACATCGGCTGGTATCTGCTGCCCTTCGCGCTTGGTAACTTTCTCGGACCGCTGGTGCTCGGCCGCTTCTTCGACGTGATTGGCAGGCGCAAGATGATCGCCGGGACTTACTGTATGTCCGCGGTCCTGCTGACACTGAGCGGCTACCTGTTCGAGCAGCAACTGCTCACCGTCGTCACCCAGACGATTTCGTGGATGGTGATTTTCTTCTTCGCGTCGGCGGCGGCCAGTTCGGCGTACCTGACGGTCAGTGAGTCGTTTCCGCTCGAAATCCGCGCGCTGGCGATTGCCGTCTTCTACGCATTCGGCACCGCGCTTGGCGGTATCGTCGGGCCGGCGTTCTTCGGCCGGCTGATCGACACGCATCAGCGCAGCGAAGTGTTTTCGGGCTATCTGGTGGGCTCGGCGCTGATGTTCGGGGCGGCCGTGGTCGCGGCGATCTGGGGCGTGGATGCGGAGCGCAAACCGCTCGAGCACGTGGCGAGGCCGCTATCGAGCGTCCTGGACGACGCGGAATAAAAAAATGCGCGGTGCAGGCAGCGGGCCGCGCGTTTTTTCCTGGTTTTTCCCCGCTTTTTTGCGTGTTACGGGCAGCGGGCGCCGCGAGCCGCTCAGAACGCTTTTTTCCAGCCGCCGCCGTATGCGATATCGGCGAGCGGCAAACGCTGGCGCACCGATTTCTCGCGCTCGCGCAGCACTGGATCCAGCTTGTCGACCTCGCCATAGTGGCCGAGCGAAATGATCGCAATCACTTCGACGTCGTCCGGCAGCGCAAATGCCCTACGGAACGCGTTCACGTCGAACCCGCTCATCTGGTGCGCGGCAAGCCCGAGCGCATGCGCCTGCAACACTAGCGCCATCGCCGCGGCGCCCGCATCGTACGGCGCGCAGCGGTTCACTTCACCCTTGCTGGTCAGCGTGTGTGCGGTCACGGCGATCAGCACCGGCGCGCGTGCATTCCAGCCCTGGTTGAACGGCACCAGCGTCGCGAACGCCTGCTTGAACGTGATTTCATCGACGCTGCGATCGAATACGACGAAACGCCACGGCTGCGCGTTATAGGACGACGGCGCCCAGCGCGCCGCCTCGAGCACGGCACGCAGATGCTCGCGGCTCACCGGCTCGCTCGAATAGGCGCGCGGGCTCCAGCGGCCGGCAATCAGTTCGTGAATGGCAACTTCAGTAGGGGCGGGTTTGTGGGTCATGCGCGTCTCTCGGTCGAATTTATGAACGGGCGGGCTGCCCGCGGCCACATAGCATACCCGTGCTTCGGCGCAGGCGCTCCAACAAGCGAGCGGTTCGTTTGCACGCTGGCTGCAAAAGGAAACGGCCCCGGGTCACTGAACCCGGGGCCGTCGCTTATTGCGGCCTGCCGTAAGTGCTGAGAAGCATCACACAGTCTGCGGCTGCGGCACCTTCTCGGGCCGATTGATGCGCAACACGATCAGCGCGGCGACGAGGCACAGACCACCCGAAATCATCGATGCCACCGTGTAGGTGCCGAGGCTCGCGCGCAGCATGCCCGCACCGAGCGCCGCAAACGCCGCGCCGAGCTGATGGCCCGCGACCACCCAGCCGAACACCACCGGCGCGGATTCCTTGCCGTACACATCCGTCGCCAGACGCACGGTCGGCGGAACGGTGGCGATCCAGTCGAGCCCGTAGAACACCGCGAACAGCGGCAGACCGAAGAAGTCGATGCCGAAAGCGTGCGGCAGATACATTAGCGACAGGCCGCGCAGACCGTAATACCAGAACAGCAGCACGCGGCTATTGAAGCGGTCCGACAGCCAGCCCGACAGCGTCGTGCCGAACAGATCGAAGATGCCCATCGCGGCGAGCAGGGACGCGCCCTGCACCTCGTTCATACCGTAGTCGCCGCACATCGCGATCAGATGCGTGCCGACATAGCCGTTGGTGCTCGCGCCGCAGATGAAAAAGCTGAAGAACAGCAGCCAGAAGTCGCGGGTCTTGCTCGCCGTCGCCAGCGTGCCGAACGCAATCGCAAGCGGATTCTGGCGGGTCACGGTGCTGGCGACGGGCGCGTCGTGCGGCTCGCCGTACGGGCGCAACTGCATGTCGGCCGGGCGCTCGGGCAGCAGAAAGGCGACCAGCGGAATCACGACCGCGGCCGCGAGCGCGACGACCCAGACGACCTGACGCCAACCGTAATGCTCGGCGATCGCCGCGAGCATCGGCAGGAATACCAGCTGGCCAGTGGCCGAACTGGCCGTGAGAATGCCCATCACGAAGCCGCGACGCGTCGTGAACCAGCGTGTCACCACGGTCGCCGACAGCGACAGCGCCGCGACACCCGTCGCGCCGCCGACCATCACGCCCCAGACCAACACCATCTGCCACGGCTGCGTCATCAGCGACGACAGCCCGACGCCCGCAGCCATCGTGCCAAGCGCAACCAGCAGCGTGGGACGGATGCCGAAGCGCTGCATCGCCGCCGCCGCGAACGGTCCCATCAGGCCATAGAGCGCGATGTTCACGGAAATCGCGAGTGAGATCGTCGCGCGGCTCCAGCCGAATTGATGCTCGAGCGGCACCATCATGACGCTCGGCGTGGCGCGCGTGCCGGCCGCCGCCAGCAATACCAGAAACACCACCGCGACGGTCAACCAGCCATAATGGAAACGTCCGCCAATCAGTCTCGCTGCCCAGTTCATCGGTTCTCCAGTCGACGCTTCAGCCCGCACAAGGCACGTCGCTCGCATTGTTACGGCTTCGGTAAATGACTAGTGACTGATCAGTCACAATGGTGTTGCGATCTTAGTTACTGGTCGGTAACATGTCAAGGCGTCAATTGAATTCAGGTGACCATCATGTCCGGCAGCGAAACCCTCAACCCGTCAGGTGCAAAGCGTGTGCGCAGCGCGCAGACGGCCGGCGCGCAGGCGCAGCAGAATCTGTTGCGCGCCGCCGCTGAGCTGTTCTATCGCGAAGGGGTGCGAACGGTCGGCGTCGACGCGGTGGTCGAACGCGCGGGCGTGAACAAGATGAGTCTGTATCGCCAGTTTTCGTCGAAGGATGAATTGGTGATGGCTTATCTCGAGCAAAAGGATGAGCAGTTCTTCGGTTACGTCGAGAAAAGCTTCGCCAAATATCCGGGCGAGCCGGCACGCCAGCTTCAACAGTATTTCGACGACCTCGCGGTGCGCGCGTCGATCGACGACTATCGTGGCTGTCCTTTCGTGAACGTGTCGGTGGAGTTTCCTGACACCGCGCATCCAGCGCGACAATTCGTATTCCGCAACAAGCAGCGGTTGATGGCGCGCCTCACCGAACTCACGACAGCGGCAGGCGCCGACGACCCGACGGCACTTGCCAATGCGCTCGGTTTGCTGATCGAGGGCGTATATGCGGCCAGCCAGACTTACGGCCCGGGATGCGGGCCGATTCTGGCCGCGCCGAAGGTCGCCGCGCAGTTGATCGCCGCCGCGTGTCGGCAAAGAGGGGCTGCTTGAGCCTGATTGCTACGCTTTTGCGCACCGCCGTTTGCGGCGGGCGTAGATCGGCATTGTTTGCGCGCAGTAGATGCCATGGTTTGCATTCGCCGCGACACTGTTTGCGCCGCAAAGCGCGGTCAGCCCGCGCCGTTAAAATGGCGGTTTTATTCGCCGCCCTGCTTGCCATGTCGTCGCCTGCCGAATCCCATGAAGCCGTCGTTGCCGCTACTCGTCACTGGCTGACCGAGGCCGTGATCGGACTTAATTTGTGTCCGTTTGCGAAGGCTGTGCACGTGAAGGGACAGATCCGCTACGCCGTCAGCGACGCCGTGGACATGGAAGCCGTGTTGACCGATCTCGAAGCCGAGCTTCAGACGCTGGTCGCCGCCGATCCCGACGAGGTCGACACCACGCTGCTGATTTTGCCGCACGCGCTCGGCGATTTTCTCGACTTCAACGGCTGTGTGTTTTTTGCCGAACGGCTCGTCAAGCAGCTGCGGCTCGAAGGGATCGTTCAGATCGCGAGCTTCCATCCGTTCTATCAGTTCGAAGGCAGCGAGCCTGACGACATCGAGAATTACACGAACCGCGCCCCGTATCCGATTCTGCATTTGCTGCGCGAGGACAGCATCGAGCGTGCTGTTCAGGCGTTTCCCGACGCTGAGGATATTTACGAGCGTAATCAGGCCACCCTGCGGCGGATCGGCCTGGCCGGCTGGAACGAGCTGATGAAGCGGTGATGCTGGTGGCGGCGAGTGTGATGGCCGCGCTGGTAGCCCCCGCTGGCGGCCCGCTGGTAGCCCCGCCAGCGCGGCTGCGTTCGGTAGCAGAAGTTCGCCGCCGCGAAAGACAAAAAATCAGCCAGTAACAAAGAACCGCTCTTTCAGTTCCTCGATGCCGAGCGTCTGCATCACCTCGTTGAGCCGTTCGGCCGGCCTGCGCCTCGGCAGATCCTTGTATTGCGCGATGATGAGTTCATTCTTCATCGAATGCTCCCATCCGACCAGTTCGGTCACGCTGACCTGATACCCATGCGCCTCGAGCTGCAGGCAGCGCAGCACATTGGTGATCTGACTGCCGAATTCGCGCGTGTGCAACGGATGTCGCCAGATCTCCGTCAACGCATTGCCGAGCGATTTGCCCTTGTTCTGCCGCAGCACGCCGGCCACCTCGGCCTGACAGCACGGCACCACGACGATGTATTTCGCCCGCTTCTCGAGCGCAAAGCGAATCGCGTCGTCAGTGGCGGTATTGCACGCATGCAGCGCCGTGACGATGTCGACCTGTGCAGGCAAGCGCGCCGAAGTAATCGACTCCGCCACCGACAGGTTCAAAAATGACATCCCCGTGAACCCCAGCCGGGCTGCCAATTGTTCGGACTTCGTAACGAGTTCCTCGCGGGTTTCAATGCCGTATATGTGCGAAGCCCCACCTGCGGCGCCCTGAAACTCTTTGAAGAAAAGATCGTAGAGAATAAAACCTAGATACGACTTGCCGGCGCCGTGGTCGACGAGTGTCACGTCGCCCTGCGTGTCCTTGAGGTCTCTCAGCAACGGCTCGATGAACTGGAACAGATGGTAGACCTGTTTCAGCTTGCGGCGGCTGTCCTGATTCATCTTGCCGTCGCGCGTGAGGATATGCAGTTCCTTCAACAACTCGACGGACTGGTTTGGGCGGATTTCGTGGGTTTGGCTGGACATCGTGTGGACGGCCACCGATTGCACCGCGAACGTGCGACAGGTGACGGAAAAAGGAAAAAGTTGCTGCCAGTTTACCCAAAGTGCGGCTTACTGACCGAGGGAGTCAGCCGAACCATACAAGAATGGCCGTCGACTGGGACGCTTCCTGCCCGCAAAACCATCGGACAGGACGTTTTCGGAAGCGGCTGAAAACAGCTTGCGCACCGACTCTACCAACGGCGCAAGCCCTGTCGCCACCAAGAACAGGAAGCTGCCGGCCGTAGTACCGGTCACGCTCACCGAACGCATGTGGGGAGGACGGCCCCAGCAACATGGGCCGAACGTTACGTAACCAGCAGCGCGCCGGGATCTCAAACGGCTGCGCGCTCGGATGACAGAAGAGGCGGCAATGGATACGGTACCCAACGGAAACGTCGAACAGAAGTTTCAGGAAATGCTGGCTAAGCTCACCACGACGCCGGTCTGGTCGGAGAAGCAACAGCTGGAACTGGAGATGGCGCGCGACATCTCCACTGAAATGCTCCGGCTTGCGGAAGTCATGCGCGACGGCAATGTCGACATGGAAACGTGCCTGACCATGTTGAAGTACGCCAAGGTGCTCGATTTCGTGATGACGACGCTTGCATCGCGACGCGACATCAAGCCACAAACGCTGCGGGTCATCTTCAAGCTCGCCGGGCTAAAGGTGGACGAGGCTTATCCCGGTTAGGACAGCCACGCCCGTCACGCGACCACGCCGCAACCCGCGGGCGGCGTTGCGCCGCTCGCGCGGGCCGCGCGGCCCTTTCCGCTCGCAGTGACGCGCAGTGACTCGCAGTGACTCGCAGTGACTCGCAGTGACTCGCAGTGACGATTACTTACGCGCGCGGTGCTTCGACCGGCGGCGTGCCTTCATGAAACAGCGTCTTGAGTTGCGAACGCAGTTCCGGGGAATCCGCATGTTTGTGGACGGTGACCGCATGCTGGACGGCGGCCTCTAGCAATTCGCTTTCGCTGTCGGCGGACATGGCGACGGTGCAATTCATTTCGCTCGGAAATTCGCGACAGTCGATGTATTTGCGGGTCATGGCAGTCTCCTTGATCCAGACGATCAACCTCCACGCCAACAGCGGACGCAGATGAGCGAATCCGCGAACCGCGTCACTGGTTGCGGCACGGCGACAACGACTGCGCCGCTGCGCTCGCAGCATGGGCCGTGTGGGGCCGCGAAAAGGCGGTGTGCTGGTTTAACGCGAGAAAGACGCGAACGGCGTCCGATGGAAGGTGTTTGAAAAGTATAGTTCGCGCAGTTGAATAACAAAGCGGCGAACGCACGTCAGACGGCACGTGAAACGACCAAGCCGAGTCTTTTTCGGCCTGTCGTCTCGCCCGCGCGTTTGCCCTGCGCTGCGCGCGGTGTGAAAATAGCGCCCTTCGCACCGCCTGATTGCCTTCGATCCAGGCCGGTGTGCCGTCACTCTTCCGCTGATCCGCAAGCCCGCATGCCCTCCTCCTTCGATTCCGTCCGCGTCGCCGTGATAGGCGGCGGCCCTGCCGGCTTGATGGCAGCGGAAGCGCTGACCCAGCGCGACATCCAGGTGAACGTCTACGACGCCATGCCGTCGGTCGGCCGCAAGTTCCTGATGGCGGGCAAAGGCGGCATGAACATCACGCATTCCGAACCGCTCGAACCGTTTCTCAGTCGCTATGGCGCGCGTCGCGCACAGATCGCGCCGCTGCTGGATGCGTTCGGACCCGACGCGTTGCGCGCCTGGTTGCGAGGGCTCGGCATCGAGACCTTCGTCGGTAGTTCCGGGCGTGTTTTCCCCGCCGATATGAAAGCCGCGCCCATGCTGCGAGCGTGGCTGCATCGACTGCGAGAAGCGGGCGTGCATTTTCACATGCGCCACAAGTGGTGCGGTTGGGACACCGATGCAGCGAACGCCGACCCGGCCCGTCGGGGCGCCACCCATACGCTGCGGTTTGCGACGCCCGACGGCGAACGCACCGTGATTTGCGACGCCGTCATATTCGCGCTTGGCGGCGCAAGCTGGCCGCGCCTCGGATCGGATGCCGCCTGGGTGCCGCTGATGACCTCGCGCCGCGTCCCGGTGACGCCGTTGCGGCCCGCGAACTGCGGCTTCGACGCGGACTGGAGTCCCTATCTGCGCGAGCGTTTCGCGGGCCAACCCGTCAAGCCGGTCGCCATTACGCTCACCGATATAGACGAAAAAGTCCACAATCGACAAGGTGAAATACTTCTGACGGAAACTGGCCTCGAAGGAAGTCTGATTTACGCACTGTCGGCGGCGATGCGCGAGCGGATTCTGGCGGACGGCGACGTGACGATCGCGCTGGATCTTGCGCCAGGCTTGGCGCTCGAGCGTGTCGTCGCCGAAGTCACCCGGCCGCGCGGCTCACGTTCGATGTCGAGTCATTTGCACAGCAGAATCGGGATTGGCGGCGTAAAAGTGGCTTTGCTGCACGAGATTCTGTCGAAGGAAGCGTTCACCGATGCGCACCGCGTCGCGCAGGCCATCAAGGCGCTGCCGATACGGCTCACGCGAGCCCGGCCTATTGCGGAAGCGATCAGTACCGCAGGGGGCATACCGTTCGAAGCGCTCGACGAGCGACTGATGATCGAGCAACTGCCCGGCGCGTTTTGCGCGGGGGAAATGCTCGACTGGGAAGCGCCGACCGGCGGTTACCTGCTCACCGCCTGTTTTGCCAGTGGGCTGGTGGCTGGTCGGGGCGCGTCGGCGTATCTGGAGGCGCGTCGCGGATCGGCGTGACGCGCCGGCGTTCTGCTGTTCTGCTGTTCTGCTGTTCTGCCGTCCGGCCTCCCAGACTCGCAATTGCGTTGCAGCCAAGCCTCGTCGCAACGCAATTCATCGGCCCGCCCGTCAGCGCGCCTTGAGACGCCACAACGACGTCACTTCAGCGACACGCGCGGTATGCAGTGGGTCGGTTTCGTCCGTCGACTTCGGATGGCGCGGACGAATGTCGTCGCGCCCTGCGACGGTCAGCCCCGCTTTGTCGATCGCGGCGAGCAGCCACTCGCGCGTGCGCAAGCCAAGATGCTCTGCGAAGTCCGACATGATGAGCCAGCCCTCCCCGCCCGGCGACAGATGCTCCGCAAGCCCGTTCAGGAAGCGGAGCAGCATGCGGCTTTCCGGATCGTAGACCGCGTATTCGACCGGCGACGCGGGCCTTGCTGGCACCCACGGCGGATTGCAGACGACGAGCGGCGCACGGCCCTGCGGAAACAGATCCGCCTGCATGAGTTCGACCTGCTGGTCGAAGCCGAGCCGCGTCAGGTTCTCACGTGCGCACGCCAGCGCTCGCGGGTCCTGATCGGTGGCGATGATTTTCTTCACACCCCGTTTGGCGAGCAGCGCGGCCAACACACCCGTGCCGGTGCCGATATCGAACGCCTCGTTCAGCGACGGCAGCGGCGCGCGCGCGACGAGATCGACGTATTCGCCGCGCACCGGCGAAAACACCCCGTAGTGCGGATGAATCCGCTCGCCTAGTGCGGGAATCTCGACACCCTTCTTGCGCCACTCGTGCGCGCCGATCATCCCGAGCAGTTCGCGCAACGACACGACCGACGCTTCGTCGGCGGAGGGTCCGTAGGTTTCGATACAGGCCTGCTGCACATCGGGCGCGCGACGCAGCGGAATGACGTAGTTGGCGTCAAGCGGGATCAGGATCATGCCGAGCGTGCGCGCACGCTGCGACTGCGCCTGCCGATGCAGGTTGAACGCGTCGATCGGCGTTTGACCCTGCTTGCGCGGTTTGCGCTCGAGCCGGCGCGTGACCGCCTGCAGCAATTGACGAGCGTTCTGAAAGTCGCCATTCCAGAGCAGCGCCGTTCCTTCGCAGGCGAGTCGGTAGGCCGAATCGGCGGTGGTGCGGTCATCCGCGACGATAACGCGCCTGGGTGGCGGCACCGCCGCTTCGGAGCGCCAACGTGCGGTGCGCGGGCCGTCGGCTTCGGGCCAGGTAATGGTTGCAGGGCTGGTCATGATGAGGGGGATCGGTGTTGCGGGCGTGACGCGATGAGACGTTGCGTCGTCGGGAATGCCCGCCGGAGTACTTTGATAGCGATGCCGACTGACGCCCGAATAGTACCGCCGTCGCGCGGATTAGCGGGGCGCTATTCGACAGAGTGTGCTTGAAATGGATGCTCCGGAAAACGTAGACTAGAAAGTCCATTATCGACAAGGTGAAAGAGATATGGTGGTTTTGGGCCACCTTCGGCTTCACCGATGCGATCCTCAACTGCGCCAAGCCGCAACGTAGCGGCATATGCGAATGTGCTGGCGGTGAAGTTCGCGCTCATGCTAGTCAGGCCACAGTCGTAGGGCCGAACGCTCGCTGAATGGAATCGGGGATCGGCGCGACGTCAAAAACCCATCCGTGCCTGTCCGAAGCGACAGCCCTAGTCGATAAAATATGCGAAATGATTAAAAAAGCGATTGACTTGATTTTTTTCACTTGTTTATTGCACCAGATCAAGTTTTAACAGGGTTTCCGGCGAGCCGATAGATATCGGCTGCGTATAGTCGCCGGGGAGCAAAACGGCTGCGCAAAAAGAACCTGAGAGATCGACAGCGGTGCGACAGGCCTGCATGGGCAGCGCATCGGTCAAAACAAAAGCTTCAGTTGCGGATTCCCACACGTCCGCAACTCCTTTTTCGCCAGCGATTTGATCGCCCTCGCACACTTGCGATCGATTGGGCGACAGTTCACGAACCCGAAATAAAAAACGGGGTTTCTGACTGAACAGAAACCCCGTTTCGTACTACTGGTGCGGCTGCAGGACTCGAACCCGCCACCTCATGATTACAAGTGATACTTCGTCATGTGTTCCGTTTTTTTCCGGTACGTTGATTGTGATGCCCAAGGCCCCGTATCACAGGCCTCAGACCCCCCGGGCTCCCTGCGGAGGGCCGTAATGGTGTTCCCCAGCATTGCTTGATTGACCTACTCTATGTCTACGCAGTGACTATTCGCTGCACGAGGAGGCAGACATGCCGACCGTCAACCGTATTAAATTCACAGCCAAAGAGGTCCAATCCCGGCCCTGCAAACCGGGACACAAATCCTCGTTCTACTACGACTCCGAAGCGCCGGGACTTGGATTGCGTGTCAGTGCCGGCGGCGCGCGGACGTACATCTTTGAAGCCCGCACTGATAGCCAAAAAAGCCCGATTCGGACAACAATCGGGAACATATCAAACTGGCCCCTAGAAGAGGCGCGGAAGCGCGCCCATGAGTTGCGCCGCCTCACCGACCTTGGCAAAGACCCGCGCGAGGTCGAAAAGGAGCGTCAAAGGCAGGCGGATGCCAAGGCTGCAGTCGCGCGCCGCGCGGGTGTCACGGTCGGGCAGGCGTGGGAGGATTACTACGAGAGACGCGTCAAGAAGTATGCCGGCGCTCATCACCGCGAAGCCCATGAAAACGCGATGCGACTCGAGGGGGAACCCAAGAAACAGGGAGAGGGATTCAGGGTCGCGGGTCCGCTTGCCGTCTTCTATATCAGAACGTTGTCGAGCCTTACGCCGGCCGAGTTGACCAACTGGTTAGAGAGCGAAAGTGCACGCCGCCCAAGCGCCGTCGCGATTGCGTTCCGCCTCTTCAGGACCTTCGCCAACTGGTGCGAGGACCAGCCCGAGTACGCCGGGCTGCTAAACCCGCGTCTATTTGCCTCGAGAACGGTGAGGCAAGCGGTACCTCAAACGAAGGCCCGGTCCGACTGCCTGCAACGCGAGCAACTGAAGCCCTTTCTCACGGCCGTGCGCGCGGGGCCCAGTCAGACGATGAGCGCCTACATACAGGCGACACTGCTTACAGGCAGTCGAAGACAGGAAATGGCAGCACTTCGCTGGGGGGACATCGACTTCAAGTGGAAAACGGTGAAGCTGCATGACAAGAACCCGGCAATCGGCACGCGAACTATTCCGCTGACAAACTACGTGGCCTTGCTCCTGAGTGCTCTACCGCAGGTAAGCGAATTTGTGTTTGCGTCCAACTCTGAAAGTGGACACCTGATGGAGGCTCGGTACGCAATCAATGCCGCGACGAAAGCGGCCGGACTCCCGCATGTCTCAACGCACGGACTGCGCCGGACTTTCAAGACCAATTCCGAGTGGATAGAGTGCCCCGCAGGCGTTGTCGCCCAAATCATGGGGCATGCGCCGAGTGCCATCGCGGAAAGGCACTATACCGTTCGCCCAATCAGCATGCTCCGGATGTGGCTCCAGCGCGTGGAAGATTGGGTCTTGAACGAGGCAGGAATCGAGCTTCCACCGGACCCGGCGGCCGAGCGCACCGCTGAGGAAGCTCAAAAGGCACACGCGGCGCTCGCTCGTCTGTTCGGTGTGCAAGCCTGATGCGCTCAGGGTAACTTTTTGATGCGGTGCCCACAGGTTTGTCATATGGCACCCTCGCGTACGCGAAGTGAGGCCCAAGCCACTACCGCTCGTCATCCAGCAGAGAAAACTGCCATTCGACGTGCTGTGCCAAGCCCCCCAGGTCCGGAAACATCGTTCCCGCGTTCACGCCGCATCGGTCGAGGTCACATCGTATCTGCACAAATGAACCGCCGTCTATCAAGACCTTCTTAAGCTGGCCTCCATAACGCCTGTGCTTCTCTAGGGGAATGAAACGCCCGTCCTGCTCGCGGAAGTGGTGTACCGTAAATCGCCCGGACTGCACTCGCAATCGCATATTGGAATGTCGCGGTTGCAGCACCTTTGTTCGGCCCAATGCGAACGGCGACGCGCTTGAAGCAGGGTCCACGTAGTCGTCAGTGGTCGGATTGAATATCCATACGACGCCGGGCTGCCCCTTCTCTGACTCCCTCTGAACGGCGAACCACAATGCCAGCAAAGGGTTCTCGGTCCAGTCCAGCAGACGCGTTGCCATCCCATGATGCTGTGCGATGGCGAGCCAGTCCCATGGAGTCTGTTCCTGCGCTATGTATACACCCGCCTGTCGGGCAAACTCTCGCACCATCGCTTCTTCAACCTCGCGAAAGCGGCCCTTCAAACGCTTCTCGTTGTAGAGTCGCGCAAGCTTCGGCAACAGGGGGAAGTCCTGTCGTTGACCACGGAAGAGGCTGGGTGGCATTGCGTCGCTATCGGTCTCCCTATTTACGAGTTCGATATATTGATGGAGACTTGAAACGTTTTTCTCGTCAACAGTGGTCCGACTGCGTGTCCCCGGTTTTCCCATATCGGACCGAATGCCCGCCGTTGGTTTTCCCATATCAGGTTCCTCCTAGACGACACTCTTGCGTTCAGCATGTTGCGCAGCGAGACAAGCGCAGGATAGCCCAACGTTAGCGGCCCAGCAGCGAAGGGATTTGTCACGGCCTCTTCGTCAATTCCCGATAGTCACCTGTCGGAATACCCCAACCAAAATGCCGTTCATGCCGCGTGGAACCAATCCTGCAGAGCCTCATCAAATTCAATATTGCTCAGCGGGTGCTGGCCAAGAAGCTCCTCGAGTTTCGACCTAGTGACGAGTTCGACGTGGTTTGCTTCCGCCTGCGCAATGGCACCACTTGTGAAATGCTGGTTCGTGACGGCAAGCCGTCTAAAGCGTGTTCCGGTATATCGAGCCTGATACTTTGCTGCGCCAGCAGTGACCTCCTTGATTGCGTCCCAACCAATATCAGCGGACCTCGAGCTTTTACACTGTAGAAGCGCTCCCTCACGTCCTTTGAGCGCAACTACATCGATACCGCCGTCCCCGCCCCGCTTGGGCGTAACGCTAGCCTGAAAACCCTGCTTGCCCCACAGGAGGCAACAAAACGCCTCAAAACCATCGCCGTCCATGCGGTCGACGTCGTCCAGGGTTAGGTAGCGTTTCGGAAGCTCCTCACCGCCGTCGCCGTCGCCCACTAGTTCTGAAAAGGCGGCGTCCTTGCCAGTTCCATTTAGCATTGCGGTGAGGCCACCATCGTCCAGCGTAGTGCCTGCCAATCTAGCCTTACGCTTAAGCAGTTGGTCCAAACGAACCTCGAACGTATTGAAATCGTCCGCGATTACCGTCGGGCAGTAGACGAAAACGTCTCGTTCTTGTCCGATGCGAAATGCCCGGTCAGTCGCCTGGGACTCCTTAGATGGATTCCACGCGCGCGTGAAGTGAAAGACATGGTTCGCCGCCGTGACATTTAGACCTGCGCCAGCAGCCAAGGTGGACAAGATAATGACGTCGAAGCCTAGTTTTGCGGAGAATTTGTCGATGTTGCCTTGTCTCCCCTGAGAGTCCCCGTTAATTATGAACGGGCGGATTCCAAAGGTCTCTTTCAGAAAGTAGTAGAGCGCAGCTTGGGTCTCACGTAGTTCCGTGAATACAATGGCTTTTTCCTGTGCCAACTTAACCTCGGCCAGGCGTTCCAGCAACCAGCGTAACTTCGGCGAGTTGCCCAGATGAGACTCGCGCCCGGACTTATCGACCAGAAATTTCGTCCCGGGCAAGCAGTACGGCTCAGCGCAAACTGCCTTCATTAAATGTAATGCCCCGAACGAGAGCTGCGCCCGCTTGCGACCGTTCGACTCCTTCGCGGCATCCTGAAGTTTCTTGAGGCCACCCTTGTAAAGGATGCGCTGATGCTCAGTAATGGCGATTTCGAGCCGTTCGTCCTCTTCCAAGCGCGCCTTAAATTCTAGCGTGTTTTGGTCAAGTTTCTTGGCGGCGAAATACTTCTTAGGAAGCTCAGCAGCGATGTCAGCTTTCGTACGGCGCAGTGTCTGAGGTGCGATGGCATCCTGCAAGCGCTTCAGCACGAGTTTGAGCTCTTCCGTATTACACTCGATGGGACGTCGGTAGGTCCTGCCAAACTCCTCAAGGGCACCCAACAATCCGGGTTGCACAAAGTCGAAGAGACACCACAGGTCCGCTAACGAATTTTCGACCGGCGTTCCAGTGCACGCGATGCGAAACTCAGCCTTCAATTTTTTGACCGCCAAGGTAACCAGCGTTCCAGGAGTCTTGATGCGCTGCGCTTCGTCGCAGATAACAAATGCGAACGCCTGCTTTGCGAACGAAAACTCGTAGGATGTCAGCACTTCGTATGTAGTTATAACGACCTTTGCCATGCCCACCCAGCTCGGCCTGAGCAATTCGACAATACCCTTTTCCTGCAGTCGATTATCGATGAGTGCAACCGGCTGTTTGCGAGATATCAGTTCCTCACCATAGAGAACCAGCAGTTCCGGGAATGACGGGGTGAAGAATTTTTTCGCCTCATTCGCCCAATTGTCGAGAAGGCTTTTGGGCGCAAGAATGACTGAAGGAGCCGCATCTGGGTTGGCTTCGTAGTACCAACCCAAAAGAGACAGCAGTTGTAGTGTCTTACCGAGCCCCATATCGTCCGCCAGCAGGGCCCCACGACATTCGGTTGGTGCCTTCGACACGAGATGCTGAAACCAGGCGACCCCGTGCAACTGATGCTTCTTCAGCTCGATTCCAGGGCGCAGGCATCGCGGCAGGTGTGGCTTCCGGCCTTCCGGCAGCGCCAAAGACGCACGCCGTTCCTCGAAATAGTCGACACCATGGAAGTTCGTTTTAACCAGCAGCGTTTGTTGCGCTTTCTTCGTTTCCTTCGGGCGGCTGGCGTTCTCACCCTTAACACGCTCTTGCGCGCCCATCATACTTAAGAAGCTATCGGCGAGCGTTCGCGCTTGCGGCGTCGCGATGGCCGTGGGCAGGCTGGCGTTCTTTATCTCCGCCTGTCCACTAACCTCAGCCTCTCGCACCTGCTTATCAAACTCGAGTGCCCACTCTTTCGTTAGAGGGACAAGAACCTGGCCCTCATGGCCTTGAAGCGTGACCTTTACCATGGGGATGAGGTCCGACGGCAGCCATCCGCTGCCCTCTTCTCCTTCGTTCTTGTCCCTCTGAAACACCGGGACGTAGATGGGCTTTGCGGCCCCAATACCTTCGATTCGACCACTATATCCGTCGAGCTCGTAGATATCGTCAAAGTCGATGCGTTCGTCGGGCTGTGTCCGCCAAAGATGAGAAAGCTGTAAGCCTTGCTCGAGTTGCAACGTCGAGTCGGCATCCAAGGTTAGGTCGAATTCGTTCCAGGGAAAGAACTCTCGCTCCTGCTCGAGCGCATGTTTCAGTTTTTTCAGGAAGTCCTCGAGCGGCTCCGGTGCGCTAAATGCCTCAATGTCAGTCTTTGCGCCACCGCCCCCGTAGTGTTCTGTAACAAGGAGCTCTACCTTAGTTATCCTGCCGCTATTGAACCGCCCGACAAGACTGAAAACAGCTGCCACAGGCCCCGCCGCTGCGCGGTCTATTTCAAACTCATCCTCACGGAGAACGTCATAGGCGCTCTCACCAAGGAAGGCGAAAGGGTTGTGCACGAATTTTTCAGCTTTGGACCCGGCAACCTTGCGACCGGGCATTTCCCGCTTGATGATGTCAAGCACCTTGCGGACCGGTTCCGAGATAACAACTCGAACGCGACCGGAGCCCCGAGTGAGGTTATAGTGCGGCTGGACCGAATTGAAACCGTCGAAGGCGTTCAACCAACCATCGGGCGCGCCGTCAAATGTTGGGCAGACTGTAAGCACTCGACCGAATGGGGTCTCTGTCCTTGAAAGAGGAAGCCGGAGCGTCTCGGGAGTCAGAACATACGTCGTTTCGAGGAATCGGCTCGCGTATAAAGCGCCTGCCTGGTCTGCAAAGTGGCGAATCCGCCCCCACGCGAGTTCTTGAAAGTGTTGTCTTTTCTCGTCCTGTCCGCGCATTCCAAAGCGCGCAATCTCGCTCAGCGTTGCCCATGCCGCTGCCGTGAGCATTTGTGCTTCACCATTGACTGTGGCGATTGCGCCATCCAGTCGCTCAGGCTGGACCTCTTGAACTCCATCCGTCCAACCCGTAACCGCGAGCTGAAATTCCGGTTCCGACAACGACCCCGAACAATCCAGAATTGGCCGCATCTGCCCCAGCGGCGGTAATGCCAAGAGTCGAAGTGCGCTTACGTGTTCCGCCGTACCCTGCAATTCATACACGTTCTGCCAGCGAATCAAAGCCCCCTTGCTGTCGAGCTGACATCTCGCTTCTGCGGCAAGCTGCGCAACATAGGCCCCGAGTACGGTGTCCTCGGGACCCGCTTCGTGAATAGCTTCCAGCAGGCCTTCCGCAGTCGACTCCGGCAAATGCCGAGCAAACTCGACACGAACGCCTTCAGCGGTCCACGTAGTTTTCAGGGTCGGCTCATCCGACTTCTGTGCTGCAACTCTTTTAAAAAAATCGAAGAAGCCCATCAAGACTCCGGAAAGTACCAGGCTTGCCTGCTATTCGCCCACTTGAAGCCCATTGCCTTGAGCTCCCGCGCTAGGAGCATTCGCTGCATTGGGTCCTCGACCCAAAGTCGCCCCCCACTCGTCTCCGATTTGCGTCTATCGTCAATCGAAGCGCCGCCGAAGCGCTTAAGCAGGGCTCGAAGCACAGCCAAATCAGGTCCTTGCTGGATTCCATCGCGATGATTCGCAGGGGCACCGCTCCAGCGCTTCGATATGGACGCCGGTTGAGTAGCGCCCGTCGATAGCTCTCGGTGGGCGCTGGGATTGTCCGGCCGAATACCGAGGTCTCTGAGCTCCATATCCGCTCGCTTCTGCCAGCCCGGGGTATGCACGATGCGGGCCGGGCAGCTTTGGTGAAAGCCCGTGCTTAGGTCCGACGTCCCACCGTGGTAGTACTTGTCGTAGCGCCCAAACGGCAGCGAACCAACATTGTAGACATAGCAGGCGTTGGGTTTTTTACTGAACTCAACGATGACGTAGGAACCAATCTGCATCATGAAGGCATCGACCTCTCTCTTTGCGGTCAACTGGGCATAAGCGCCTTCCTCGCGGGCAATGAGAGCGCGAACCTCCGGATTTCGGTGCCTGAGCATCATCGTTTCGGCTCCAAAAATGAGCCGAGTCCAGGTAATTTGCTTCAGATAGCTCGACCAGAACGCCAGACGGCCCTCATCTGCGTTATTTCGCGCGGCAAGAATGTCAAAGAAATCCTTTAGGTTTTGCTCGTTGACCCAGCTGAGCACCATGCGCCACACCTCGTCCGGGACGCGATTCCATGCTGGCGCAAGACCTTCGTCCCTGTTTTTGGGATTCTTCCACACTGATGGCTGGCACACGTAGTCCCGCAGACGCTCATCTTGGGGTGCCTCCTTACTCGCTTCATACCGAATCAATATTGCTTCCAGCGCGTCATCCCGGAAAGCTGGCTTGCTCTCGATTAGACGCAGCAGCAATGGAATTTGCTGTCGGAACCTTGCATCATCTTTGATTTCACTCGCACGCTTCACAACGCCAAGCACCAGAGCGTGCCAGAACCAGCTAGACGACGGGATACCTAAGTCAGCAGAAAGTTGCTCTACCGCCGCTGTATCCCCTCTTAGATAGGCAGCGGTATATCTCTCTACCGGCGTGCGAGTCAGGACAGAAGATTCCTTTCGCAGGACTTTTACCCACTCGGGCACAAGGGCTTCGCCCGCCTGGCGGTCGATAAGTGGCCAGGATTGTTCCAGGAAAGACCGAAGAGCTTCCCAACCATTGTGCGTGACCTCGTCCTTGGAGATAACTGGGTCGAACTGAAAGTACGAATAGAGCAGTCCATACCAGGTCAAGCGCCAAAGGTCGCCACGTTTTGCTTCCTTCTCGTACTCTGCAAGAAGCGCCGGAAACCGCCTGGCCCCAAGGACCATCCTGCCGTTCTGCTCGCGGATAGGGGTCGCGAGCGCTGAAGCGACAAATTCGCGCTGCCAGGGGTCTAGCTCCTTGCCGCGCAGAAAAGCTCTCGCAGCGTCATATGCATCTTCTCCGCTAGGCGTCGCTTTGGAATATCCCTGAAAGATGCGCTCGGCTTCTCGAACCGGTTTCTCTACTAACTCCGGCTTGCCGAATTCGCCCGCATGCAAGCCCATGGCCCCGATGGCGACGCCCAATTTGCGACTGAGGACTTCCAAAGCTTCGACGGCTAGCATTTACCAAACTCCTTGCCGTTCAGTACGTCGTTCGGCGCTGGCCTATTTTCATCAAGCCCCCAGAAGTCGATTTTAAATTCGACACGCCGGCTCTCTGACTTGTCCTTTTTGATGGAGTTGAACGAATAACCACCAACAAGGAAGAGTTCCTGAACCTTGTGGAGCTGTTCGGGCGAAAGCGCGTCGCTCCCGTGGGCGTTTTGGAAAAGCGAGCAGACCACACTGCGACTCCGGTCCAAACTCAACTGCAGGTTGTACAGGTACGTTCCATCCTCGTCAGTGAAACCCTCGACCACAACGTCGCGCATCCAGCGCTGCCCCTCCGGGGTATCTTTGGCCTTCAAGAGCACGGGGAGATAGCTTCGTAGGAACTGAGCAGCAGGCACGCTAATGGTGTAACTACCACTGTCGAAACGAACTTCCTTGCCGAGGTCAATACGATAGTTTTGTTGGTCAACGCCGACGCCGGCACTCTTGGGGTCATCTGCAATCATAGCCATAATCTTGCTAATCGCCGCGCTTCGTTCAATGTTCGCGCGAGTCGCCGCATCAATGCTCTGAGTGACCGCCACCAACGTGACTGCCATCACGACCAGGAACAGGACCATAAGCGCCGACATGAGGTCGGAGAACGAAATCCAGAAAGGACTCTCGCCTTCATGCTTGGCTCCTCGCTTGAGGACAATGCTAGATAACATCTCACGCCCTCTTCATGCGTTGAACTGCGCTGGCGAGTTCTTGCACAACCCCGTTGAGATGGCCGGTACCATTCGCCAGATGTCGGTCTGTCTCAGCAATGGTGGACTTAACCTGACTAACGAGTTGATTCCCAAATTCGGCGAACGCTTTAACAAGGGCGGAATTGACATTCTCCAGATGCGCACGACTCTCGGCTTCCGACTCGCGCATGGCCTCGGCGCTTTCCTTGATGCTCGCAACGAGTTGCCGGGACACACCGGCTTCTTTCTTTGCGGACTCGATTAGGGCAGTGAGCGCCGCAACGTGCCCTTCTACGGTCTTGCGTGTGGAGTCATATTGTTCAAACCCTCGCTGAACCGCAGTGGATGCCGCTTGTAAGGCCGACGAGGCGGTAACCAGTGTTTCGACGACCTTGGATGAGCGCTCGAAGACTGTGTTGACCGCGTTTCCTGCGGTCTCAAATCGCTGAGCCGCCGTGCCCATGGTCAACGCGCCTTGGTTCATGCCGTCAATGGCGCGCAGCGACACTTGGCCGAAAACCTCAATATTCTTTTGGGTCTTTGATACTTGTTCGGAAACCGCGCCAAGAAGCGACTCCACCTGGTTCGTCAGTCCTCCCACGAGCTGGGTGGTTTGGTTCGCAAGCTTGTCCGCACGCCCGGCTTCATCGACGGCCGCTGCCTTGCGTAAGCCCTCCAAATTTTCCATCGCAGCAGTGACCTCTCCGAGTATCTTCATTACGGCTTCGTTCATTGCCTCCTTGGACTTGTTCTGCTCCTCGGTCACTAGGCGACGGAAATCCTGAACGAATTCACGCATTTGGTCGGTGAGGAGCTGCTGGTTATCAGCGGCCTTCTTCATCGCCTCTTCCAGGGTGCCGCTCATCGCGCTCGCGGCCTGTTCGTTGGTCTGCTTTATATCGGCCAGCAGGCCCTGCAGCGAAGACTGAACTGAAGCCATGGCGTCGACGGACCGTTGCATCTGGTCGTTGATGCCTCGCATCTGGCCGCCGAACGCATCTTCCAGCTTCGCCATGAAGCCGGTCAGCAGCGTCTCAAGCATCGAGTTGACCTGCTCACCGTTTCCTTTGCTGGTCAATTCCATCACTTCGCCCACGCGTTTCATAGGTTCGGCAATCGCTGCAGAAATACTCTCGCCAATGCGCTGACCAAGAGCAGCGACCGAGGCCTCCTGGGCAGCAATTTGCCTATCGACCAAGTTCGTCATCATCTTGCTGAGGTCCTCAACAAGCGCGTCTTTCAATTGAGCAGTGCTCGCGGAGTTTTGCTCCGACGACTTGACGAGGCGTGCAAGGTATTCTTCGCCAGCGCCGGTGGCATACAGGCTATCGATACCTCGAGTCAGCTCTTCGACGAGTCGATAGAAGTACGCCAATACGAGACGACTGATAAAGACGACACCCATCGCGCAGGCAATGGCGAAGCCTGAGGCAATAAAAGCATGCTGGACCCCCAACAGCAATGGACCCAGACCGTTGACTGCGGTCTCAATTGGGGTGGGTTTGAACTTGCTCAGCCCGCTAAGGAGCCCGGAGAACGTTCCAATGATACCCAGTCCAGTGAGCACGCCGGGGAGGTGACGCGTGAAGTCGTCGAACAGCCTACTGTCGACCAGCGCCTCCCGCGTGAACATCGTGTCTGCAGGAACCGTGGCGCGCACCTCAGCCAGCATGGCTTCGCCAGAGCCGGCCTTCCGCAATTCGTGAAGAGTGTCCGCGTACTCCTCCCACAGATGCTTGAGCGGTTCCCATTTAAAGGCTCGTCCGACGTCCGCCGGTTGAGGAGGAGCCCTATCGCTCGAGTGTGATTGAATGGCTCGGACCACAGACCGAAGCTGCAGCCAAACCCTCGTTCCCTGGACGAGGTACCCAAGCAAAAATGCGCCGGTCAGGACAATCACCGTCAGGAAAATATAAAGCGGAAATCCGTGCAAAGTCCCGAGCGAAGGATAAATTGTCCCCAGCACCCCAGCAATAGCATTCATGCAGCCCCCGTTCCCATGCTTTTATCTTCGTTCGAGTTGACACAATCTTCTGCTCCAATGCCCTGTCGGCGACAATAATCCTCGACGAGGATTTCGAACATATTGGTCAAGCTTCTCCGTTCGTGAGTCGCGGCAGCTTCGAGCATGCGCTTTGTTCTTGGCGTGACACGGAAAGTCAGGCCAATATTTTTTTCTGGTCCCATAGCGTATTCGTAGTGTATTGCGCTTCACAATACATCGGCAGCCGACCCTATGCAACGATGCAATGAGGCCCAACCAACCAAGCTAACGGGAGCCGTTGCGAACAAGGAAACTCAATGGCAGCCAACACTAACGGTTACCTTTCTTTATTTGCCAAGACGCCTTTGCCACTTCAAATATCCTTCTTATCGAGACGTCGGACCGGACATAATCTTCGAAAGAATGGTCGCGTCGCCCGTCGCAAACGTTGAAGCTGCCGTTCAGACGATTTTCATGCAAAACGCGTAGATGCAGGCCGAGAATTGGCGCGTCTGTCACCGCCACCTGACTCGGACGCCAGCGACGCTCGAAGGTCGTCAAAGAATGAGGTCAATTGCAACTAGTGCAGACGGCTACGAACAGTGTGCTATCGCACAGACAAACTCAAGGCATGACGCAAGCTTGAAGCGGGCCGAGTTGACTTTGTCTCGGAGAGGTGCCGTTCGGCGAATTTCCCTGCTGGGTGGCCGTTGACCGGAGCGGACCTACCTACTCGGAAGGGAGGTTTCCCGATGCAAGCTTTCGGCCATGCGATACGAGACGCAATCTAGAGAGTAGACGATTGCGTTCCGCAATGAGCTCAGAAGTTGAATTGAACCACCGCTGCTCGACGGTCTCGATTGCCAGTGCAACCGCTCCCTCTTCCCCGCCGAGTTCGGGGCCTAAGCGCGAGTGCTCGCCTGCTTCCCGCCACTGCGTTGACAAGTGTCGGCTGAGGACGCGGGCAAGCTTATTTAGTCTTGCCCACGCTTTGTCGCAACGAGTCTCAGACAGCGGCCATAGTCAAATCAGCCTCCACGGTTGCTTGGTCTGACTCGTAGTCTTCACCTTCTTCGCGAATTTCTCCCGAGTAAGCTGGTTTGCCCATCGCTTCTTCAATCAATGCCAAAAGTCTGCCTTGCCTGTCAGTCATAAAGGCTTCGAAGGCGTCGGCGCGAAGCAGCTCTGGATTTATGAAATGTGAGCGGAGATGCTCGTCTAGCCGCCCACGCTCAATTGATGGCGACGTTGCGTTTCCTGATTCAAGCTTCGCGAGATACTCCGACGGTGCGACTCCACCGATAATCCGGTTGGTTCGATAGGACAATGGCGTCTTATTGATAATCGAATCGAACACGGCGGGTTTGATGTTGTGCGACTTGCACCAGTCCTGAGGGAAAATGTGGTGAATGTCGACGTTTTCGCCGAAGAACACAATATGGTCGAATTCCTGACCCGAGCGAAAGTCCTGTGCACCCCTCTTCATCAACAGGGCATTTACCCCTTTGTATGCGGCTGACAGACGCATTCGCATCGTTTTCAATCGGTCGGCGCGGAAAATGGTTTCGCTTACCGTCGTCGGTTCCGGTCCGCCGTTGAGCCACGCCGGGACCTCCAGGAAGTCCCGAGAAAAACGCGAATCGGCTGCCGAACCATAGAGCTCGCCGAACACTCCATTCCAGTACCACCGCACCAGTTTTGCGCGGGTGGTGTCATGTTCCCAAGCGTTCCCGATGTCGGCGAGAATCGCC
Organism: Paraburkholderia ribeironis; assembly: GCF_900019265.1. Classification (GTDB taxonomy): domain Bacteria; phylum Pseudomonadota; class Gammaproteobacteria; order Burkholderiales; family Burkholderiaceae; genus Paraburkholderia; species Paraburkholderia ribeironis. Next base: position 84,073 of record NZ_CYGX02000009.1, read on the forward strand.
GCTAGCGGGACGATTTGTGACTGATAGGGAAGGTCGAACACGCGGTAGATGTGCAGCATGTGCAGGAACTTTGCTGCGTGTACAAAGCCGGTCTCAACCTGTGCCTCATACTTCTTGTAGGCACTGAGTGGCAGGCTCAAGAGCGCCTGCCGGTTGCCGGTAACGGCCGGCAGGTCTCTTCCGGATTTTCCGGACCGCTCCGCTTCCCGTCGTTTCTCGCGAGTATGAAATAGCGAGATTGCCTGCAAGAAGTCTGTGTTCGTCACATCGGCGATGATGCCGGAGGTTGCGCCCGCAGGCCGCAATGTTTCTGCGAACCGGCTCTGGCGTCCCCTGACATTCTCGTTACCGTACCAGTCTTTGCGGAGTTCATGTCCCTCTGCCGCATACATCGCAGTTACCAGCTCAAAGGCATCAAGTGGCTTGCCGCCGGTGTTCACCTTTTCGAACACGACGCATACGGCCTCCTTGGAAGTCGAACGGTCGAGAGCGATGACCGGCACCCGATACTGTTTAAAGTTATCGAGGATTGTCTGCTTGAACGTACGGAAGAGTTGGCGGATTTCGGTGTGTGCGTCTCCGCGCCAATGTTCGTGAAAGCCATCCTGCCACGAGTCCCAGTCAAACACTTGCGATACGGGATACATGAGCGCGTCATACTCGCGCTCCGGAGTTGCGAGGTCAAGAACTTCGGAGCGACCAAAATCTGCACGGATGACCCTGTCCTCCGGGACGCCGATGATTGCGTCTTCCCGGTCACAAGACGGGTCAAGCGCCTTCCTTATATCGATGTAAAACCAGCGTTTGACCTTCTTGTTCTTCGGAGTGACGGTCTCCACGACCTTACCGCGAAGCGTTACCTGATAGAGCGACGTCATCCGCTGCTGGCCGTCGAGGAGCAAAGAGCGTGGTCGGACTGCCCGTGCGTCACTCGGTGCACCTTCAACAGGGCGCGGTTTGAATTCGACTTCGCCTCCGGTCTCAAGCGTCATCAGCGCGCCAACGGGGAATGCGCGCGAGATTGACGCGATTAGGCTCTTGATGCGGTCTTCATCCCATACCCAGCTACGCTGGAAATCAGGAAGTTGAAGGGCACCCCGGTGACAATCGTCGAGAAGCTCTCGGAGGTCTATCGGATTGGTTTGAAATGTGGACCTTGCCATTGTCGATTAGTCTTCCATTAGTATCGAAAACATCTCACCACTGTCGCAGAAGTTCATTCTTAGAAGGGGCTAAATCTGTTATTGGACGATTTTTCACTGCCACTCGGCTCCCCAAGCTTGCCCGGGAGTGCGGCTCGAGGCGACTGTACGGAGCCCCACCCGGCGGTGGTTAGTTCCTGAAGCAGCTTGTCCCTCGATTTCAATAATCCTTCAATGTCTCGCTGCAAGCGGGCGAGATTCTTCTCTTTGGCCCACCGCTTGTCTGCAAGAAGCATCTCGACCAAAGTCGTGCCCTCCGCAAGGCCGAGATGCGTTGCGGTACCATCGGCTAGGATGAGGAGCCGCGCGGTGTTCAACTGGCCCATGCGTTCTTCTTCGTACAGCGCACTGTCGCAAATAGCTAAGGGGCTGAGCGAAGGCGGTACGCCACTTCCCATACTACTTATCCGTTGCAGCAACGTCGGATGAGTCAGAGCCGGCGTCTCGTTAGGCAAGGGTAACGCCTCGCAAACCAAGAGATTGCCTAAAAATGCTTCATCCGAAGCCTTGGGGAGCGGCACGGACTTATTGAAACAATACTCGACGGGAATGCCGAAGTTGTTCAGAACGACGAGTCCCGCGTGCTGCGCGCTGTCAAATGACGGCAGAATTCCTTCATGACGGACCTTGAACTCGAGCAACAGTGTCTGCCAATCGCCGACGCAACTAACCAAATCAGCGCAGTGTTGACCGAGGTCAAAGAAGTTCTGCTCGGCGTTGGCGGGGAGGCATGACGAGTACGCAGTACCTATTGACTGAAAGTAGCTGCGGAGGTGTCTGTCAGCAGCCTTGACGAGATGGTGCTCCTTAATTTTGATGTCTTTAGTCATGCCTGTGTTGGCTGCAAAAGTAGATTCATCCGCCATTTAAACCTGACTCCCTCTCTGGTCGGGCGCGTGAGACGAAACGGGGCGCGTGCCGCGCGCCCCGTCCTGTGCACGTTGAAGTCCCGAAGTGGGTTGGGTCGACGGTCTCGCCGCTCGCTCCGCGCCCGTCTTGCTGTTTTCACTTGCTTCGGTTTGCCTACGAGCGAGCACATCCTCCCACTCCAGCTTCGACCACATTTTTACATCAGAGAGTGGCACTATGCGTGCATGAATGGGACCATCAGGCGAGTAAAGGGCGCAGAATTTTTCTGTACATGAAATTGCGGCACCCGAGACCGTCTCCGCCTTTTCGCGAGTAATCTCAACAAAGTTGAGTCGATATTCCCTGAGGGCAGCCAGATTCAAGGTCCGAATGGCGCTCATCTGCTGCTCCGCGTCATGACATCCCTCGGCTCTCGCTTGCTGAAAAAGCACCAAGGGAACGACAACGGAGTATCCCAGAACTACAAGGGCCACGACAATCGCCCAACAAACGACGACCTCTGAAGTTACGATGCTATCCCTTTTGTCTCGCTCCGACTTAACGTCTTCTCTCTCCCTGATTTTGGAAAAGTACTGACGTGCCCAGTTGGCCGCGAGCATCACGACCACCGCAAATAAGGTTAAGGCAGAAAATGCAAATAGCATTTTCACGATTACATCCGCTTGAGCGACATAGCCCAACAGTGCGAGGTCGTCGGTATTCCATGGAAGCGCGTCCGAACGAAATCCAAACATCTCGAGGTACGCCTCCCGATAGGCACGTCCAGCATTCTTTTGGGTCCAATAGAAAAGCGTGCCCAACAAGGCAAGGCTGCTGATGAATACCGTTGCAATGGCAACCCAGGTAACCACCGGCTTCGTGGTCTCTTGAGGCTTGGTCGCTTGACGTTGATGCAAATAGCGAGGAAAACGTACTGGCTGCATGTTGAAACGAGTCCGGGCAAAGAATGACCTTGTCTATACTGTTCCTCTGCCATATCGGCAACTCCGCGCTTAACTTGAGGGCTGGCACCCCCGCTGATGCATAGCCCGACTTGGTTTGGGTTTTCGGCACCGTGGGTTCAGAGGAAATCTTGGAACGACGTACTAAATGACTATGAATATCGCTTTGCCAGAAGGCGGACGGCTCTGGGCTCCGCGCGGACACATCATCCAAACAGACGAGCATGGCTACACGGTGTTCGCAGAAGGGAAATGGCGCGAGTACTTCAACGCCCACGTGAAGCAGACGCACGAACTGCCAGACGCATCGGATGTTATCGTCCTCCTCGGCGAACCAGGCTCTGGCAAGTCGTTTGAACTCGACCTCCTTCGTACTCGCGCGCAAGCTATCGCAAGTCGGCAAGTGCTCAGTCTTGACCTTGGAAAATATGCAGACGCGGGACTTCTGGATTCAGCGCTACGTCGTCTGTTGAAAGGCTGCATAAACGATGGAGTTCGCTCTGTTCTATTTCTTGACGCCTTGGATGAATCTCGGGTCAACATCAAGTGCGCGGAAACAGTGGTGGAGGATGTCCTTCGTGATGTCCCTCAAAGCGCACTTCAACTAGTTGTCACTTGCCGCACGCCTGCGTGGCCGGACTCGCTGGAAGAATTCCTGCGAGAGCATTGGAACGACACCGAAGAGTCTGCTGTTTCAGTCTTAGAAATCGCACCATATACTCGGGGTCAGGTGTCGGCACGCCTGCAGGACAACGGAATCGACAAGGACACCTTCTTTGAAGCCCTTGATAGTTCCGGCGCACACGGTCTCGCGCTGCAGCCATTGGGTCTTGGATTTTTGATGTCCCAGTTCAAAGACGTCCCTGCGTTCTCGACCAACAGATGGGGGCTCTATGAGCGGGGCTGCGCCGCACTACTGAAAGAAAGTAGTAAGCGTCGACTCGATGGGCATAGCCTCTCACTCCCAAATGTGCAGTCTCGGCTGCAACTCGCCGGGCTGATAGCAACGTGCGTTTTACTAACAAATTCTGCAGACATTGTGCTGGATAGCACAGGTGACTTTGCGCCAGAGGGTGCGCTGTGCCTGGATATCGCGCGACTGACGGCACTCCCACTTACGTCCGAAAGCGGCGATTGGCATGCGTCCATTGAGCAGTATGCGGAAACCCTGCAGTCTGGCTTGTTTACAGCAAAAGAGGACGGCGTGTTCGTCTTCGCCCACAGGACGTACGCCGAATTTCTCGCGGCACACTTCATCTCGTCACTTGGCACATCGGTCAAACAGGTAATGACCGTTCTCAGTCTTGCAGACGACTCCGGTCGCTTAGTGCCGCAACTCCGTGAGCTATCTGCTTGGCTGAGTCACACCAATCCCCAAGTGCTCGCGCTGGTGCTATGCACTGAGCCGGAAATGGTGTTTGACAGCAGCGTGTCGCTCGTTGACGAAGAGCAGGTTTCTGCCGTTTTCGACGAACTGACAACGCTTGTAGAGCGACACAAATTTCCAATATACGACCGCCGACTGATACGGTCATACCACAAACTGCGCCATCGCACTCTGAGTGAGCGACTGAAGAGTATTCTTGCTGACCACACACGCGTTAGTGCCCTGCGTCAGTTCGCGGCTGACGTCGCACATGGTTGCGGGCTTGTCGACGACATCCCGGTGCTGCTCGACATAGCGCTTGACCCAAGCGAAAACTATGAAGTACGGCAGAGCGCTGCGAGTGCCGTGCATGACGGCGGGGCATTAGCTTCGAGATTGGCACTTTTACCCTTGATGAAAGGCGACCGTCCGGACGACCCCGATGATGAGTTGAGGGGCATCGCCTTAATTTGCGCGCTTGACGCGAGAGTACCTGTGGGGGACCTCATTGGCCATCTCACGAAAGAGCGGCGCTCGAATTTCACGGGAATGTACGCGCTGGCTCTACGTCAGTTAGAGAACGTGGACCTGCAAGCGCAGGACATCGCGCCACTGCTCACTTGGTTAGAGCAACAACTTCGAAGGCAGAGCCTGAACGCAGCGTGGGAAAGTTTTGTCATCCACATGTTCAGCAAGGCGGCGTTTGCCGTCATGTCGTTCGACGAAGGGTGGACTGCCCTGGGAAAAGCTGCCTGGCTAGCAATTTGCAATCACCACAATCTTTCGTCATCACTGGACACCCGGGGCTTTGACAAAGGACTTGAGCTCGAGACACATCCCGAAAGACGCCTAAAACTCTTGGATTCAATCCTGCGTGCGGCCGAAGGGGACCCACGCATCGCGGCCGGTCAACTGCGTTTTGGTACAGGCTTGCTCACAGACGCCGATGGGCACTACTTAATAGACGCGTACCAGCGAGAGGCAAGCACCGGACTCAAGAAGCGAATAATCGCTAGCCTAGTTCTCTGGTACATATTCGACAATGATGATGTCCGTGAGTGGTTGCTTAACATGGCGGGGCCGAATGCTGAGGATAGAGACGCGCTGTTAGCTGAAGTTGCGGCCGAACACGTCGACTTTGTTCCGCTGGATTCTTCGGTAGCTGATAGCCTGCGGAAATCTCTGGCTTTGCGGCTCAAACACAGTTCGCCGCCTGAGCCCATCGTCGGTAGGATGCAGTCGGTGGATTTGCTGTCGGCCGCATTGACACGGGCCGAGTGCGGGGACACGCAGCAGTGGGTCAACATCCTGTCCTACCTCCGTTATGAAGGTGATTTCGAGCACTATCTATTTCCCTTCCCCGAGGTTACGACGTCGCCTCTGTGGCAAACGCTAGCTGCCGGAATGCAATCGCGGCTGGCTCACATTGCGCTAGCGTATCTGCGCAATATGCGCCCCGCAGCCTCCCTTTCTTCAACTGAAGTAAACAACCTCGAAGATGCCGGTATCGCAGCGCTCGTGTTCCTACACTCGATTGGCCACGACAAATCTGATGAGTTCGGCGAACTAGTCGTGAAGTGGGTTCGCGGTCTCGCTCGATATCTGCCGGAGGAGCAACCGCGCCCGATTGTAAATGAGCTCATCCGGCAGGCTTTCGCTCGCGCGGAGGCCTCGGTGCTACCGCTGCTGTCGGAGACTTGTGACGAGTGCTTGTCGGGCGGCGGACTTCCTCGACTGCCAGATTTCACTGCGGACTTCATGCCGGAGCCACTTCTCAGCATACTGGAAGCAATGCTGCCTGGTATGACAAGTGAGCAGGGCTTTCTGACACTCGTCTCGTTCCTCATCAACCGAAAAAGCCGACGTGCAATCGGAAGCCTGCTTCAGCGAATTCAATTGTCCTCGGACCTGTCGTCCACATCGGCAGTCAAGTTGGTGGCGCTCCTAGCCAAGCACGCTCCCGACGAACTGATTAAACACGTCTGGGAAAAATTGCGAGCGCTTCCGGAAGCGGTAACGCTGTTGGCAGCTGAAATGCAAATTATCGTGGCTAGTCAGGATGTACTCTTGTTGCGTGCTGACACAACTGTCACTGAGGAGTTCTTCGAGATTCTCGAGGAACAGTATCCGACGTCTGCCGACATAAAGACTAACGGTATCGTTACCGCTCGGCACCATATCCAAGACTTCAGGAACTGTTGCATCGTCAGCCTGCGTGACCGTGCGGACGCTGCGGGTATCGCCGCGCTCGATAGAATTTCCGCACGGCATCCACATCTTCCCTGGATTGCGCGAATGCGACATGACGCGGAGCAGCGGGCCGCCCGCGACTCGTGGGTCCCTTATAAAGTGTTGGAAGTCGCTGCCGCCTTGGGGATGTTGGCGGGTCGTGTTATTAGAACGGAAGCTGAATTGCACAATGCTGTTCTTGATGAGCTTCAGCTGATTGTGGCTAAGGTCTCGGCGCGCGCTTCGTTGCCTGCCGTCTACCATTTGTGGGACGAGACATCCCGACGCCCAAAGCATGAACCTCGACTGTGCGATTGGCTCGCTGGCGAACTGAAGGACCGTCTATCGTATAAGGGTGCAGTCGTAAACCGAGAAGTTCAGGTGCGGTCTCATAACCCTAAAGGCATGGGCGAGCGAACTGATATTCTCATCGAGCTAGCACCTCGGGCAAATAGCCAGAATTCCGAAAACATTCTTCGGCTAGTGATTGAGGTCAAGGGTTGTTGGAACGAAGAGCTGATGACGGCTCCAGCTTCACAATTGCGCGACAACTACATGAAGGCGTACAGCGCCGCCTACGGCATCTACCTAGTCATGTGGTTTCTGTGCGACAGGTGGGCCAATGACGACCGTAGAAAGCAGGAAACGCGAAAACTCGTGCCGGGCAAGACATTCAATGCGTGCTACGACGCGATTTTCGCAGTATGCGACGCTGCTTCCGCTGAGGGGGCAGCGCTAACCCCTTCGCCATTGACTGTACCTACTAGAACTGTGTCATACATGTTTGCGAAGCGTTGACTGCCAACGGCAATATCACCGAGACAACGTACTACAGGGATGGAGGGGCGTAATGGCGCAGCCAATCAGTCAGTTCTTTTCACGGTTGGGCCTTCCTCTTCGCAACGTTCGCTGGTCCTGGGGCGCAGGAAACGGAAGCACAATCTTGTTGCGAACATGGGCCGACGACTACTCCAGCAAAACTCGCAAGGTGCTAGTCCTTCGCGAACCCGCCGCTCGCGATGAGTCTGAGTCTTTCGGCCTAGACGAACGCATTGTTCATTTGCGCACCCTCTGGGATGGCGATGTGGCCGGCTACACCGTCATCGCAACCGCGACCGACAAAGACGCTCGGCCGCGACATATCGCAGACTATCGAGACGATGCGGTGTTTGCAATTCGCCGCCTCGAGATGATTAGCGATGGGTCTATAGCGGCGGCACTAGACGAGCTTGTGCCCGTCACCAGGCTAACTGCGCATGCGCAATCTTATCGAACTCAGCCTGCGGAAGGTCCCTTCCCCATCGATGATTCCCAACGGTCCGGGCTATCCACGAATACATACCTGCAAAAGATACCAGCCGTGCGCGCGTGGCTTGAGGAAATAAGCCGCAGCAGAGGAACAGTGACATATTCCGAAGTCATGAACCGCTTCGGATTGACGTTCTATCCACTGCGCAACGCTATGAGCAAGCTAGGTCACGAATGTATAGATTCCGGCGTTCCCGTCATCACTTCGCTCATCGTTAACGAGACCGGGCGCTGCTCAGACGGACTATTCGCTGAGTTTGGCATCGACGATGACGAGAAGGAGCGGCAACGTTGCTATACCTACTGGACAGGGGAAACGACTCCTCCGATTCCAGCAGGGGCGTCTGATACTGCACGACCGTTAGCTTCCGACGAGGACCTCGCTATTCGCGCAGCCCGTTTTGCAAGGGTCCCAGTGCGCCCAGAACAAAGGACCTTTCGCGAATCGGTGTTTTACGCATATGCAGGACGTTGCGCTATTAGCGGCTGCTCCGTTCCGGAGGCCCTCGAGGCCGCGCATTTAGCCGGCAGAGACTGGCGACAGGGTCATAACAGTGCTTCCGACGGCATCTTGCTTCGCCGCGACCTGCACGCGCTTTACGACCGAGGACTTCTGCGTATAAGCGACGACGGCAAAGTGGAACTGGATACGGATTTATTCGCTCACTACGGCTCGTTCGACGGCGTTACGATAGTGAATTGGCGAGATAAAAGCGTCTGAATCAATTCAGATATCTATCCAGCGAAAAGCTGCAGCTCTCTCAGAATAGTGGTCGCATATTCTGACGTCCCATCAGAGCGGCTTGCGGAGGGGAACACTAGCAGTTGTGCGCGATACTAGAGTGCTTCTTGAGAATTGGTGCGCCCCATTTGGAGTCGACGTTTCCACTCTGGGATGAGTAACCGATGTACGAGCATCGACAGACATTCAACGCAATGGCTGCCTGTCATTGCGCCTCGCCTCCTTACCCTCCGCAGGAAACCAAATATTGTTTCCGCGAACCAATTCCTCACCCGCCAGAAACGACATCAAATTATGTAGAAAGTAGCCTGGTGCCATACGCCTGAGGGTGTAATGGTGCCAATGGTTGTAATCGGCTAATCTGTCGTCGGGGTTACGATTCCAATATTTGATGAATGTGTCGGGGCCGATTGAAACGTGATTGACGACGCGGTTGTGGTCGCGGCGAGCGACGGAGGCGATATGCCGCAACAGTGTGCTGCTGCTCCCCCCGTCCTCTTCGTACGCAAATATCCCGCTAAATAACGGAGTACCTCTCTCGTACTGGTGGATTAGGTCGCAGATATCCGCCAGCTTTCTCGCAGCGTTCCGAAAAGTAGTCGCGTTCAGACTTGACTTTACCTCGATAACGGCAGCGCAGGCAGATGGTTGGACAAAGACTAGGTCGCCACCCTTGTACAAGACCGGAACCAACGTATCGTAAATCAACACATCAATCTGCGAAGATGCGGCCTCTTCGGTAATAACAAAGCCAGACGCCACTGCATAGCGGCTGGGGACAGTCCTTGAAATCATCGCGCGCAGCACCGCTTCTTTCCATGCTCCGTCAGACGGAAGGTGGTCTAGCCCAATGAAATGTCGCACGCGATTCTTCTGAGCCATGAACTCCGCAGTAATCGATTTTAGGTATCCGTTGATGTCGATTGGCATTTGGTGGGCCTCCTTCTCAGGGCAATGAGCAGATATGCGTGTGCCCAACACAAGAAGTCGGGCGATTTCTTGGAAATAGCGCTTTTTGGCACGATTGGACATGCTTCGCTCAGCGGTCCAAAGGCCTCGTCGTGCGGTCACCCAGAAGCTAAGCCCCCATCCGACGAACCTCCACGGCCAACGCTATCGACGCTGGTGTGGCGTGACATAGGACACAGGTGTGCACCGCGTTCGCTATGCCACTTGCCAGCTCACCGCAAAAATTCTCTGACGCTCCCATAACTTCAAGGAGGCTATGCCCCAGGACTCGAAGAGGAACCAGAACGAGCTCGTAGCGCCTCATAGAGTTGGGCTGGCCCCAACAAAATGTCCTTCAGGCCGTCCCGCACGCGCTCTGAATCGAGCGCCTGTCTGCTCATGGTCGTATGAGCGTCGAACGCATCAATGATGGCGTGTATCAGCGCGTCCTTCAGGTCAGGTGAGCTGGCGAACTGTTCCTTGCTGTTGCTCGCAGCCTGTTGGACGAGTAGCTCGTTTTCGAGCAGCTTACCCTTGAGCACGCCGTTCACGTACACAAGCTGGTCGTCGTTGGTCAGCTCTCCCTCGAAAAGGCCGTTGACCTTCTGGATGATTTCGTCGAGCAGCGCCTTTTCTTTCTCCTGAACTGCACCACTGCCGACGGCATCCATCGGAGGCAACTTAGGTGCCTCACCGTGACTCAGATTCAGATTCTGGCGACCCGTGTTTTTCAGACTATGGTGCGTCAGCGTGACCTTTGACAGGTCTACGGAGTCGCGCTCGCGACCGAACTCCAGCAGCGGGATGAGCCGCTTGTAGAACAGGAAGCGCTTTTCGATGTCCGTGTTGCCGTAGTCAAAAATCTGCGAGAGGAACGCGTAGAGACGTACAAACGCACCCATGTCATTTTTAAACAGCACCAGCGCGTCGAGCGTGTCTTTGGCTGCTTGGGCGGCCTTCCCGTCCTGCTGTGCCTCTGCCGCAACATTGTCCAGTTGTGCCGCCTTGTAGCGCTTGAGCAGCCGGTCGGCTACCGGTGCGATAGCAGCTTGCAGTTGAGCCTGGGTACCTTTCGGGTCCAGTTCGACCTTGGCCACCCGGTCAACCTCAAAATCGTCGTAATAGCCACCGGAATCGAGTTTTGCGCGCAGGTCATAGACATGATGCGGGTCGGTCGTGGCTTCGAGTTCTGCGGTCTCATAATAGGTCTTGAATGCCTTGAGGATTTCATCCGCGTCGTTTACGAAGTCCAGGATGTATGTGTCGTCCTTGCCCGGATGTGCACGGTTCAGGCGAGAGAGCGTTTGCACAGCCTGGATGCCGCCAAGCATCTTGTCGACGTACATGCCGCAGAGCAGCGGCTGGTCGAAGCCGGTCTGGAATTTGTTGGCGACAAGCAGCAGGTGATACTCACGTTCGGCGAAGGCATCGCGAATATCGCGTCCTTTGAGCGCGGGGTTCAGCTCCTTGCTTGTTTCGGTCACCGGCACCGGGTAGCTCTCGGGGTCGTCGATTTCGCCAGAGAACGCCACGAGCACGCCGAGCGGATAACCCCGGTTCTCGATGTACGCACGAATGGCCTTCTGCCAGCGCACTGCTTCCTTGCGGCTGCCGACGACCACCATCGCCTTCGCCTTCCCATCGAGCAGTGGCTGCACGTTCTCGCGGTAATGTTCGACAACAATCTGCACCTTCTGCGCAATGTTGTACGGATGCAGCCGGACCCACTGCATGATGCCCTTCATCGCGGCGCTGCGCTCGACCTCCTTCTCGTCATATTCCTGCCCGTCGTGCGCGAGTCTGAAAGCCAGCTTGTAGGTCGTATAGTTCTTCAGGACGTCGAGAATGAACCCTTCCTCGATGGCCTGTCGCATCGAATAGACATGGAAGGGTTGCGGCAATCCATCCGGACCCGGCCGGCCGAACAGTTCGAGCGTTTTCTGCTTGGGCGTGGCCGTAAAGGCGACGTAAGTCAGTCCCTTGCCGCCGGCGCGCGCTTCCATCTGGGCGGCCAGCAAAGCCTCAGTGTCGATTTCGCCGCCATCCTGGAAGGCGGCCCATTCTTCGGCTGACAGCAGTTGCTTGAGCTTCGCCGCCGCTTCGCCGGTCTGCGAACCATGGGCCTCGTCGGCAATGACCGCAAACTGCTTGCCTTCGGTCGCCGCGAGTTCCTGCACGGCCTGCAATGCAAAGGGGAACGTCTGGATGGTGCAGACGATGATTTTCTTGCCACCCTTGAGCGCTTGGCTCAACTGCGCACTCTTGCTTCCGTGCTCATTGGTAATGGTGGCTACAACGCCAGTCGTGCGCTCGAAATCAAAGATGGCCTCCTGCAGCTGGGCGGCGAGCACGGTGCGGTCCGACACCACAAGCACGCTATCGAACATCTTCTTGTGTTCGGCGTCGTGCAGGTCCGCGAGGAAGTGCGCGGTCCAGGCAATTGAATTCGTCTTACCCGAGCCAGCGGAATGCTGAATCAGGTATCGCTGGCCAGGTCCCTGAGCGAGGACGTCCGCGACGACCTTTCGGGTCGCATCGAGCTGTTGAAAACGCGGAAAAATCACGGTCTTCAGCTGCTGCTTTTCGTTCCGCTTGCCGATGAGATAGCGGTGCAGAATGTCGAGCCAGCTGTCACGTGACCAGACGTCCTCCCATAGGTAAGCCGTCGCGAAGCCGTCTGGATTCGGCGCGTTGCCTGCCGCGCCGTGGTTGCCTCTGTTGAACGGCAGGAACCTGCTGGACGGACCTGCGAGCCGCGTGCACATCTTGACCTCGGTCTGGCTCACTGCGAAGTGCACCAGCGCACCGCCTGGGAAGCCAAGGAGCGGCTCAAGCTGTCCACCCTTCGGTTGGGGGTTCCGGTCGAATCGGTACTGGTCAACTGCATCCTCAACTTTCTGGGTGAAGTCAGACTTTAGCTCGGCGGTTGCAACCGGTATGCCGTTGACGAACAACACGAGGTCCACCGCGTCCTGCGGGTGATTCGGCGAATGGCGAACCTGGCGCACGACGCGCAACCGGTTGGATGTGTAGCGCTGCTGGATGACAGGGTTGATGGCCAGCGCGGGCTTGAACTGCACCAGCGAGAGCGTCTCCTTGAGACCAAGCATTTCGACGCCCCGGCGAAGCACATCCAGAGTACCGCGTTCGTTGAGGCTCTTACGCATCCGTTCGGCAAGACGCTCGGAGAGCGCTGGGCCATGCGTCTTCGTCAGGCGCTGCCAGGCGTCAGGCTGCGTTGTCTCTACCCAGGCGAGCAGGTCAGGCAAAAAGAGCGCGCTGACGCGGTCGTAATTGGCGGCGTCGCCGTCAGCATGAAGCCATCCATTAGCGGCAAGGGACTGGCAGATTGCGGCTTCGAAGTGATGTTCCTGGTGCAGGTTGCTCATGGATGCCCCCTATGCGTTCGATTTTTGCTTTTTTGAGATAGTCGGCACAGGCCTGTAGGCCGGTTAGCTCTCGTCGTAACTTCGTTCGAGAAGCGGCCTGGCGCGTTCCAGGTCGGCCTGCCCGCGCAATGTCAGTTCGACGTCGCCGGTGCCCCAATGCCCGACCTGCCTGACGTCACGGCTAAACCCTTCTTCCGGCTCGACGGAGGCAGGGTCAAGCTTGAGCGTCACGAGGAGCCTGTTCGGATAGACGATGACGCACGCGAAGTTCTTCAGACGCCGGAAGGCCGTGTAGAGCTTCAGGCGCTTTTCCTGTACGTCGTCGCCCAACGCAGTCAGGGCGCTTGCGAGTTGTCCGTACAAGTCACGAATCTCGGCGGACGCAATGGCAAGCTGTTCGTCCACTGATTTGTCTTTGCCCGCCGCCTTCGGCTTTTCAGGCTCAGCGACTAGGGCGGGCTGCGCAGGCTTGACTGCGGTGACATCCGGAACGCTTTGCGCGTTGACGAGTTCGAGCAATAAGAGGTCATCGCCGAACAACTTGTAGCGAATCAAGTCGATATTACGTGGAATCTGCCGTACCGCATGCTGGTCATAGCGCGTGAAATCAGCAGCAATGCACAGCAGGCGCGTGCCGGTCCACTCGATTTGGTCTGCCACTTCCTTCCCGAGCTTTTCCATCACCAGCCAGCGGAACTCCGCCTGATGGTCCAGCAGCCAGTCCAAATAGAAGAGCCCCTGGTTGATGACGTTCTCGTTGCTGTGGCGCTTGTACTCGATGATGACCGGGCAGCCGTTTTCGTCGAGAGCCAGCGAGTCGATTCGGCCCTTATGTGTCTTGCCGGTTACGTACTCGCTGGCCAGGAATCGAGCGCCGAGAAAGGTTGGCATGTTCGCTTCGACGAGGCCTTGTAGCTGCTTTTCGAGTTTCGCGGCCTGGCTCGGCAGCTCGTTTGCGGAACCGTTCGACAGGCGGAACAACTGAACGTCGCTCATGCGGCCAGCTCCTCGGACGCGGCATTGCGGACGTCGACTTTGCCGGTGACGGCGGCGGCAATTAGAGCAGCGCGGCGCTCCGTGAGCAATTTGATAGCGCGTTCGGCCTGGTACTTGAGGGCGTCTAGTTTTGCGGTTTCCGAAAGAATAAAGTCGACGATTTTCGCTTGCTCAACAAGCGGTGGTACCGGCAAGTCTACAAACTTAACTTCGCCGCAGTTCAAATGAGGATGCATTGCACCCGTTTGAATGGAAGCCAACGTTTCTCTCCCGTACGTTGACTGTAGAGTCGCGCATAAAAATGCTCCACTTAATACGGTAGGGTCGGGAGAGAGAATAATTAAGGCGTGGCAATTGAATCCGGCTTCCTGACTAGACACGAGCCCAACATCTCCTGTACCGGCCCCAGTCTGTACAATTAACACATCGCCGTCCTCTAATATTGACTTCGCGCGACCTTGACTCCATTCCCGCGTAACAAAATAGTCGTTCCCAAAGTTGATTCGCCCGTTCTTGATATGCGTGGCTTGGATGTATGGAACGCCTTCGTCAACGAGTATGTCGCGAGTCGGCCCGACATAGCCATTGGTTATTTTCGTAGTGCACTTCGCTATCGTCCGAACATCCCAATGGCTTGGTATTTTTTGCAGCCATTTCGTGCCAGACTCCTTCATCGGTGCCCCTGCACTCAGTCCGCGCGTTACTGCATACGAGATGGTCGCCTGGCGCTTTTCCGCCAGCAAGATGAGGAGCTTTTCCTGCTCGGAAATCAGCGCATCGATTTTGCCGGTCTCGCGGTTTAGAAAGGCGGCAACCGCCGCTTGTTCATCAAACGGCGGAAGGGGCACTTTGAACGCGCCGAGTTCGTCCGCAGACAACTCCAGGAAGGTCGTGCCCTTTCCTCGGAGGTTGAGGGCCTTAGTGGACGCCAGAAGGCAGTAGGCATAGAAAAGCTCGTCGATACCTGCCTTTGGTACGAGTGACTTGCAGCCCTGATTCGTGCACAGCTCTGTCTTTGCAATGGCAAGGGAACCAATCGGTGCTCGTGTCGATAAAACAATGCTTCCCTCGGGTACTAACGTGGTGCCGCAAGAATTGAGCCCCGCGTAAGTAATCTTGCGAGCAGAATCGTTAATATAGAGGGTCGACAGCTTGCTCAGGTCTGCAGGGCTAACCCAAACTATTTCCCCATCCCAGAAGCTCGTCTCGTCTGATTTTGGCGTTGAGCCGCCGTAAATCATGAAGCAGCATTTTAGCGGGGCGATAGACCAATTCGCTGGCACCTTCTCCAACCAATCTACGCCACTGTCTTTGTATTCCGGGTAGCTAGGCAAGCTCATTCCGCCAACTCCTCAAGCATCTTCATGATGTTGACCGACACTGCTTTCAGCTCCTCGTCAATCGTGTGCAGGTCGCGCGGCGGCTCGAACACATAGAAGTGCCGGTTGAACGGAATCTCGTAGCCAACCTTGCTCTTCTCTTCATCAATCCAAGCATCCGGCGCGTGCGGCTGCACCTCCCGCGCGAAATACGCTCCGATGTCCGCCGAAAGCGGGACGTTCTCGGTGTCGCGCAGCGCGCTGTCCGCCTGCGGCTTGCCTTTTTGCTTGCCCTTGACGCCCAGCACAATGTTGCCTTGTTCATCGCGCAGCGGGCGCTCCACCGTAATCGTCGTATAGCCAAAGTCCTGGTTCCGGAAAATCCGGGAAATCGGGACCGACTTCACCGTGCCGCCCGCAGGCAAGTCAGGTGCATTGCTGCCCGCCGGCACAACCCAGCGCCCGACCTCGGCACCTTTAGCATCCAACACAGTTGCCAGTTCTGCTTCGACAAAGTCCCCGAATAGCCGGGTAACCGTCGCGATTTGCTCGTCCGACATCTCCCGGCGTTTGCTGCCCAGACTCTTGCGCATCTTCTGCCAAAAGCTCGACGCGTCGATGAGCTGGACGAACCCTTTGCGCGCCACGGGCTTCCTGTTCGACAGAATCCACACGTATGTCGAAATACCGGTGTTGTAGAACATATCAGTTGGCAAGCCGACAATGGCTTCGACCAGGTCGTTCTCTAGCGCGTAGCGCCGGATTTCGCTTTCGCCGCTGCCTGCGCCACCCGTGAAAAGCGGCGAGCCGTTCAGCACGATTCCGAATCGGCTGCCGCCGTCCTGCGCCGGGCGCATCTTGCTGATGAGGTGCAGTAGGAACAACATCGAGCCATCCGAGACGCGCGGCAAGCCGGGACCGAAGCGGCCTGCGAAGCCTCTCTGTTCATGCTCGGTGCGCACTGCTTTTTCAACCTTCTTCCATTCGACGCCAAACGGCGGATTGGAGAGCATGTAGTCGAACTTGCGACCGGCATGGCCGTCGTCAGACAGCGTGTTGCCCGCGACGATGTTCGCGACATCTTGGCCCTTGATGAGCATGTCCGCCTTACAGATGGCGTACGACTCGTCGTTCAGCTCTTGGCCGAACATGGTCAGCCGTGCCGCTGGGTTGTGCTCACGCAGGTATTCGTCGGAAACCGAAAGCATGCCTCCCGTGCCGGCCGTAGGGTCGTAAATGGTTCGCACGACAGCGTTGCCTGCTGTGAGTACGTCGCTGTCCTCGATAAACAGCAGGTTCACCATTAAGCGGATGACTTCACGCGGGGTGAAGTGCTCCCCAGCAGTTTCGTTCGAGATTTCGGCAAACTTCCGGATGAGCTCTTCGAACACGAGACCCATCTGGGTGTTGTCGACCACATCCGGATGCAGGTCAATATTCGCGAACTTCTCCGTCACCAGATAGAGAAGGTTGGCCTTGGCGAGCCGTTCGACCTGCGTGTAGAAGTCGAAGCGTTCAAAAATATCGCGCGCTGCTGGCGAGAACGCCTGAACGTACGAGTACAGGTTTTGGCGAATATTGTCCTGGTCGCCCAGCAGCCTGACGAGGTCAAGCGACGATGTGTTGTAGAACCTCGCGCTGCCGGCGACGCGCAACAGGAAGGGCTCTGGATTGAGTCCCATCTTTGTCTTTGCGTCGAATTCCGCAAGCACGGCCGGCTTCGTGGATTCGAGCACGCAATCCAAGCGTCGCAGCACTGTGAAGGGCAGAATCACGCGCCCGTACTCGGATTGTTTGTAATCACCGCGCAATAGGTCCGCTACGGACCAGATAAATGACGATAGTGCCTGGTGGTTCATTCTATTTTGGCTTTGCCTATATGCTCGTTATTGGAGCAACCGGGTGCAGGGGGTACCGCTGCCATGTGCCGTCGGCAGCGGTGGACGTAGCGTTGATTTTACCTCCGCCTCGCCGTTGATTCCTGACGGAGGAAACATTCGCACCGGGGCTGGGGCAGACTGAAATGGAGTGCGGAGGCAGGGTTGTAGTCAAGCGTACCGCTTGCCCTGCTTCATCGCAACTGCGTTGATAAGTGTCGGCTGGCGACCGTGGGCAAGTCTAAATCAGCGTTGCCCACGCTTCATCGTCGTCGCAGAGAATCACAGACAGCAGCGATGGTCAAATCAGCCTCTACGGTTGCCTGGTCTGACTCATAGTCTTCACTGGTCAGCGTTTGCCGAATTCGAGGAGGAGGTCGCAGAGCTTGTCCAACGACGCAGACTTGCCCCCATTGTCGACAGCTAAAGCGAGCTTTGCCCCAATGAGCAATGGATTTTTGTGAAGGCCTTTGGCGTTTCCATAGGATGCGTGAGCCTCGTTCCTCGCTTTCTCGTAGGCCTTTGCGCCCATGCCCTCTAATAGCTCCGCGTCGACAGTATCTCCGAGGTTTGTGCGCCAGATTGCGTAGTTGCTGGCCCAAACAGTGGCTGCCGGTATCGGCGTCTTGTCGTCGCCGCCCACTAGTTTCAGCAGGGCTGTGTTATCTCTCACATGATGGTGCTTGTACTCCTCTTTGCAGTCCGCGTCGCCGTCGAAGACGATAAAGACCGGGATTTCTAGTTGCTGGGCGATGATTGCCGGACGCAGGATGTTGCTCTTGCTATCGACGTGAACAATGTGGCATCCGGCCTTACGAAACTCGGGCATGCGGTTCGTGAGTGTCAACCACGAGTTGATGTACGCGACGTCTTCGATACCCTCCACCAGGATTACCCGCTGGGCGAAGAATATTTCGGTCAGTGTCGGCTGCAATATCGGTGCGATACGCGCAAGCGACCCCCGTGGGTCGAGCGGTTTTTCGCCGGTCAGCTCCGCGTACCTCTCACCAATCTTGGCTGGTAGCGGCTGGGTGGTGTAAGAAGCCTTCGTGTCCGAATCGCGTCGCACCATCCGAACGCTTTCGAACGAGTTGCCCGAGACGAACAAGGGACTATGGGTCGTTACCAGAACCTGTGAACCGCCCTCAGCCAATGCATTCAGAACGCCTGCGAGATGACGAGCCTGTGGTGGGTGTTGGTATAGTTCCGGTTCCTCGCAGCCAAGTATGAGTCGAGGCTCGGTCGTCTCTCCCTGATTTGCCAGCTCCTGCAGCAGGGCTAACAGAAAGGAGCGTTGGAAACCGTGACCGAAGCGAACGAGGTCTCCTTCAAAAGTCCCCTCGCCGGCAATTATCTTTGCGAACGGCTCCTCAACCCTGACCGACTTGTCCGGGTCTTGTTGCCAACTCACGCGCAGGCTGGTGTCAGGATGCGCCCACTGCATCAAACGCTTCTGTAGCGAGTCAGATATATCTGCCAGCGCGCCCTGACTTTCGTCGAGAAGCTGCTGATATTCATCTCGCGCACGCTGCGCCATTTCCGTCAGACGCTCAACGAAATTCACCTTGGAACGGACAGTTCGGGCGACCAATTTGCCGAGCGCTGTCGCCTTCCCTTCAGATTGCTCAGCGGTAGCATCTTTGACTGCAGGAATATAGACCCATTGGAGGTACTTCTGAAGTCGGTTCGCGCCTTTACTGACGCCGTAGAACTGGTCTTCGCTGGGAATCAGAATACAGTCACCGGGCCGGTCTGCCTCGTAGGACTTGAGGGCATCTGCCATCGCAGCCTGACTTGCGGCTTTCGGAAGCTCGAACTGGGTCTGTAGAGTTCCGTATATCTGCTTCAGTTCATCGGCCTTGGCCTTGTCGCCCATCCGCTCGAAAAAGTGCATGAACTCCGCCATCCCGAGGCGCTGGCCGAATTGCCGAACCTCAGCCCTTCCTGTCGCGGCATTGAACGTTGCTCTCGCGGTCACAGTCAGCCGGTCCATTCGGAAGTAGGCTTTGAATTCCTCCTTTGCTTCGGCGTCAAGGTCGTAAAACGTGACTGTGATTTCGATAGGCTGAGATGTGTCCTTTCGGTGAAAGTCTTCGGCCGACAAAAGAGCTACGTCGGTAGATGCACCATCAGTCTCACGAAAGAAGACATTCAGTGCGAACAGAAATGTGGATTTCCCCGCGCCGTTCGGTCCGACAAAGCAGTTGTAATGGTTAAGGAAAACCTCCGCGTCCTTGATGGACCTAAGGTTTTTAATGCGGATTGATTCGATGCGCATATTCGCCCCCGAGTGTGCTTAACTTTTGTGTGGAATTTAAACACAAGAGGCGCTATTCGGTACCACATTTGGTCTGACGCGACCAACTATGTGGCCTCATTGCTCGAACCCTGCCGGATTATCGCTAGGCGTGTCTGCGGGCCACCCGCATCTGTTTAGCCCTTCCCCATCTGAGGGACAAATGGGGTAACGTTCTGAAGCCCGTCATCGGACAGAAAGACCTTCTTGCCCCGCCCTCACAGAAGGGCGGCCGCACTCCTCATGAGACGAGCTCGCCGCTTTGGGATGCATGCGCGCAGTTAAGCAGATGGTCGCGCGCCTTCCCAAGCGCGCGGCCCAGAAGCGCTCGAAGCGGCTTTTGGTCTATTGGTCATGGGTTCCACGAGGGATTCGACAAAGCCACCTCACACGCATAGTCGGGGTCACTTTCGCTCAAGCCAATCTCCCGCAGGACCAACCTATGGAAACGCGCGCTGAATGGGATAGATGCTGGCGGATACGTTGTTGCGCCGCCCCGGGCCCTTAGTGGTACGGGAGGCGAGGCGATATTTATGTCGATAAGGTTTTGTCCGGCATCTTGACAAGCGATTTTCAAGGAGGAGTGCCGTCGAGTTGCCCCTTTCTTCCAACTGCCGTTCAGGTCGTTGAGGCTATGATATGTGCGGAACTTACGAAAAACTTGATGAAAGCTCGTTCCGTCAACAGAGTGCAAGACGTACACTTCATGTCCACAAGAAGCCGTCGCGTTCGTGATGCGCCATGGCACCAATGGCCAACTCCTCCAAAACGAAAAACAAATGCTCTTCCTGATTCTGATTCTTGTCGCGTTGGTGATTTTCTACTTTTACGCCAAGTCCTGGAGCGCCCGTAACGCGCAGAACTTCGAGCTCATCCACGACGCAGCCAATGAATCCCTTGCAACAGACGAGCCCGTGACCGTCGCGACGGGGACAACGGCTGCCGCTTCGAAGTTTTTTGAAGTCTACGGCACCACGGAAAAGAAGTTCGAGTCGATGCTCACGCCTGTCGTGTTGTACGCAGGCTATGTGCGTTTAGGCGGTGAGGAAGTCGTGGCCGTTGCGGTCAGAAACAACGGCGGCATCACGGTAATGACTCATCCTCTACCGTATTCCTTTGGCCAAGACATGCTCTCGCTGATTGGCAAGTCGCAGTACATCAAGGACATCATGCAAAAGTACAAGGCCGCTTCGGGCCGCGTATAAAACGCTAAAACGATAGGGTCACCAGCCTGCTACGAAGGGCATCGTGGCTGCCGTACTTATCTATGCGAGCGGGAAGTAGTCCAATCGTCGATGAGCCGCCGCACATAAGCACGCGAAACGAAAAGCATTGAAGCAGCCACTTCGAGCGAAAGCTCTTCGGAGTTGTCCGGCCCTGCAACCGGCAATTAGGAATCAACTCAGCAGTCACGTCGTGCCATGGGTCACCGTCACCGACAATATCCGCGACACGATTGAACACGTACTTGCTGTCGCTGCTCCAGCCACTGAGAAGTATCGGGCAATAGACGCGGCCGCTGGCGGTGCGCCCTATCCGTGCAGCGACATCGAGCTGGACTATCTCAGTGCTGACACGACCATCACGTGTTTCTCGGCTGTATCCATGCGTTCCGGAGCATTCGGTGTGTGTACAATTGTCCCGCCCGCCTCGCATGTAAGTTAGCGCCATGCAGCCGCCCGCCCCCTGCCTGCACTCAAGATGCGGCGTGCCGTCACCGCGTCGACGTAATGACGAAGAATAGGTCTCGGGGGCGTGCGAAAGCCATTAAAACCGAAACGGATTGTCAGCTATTTCGAAGCCCTCGATACCTTTATCGTACTCTAGCTGAAGCCCATAAGCGAGTAAGACTGCGGCCACATTGTCAACCAATGCTGGAAGAGCCGGGGAATCAGTCACTGCGTCTGCCTGTGTCTTCAAGAGAGAAACAAGCATGTCGCGATTAGCTTTGCATATGGAGGCTGCATTTCGCACAGCGCGCCCGCTTCTGCTCATCATGGCTCGGACTTTCTCCTTGGGAAGCTTCTCGATTCCGGCTTCGACCCGACGCGGGTTTCGGGGGCGCAGATGATAGCCGAACTTATACAACATCTGCACTATCGATTCGACTAGTACCCGTGCGTTCTGGTCGTCGCCTCCGAATGCAGGTGCGTTCAGCTTGCAGACGGCGAGAAGTGCATCTCGATTCGCATCGCAAACCGTTGCAGCCTGCTGCAAAACGAGGCCTGCCTTACTCCGCTGAAGTTCGATTTCTTCCGTGGTTAGTTTTTCGTCGCTCATTTTTAGTTATTCAATCAAGTAGATACTCCGCTCCAAAAGAGCGCTCGGACTCTAACATATGCGCCCGACCAAATGAGCGCCGCCTGGTCGGATTCCTGATTTCGTCTTAAGGTCCAGGCCAGCCCATCGCGAAGGACACGTGTTCTATCAGACACACGAGGCCTTGACTTCCAACTTACACTCTGCGCTGACCGATTTACAGGTCGAACAATAAAGGAGAGAAAATGAAAGCGACCTTCACTATCTCTCCTGGTTTATATGAGTTGTCGCCTGCCATCGTCGCCTCCGTTGGGTTCAGTATAAATAGCGCCTAGCAACTGCCGTACCGCGAATCAGACACGCTTCGATATGTCGGACAACGCTCCGGAAGGTCATTGGGCGTCTCCGGAATTCTCGGGTCGGCTAGGTTTGCCGCAGGCGCGGTCAGCCAGAGGCGGTAGCGTTGAATTGGTGCACGATTGCATTCGGACCGTCGGTGCGGTACTGTATATCCATACAGTATTTTCAAAGCCATGAACAGCGCTCCCGAACCTCTACCGGAATCAATCCACCCGTCCCTGTGGCGGGCGTCGAAGCTGGCGCGCGGACGCCTGTCGACTGTGGATACGGGCTATCCGGCATTGTCTCGAGAGCTTCCAGGTGGAGGATGGCCGGTCGGCGCGCTCACGGAAGTCTTGCCCCAAGCGACGGGGTCGGGGGAGCTACGGGTTCTAGCGCCGGCACTGTCAGCACTCAAGAAGCCCATCGTCCTGGTGGCACCTCCATGTGAGCCGTCCGGCCAAGGTTTCGCGTATTCAGGTATTCCGGTGGCCCAGGTTCTGTTGTTACGGGCGAAGAGCATGAGCGACCAGTTGTGGGCAACGGAACAGTCTTTGAAGGCTGGCACGTGCGGCGCGGTCTTGCTCTGGCAAACCCACGCTCGAACGGACGCACTTCGGCGACTGCTTTTGGCCTCGCGCTCGAGCACATCGCTGTTTTTCGTCTTTCGTCCCCTACAGGAAGCCTGCGATGCATCCCCCGCAGAACTGCGAATCTCGCTCCGCACAGCCGAGCGAGGCGTGCGGGTGGACATAGTGAAACGCAAGGGGCCACGATTTGAAGGCGACCTGACAGTTGAGCTTCGACCCGGAGCAACGCTCTTGAGCCCCCATGGAAGACAGCGCCGTGCGGTCATGCCAGCCAAGAACCGAATTACTGCCGACGCATTCGCCTGAGCCGCAATACATCGACTGAACAATTCACTACTAGGAGTTTTTATCGTGAACGCAACCGACTGGGTTCGCGAGGCCGAGCGTGAAACACAACGGCATGACCGTGCGGTGCGACGGTGAGGAGTGGGCGCTTGATTTCAAACCCGAGCTGCAATTCATAGATGCCACCTTGAAGATGGTCGGAGTCGACATGAGACCTCGCAAACAGTAAGTCAATAGTCGACGCGCCGAAGCTGGCTGACCGAAGGGAGTCCTCAAATTCGCAATGCTTTCGCGTATCCAGAGAATGAAGAGCAGGCTGAGATTGCAGCGCTCATTCGCAGATTCAATTCTGACCAAACTACTAAGCTTGAACAGGAACTGTTCAAGCAGCGCAAACGTCTGGCCGATGCGGAAAGAGCCTTGCAGACTAAGGTTACCAAAGCGGCAACGGAACACCAGCGCATCGCGACTGACAAGATTGCGTGGACCAAAAGCAAGCTTGACGATTTGCAGCGACCCGAACTGCAGCCGCGAGACGCGCGCATATTCCCCGCGAGCTTTGCGCCCGTGATGGTTATGGAAAACGGAAAGCGCGTCGTGAAGCCAATGCGTTACCAGTGCCGCATTGCCGGCAAGCCTGCTTCTTACGATGTCAAATTTCCTGGAACGTATAACGCTCGACGGGATAACCTGGAAGGCTTCTGGAAACCTTGCTTCGGGCACACGCACGGCGTCTTACTCGTCGAAGTGTTTTACGAAAATGTGAGCAAGGCAAAGTTCGAGGGAACATTGCTGGAGACACATGAACGCGATGAGAATGTCGTTCTCGAGTTCCGTCCTAGCAACGGCGAACTGATGCACGTCGCGTGTCTGTGGTCCCGATGGAGTGCGCCGAATGAGCCAGACCTCCTCTCCTTTGCGGCTATCACAGACGAGCCCCCGCCAGAGGTTGCCGCTGCGGGGCACGACCGGTGCATCATTCCCATCAAGCTTGAGAATATCGACGCGTGGCTCAACCCGCAGGCATCGGAGCTTGAGCGCATGTATGCAATACTTGATGACAGGGACCGTCCGTACTACGAGCACCGGCTCGCGGCATAACAAGTCGCGATTTCCTAGAGTCTGAGCGTGGACGTTGAACACAAGCTTGCCGCCCGAACAAACACGTATTCAACAACTGCTCCAGTTCCTGAATCGAGTGCGCCATCCGTAGCTTTGCGCCTGCATGAGCGCGAGCTTCATGTTGACCTTCGACAGTTCGCTAAGTCTTCGCATCGTCCAGCCCTCTCGGTGGTGGAAGGCGCTCCGGTAGCCTCATACGCCGATAGTTCGTAACGCCGTTGACGAGCAAGACGACCCGTTCGGTAGTGTGAGCCACGTCGCGGTAACCATCCGCTTCGCCGCGCTGCTCGAACGGTTCTGGATATCGCACGCTGTATCGCTCACGACCACAGCGCCCCGTCTCATAAGTCCAAACTTGGTCAGGAACGATGACGTCGAGAATCTCATCGGTCTCGCTCAGGTCCGAATAGTCTTCGAGGAAAAGCACAGTGCTGCTCGGGTCAACGTCCCGCAGCAGAGCAAGCAGTTCGCAAACTTTCATGTTCGGCTCCCTTCGCATGTCACTACTCGGACCCGAGCAGTCGAAGCAATGCATCAGTCCCTTCGTCTATAGATGAATCGGCCCACTTCAACGGACATGTGACCGAACGGACCGCACTTGCATCGCCTCGACGGTTACGCCGCTTTTCTATCTTCACCAACCGGACAACGATAGAACAGCCCGCCCGTGCTGAGGAGCACCTATTTGTTGTTTACGTCAAGCTTTTGATGCTCTTGAAGCTCCTCAGCTTCAGGGTCGTAAAGCCCCATACGCTGTGATGTCTCCATCAGAGCAAGGAGCGCCTCTTGTAGCGAGGCACGCATCCTCGCGCGGTACTCCGTCAGAGCGTCAATCGGTATCCATTGGACACCGTCTTCGGCTACTCGACCTGGGAGTTTGTCGTCACTGATGAGTGACCTCACATATGAGCGCGATAGAAGGAGCAAACGTGCAGCGGCTTCGAGCGTCACCTCCTGGCAGTTAGCTGTTACATGCTTGCGCTCGTAACAATCAGGAATCAGCTCGGCCGACACATTCCGCCATGGTTTTCCGTTGCCGAGCCCTTTGGCGAACGAGTTGAACACAAACTCGGCATCGAGGTTATGCCCGCTCGCACCAACGAGCTGGTAGATTTGCCCATTCAATGTCTGCGCGGTACGTGTCGCCCTATCTAAGTGAACGATTTTTGTACTGAGACGGCCGTTAGACGTCTCAAGGCTGTAACCCACGAAATGCCACGAACCGTCAGCGGACTCGCGTATCGACCAATCCTTGAGCCAGACAATTTCAGCACCCTCTCCAGCTAGCTCGAGGTAGATGGACATACTTTCTCTCCTCAACGTCGTTCCGAATAAAGGGCGATTCACAACAACTACAAACCAGTCTTTGCTCTTGCTTTTCGTCGCCGCTCAAACTGTTCGTCTAGAATCGCCCGCCTCAGCGCCCGCCCAATTTCGGCACTCCCCGTTGTCCTCCACTCGACGTAGCGGCGCGGAGTAATCTCAGTCAAGACATGAGCAAGACCGAGGTCAATTGCAAACGATAGCTGCCTTTTCAATCGCCTGTCCGGTTGGCTCTGAGATATCGGGGCGGAGCCTTCGTCAGGATTGGCGGCTTTCCGGTGCGCGTCAGTTCTCGGCGTCATCATCAGGAGCTCTAGTGAAGAAGCGCTGTAGGCGCTCGCGGAATTGCTCGACGACTGCACTGTCGCCCAGTCCTACATCGGTCTGACAGTGGACGAGTCTCTGCCGGTGCGCTTCGAATCCGTCAGCACGGTCGTCTACGGCGAGCCATCTCAGTGGTGTGTTCCGCGAGACGTAGTCCAAAACCTGTTCTCCGCGTGGAAGAAGCGGCCAAACGACGGGATTCAAAGTGCATCCATCAAAGGTCGCACCGACGATGCGGTTCTGTAGACTTGGAGACGGAATTGCGTTGCGCGTCAACTCGGTCCCGAAGACCAACGACCAGTCACTAGACAGGACAATTTCTAAATCAGGATAAGGAGTTAGCAAGTCATCAAGCACAGTGGCATACTCAAAAAGCTTGATGTCAGGCGCGCTGCTCATCACACGGTTTCCAGAACGACGAGCGATACCTCGGTGAAGCACGCCATCGATATCAAGAAAGAGCACATTTCGCATTTCTCTACTTTCCGGAGATTTCGTTATCCAAATTGCTCCGCCAGTCGAGTGCGGAGTAACGTCTGAGTGCTGACGTCACCTAAGCCAGAATTCTCATCGCACCTGACGACGTGAGACAAATGCTCACCGAAACCGACGATTTCGTCGTCAATTGCGAGCCACCTCGTCAGACGATGAGTTAACACGTAGCGCAGAATCTGGGTGCCGCGCGCCTTCGATGCCCACATGTCGGAGTCGAAATACTTCGAATGATATGTTGCACCGACCACGCGCTCACTTAATGCCCCGGGCAACGCATTTTTTGCCCGCTGGTAACCCAAGAGGTATACCCACGACGTCGAAAGAACGATTTCCAAACGGTCGTGCGGGGCAAGGCATTCCACGAGTATCGGAGCAAACTCGAATAGCTGAACGGCCGGGGAGATACTAACGATGCCTCTCCGGGTGCGAACCGCCCCGAAGCGGTGAAGCACTCCGTCGAAATCCAGAAATAAGACCTGGCGATTCCGCTCCGTTTTGCCGATGCTGTCGACCTTTCTGTTCATTGCAGCCGCTGAATGTCAGCCTCCGTCTTGACCCGTATCATTCGGGTCACGCTCGGCATCGCTGGCGCTTGCCACACGAGCCGCAATGTTGGCCAATTGATTCAGGCTCAACGGCGCATTTACATCGGCGTAAGTGCTGACGGCCCCTAGATGCTTGCTCTCATCCCAAAGCACACCGTTACCGTCCCCGAAAAAAAGGATGCACATTTCTGTGTCCGGAAGCTCACTGAGTGCTGTTATGCGCCGGACCGCAATGTCTCCATCGACTCTCTTTGAACAGAGATACACAGCGGGCGTATCGCAGTTCGCTGTCGCCAGCAAAGTTAGAACGCTGTCGAGCGTGTGTGCAATAAACGCGTTCTCGTTCTGTGAGGCATCACAGGTCTTTCCGTCGTAGCGAACATAAAAGAAAGCGCCATGGGAGACTCTAACGGGCAATAGACCTCGCTGAGTTAGGGGGGTGGGCTGCTCGGTACCGCCACCTTGTTCCATCACTTAACTCCTATTTTCGCTGTGGGTAAGATGCGAATGAGACCGGGCGACCAGCAAACGCTGCCGCCGTAGCGCTGGGCTCTCTATCTGCAGCAACAGAACTCCCACTCCGGTTGGGACCCGGCTCGCCGGAGGCACCGCAATTTTTCATCAGCGAGCGCGGCCTTTCTAGTGCGCGGAGATAAGTAACCACTCTTAATTCTTTCTCGTCATCAGACTTCATGTGCTTCGGGAAGGCCTCATTCTCCGCGTCGTCGAGGCCCGCACGCCCCGATGTCCAAAAATCGACGCAACCCCGCATCGTGTATTGCACGCATTTTCTCTCGATGCGCCTGTACGGCCACCGTCGGTATCCGTCGTATCTCTCGGCAACCCGTCTTGACGATGCGACTCGGGAGCACGTTGTCTTCGATGAGCTTCCTGACGACTATGCGCGGAACGCCCAGTAGTCGCGCGGTGGCATCAAGCGAGAGCTCTTCGAGCTCCTCCGGCATACTCACTGGTGTCATGTATAGGTGCCTTTCAGAATGACAGTCGCAATCGCTGGCGAGATGGTTCTTTACTGCTGGGTCGCCCAGGGGACAGTTGCAGAAGTGAGCTCCGCGCGTCAGCGAGAGGCTCTCGCTCTTTCGTCCCGCATCGTCACGCTTCCTCTTTGTCCATCGACTGCCTGGCTTCCTAGGAAGCGAACGCGTGGTCGCACGGACATCCACATAGGATTACGAACTTAATGACGAAGTATCCCTGATGCGACATCGGCTCCGCGCTATTGCGCGTTTTCTTCAGAACTCTGACTCAGTTCATAGACTCGTTGAAGATGAGCCGGCTCTCGGTGCGGCACCGATTTGAGTAGCTGCTCTCCATCTTCGGTGCGGATAAGCCATTCGCCGTATGCGGTAGTATGCAGCTCAGTGATTCGAATGCACGTCTGAGGCTGGGATAGGTGAGATTTGAAGGGAAGCATATATATCGAGCTACTTGCGATATCAGGTCCATTTACCAAGCGTGCGACGTTAAGAAGCGAATACGTAGCCAAGCGCCGCCATGTCACAAAGTCTTCCCCTGACTTGACCACTGCAAGCTCGACGAGGAAGACGGTTGTACACTTGAGCTTAACCAGTGGTAGACGACCATCAGCCGATGATGATGGCTGCTCCCACATCGTCACGGCGTCCTCACTACCGAACTCCACTACTTCCATTTTCAATAGCCTCCTGCCAATCGGACGACCCGACAGATGCCTGGATTTCCATTGCTGAACAGCGGAAATCCTATGATTCGTCATGCTAATAATTTCAAAAACGAGCACCCGTGCATTTCACATTGCTCGGCGCTCCCGGGGCTCGGAATGCTCGGAATCACAGCAAAGACACAACATTGCTATCGGCTCCTCGCCGTCCACGCTGAGAAACTGCTCGCCGGTTTCCACCCGGAAAACACATTTTCCGTCATTGCAAAGATGCACTTCGGTAATTCGCTGAAGCGCTGGGGCGTCTTCCCGGTCAGCTATCGGTAGAAGCATGTGTATTTCTGCCGACAGCGCATCGGGGGCCGTAAGCAGGCTTATTATCACGTTCGGGCTGGATGTTACGACGCGCATTTCGTCACCGAGATTGTCCCGCAGGTGAAGCAGGAAGCAGATTCTGGGGGGCATTTGATAAATCTTGGGCAACAACGCCCCCAGGTCATAGATTGCTTCCATTTGTAATCTGACTCCGACCATTGCTCCGCGCCGTGCACGTTCACCGTTGCGGGCCCAGCGAACGGGCTTTGAGATGCGCGCGAAAGAGTGCGACCCAAATACGTCACGCCGAACACATCAGCTGGCAGATTGGGCTAGCGGCACGCGATGCTTGCCGCCCTGTTGAGACCATTGTATGGAAAAAAGCAGTATGTGTAAATCCAGTATGGAAAAAAGCAGTAGAGCATAGGGCGGTAGACAACCTCTTGTGGTTGGTTGAATCTTCAGCCCCATGAATAAGAAAGAAATTGACCCATGGCTGCGCGGGTTGCTGGCACACAACCTTCGTCGTATCCGAAATGAGAAGGCCGTTACGCAGGAAGACCTGAGCGAACAATGCGGGTTTCATCGCACGTATGTCAGTCAGGTCGAGCGCTGCTTGGCGAACGTCAGCGTCGATAACCTGCAAAGGCTTGCGGAAGCCCTTGAGGTGTCGCCGATTGTGCTGCTGCAACCTGGGAAGCCGGTCGATGATAAAAAACGTGCGCCCTCTGCCTGACGTGCATTCCCCGCAATTCCCCGCGAGAGGCTGGCCACGACCCCAAGTCATACTTTCAACTGGAGGCCGGTTTTCTAATCGGCCCGGACTGGTCTAGGGAACCCTCGGACGCCTCATACGACATCGCGAGGTCTTTGCCGAGACGGTGAACGTCGCGCCTGTCGCGCTGGGCCAGCAGCCGAAGAGCCGTCGAGCAGCACGCGCAGGTCATCCACTCGCCAAGCGAGGCGACGGTTGATACGAATCGGCCGAATTGGACCGGTTTCGAGGCACGCCCACTTGCGCAGAGTCTGGGGAGCTCTGTTAAGTGCAGCAGCGGCAGCATCAGTCGGCAGCACTTCCGGCAATCCTGTTTCAAGGTTTTTCATGAGGGGCCCTCCTTCCTCCGGCCATTCGTCATGGCTTGCAGAATAGGAGTCCCGTCACCCCGGTCAATCAATCGCGCGGCAAACGGCCGAATGTGGACGAATCTGGCTGCTGAGAGCGGAAAAACAACCGCGACGAGGTATCAGCTCAAGGGCTGAAAACGGCGACTAAAATATTTTGCAAATCCCACTTTGGTTAGTCGCTTGCAGGGGTTGTTTTCGTCCTGGTACAGGATACCCTCCGTTTCCACGTAGCCGGTAAGCGGGGCCGGTCGCCTCGGGGCCTGGGCAATTTTCACCAGCGACGCCCAAACGCTCTGGTAATCGCCTGGGTCGAGCGCTTGGCATCGCGCGAGGTCAACCGGGGCGTCCAGGATGTTGGCTTTCCTATGAGGATTCTTGTGGAAAACCGTGAGTGGTCTCGCGGGCGTCAGCGGCGCGCCTCCGCTCACCGCCAACGATGCGCCGCTCGTCCCTCGCCATGCCCGCTGCGATTCGACCAGTCGACGGAAGTCCGAATGCACGACAATCTCGAGGTCATCCGCCCACTGCAGCCATTCGGAAGCTTGCCTTGCCGCAATTTTCTGAGCCTCCGCAAGGGCAAGCACGTCGCGGACCGTCGCAAAAAAACGGGCAACGTCATCGCTGTGTTCGGGCGAAAGAGGAAGCGCGAGATTGCGATGCATCCGTGGATTCAGCCCATGCATGAGCAACACGGCATCGCGTGCCGGCAGGTGGGTGATGGTGGCGACCTCTGTCCAGTTGATGGGGACGGACCGGTTGCAGTTGAATTGGTCGTCGGGCAGTTCCGTAGGCAGTTCGAGCCACTTCACCCCAATCCCGAAGCGCTCCAGATATCGGGCCAGGTCCTGGACGGCGACAACTGCCTTTTCCGGCTCACTGCTCCATGGTCCCGCCTGCGGCAGCATACCTACAGGGTTGCGCACCACCAGTTCACCCCGGCCGATGGTCGCTGATACTGCTGACTTGTGCTCCGCCCAGCAAGCAGCGCGCTGTCGTAGCAGGGTCAGCGGACACACGCCCTGCGGGAGCGGGTGGAGCGCGTCGACAATCAGGCGCGGCACGCGTTCGACGCGCACCATGCCTGCCACCACGGGCAAGAGGATGCTCGCCAATCTGGTCATATGGCCTCCCCGTCCGGTCGCCCGCCGGACAAGTCCGCGAGCAGCGCGTCAGCGTCCCTGACGCAGACCGTCAACTGACGAGTGTAGCCGATACGCCGGCTACTCGTCGTCGGCCAGACTTCATAATGACCGCCTGCTCCCCTTGTCCCGCGCGCACTGGACCCCAGCGAATGCCCGACATTTGAGGTAGAGCCTTGCGGCCTTCCGCGCGGGATGCAGGTTTTTGAATGTTTTGTATTACGCCAGCGGGGAGCGGACGCACTCGCAGCCGCGTGACCTATACTCGTAGCAGACATCTGCGGGGCAGGCCACGCTTGAGATGGCGGCGTGCGTCAGCAGGAGCGAGTCAGGCCAGAAATCCGTCGGCGTCGTGTCTACGCAGTGACTACGCCACGGAGGCAAAGAAAAGGGGCCACGAGGGAAAATCTCGTAACCCCTTGATTTACTTGGTGCCGGCTGCAGGACTCGAACCCGCCACCTCATGATTACAAGTCAAGCGCTCTACCTGATGAGCTAAGCCGGCATGAGGCCGTGATTCTACTTCATTTTACGATCTTGAGGCGAGCCCTTCCGCCACCTTTCGATCCGTCGTCGTCAGGCTGAGGGCCCTCCGTCGCGGTATCGGCCTTCGCAGCAGCCGTATCGGCCGACGACGTCTCGACCGCGCGTGGCGCAGCCGGCGCGGCCGTCTCGTCCGCCAGTTCCGCATCGGCGCCGGAATCCTGCGCTTCGCCGCCCGCCGACTCGACCGGGAACGCCATGCCTTGGCCGTTTTCGCGCGCATAGATCGCGAGAATATTGGCGACGGGCACCTCGATCTTGTGCGACTTGCCGGAGAAACGCGCGCTGAACTCGATCCACTCATTGCCCATCTGCAACTGGCTGGTCGCCTCGAAGCTGATGTTCAACACGATTTCGTTGTCTCGCACAAACTGACGCGGTACGCGCGTCTGATTGTCGACCCGGACCGCGATGTGCGGCGTGTAGCCGTTATCCGTGCACCACTCGTAAAGCGCGCGCAGCAGGTACGGCTTGGTGGAAATCTCTTGCATCAACAGTCCTCTTGCTGGGCGCGGGCTCGCACTTGATCTATCGTGCGGCGCCCTCACCCCAAAGCCAAACTCAACGACGCATCACCTTTTCCGAAGGCGTCAGCGCTTCGATATAAGCCGGGCGGCTGAAAATGCGCTCAGCGTACTTCATCAGCGGTGCCGCGTTCTTCGACAGCTCGATGCCGTAGTGATCCAGACGCCACAGCAACGGCGCGATCGCGACGTCGAGCATCGAGAACTCTTCGCCGAGCATGTACTTGTTCTTCAGGAAGATCGGCGCGAGCTGCGTCAGGCGATCGCGGATCGCGAGGCGCGCCTTCTCGTGATTCTTCTCGGCGGCCTTGCCCTTCTCGTTTTCGAGCGTGCCGACGTGCACGAACAGTTCTTTTTCGAAGTTCAGCAGGAACAGGCGGGCGCGGGCGCGCTGGACCGGATCGGCCGGCATCAGTTGCGGATGCGGGAAGCGCTCGTCGATGTACTCGTTGATGATGTTCGACTCGTACAGAATCAGGTCCCGTTCGACGAGAATCGGCACTTGACCATACGGATTCATCACGGCGATGTCTTCCGGCTTGTTAAACAGGTCGACATCGCGGATTTCGAAGTCCATGCCCTTTTCGAACAACACCAGCCGGCAACGCTGGGAGAACGGGCAAGTTGTGCCGGAATACAGAACCATCATGTTTACGTTTCCTCAAAAAGCTGAAGGGCCAGCGCGCGGAAAAACCGTTTAGCAGGTTTTTCCTGGCGCCGGCCCCACACCGTGTGGCGGCGTGATTATTTGATATGTTTCCAGTACGCGGCGTTCAGTCGCCAGGCGAAAAAGCTCAGGATCCCGAGGAACAACAATACCCACACGCCAAGCTGTTTGCGGGTTTGCTGCGTCGGTTCGGACATCCATGACAGGTACGACACGAGGTCGGCCACAGCAGAATCATAATCTACCGGCGACATCGTCCCCGGAGTGAGCTGCTGGAAGCCGACAAATTTGTGTACCGTCTCGCCAGTTTTTTCGTCGATTTCGTCGCCGAATTTCGCCGCACGTTGCCCCTGAAGCTGCCACAGCACGTGAGGCATGCTCACGTTCTCGTACACCAGATTGTTCCAGCCAGTGGGCCGCGTATTGTCGCGATAGAAACTGCGCAGATACGTGTACAGCCAGTCCTTGCCGCGCGCCCGCGCTTCCACCGACAGATCCGGTGGCGCCGCGCCGAACCACGTCTTCGCGTCGTCCGGGCGCATTGCCACGGTCATCGTGTTGCCGACCTTGTCGGTGGTGAACAGCAGGTTCGACTGAATTTCGCCCGGCGTGATGCCGAGGTCGGTCAGCCGGTTGTAGCGCATCAGGTTCGCGCTGTGGCAATTCAGACAGTAGTTTACAAACAATTGCGCGCCGCGCTGCAAAGAAGCGAAATTCTCCGCGTTATCGGGCGCGCGGTCGAGAGGGAAATTCTCGTCCGCGTATGCCGGAGCGGCCAGCACCGCGAGCAGTGTCGCGCCGATCAGCGCGCACGTCGAAAGCAGCTTTTTCATCTTCGTGTTCTCCTGGCTCGCGATTAGTGAGGCTTGAACCGCACCCGTTCGGGTGGCTGCTTGAACTTGCCAAGCCGCGTCCAGAACGGCATACCGAGGAAAAACGCGAAGTAGATCAACGCGCACACCTGGGCGATCAGCGTCGACGCGGGCGACGGCGGTCTGGTGCCGAGGAAGCCCAAGGTCAGGAAAGCGAGCACGAAGATCGCGAAGAACGCCTTGTGAAAAAACGGCCGGTAACGGATCGACTTCACCGGCGAGCGGTCGAGCCACGGCAGGAAGAACAGCGAGATCACCGCGCCGCCCATCACCACCACGCCCCAGAACTTCGACTCAGTGAACGCCATCGCCAGAATTACCAGCGCCGCGAGGACCGGCAAGCCGACCTTCCACGTGCCACGCGCGCGCACCAGCGCGAGCAGGCCGAGCAGCGCGATCACGATCATCAGCACGATCTTGAATGGATCGGTGGTGGCGCGCAGCATCGCGTAGAAGGCGGTGAAGTACCACACTGGCGCGATTTCCGGCGGCGTTTGCAGCGGATTGGCGGGAATGAAGTTGTTCGCTTCAAGGAAGTACCCGCCCACTTCCGGCGCGAAGAAAATGATCGCGGCGAAGATCACCAGAAACACCGCGGTGCCCATGAAATCGTGCACCGAGTAGTACGGGTGGAACGGAATGCCGTCGAGCGGCACGCCGTCCGGCCCCTTCTTCGCCTTGATCTCGATGCCGTCCGGGTTGTTCGACCCCACCTCGTGCAGCGCGACCAGGTGAGCGATCACGAGGGCGATGAGCACCAGCGGAATCGCGATCACGTGAAACGCGAAGAAGCGATTGAGCGTGACGTCCGAGACGACATAGTCGCCGCGAATCCACAGCGACAGATCGGGGCCGATGAACGGAATCGCCGAGAACAGGTTCACGATCACCTGTGCGCCCCAGAACGACATCTGCCCCCACGGCAACAGGTAGCCGAAAAACGCCTCGGCCATCAGGCTCAGGAAAATCAGGCAGCCGAAGATCCACACGAGTTCGCGCGGCTTGCGATACGAGCCGTACAGCAGCCCGCGGAACATATGCAGGTAGACGACGATGAAAAACATCGACGCGCCTGTGGAATGCATATACCGGATCAGCCAGCCCCACGGCACCTCGCGCATGATGTACTCGACCGACGCGAACGCGAGCGTCGCGTCGGGCTTGTAGTTCATCGTGAGAAAAATGCCGGTGACGATCTGATTGACCAGCACCAGCAACGCGAGCGAACCAAAGAAGTACCAGAAGTTGAAGTTCTTCGGCGCGTAGTACTCGGAAACGTGCTTCTTCCAGGTGGCCGTCAGAGGAAAGCGCCGGTCGAACCAGCCGACCAGCCCGGTCGTCTCTACTTCGTGATCCATCGCCATTACGCTTCTCCTTTCTCGTCCTTCCCGATCACGAGGCCCGTGGCCGACGTGAACATGAAGCGCGGGATGTCGAGGTTTTGCGGCGCAGGTTTGTTCTTGAAGACGCGGCCGGCCATGTCGTAGGTCGAGCCGTGGCAGGGGCACAGAAAGCCGCCGGGCCAGTCGTCCGGAAGGTTGGGCTGCGCTCCCTCCTGGAAGCGTGGCGTCGGCGTGCAGCCCAGATGGGTACAGACTGCGACGGCGACGAGTAGGTGCTTGTTCTCCGCGCGTGAGCGAAATTCGTTGTTGGCGTAGTCCGGCAGCGGCATCGAGAACGGATTCTCGGTGTGGGGGTCCGCTACCATGCTGTCCGCCTTCTGGATATCGGCGAGCATCCGGTCGGTGCGGTTGATGATCCACACCGGCTTGCCGCGCCAGGCGACGGTCATCATCTCGCCGGGCTTCAGATTACTGATATCCACTTCGACCGGGGCGCCTGCTGCCTTGGCCTTTTCAGATGGTGCAAACGAACTAACAAAGGGTACGACAATGGCAACACCTCCTATGCCACCTGCTACCGTCGTCGCTACCAGCCAGTTACGGCGGCTGCCGTCGACGCGTTCATCTTCCTTGTCTCGCATTACACGCCCCACTTCTGAGTTGGATTTTCCTTCAGTCGCTTTCTACCGCCGCT
Organism: Paraburkholderia ribeironis; assembly: GCF_900019265.1. Lineage (GTDB taxonomy): Bacteria > Pseudomonadota > Gammaproteobacteria > Burkholderiales > Burkholderiaceae > Paraburkholderia > Paraburkholderia ribeironis. Next base: position 119,720 of record NZ_CYGX02000009.1, read on the forward strand.
AGTTTGCTCGAATGGAGTCGTCATTTACAAGGGCCGATCGCCAAAAACCGCGCGAAGCCCTTGATAACTCAGGGTTTCTCCGTACGAATCGCAAACCTTTTCGTACCTCCTTTTAAGTAGCCTCTACGTTATCCGTGCGTTTTACTTCTTTAATGCAATTCGTAATTCAGACAGGGTTGGGGATATCGATAAACAGGTGCTCGATATCGAACGACTCGGACAGATGCTTGCCCACCGCCTGCACGCCGAAGCGCTCCGTCGCGTGATGGCCGGCCGCGAGAAACGCGACGCCGCTCTCCGCCGACGTATGCATCACCGACTCCGACACTTCGCCCGTCAGGTAGACGTCGGCGCCCGCGCTGATCGCCGCGTCGAACATGCCTTGCGCGGCGCCGGTGCACCAGCCCACGCGGCGCAGCTCGCGATCGGCGTCGCCGAACACCAGCGGCTCGCGGCCGAGGGTCTGCTCCACCTGCGCGGTGAAGTGCGCGAGCGTGATCGGCATCGGAAAGGTGGCGAGCCAGCCGAGGTCGTTCTCGCCGAAACGTGCGTCGCTGATCCAGCCCATCTTCGCACCGATCTGCGCGTTGTTGCCGAACTCCGGGTGATCGTCGAGCGGCAGGTGATAGGCGAACAGATTCAGATCGTTGCTGAGCAGCAGCTTGAGGCGCGCGTATTTGCGGCCAGTGATCTGCGGTGCTTCGTTGCGCCAGAAGTAGCCGTGATGGACCAGCACCGCATCCGCGCCCCAGTCGAGCGCGGCCTCCAGGAAGGCCAACGAAGCGGTCACGCCGGTCGCGAGCTTGTTGACCCGGCGGCGTCCTTCGACCTGCAGTCCATTGGGGCAATAGTCCTTGAAGCACGCGGTTTCAAGGAGATTGTTCAAGTACAATTCAAGTTCAATCCGATCCATATAAACCTCTAGTCTTCAGATGCTTAGACGCTTTTGGCTGTTCTTTGCCCAAGCGGTGACTGTGCTGTTGGCGCTGATGTTCATCATTGCGACCCTCAAACCGCAGTGGCTCCAGCATCAAGGGCAATTCGGCAAGCAACTCGCCGAACCGATCGTCGCGCTACGGGAAGTGGCGCCAGGCATCGGTAGCGGGCCAGCCCAGGCGTCCTATGCAGATGCGGCGCAGAAGGCCATGCCCGCGGTCGTCAACGTGTTTTCCAGCAAGGATGGCTCACTGCCACCGGACCCCCGCGCGAAAGATCCTCTGTTCCGCTACTTTTTTGGCGACAAGAACAAACGCAAGCAGCAGGAGCAACCCGCGTCCAACCTCGGCTCCGGGGTGATAGTGAGTTCGGAAGGTTACATTCTAACGAACCAGCACGTCGTGGACGGCGCCGATCAGATCGAAATCGCGCTGGCCGATGGTCGCACCGCCAACGCAAAAGTAATCGGCATCGATCCGGAAACGGATCTGGCCGTGCTCAAGGTCAACATGACCAATCTGCCCACCATCACGCTCGGCCGCATGGACCAGACGCGCGTGGGCGACATCGTGCTGGCGATCGGCAACCCGTTCGGCGTCGGTCAGACGGTGACCATGGGCATCGTCAGTGCGCTGGGCCGCAACCATCTCGGCATCAACACGTTCGAAAACTTCATCCAGACCGACGCGCCGATCAATCCGGGCAATTCGGGCGGTGCGCTGGTCGACGTGAACGGCAACCTGATCGGCATCAATACCGCGATCTATTCGCGCTCGGGGGGCTCGCTTGGCATCGGCTTCGCGATCCCCGTATCGACCGCGCGCAGCGTGCTGGAGAGCATCATCACCACCGGTACGGTCACGCGCGGCTGGATCGGCGTCGAGCCGCAAGACGTGACGCCGGAGATCGCCGAGTCGTTCGGGCTCGAGCAGAAATCGGGCGCGATCGTCGCGGGGGTGCTGAAGAGCGGTCCCGCCGATCGTGCCGGCATCAAGCCTGGCGACATCCTGGTCAGCGTGAACGGCCAGGAGATCACCGACACCACACGGCTGTTGAATGTGATCGCGCAGATCAAGCCGGGCACCGCCGCGAAAGTGCATCTGGTGCGCAAGGGCCGCGAGATCGATCTGGCCGTGACCATCGGCAAGCGCCCGCCTCCGCCGAAGCAACCGGCCGAGGACAACGGCGGCGATCAGCCGGACGAAGAAGGCGGTTAAGGCACTTCGAGTTGCCAAGCGGGCGATCGCGGCCGGCGTTGGTGCGGAAGTCAGTGCGAGCGTCGATGCCAGCGCCGAGGCAAACAACCAGAGCGAAAACAGAAAGGGCAGTCCGCGATGGACCGCCCTTTCTGCTTTTACCCGTCTGCCTTCTTCGCGCCCAAAGACTCGACGCTCCATGTCAGTTCGGTGGGCTCGCCTCTTCGATCGCGACCGGCTGCTTGCCGACAAACAGCCGCGCCGCAATGATCCCCGCCTCGTACAGCACGATCAACGGAATCGCCAGGATCAGCTGCGAAAACACGTCCGGCGGCGTCACCACGGCCGAAATCACGAACGCGCCGACGATCACATACGGACGGATCTCCTTGAGCTTCTTGATGGTCAGCACGTTCATGCGGACCAGCAGCACGACGACGATCGGCACTTCGAACGTCACGCCGAACGCGATGAACATCGTCAGCACGAAGCTCAGGTAATTGTTGATGTCGGTGGTCATTTCCGCGCCGAGCGGCGCGTTGTAGTGCGCCATCACACGGAAGATGGTCGGGAACACCACGAAGTACGCGAACGCCATGCCGCACAGGAACAGCGTGTAGCTGCTGGCCACCAGCGGCGCGACCAGCTTCTTCTCGTGCTGGTAAAGTCCCGGCGCGACGAACGCCCAGATCTGGTACAGCACGATGGGCAACGCGATCACGAAGGCGACCAGCATGGTCACCTTCATCGGCACGAAGAACGAGCCGGTGACGTCGGTGACGATCATCTTGCCGTCCTTCGGCAGGTTCTGCATCAGCGGGCGCGCCAGCAGACGGAAAATGTCCGGCGCCCAATACACGAGCCCGATGAACACCACGATGACGGCAAGCCCCGCGCGAATGATGCGGTCGCGTAATTCAACGAGGTGGGAAATGAAGGTCTCTTCAGTGCCTTCGTCCTGGCTTTGCTGCGGGTCGCTCACACCGGCCCTCGGTAAGAGATTGTCGTTCTGATCATCAGAAGAACCGCGTCGGACGACGCATGGTGGCGGGCGTATGCCGCGCGACGCGTGCCGCGCCCGACTGCACGCGGGTGCGACGCGTGGTTGCACGCTTGTACCAGGTGGGCATGGCCGTCTGCTTGACGCGCCAGTTCTTGCGCCTGGGCGCCGCGGCCGGCGTGCGGCCCTGCCATGACGACGTGCCGACATCTTCGAGCGCACCGCCGGCAATGCTCGGCGATACCGACGTGCCGCTGTTCCACGCGTCGTTCAGTTCGCTCTCGTGCTTGCGCAGATTGTCGTGCACGGCGGTTTCGACATTGCTCGCCGCCGTTTCGAACTCGGTCTTCATGCGACGCAGTTCGTCGAGTTCGATTTCGCGCGTGACTTCGGCCTTCACGTCGTTGATATACCGCTGCGCACGGCCGAACAGCGCGCCGGCCGTGCGGGCGACGCGTGGCAGCCGCTCCGGCCCGAGTACGACCAGCGCGACGACGCCGATCAGCGCCATCTTGGTTAGACCGAGGTCCAGCATGGAGTGGAATGTCCGTCAGTAGCGCGGGTAAGCCGCGGCTTAGCGGTAATCGCCGGAACGCGGCGCCTTTTCCTTTGCTTCCACATCCACCGCACCGTTACGCGGCAGTTCGCGCTGCTGCGCGTCCGCGGCTGGTGTTTCGGCTTCCTTCATGCCTTCCTTGAAGCCCTTCACGGCGCCACCCAGATCGGTACCGATGTTGCGCAGCTTCTTCGTGCCAAACACGAGCGCAACGATCAGCAACACGATCAGCCAATGCCAAATGCTCAACGAACCCATGACTACTCTCCTTAACCCCGACACCGCACCGCGATGCGGTAAAAATTCGTGCGCCTTGCGGCGTGATCTGAAACGCCGGCGCTTGATCCATACATTACCGCAGGCCCTTCGATTCAACCGGCGACACGACGAATATCATTGTGGCCGCATGACCGCGTCGGCGTTATTACACTGCTGCGCAATCAACATCCGCGCGCTATTGTCTCCGACCAAAACTTGCAATGGGCCTCACCGCTCGCTCTTTTTTTCGTCAGCCCATCCGCAGCCAGGGGCGCGGTCCGGCGAGAATGTGCGCATGCAGGTGATACACCTCCTGGCCGCCGCCCGGACCGGTATTGAATACCGTGCGAAAGCCGGTGTCGCCGCCGGTGTATGCGACCCCCAACTGATCCGCCAGACGCGCCACCAAGACAATCATTCTACCAAGCAGCGGCGCATCGCTTTCAGTGCAATTCGACAGCGTGGCGATGTGCTTGCGCGGAATCACCAGAATGTGCGTTTGCGCCGCCGGACGGATATCGCGAAACGCGACAAACTCTTCGTCTTCATGGACTTTGGTCGACGGGATTTCGCCGGCGGCGATCTTGCAGAAAAGGCAGTTCGGATCGTGACTCATCGTATTCCTGACGCGATATGACTGGAGCGCGAAGGCTGGCGTGCCGAAATTCGAACTGGACCCGATAAATGGGCCGCCGGCATTCAGACCCAGCCACGCGGATTCGCAAGCGGCTTGTTATCGTACAGATACAGCCAACCTTTGATAATACGGTACAACATCCAGATACTGACGGCCCAGAGCACCGGAATGCCGATCACCACGAGCAGCAGCAGGGCGCCGATCGCATAACCGAGCAGGCCTAGCCAGAACGTGCGGATCTGCCACTCGAAATGGGCTTCGTACGGCGTGCCAGCCACATCCGGCCGCTTGATGTAGTTGATGATGATCGCGATCACAATCGTCAGCCCGCCGGTCAGCCAGTGGACCGCATACAGTCCGTACAGCACGTGTGTCAGCGTGCGCAGGCTGCGCTCGCGCTCAGGCTCCATGGCATTGCGATAAACCGGCGGCGGATAGCTTCCTTGCGACTGTTCCATGCTTGCGTCCTCCCGAAGATGCCCTGAAATGCGCTGAGATGCGCTCGGTGCAACATTGGCGCCGGAGCCGGCTACTTCAAGCCGGGCCGATCAATCGCCGTTCTGCTCGCGCTCGCGGCTCTTGCGCAGCGCCTTTTCCTCGATGCCCGACAAGCCTTCGCGGCGCTCGAGTTCAGCGAGCACATCCGCCGGGTTCAGATCGAAGTGCGACAGCATCACAAGGCAGTGAAACCACAGGTCCGCCACCTCGCCGACCAGCGCCTTCGGCGCGCCGCCGTGGCGCGCATCCTTGGCGGCTAGCACGACTTCGGTGGCTTCTTCGCCGATTTTCTTCAGCACCGCGTCATCGCCCTTGTTGAACAGGCGCGACACATAGGAGATGTCCGGATCACCGCCCTTGCGGCTGTCGATGATCGCGGCGAGGCGCATTAGCGTGTCGGTCGTGGACGTGACAGTGGACGACGTGATTTGCGTGGATTGCGTCATTTGTAGATATGTTCGGGGTCTTTCAGCACGGGATCGACGGCTTGCCAGTCGCCATCTTCCGCCGAGCCTTCGAATTTCTGGAAGAAGCAGGAATGGCGGCCCGTGTGGCAGGCGATACCCGACACCTGCTCCACTTTCAGCAGCACGACGTCTTCGTCGCAATCGAGCCGCACTTCATGCACATGCTGCACGTGGCCCGACTCCTCGCCCTTGAACCACAGACGCTGACGCGAGCGCGAAAAATACACCGCCCGGCCGGTCTCGACGGTCTTTGCCAACGCCTCGCGGTTCATCCATGCGAACATCAGCACGTCGTTGGTCGACGCTTCCTGCGCGATCACTGGCACGAGGCCGTTCGCGTCCCACTTGACCTTGTCGAGCCAATTCACTGCCGAGGGATTCACCACGTCACAACCTCACCGAAATGCCCTGATCGGCCATGAAGCGCTTGGCCTCGCCGACCGTGTGTTCGCCATAGTGGAAGATGCTCGCGGCGAGCACCGCGTCCGCGTGACCGTTCTTGATGCCGTCGGCCAGATGCTGCAGGTTGCCCACGCCGCCCGATGCGATCACCGGCACCGGCACCGCGTCCGACACCGCACGCGTGAGCGCGATGTCGAAACCGCTCTTGGTGCCGTCGCGGTCCATGCTGGTCAGCAGGATTTCGCCCGCGCCGAGTTCGGCCATCTTGCGCGCCCACTCGACCGCATCGAGGCCGGTGCCCTTGCGCCCGCCGTGTGTGAACACTTCCCAGCGCGGCGTTTCGCCGTCCGCCGAAACCCGTTTCGCGTCGATCGCGACGACGATGCACTGTGAGCCGTATTTGTCGGTTGCGTCTTTCACGAGCTGCGGATTCGCCACCGCCGACGAGTTCATGCTGATCTTGTCCGCGCCCGCATTCAGCAGGCGCCGCACGTCTTCGACGGCGCGCACGCCGCCGCCGACCGTCAGCGGAATGAACACCTGGGAGGCGACCGCCTCGATGATCGGCAGGATCAGGTCGCGCTGGTCGGAGGTGGCGGTGATGTCGAGGAAGGTGAGTTCGTCGGCGCCCTGGTCGTCGTAACGGCGCGCGATTTCGACCGGGTCGCCGGCATCGCGCAGTTCGACGAAGTTGACGCCCTTGACCACGCGGCCAGCCGTGACGTCGAGACAGGGGATGATGCGTTTAGCTAGAGCCATGATCTTGCAATTCTGCCAATACCGCTGATGAGGCCGCTCGCCTGAGGCTCGCGGCACAGTGCCTGCACAACCGCCGGCCGCGTCGCGCCGCGAGTGAAGTCGCGGCGAGGCGGCTCGATACGTTGTCGGAGCGAAAGCGCCGCGCCGGCTTTGGACGCAGCAGCGATCCGTCCGCCGCGACGCCCCACGTGCGGGCCCGAAAACAAGCTTTAAGCGTCGTCCGATTCGCGCAGCCGGTCGGCGAGCGTCTGCGCGGCCGCGAAGTCCAGGTCGCCCGAGTAAATCGCCCGGCCGCAAATCACGCCTTCGATGCCCTCGTCTTCGACTTCGCACAGCGATTCGATATCCGCGAGGTTCGACAGACCGCCGCTTGCGATCACCGGAATCTTCACCGCACGCGCGAGGCGCACCGTCGCTTCGATGTTGATGCCCTGCAGCATGCCGTCGCGACCGATGTCGGTGTAGATGATCGATTCGCAGCCGTAGTCCTCGAACTTGCGCGCCAGATCGGCCACTTCATGGCCGGTCAGCTTGCTCCAGCCGTCGGTGGCGACCTTGCCGTCTTTCGCATCCAGCCCGACGATGATATGGCCGCCGAACGCCGTGCACGCATCCTGCAAAAAGCCCGGATTCTTCACCGCCGCCGTGCCGATGATCACGAAGGACAGGCCGTCGTCCAGATAGCGCTCGATCGTGTTCAGGTCGCGAATGCCGCCGCCCAGTTGCACCGGAATCTGGCCGCCCACTTCGTCGATGATCGCCCGAATCGCGTCGCCGTTTTTCGGCTTGCCGGCGAACGCGCCATTCAGGTCGACGAGATGCAGACGGCGGGCTCCGCGCTCGACCCAATGTCGGGCCATCGCCGCCGGTTCCTCGGAAAATATCGTCGCCTGGTCCATATCGCCTTGTTTGAGGCGTACACACTGACCGTCTTTCAGGTCGATGGCGGGAATCAGCAGCATAGCAATCGGGTGTTGTCTGGGAGTGGGTTGAAGGTCGGCGGCAACGGCTGGTGGGCCAGCCCGCCCGGACGCCGTTTCGCTAGTTTAGTACAAGTCTTTCGACGTCCTTGCCGAGCGCCGTATGGAAGCGAAATCACGGTGTCGCGGTGGTGGCGCGCGGCGAACCTCCCGCTGATGGCGAGACCGCGCACTGCAACGGGATGAAGCAAGGCGCTCACGGGTTCCAGTGCACGAAGTTGCGATACACGCGCAGACCCGCCTCGGCGCTCTTTTCCGGGTGGAATTGGGTGGCAAAGATGTTATCCCGCGCCACCGCTGAGGTAAAGGGCACGCCATACACCGTTTCACCCGCCGTATGCGCGGCATTGTCCGGCACCACGTAATAACTGTGCACGAAATAAAAGAATGCGTTGTCGGCCACGTCGTCCCACAGCGGATGCGGCTGCGCCTGACGTACGCGATTCCAGCCCATTTGCGGGACCTTGAAGCGCGAGCCGTCGTCCTGCAGCTGGCCTTCGAGGTCAAAGCGCAGCACCTTGCCGGGCAACAGACCAAGACCCGGCGTGCCGCCCTCGGCGCTCCAATCGAACAGCATCTGCTCGCCGACGCACACGCCCATCAGCGGCTTGCTGCGCGACGCCTCGATGACCGCTTCCTGCAGGCCGGACTCGGCGAGGCTGCGCATGCAGTCGGGCATCGCGCCCTGGCCGGGCAGCACCACGCGGTCGGCCGCGCGGATCGCTTCCGGCCGGTCGACGATCGCCACGTCCGCTTCTGGCGCAGCCTTGCGCAATGCCTGGGCAACCGAGCGCAGGTTGCCCATTCCATAATCCACAATCGCTATCGAAGTTTTCATTTCAAGTTTGGCAGCAATGCCTTCAGTCCATCGACGCTGGGTTCCAGCGCCGACAGCACACGCGCGAGATGGTCTTCTATCCGGTCAATCAGTTGCCTGGCACGGACGAACGGCTTAGAGGCTGCCCTTGGTCGACGGAATCTGCCCTGCTGCGCGTTCGTCCATTTCAGTGGCCATGCGCAACGCACGCCCGAATGCCTTGAACACCGTTTCCATCTGATGGTGAGCGTTCAGACCGCGCAGGTTGTCGACGTGCAGCGTGACGCCGGCGTGATTCACGAAGCCGCGGAAAAACTCGATCGACAGATCGACGTCGAAGGTGCCGATGCGCGCGCGCGTGAACGGCACATGAAATTCGAGGCCCGGACGGCCGGAGAAATCGATCACGACACGCGACAGCGCTTCGTCGAGCGGCACATAGGAATGACCGTAACGGCGAATCCCCTTGCGATCGCCGATCGCCTTCGCGACGGCCTGACCCAGCGTGATACCGGTGTCTTCGACCGTGTGGTGGTCGTCGATATGCAGGTCGCCATGCGCTTCGATCTCGAGGTCGAACAGGCCGTGTCGTGCGATCTGGTCGAGCATGTGGTCCAGAAACGGCACACCGGTGGCCAGTTTCTGCTGGCCGGTGCCGTCCAGATTGATCTTCACACGGATCTGCGTTTCGCTGGTGTTGCGAACGACTTCCGCAAGGCGCATGGTAATTCCTCGAATCTAGCTAGAAAGCGATAGTAGTGTGGGATGGGGAAACGGCAGGCCGTTCAGATCAGCACGAGTTTCAGTGCGGCGAGCAATTGAGCGTTTTCTTCCGGCGAACCGATGGTCAAACGCACGCAATTGGCCAGCAATGGATGCATTTTACTCACGTTTTTGATCAGAACCCGAGCCGCAAGCAGCGTTTCGAACATGACGGACGCATCGGGCACTCGCACCAGCAGGAAGTTGCCCGCGCTTGGGAACACTTCGGCGCCCGGCAACGAGGCCACCGCCTGCGCGAGTTTCGTGCGCTCTTCGCGCAGTTGGGCGGCTTGGGCGTCAAGCACGTCGACGTGGTCGAGCAGGAAATCGGCAGCGGCCTGCGTGAGCACGTTGGTGTTGTATGGCGGCCGCACTTTGTCAAATTCGGTCAGCCACGCGGGCTTGCCGACCAGATAGCCGAGGCGGATACCGGCCAGGCCGAGCTTGGATACCGTACGCATCACGACGACGTTGTCGAACGCATCGGCGCGTGGCAGCCAGCTTTGCTGCGCGAACGGCTGGTACGCCTCGTCGATCACCACGAGGCTTTTGGTCGCCGCAGCGATGATGCGCTCCATGTCGGCGGCGTCGAACAGCGTGCCGGTCGGGTTGTTCGGATACGCGAGATAGACGATCGCCGGCTCATGCTCGGCAATCGCCGCCAGCATCGCTTCGGTGTCGAGCGTGAAATCGGCCTTCAACGGCACGCCGACGAATTCGAGATTTGCAAGCTGCGCCGACATCTGATACATGACGAAGCCCGGCACCGGCGCGAGTACCTTGGCGCCCGGCTTCGCGCACGCGACCGACATCAGGCTGATGATTTCATCCGAGCCGTTGCCGAGCAGCACGTCGCAGCCAGCCGGCACACCCATCACACGCTTGATCTTTTCGATCAACGCCTCCGGGCGCGGCGCCGGGTAGCGGTTCAGCGCGACTCCGGCCAGGTGCTCGCCGAGCTGCGCGGCCAGTGTCGGGGGCAGCGGAAATGGGTTTTCCATCGCATCGAGCTTGATGAAGCCCGTGGCGTCCGGAACCGGATAGCTCGTCATTGCGAGGACGTCGCGGCGGATGATGTCTTGAGGTGTCGTCATAGCGTCTGGGGACCGGGCCGTGGGGAAAGATGCCGGCCTGGCATCGGCGGCACACGGGCCGCTCTGGTTCGTCTGTGTTGTCGTTATTGAACGGGCAAGCTCGCGGGCAGGCTCGCGCGATCCGTCGCCGGAACCGCGGCGCTTCGCAGATCATCGGTTCGATGCCTGCGTTGCCGCGCGTCCGTATCGGGTTCGTGGCGCCTCGCGGCGCTAAGTTACCGCTCAGTTGCCGCTCAGTTACCGCTCAGTTGCATTAGCCGTTGTTCTGCCGCATCCGGTATTCGGCGCTGCGGGCGTGCGCCTGCAGACCTTCGCCGTACGCGAGTTCCGCTGCAATCTCGCCGAGCGTCTGCGCGCCTTCCGCGCTGACCTCGATCACGCTGGAGCGCTTGAAAAAATCATAGACGCCCAGCGGCGACGAGAACCGTGCGGTACGTGATGTAGGCAGCACGTGATTCGGTCCCGCGCAGTAGTCGCCCAGGCTCTCGCTGGTATAGCGGCCGAGGAAGATCGCGCCTGCATGGCGGATCAGCTGGCCCCACTGATGCGGCTCCAGCGCGGAGATTTCGAGGTGCTCCGGGGCGATGTCGTTGGCGATCGCGCAGGCTTCTGCCATGTCGCGCACCTTGATGAGCGCGCCGCGGCCTTCGAGCGACGCGCGGATCACGTCCTGACGCGGCATGGCCGGCAGCAATTCGTCGATCGCGTCCTGCACGCGGGCGATAAACGCGTCGTCCGGGCACAGCAGGATGGATTGCGCGAGTTCGTCGTGCTCGGCTTGCGAGAACAGGTCCATCGCAACCCAGCGCGGGTCGGTGGTGCCGTCGCACAGCACGAGGATTTCCGACGGCCCGGCAATCATGTCGATACCGACGGTGCCGAACACGCGGCGCTTGGCCGACGCGACATATGCGTTGCCGGGACCGCAGATCTTGTCGACCGCGGGCACGCTCTGCGTGCCGTAGGCCAGTGCGCCCACCGCCTGCGCGCCGCCGATCGTGAACACGCGATCCACGCCGCCCAGCAGCGCAGCCGCCAGCACCAGCGGGTTCTTCACGCCGTCCGGCGTGGGCACGACCATGACGATCTCGCGCACGCCGGCCACGCGCGCCGGAATCGCGTTCATCAGCACCGACGACGGATACGCCGCCTTGCCGCCCGGCACGTAGATGCCCGCGCGATCGAGCGGCGTGACCTTCTGGCCGAGCACGGTGCCGTCGGCCTCCGTGTACTGCCAGCTATGGCTGCCGCACTCGATCTTCTGCTTCTCGTGGTAGCCGCGCACACGCGCTGCCGCCGCTTCGAGCGACGCGCGGCGTTTCGGCTCGAGGCTTTCGAGCGCGGCTTCGAGTTCCGCCATCGGCAGCTCGAGCGCGGCGACACTCGACGCGTCGAGCCGGTCGAAGCGGTTCGTGTACTCGAGCACCGCCGCGTCGCCGCGCGCCTTCACGTCGTTCAGAATCTGCACGACCGAGCGCTCGATTGCTTCGTCTTCGCTCGCCTCGAACGCGAGCACCGCGTGCAGCGACTGTTGGAAGTCGGAAGCGGTGGAATCGAGTTTGCGAATCTTGATAGACATACGGGTATCCGTTTCGGTAAGGCGCGCTTTACAGCAGGATCACATGACCCGTTCAGGCCGCCGCGGCGTCAGCTTTCGATGCGCGTTCGAACGCGTCGAGGATCGGCCGCAACGCGGCGCGCTTGAGCTTCAGCGCCGCCTGGTTCACAACGAGGCGCGACGAAATCTGCATGATCTCCTCCACCTCGACAAGATTGTTGGCGCGCAAGGTATTGCCCGAACTCACCAGGTCGACGATCGCATCGGCCAGCCCGACGAGCGGCGCCAGTTCCATCGAACCGTACAGCTTGATCAGGTCGACGTGTACGCCCTTGGCAGCAAAATGCTCACGCGCGGTTTCGACGTACTTGGTCGCCACGCGCAAGCGGGCGCCCTGGCGCACCGCGTTCGCATAATCAAAACCCGCTGCGACCGCAACGGACATGCGGCAACGCGCAATATCCAGATCGACCGGCTGATACAGACCGCTGCCGCCGTGCTCGAGCAGCACGTCCTTGCCCGCCACGCCGAAATCGGCTGCGCCGTATTCGACGTAGGTTGGCACGTCGGTGGCGCGCACGATGATCACGCGCAGGTTCGCGTCGGTGGTGGGCAGGATCAGCTTGCGCGAAGTCTCCGGATCCTCGGTCACTTCGATGCCGGCTGCGGCGAGCAGCGGCAGCGTCTCCTCGAAGATACGCCCTTTCGACAGCGCGAGCGTGAGCGGCGCGCTGACCGCCGGCGACGACGACGTTTGCGGCATCGAACTCATGCCTGGCTCCCGGAAACGCGGCGCACCTTCGCGCCGATTGCGTTGAGCTTGGTTTCCATCCGGTCGTATCCGCGATCCAGATGGTAGATCCGGTCGATCAGCGTTTCGCCTTCGGCGCGCAACGCGGCGATCACGAGACTCGCCGACGCGCGCAGATCGGTGGCCATCACCTTCGCGCCGGACAGCTTGTCGACCCCGCTCACGAGCGCGGTGTTGCCGTCGATCGTGATGCTCGCGCCGAGGCGGTTCAGTTCCTGTACGTGCATGAAGCGGTTCTCGAAGATCGTCTCGACGACCTGCGAGGTGCCTTCCGCAATCGCGTTCAGCGCCATGAACTGCGCCTGCATGTCGGTCGGAAACGCAGGGTATTCGGACGTGCGAAACGTGACCGCGGTCGGACGCTGGTGCATGCGCACGCGCATCCAGTCGTCGCCTTCTTCGATCGTGACGCCCGCTTCGCGCAGCTTTTCGGTCACGGCTTCGAGAATCAGCGGACGCACTTGGCGCAACGTGACGTCGCCGCCAGCGGCCGCCACCGCGCACAGGAACGTGCCGGCTTCGATGCGATCCGGAACCACCGTGTGCTTTGCGCCATGCAGCTTGTCGACGCCCTGGATCACCAGACGGTCCGTGCCGATGCCTTCGATCTGCGCGCCCATCGCGACCAGCAGATTCGCGAGGTCGCCGACTTCGGGTTCGCGCGCCGCGTTCTCGATCACCGTCTCGCCTTCGGCGAGCACCGCCGCCATCAGCAGGTTTTCAGTACCGGTCACCGTAATCATGTCGGTGACGATACGCGCGCCCTTCAGGCGCTTCGCGCGTGCTTCGATGAAGCCGTGCTCGATCGTGATCTCGGCGCCCATCGCCTGCAGACCCTTGATGTGCTGATCGACCGGCCGCGCGCCGATCGCGCAGCCGCCCGGCAACGACACCCGCGCGTGACCGAAGCGGGCAACTAGCGGACCGAGCACGAGGATCGACGCGCGCATGGTCTTGACCAGTTCGTACGGCGCGACCACGTTGTCGACCTTCGACGCATCGAGCGCCACGCGCCCGTCGCCGCTCTCGATACGCACACCCATCTGACCGAGCAGCTTGAGCATCGTGCGCACGTCCTGCAGGTCGGGCACGTTGTCCAGATGGACCGGCTCCGCGCTGAGCAGACCGGCGCACAGAATCGGCAATGCCGCGTTCTTCGCACCCGAGACGACGACTTCACCGGAGAGCGGGTAGCCACCTTCAATGATGAGTTTATCCATGCCTGTCGGTTCCTGATCTGCCCGGGTCTGGGCCGGGCCTGCATTGACTGTGTTCGGCGCGCCGCTACCTGCGTCGCGCTCTTCGTGAGTAATTCGCACTAAATTTCCAGATTACGCGTTCTGCCATTCGGCGGGCGTCAGCGTCTTCATGCTGAGCGCGTGAATTTCTGCGCGCATGCGATCGCCGAGCGCCGCATACACGAGTTGATGGCGCTGGATCAGACGCTTGCCTTCGAAGCTCGGCGAGACGATGGTCGCAAAGAAATGCTGGCCGTCGCCTTCGACTTCGAGATGCTGGCAAGCGAGCCCAGCCGCGATGTATTGCTTGACCTGTTCGGGAGTCGGCAACATGAGAGAAGCTCCTGATCAGTGGCGCAGTTTGTAGCCGGAAGCGAGCATGCGCATCGCCACCACGGCCAGCACCGCGAAGAAACCGGCGACGATCGCAAGGCTCGCGAGCGGATTGATATCCGACATCCCGAAGAAACCATAGCGAAAGCCGTCGATCATGTAGAAAAAAGGATTGAGCCGCGACACTTCGCGCCACACCGGCGGCAGCGTATGCGTCGAGTAGAACACGCCCGAGAGGAACGTGAGCGGCATGATCAAAAAGTTTTGAAACGCTGCAAGCTGATCGAATTTTTCGGCCCAGATGCCGGCGATCAAACCGAGCGTGCCGAGAATCGCCGCGCCGAAAAGCGCGAACAGAATGATGTAGAGCGGCGCGGTGAAGCTGACCGGCACGAACCAGATTGTCACGATGAACACGCCAAAGCCGACCGCGAGCCCACGCGCGACCGCGGCCAGCACATAGGCGCCGAACATCTCGTAGTGCGACAGCGGCGGCAGCAGCACGAACACCAGGTTGCCGGTGATCTTCGACTGGATCAGCGACGACGAACTGTTCGCGAACGCGTTCTGCAGCACGCTCATCATCACGAGACCCGGAATCAGGAAGCTCGTGTATTCGACGCCGGGATAGACCTGGACGTGGCCGCGCAACGCATGACCGAAAATGGTCAGATAGAGAAGCGCGGTGATGACCGGTGCCAGCACGGTCTGGAACGCCACCTTCCAGAAACGCAGGAGTTCCTTGTAAAACAGTGTGCTGAATCCACTGTAGCCGCTCATGCAAGCCCCTCGATCACTTCCGGACCGTTCATCACCTGAACGAACACATCTTCGAGGTCGGCCTTGCGAACCTCGATCTCTTCGAATGTACAGCCCGCTGCGCGGCACTGCGCGAGGATCCGCTCGACGTCGTCGTAGCTCGTGAGACGCAGCAGATGCTGGCGGCCATTGCCGTTGCCCGCGCCGCTTTCCGCTTCGAGCGAGCGCAGTTCGGCGGGCAGCACGCCCTGCGCGAAGCGCACGAATAGCTGCATGCCGGCAAAGCGCTGCAGCAGCGCGCTGGTGCGCTCGAGCGCGACCACCTCGCCACGCCGCAGCATGGCAATGCGGTCGCACAGCGACTCGGCTTCTTCCAGATAGTGCGTGGTCAGCACGATGGTGTGACCTTCGCGATTCAGGCGCGCAATGAACTTCCACAGCGTTTGACGCAGCTCGACATCGACGCCCGCGGTCGGCTCGTCGAGCACGATCACAGGCGGCCGGTGCACCAACGCCTGCGCGACCAGCACGCGGCGCTTCATGCCACCGGACAGCGCGCGCATGTTCGCGTCGGCTTTGTCGGTGAGGTCGAGATTGGCCATGATCTCGTCGATCCACGCGTCGTTGTTGCGCAGCCCGTAGTAGCCGGACTGGATGCGCAAGGTTTCGCGAACGGTGAAGAAAGGATCGAACACGAGTTCCTGCGGCACCACGCCGAGCGCGCGCCGCGCATCGCGGAAATCGCCGACGACGTCGTGGCCGCGCACCGCGATGCTGCCTTCATCGGCGCGAGCGAGACCGGCGAGGATGCTGATGAGCGTCGTCTTGCCCGCGCCGTTCGGACCGAGCAGTCCGAAGAACTCGCCTTCTTCGACCGTGAGGCTGACGCCCTTGAGCGCCTGCAAGTCCTTGTAGCGCTTTTTGACGTTACGAATTTCTATGGCTGGCATGACTGTGGGCCGCGTACGCCGCGGCGCCTAAAGGAGCCCTGGAAGGGCGCACAAATGCTGGGAACAAGGCAATTGGGGCCGGTTAGCTGCCCCAAAAAACGTTTGATTATAGGGCAAAAAGCAGCCGCCCCGACTCGGCCGGGGGGATTGGAAGTGACGCGATTGGAGCGTCAGCGTCGCGTTGGTACGAGCTTGTTGGATGGGATCGCTAACTCGCGTCGACCGCTGTGCGTGGGACCGCAGTAAGCGCTAACTGCGGTCGACAAAGTTATCGACGCCGTAAGCTCGCGCAAGACTGGCGAGACCAGCCGGTAAATTGACGATCTCGAAATTGATGCCACGTGCGTCGCCAGCACGCCGCCACGCGAGCAGCACCGCCAGCGCGGACGAATCGAATTGCGCAAGCGGCGCGCAATCCACACCGGTCGCGCCTGCCTCGATGCGCTGCAAACCCGCCGCGAGCGCGGCCCTGGCACTCGCGTGGGTCAGCGTCGCGCCGCTGTCGAAGCGGTTGGCGACGGAGTTCAGCACCTCGCTCACGATTGCTTGCCCGCGGCGAGCTGCTGGTTGCGCTGCGTGAGGAACTGGATCAGTCCGTCCACGCCCTTCTGCTGGATCTGCTCGCTGAACTGCTGCTGATACGCCTGGATCAGCCATGCGCCGAGCACATTGATGTCATACACGCGCCAGCCTTGCGGCGTCTTGTACAGACGGTAGTCGAGTTCGATCGGCTGACCGTTGTTCATCACGACCGAGCGCACCACCGCGTCGGTGTCGTCCGGGTTCATGCGAAACGGCTTGTACTGGATCTGCTGGTCGCGTACCTGAGCCAGCGCGCCCGAATACGTGCGGATCAGCAGCATCTTGAACTGCTCGACCACCTGGTTTTGCTGCTCGGGCGTGGCGGTGCGCCAGTTACGGCCCATCGCCAGTTGCGTGGTGCGGCGGAAATCCGTGTACGGCAAGATCTTTTCGTTGACGAGCCTGGTGATCTGCGAGATGTCGCCTTGCTGGATCGTCTTGTCACCGCGAATTGCATCCATCACTTGCTGGGTGACTGTCTTGATCATGCCCTCGGGCGAACTGGTATCGACAGTTTGTGCCGATACACCAGCACTGACGAACGAGAACAACGCGGCGAACAGCGAAATCAGGAAGAATTTTTTCATATCAAGCTTTGCCTTAAAAATAGTCCAACCGTTTGAGGCGACATTACCACGCGAGTTCGACGGCAATCCATGCGCAAACTGCGAGAGTCGTATCGATCTGTTACGGCGGCACGTTCAACGCAATTTGAATGACGGAAAATTGAAACGCGTGGGCGGGACCAGCTGGCCGGCCGGAATCTGCGTCGTTTCGGGACCGCCGTTCAGATCGATCGGCGGCGATTCAGCGCTGCCGGAAGCGGCTTCGGGTGCGGTCGCCGGCGGGGTCTGCGGCGGGGTCGCTTCATTGGTGCCAGGTGCCCCGGCCGCCTTCGCAGCTGCGCCCTGCGTGCTCGCGGCGCCGGCCGTGCCCGTGACCGCGCCAGCCGCGCCACTCTCGTCTTCGTACTTCGGCAGCGGCGCTTCCTCGTCGTAGTTCGGCAGCGTCTGCGTACGCCGGCCGGCCGACAACAGATACTGGCGGCGCTGCAGATACGCGTTGCGCACGAACGAGTATTTGTCGAGCGCCGCGCCTTCCAGCACGTCGCTCGCGCCCAGCAGATTGGCGCGCGTGTTGACGATGTTCAGGCCGTACAGCGCCCAGCTCAGACCCGACGGATTAATGTAGCTGATCGGGTTCACATAGTAGTTGCCGATCGAGCCGACCGCATCGCGCACGGTGCTCGGCCCAAACAGCGGCAGCACCAGAAACGGCCCCGGTGGAACGCCATAGTGGCCGAGCGTCAGACCGAAATCGTTCTCGTGCTTGGGCAGCTTCGCGAGCGTCGCCACGTCGAACAGGCCGCCGACGCCGAACACCGTGTTGATCACGATCCGCATGATGTCCTGCACGCCATCGGCGATCCGCAACTGCACCAGGTTGTTTGCCGCGATGTAGACGTCGCCGATGTTCGAGAAGAAGTTCGTCACGCTGTCGCGCACCGGCTGCGGGGTCGCCCACACGTAGCCCCTGGCGACCGGCTTCAGCGCGTACTGATCGACCTTGTCGTTGAAGGTGAAGATCGTGCGGTTCAAGCCTTCGAACGGATCGCCCTTGGTCGGCGTCTGCACGGTGGTACAGCCGGCGAGTAGCACAGTCGCCACGGCCACCTTGCCAATCTGGAAAACGGGCGCGCGCCCGCCGCGGGTGGTCTGCATGGTCATTCTCCTTATTGGCTGGCAGCGCCCGCAGCGGCCTGACCCGGCGCTGGCGCTGGCGCCGGAGCCGGAGCCGGAGCCGGAGCCGGAGCCGGAGCCGGAGCCGGCCCGGCAGGCTTCGACGCCCCCGAGTCGGCGGCCTTGCTATAAAGGAACTGGCCGATCAGGTTTTCCAGCACGATCGCCGACTGCGTCATCGAAATCGTGTCGCCCGCCTTGAGCATCTCGGTGTCGCCGCCGGGTTCGAGTCCGATGTACTGCTCGCCGAGCAGACCCGAGGTCAGGATCTTCGCCGAGGTGTCTTTCGGAAACTGATACTGCTTGTCGATATCGATCGTGACGAGGGCCTGATACGCGTTGCTGTCGAAGTCGATCGACGCGACCCGGCCAACCGTCACACCGGCGCTTTTCACGGGCGCGCGCACCTTCAGCCCGCCGATATTGTCGAACTTGAGCTTGACCGGATAGGTTGCCTGGAAAGACAACGAGCTCATGTTGCCGGCCTTCAGCGCGAGAAACAGCAATGCCACGAAACCCAGCACCACGAACAGGCCGACCCAGAAGTCGAGAGCAGTCTTTTTCATCGTTATCCCAAAGTGAATCCGCCACGCCGCCAGCAGTCGCGCCGTGCGTCGCGGCCAGCGACGCGCCGGCGGCGAAGAAACGTGCGGCGCAGCCTTAGCTGAACATCAATGCGGTCAGCAGAAAATCGAGCCCGAGCACCGCGAGCGACGCGTACACGACAGTTTTGGTAGTCGCGCGTGACACGCCTTCCGGCGTCGGCTTGGCTTCATAGCCCTGAAAGAGCGCGACGAACGTCACCGCAAAGCCGAACACCACGCTCTTGACGACCCCGGCGCCGACATCGCGCCAGACGTCCACGCCACCCTGCATCTGCGACCAGAATGCGCCGGCGTCGACGCCGATCAGCAGCACGCCCACCACGTAACCGCCCAACACGCCGACCGCGCTGAAAATCGCGGCGAGGACCGGCATGGAGATAATGCCGGCCCACAGGCGCGGCGCAACCACGACCTTGACCGGATCGACGGCCATCATTTCCATCGCGGTCAGTTGCTCACCCGCCTTCATCAAACCGATCTCGGCCGTCAGCGACGTGCCGGCGCGGCCGGCGAACAGCAATGCCGTCACCACCGGCCCGAGCTCGCGCACGAGCGACAGCGCGACCAGCAGCCCCAGCGCCTGTTCGGAGCCATAGCGATTGAGCGTGTAATACCCCTGCAGGCCGAGCACGAAGCCGACGAACAGCCCCGACACGGCGATGATCACCAGCGAATAATTACCCACGAAGTGGATCTGCTTCGTGACAAGGCGCGGGCGGCGCAACAGCGGAAAAAACTCGAACACCAGCCGGAAGAAAAAGCGCGTGGCATAGCCCGCCGTGCCCAGCCCGTCGAGCACCGAGCGACCGATCGTGCTGATCATGAGCGACCTCCGCCGAAACCGAAGTCCGCCGCCAGCGGCGCCTTGCTCGGATAGTGGAATTTGAACGGGCCGTCCGGCGCGCCATCGATGAACTGCCGCACCGTCGGATCGGTCGATGCGCGCAGCTCGGCCGGCGTGCCCTCGGCGTGAACCCCGCCGTTGGCGAGGAAATAGACGTAATCGGCGATCGCGAACGATTCGGGCACATCGTGCGTGACCAGGATCGACGTCGCGCCAAGTGCCTGATTCAGCGCGCGAATCAGGTTCGCGGTGATACCGAGCGAGATTGGATCGAGACCGGCGAACGGCTCGTCGTACATCATCAGCTCGGGGTCGAGCGCGATTGCGCGCGCCAGCGCCACGCGCCGCGCCATGCCGCCCGAAATTTCCGACGGCATCAGCTCGCGCGCACCGCGCAAGCCGACCGCGTTGAGCTTCATCAACACGAGGTCGCGCAGCAATTCTTCGGGGAGATCGGTGTGCTCGCGCAGCGCGAAGGCGACGTTTTCGAACACCGACATATCGGTGAACAGCGCGCCGAACTGGAACAGCATGCCCATCTTGCGGCGCAGCGCGTAAAGGGCCTCGCGTGTCTGCTGGCCGACGTTCTGACCCTGAAACAGGATCTGGCCGCGCTGCGCTCGCACCAGGCCGCCGATCAAGCGCAGCACCGTGGTCTTGCCGCATCCCGAGCCGCCCATGACTGCAACGACCTGGCCGCGCTTGAAACGCAGGTTCAGGTTCGACAGGACGAGCCGGTCGCCGTAACCGAAGTCGACGTCGCGCAGCTCGAGTAAGGTCTCGGTAGAGGAAGACACCAAACTGACAGTCCTTTAAACGGAAGGCCGAATTATAGGGCCATCATGCAAAAGCTGCCTTGAGGTGCCCTCTCCGCTAACGAAGCCTGACGATTATCGCGTAAACCCTAGCTGCAATGCAGAAACGGCGGCAGCCGGATCCGCCGCTTGCGTGACCGCGCGCACTACGGCCGCGCAGCCGACACCCGTCGCCAGCACGTCGGGCAGCACCTGCAGGTCGATGCCGCCGATCGCCACCAGCGGCACGACGCCATCGAGCAGCCGCACGTAGCGCGCGAGACGCCTCAGACCCTGCGGCGCGGTCGGCATGACCTTGGTGGTGGTCGGAAACACCGCGCCCAACGCAATATAGCTGGGCCGGAAATGCAGCGCCCTCAGAATCTCGTAGTATCCATGCGTCGACAGTCCCAGCCGCATGCCGGCAGCCGCCAACGCGGACAGGTCGGCGGTGTGCACGTCTTCCTGACCGAGATGGACGCCGTACGCGCCCGCATCGAGCGCGGCCTGCCAGTGGTCGTTGATGAACACCTGGGCGTCGTGCGCGCGGCCGACCGCCACGCAGCGGGCGATTTCGCGTTTCAGCTCGGCGGCGGGTTCGGCCGATTTGCGGCGCAACTGCACCGTCTTCACGCCAAAGCTCAACACCCGTTCGACCCACTCGGCGGTCGGCAGCACCGGATACAGGCCCAGCCGATCCGGGCAGCGCGCGAACGCTTGCGCCGGCGCGGCCGGTAAGCCGGCGAGGCGCGGAAAACGGGCGAGATCGGCCGGGAAGGCGTCGTCCGCGCGGGTTTCGTCGCCGTCACGCCAGGCGAGCGCCAGCACCAGCGCGTCATGCGGGTCGAACCCGCAGTCGAGGAAAGCCGCCAGCGCCGCAATCCAGTCGTCGGCCAGATGGCCCTCGAGACGATACGTTTCGCCGCCCAGATGCAACGTGGCCGTGTTCTGCGCGGCTTCGATCACGCCGGCGCCTTGCACCAGCCAGCGCGCCACCTGCTCGCGATGCTGCTGCGCGTCCGCGATCACGATCAGGTCGCCGCCGTTCGGCGCGTCCGGCGCGGTCAGGCAGATGCGCCACGGCGCATGCGTCGGCGGCCAGTCGCCAAGGCGGGCGCGGATGCGCTCGGTGGCTTCGGTGAGTTCGTCGGCGGGCGGCCAGAACAGGTCGCGATCCTTCAATGCCAGTCTCTGCGTCATGCGGCGCTCCCGTCCTGGTGCCAGAACGGCATGCCGATCACCGGCGTGCTCGCGTGCGCGCTTTCGCGCTCGGCCATCGGCCCCGCCAGAAACGCCTCGCGCCCCGCTTCGACGCCCAGCGCGAATGCGCGCGCCATCGCCTCGGGGTGCGTCGCCTGCGACACCGCCGTGTTCAGCAGCACGCCGTCGAAACCCCACTCCATCACCTGCGCCGCATGCGACGGCACGCCGAGCCCGGCGTCGACGATCAGCGGCACGTCCGGCAGCCGCTCGCGCAGCACCCGCAGCGCGTAGGGATTGATCACGCCCTTGCCGGTGCCGATCGGCGCGCCCCACGGCATCAGCGCTTCGCAGCCGGCATCAAGCAGACGGCGGCCGATCACCAGATCTTCGGTGCAGTACGGCAACACCTTGAAGCCGTCCTTGATCAGCTGCGCGGCCGCTTCGATCAAGCCGACCGGGTCGGGTTGCAGCGTGTAGTCGTCGCCGATCAGTTCGAGCTTGATCCAGTCGGTTTCGAAAATTTCGCGTGCCATCTGCGCAGTCGTGACCGCCTCGCCGACGGTCAGGCAACCCGCCGTATTGGGCAGCAGCGGCACGCCATGGCGCTTGAGCAGATCGAAGAAGCCGGCTTCGGCGCCGGCTTCGTTCATCTGCCGGCGCAGTGCGACGGTCACCATGCCGGGGCGCGCCGCGTCGATCGAATCGGACAGCGACTGCAACGACGGATAGCGCGACGTGCCGAGCAGCACGCGGCTCGCGAAAGTCTCGCCGTACAGCGTCAGCGCGTCGGCGGTCTGGGGGGAAGTCATCTGCATCATCCTGGTTGGCGGCAAATCGTGGCGAGGCGCTTAACCGCCAGCCACCGGTTGCACGACATCGAGCCGGTCGCCCGGCTGCAGCGCGCGCGCCGCATGCTGGGTGCGCGCCACGAAATCGCCGTTCAGCGCTACCGCGAACGGCGGACGCGCACCGTACACGGCGAGCGCATCCGCGACAGTCGCGCCTTCGGGCAGCGACAACGGCTTCTGATTGATATGAATGTCCATGGTGTTCGAATACGGTTCAATCGAGGACGATAGCGACATGGCACGCGGCGTCGACACGCGCGACGCTCAAGCCGGCTCCCGTGCGCAGTCTGGTTGGAAAAGCTCACTCCAGCGGGCGTCGCGCCGCCAGTCGGCAAACGCGTCGGCATCGCCGATACGGCCGTCGAGCAGCGCCGCGGCGAAGCGCACGGCTTCGTCGGCGACCTCGGGCGCGATCATGTAGCCGTGCCGGTACAGGCCGTTCACGCGCAGCGTGCGCGCACCGTCCCACAGCAGCGCGGGACGGTGGTCCGGCAGCGTCGGGCGGCACTGCGAATTCAGTTCGAGAATGCGCGCCTCGCCGAAGCCGGGATGCACGGAAAACGCCGCGCTCAGCAGTTCGAGCGCAGAGCGCACGCTGACCGGCGACATGTCCTCGCCCTCCACTTCGGTGGCGCCGATCACATAGAGGTCTTTCTGCTTCGGCGCGATATAGAGCGGATAACGGGGATGCAGCAGCCGCACCGGGCGCGTCAGGTTGATACCGGGCGCATGCACACGCGCGACTTCGCCGCGAATGCCGCGCAACGTGGGCAACACCGCCTTCGCACCGAGCCCCCGGCAATCGATCGTGACGCGCGCGCGAGGTAGCGCGTGATCGTCGACCGGGGTATTCCAGTGGGTTTCGACGCCGCGCTGTGCGAGACCCGCGGCCAGCGCGGCCAGCACCTGGCGGTTATCCAGCTGGCCTTCGCGCGGCAGCAGCCAGCCCTGGTTGAAGCGCCCCGCCAACGCGGGCTCGGCGGCGCCGAGCTGTGCGCCCGCCAGCGTCACGAAACCGCCGTCGAGCAAGTCGGCCGGCGCGTTCGAGCGCACGCGGCGCTCGAACAACGGCGCTTCGGTGCGATCGGCGTGATGCCAGACGACCAGCGTGCCGTTGCGCTGAAAGAACACCGGCTCCGGCAGTTCGGCCAGCAGTTGCGGCCAGCTGTCGAGCGAACTCGCGCCCAGTCGTGTAATCAGCAACTCGGCGCTGGCGGCTTCGGCGAGCGGCGCCAGCATCGCTGCGGCGACCCACGCGGCGGCCTGCGTACCGGCCGCGTCGCCGCGCTCGTAAAGCGCCACGCGATGCCCTTGCCCGGCGAGTCGCCACGCGACCAACCGACCGCACAGGCCGCCGCCGAGCACGGCGAAATCAGGTTGCGCTGAACGGTTCATCGTGCGCGCTCCGTTGCGCGGCGGCGCGCAAGACCCAGGCGGCACGGCGCGCCAACCGCGACGCGACGAAGAGCAAAACACATAGGTGAAGAATAGGCGGTCATCGAGTCCTTTCCGTACGGCCCAAAAACGCACGTACCCAGGACGAAACCGGCGGGTGAAGCCGGCCGGGCAATCCGCGCGTACCGATGTACGGACGCCGCCCGGCGGGGAGTGGAAGACTGGCTGCTTCCGGAAACTTCCCGCGCCGGTATTACCCGGATCGGGTGCAAAGGGTCTCTCTCAGCCTCGCCGCCGCGGTGTGAAAATCACGCCGCCTGTGGGCGAAGCACCCCTGTTTCGTCGAAGGTCATTAGACCATAAAAGGCGCGACGCCCGCAAACCAGCGGCCGGCGCGTTCGGCAGGAGTTTGATCCGGCGGCATGTTTACCGCGCCGATAGGTTCGGGGGCGGCGCTCTGGCACAATGCCAGCACCGGATGCCGAAAAAACGCGGCGCGGACGGCACGCATTAGCGCCCGCGCCGGCAACATCGCGGCCGGATCCGGCCGCGATTATTAATTTTCGCTTAAGGGCTTCGCGCCAGAATCTGACGCTCGCCCGGACGCGCGTTCGTCGAGCACGACGCCCGGGGACGTACGGCACGCCCGCCGCCGGGCGGCCCAGACGGTGGGCCGCCCGGCGGATAGCCCGACGCAGGTCGACCCGGAGTGGATCAACCCGAGATGGGTCACCCCGGTATGGGGCAACACTTCGGATCGGCACTTCGGGCCAGCACTTCATCAGGACGCACATGACACCTACTACTTCTGCCAGTCCCGCACTGCCGCCCGACGAAAGGGTCTCCGCATGGAGCCTGATCAAGCCCTACTGGATCTCCGGAGAACGCAAGACGGCGTGGGGCCTGCTCATCGCGATCATCGCGATGAACCTGCTCGTCGTGTGGATCAACGTGCGCCTGAACCGCTGGAGCGCCGACTTCTACAACGCGCTGCAGACCAAGAACGTGCGCGATTTCCCGCACCTGCTGATGATTTTCTCGGGGCTCGCGTTCGGCTTCATCATTCTTGCGGTGTACGGGCGCTATCTGCGCCAGATGCTCGGCTTTCGCTGGCGCCAGTGGCTAACCACGCGCTATCTGGACGAATGGCTGAAAGACAGCGCCTTCTACCGGATCGAACGCGACCGGCTCGCCGACAACCCCGACCAGCGGATCAGTGACGACCTGCAATCGTTCGCCACCACGACGCTGTCGCTGACGCTCGACCTGCTATCGACGGTCGTCACGCTGGTGTCGTTCATCACGATCCTGTGGTCGCTGGCCGGCGCGCTGACCATCTCGCTCGGCGGCATGCCGCTGCACATTCCCGGCTACATGGTGTGGGCCGCGGCGCTCTATGCCGTGGTCGGTTCGCTGGTCATCCAGAAGGTCGGCCATCCGCTCGTGTCGATCAACTATCAGGCGCAGAAAGTCGAGGCGGATTTCCGTTTCGGCCTGATCCGTCTGCGTGAGAACGCCGAGCAGATCGCCTTCTACAACGGCATGGAAACCGAGAAGACGAACGCGCACACGCTGTTCGGTCGTATCCGCGGCAACTGGTGGCAGGTGATGAAGTACACCAAGCGGCTCACCTTCGTGCTGAGCTTCTACGGCCAGATCGCGATCATCTTTCCGCTGGTGGTCGCCGCACCCCGCTACTTCGCAGGCGCTTTTACCTTCGGTGTGCTGATGCAGATTTCGAGCGCGTTCGGCACCGTCAGCGATTCGTTCTCGTGGTTCATCAATAGTTACGCGAGCCTGGTCGAATGGCGCGCCACCGTGAACCGGTTGCGCGAATTCAAGCGCGTCGTGCACGCGCCGCACCTGAAGGAATCGGTCTCGCCGGCCACCGAGCATGGCGGCATCAACCTGCACTTCATCGATGCGAACCAGCTTTCCACCGACAACCTCACGCTCGCCTTGCCGAACGGCAACCCGCTGTCGCGCATCCGCGATGTCGCCATTCACCCCGGCTCGCGCTGGCTGGTGCGTGGCCCGTCCGGTTCGGGCAAGAGCACGCTGATGCGCGCGCTCGCCGGCTTGTGGCCGTTCGGCGACGGCTCGATCGACGCGCCCGTCAACGCGCGCATGATGTTCATCCCGCAGATCAGCTACATGCCGATCGGCACGCTCAAGGCGGCGCTCGCCTATCCGTCTGCGGCCGACACCTACACCGACGACGAATGCCGCGACGCGCTCGTGACCTGCCATCTGTCGGAGTATGCAGACCGCCTGCAGGAATCGGCGCACTGGACTCGTACGCTGTCGCCGGGCGAACAGCAGCGCTTCGCCGCCGCCCGCGTGCTGCTGCACAAGCCTGACTACCTGTTCCTCGATGAAGCGACCAGCGCGCTCGACGCGGAAAACGAAGCACGTCTATATCGCCTGTTCACGGAGCGGCTGCCGAAGGCGGCGATCGTCAGCGTCGCGCATCGCGAATCGCTGGCGGCGTTCCACGACGAAACGCTCGACGTCGAGCGCACGCCCGAAGCCGTCGCAGCGTAAGCGACGTGGCGCGTCAAACGCGCGACGCCTGCATTGGAAACGTCGCGGCGCGGCCGCGTGATCGCGCTGAGTTCTTTCGACGCGCACCGCTTTCGCGCAGACGCGCCGTTTGCCGTGACGGCGGCGGCGACAGCGGCGCTCGAATCGCTGGCTAATGCCGCGGCCGCGGAACTCGTGCCGCACTGCGTGACTGTCGACTGCGTGGGGCCCGTTTTGCATCCCTAAAGATCGCGGCCCTGATGCCGACCATGCATCGATGTGGACTCACGCCGCCGAAGCGACACTGCTAGGTCGTGCCGCCGAGCCCGCGGCTGTCGCCGTGCTGATCGCATTCCTGCCCTCCGACGAAGCGCGCCGCGTTACCGGCCAGGTGATCCACGTCGACGTCGGTCTGACGCTCGGCTGAGCGGCGATTCGGCACTAGAGAAACTTCGGCACTTCGGCCACCCCCCACTGCCCTCACCCCACGGCAAGACGCACCACCACCCTGCGCCCGAAGGGCATCACCCGATGCAACATCCAGAAACACCCGAGAAGAGTTCGAAAGCATTTGCGAAGCGGGCAAGCTGTTCCGCCCTTTGAAAATGCCTGCGGGCAGCGACGATAGTCGTGCGGGCCGTACGTCGTGCTGCCCCCCACGTCATTCACTGCTACCGGACTCTCCGCCCATGTCATTCGATCGCCGCTCCCATCCTTTGACCCAGCGCGTCGCGCTCGCACTCGGCGCAGCCCTGCTGCTCGCGAGCGCGGCGCACGCAGCGCAAGCCACCGCACCGAACGAGCCCGCGGACGCGTGTCCCGCGCTCAGGCACATCGTCGAAGCAACCGATTTCAAGCAGCTGCACGATCAACCCACCGCGCAACTGCCGGGCATGTCGGGCGCGCAAGACTGTCGCGCCAACCAGCACGCGTACGATTGCCACTGGCGGGCGCACTGGCAAGCAGACGGCGTGATCAACGATCCGCTCGAAGAATTCGGCGCGGACATTGCTGCGTGCTTCCCGAACGTCGTGCACGACGTCAACACGCCGACCCGTCAGCATTTCGTCGTGACCACTGCCGACCGGCGCGTCAGCATCACGGCGAGCGTGCAAGGGCAAAACGAATTGCGCCTGCGCGTGACGCGCTGAGCGTGGGTCCGGTCGCCTTGTCCGCAGTGATCCGCTGCCTTCCCTGACCGCCACCCGGCACCGCCTCATGAGCCTCACGCGGAGCATGCGCGCCGACGCTTTGATGCGCGCCCCACGCGCCGCACGGGCAAGATTGCGGCGCCCTTGCGCGTGGCTGGCCGTCGCCGCTACGCTCGCGCTCGGGCTGAACGGCTGCGCATGGACACTGATCCAGGCGGCCGACGCCACCGGCTCGGTGATTCAGGCGGGCTATGCGATCGCGGCGAACTACTCGTCGCCGACCTTCGTCAACGGCCAGCCAGCCGACCTGCACCACGTCTGCATCGAAGTGAACCAGACGGTGTCGGTCGGCGATTTCGTGCCGGCCCTGCAAATCGCGCTCAACCGGCGCGGTATTCGTTCGGATGTCTACAATCCGGGCACCTCGCCCGCCGGATGCGAGGCGCGTCTCGTCTACAACGCGGCGATCGATTACGGGCGCCGCTCGTTCAGCGAGGAATCGATCCAGTACCTGTCGATCATCGATCTGACGCTGATCCAGAACGGCCGCATTCTCGTCACGGCCCGCTATCAAACCGGCGGACTCAACACCGACCGCTTCTCGTCGGCGTCGACCAAGCTCAGCGGTTTGATCGACCGGATGGTGGTCGATCAGACCGACTTCGCACGGCAACCGATGCAGACCATTCAAACGTCGCAGGCGAACTGAGTACGCGCGCTGCTTGCTTAGTCTTACCCGGGAAAGGATTCGAAAGTGTGGCGCGCTTTGCTCCGCACGTGCGGATCACTAAGATGATCTGAATGAACCAAACCATTCTGGTCGTCGACGACGACCCCGTCGTACGTCAGCTCGTCAGCGAATATCTGCAGGGGCGCGGCTTCAAGGTCGCCACGCTCGAACACGGCATGGCGCTGCAGCGCAAGTTGCAGGAAGAACGTCCTGCGCTGGTCGTGCTCGACATCATGATGCCCGAGCTCGACGGCATCAGTGCGCTACGCGCGTTGCGCGTCGCCGGCGACGACATTCCCGTGATCCTGCTGACCGCGCGTGCCGATCCGATCGATCGCGTGATCGGCCTCGAACTCGGCGCCGACGACTACCTCGGCAAGCCATTCGAACCGAGCGAACTGGTCGCGCGGGTTCGCACTGTGCTGCGCCGTCGCGGCGCGATTGCGCCGAGTGCGCCGGAGCAACGTGCGCCGTACCACTTCGGTCGTTTCGAAGTGAATTTCCCGGCACGCGAGTTACGTCGCGATGGCGAGCGCATCACGCTGCGTTCGAGCGAATTCGCCATGCTCAAGGTGTTCGTCACCCACGCGATGACCGTGCTCACACGCACGCAGTTGCTGGAGAAACTGCACGGCAATAGCGAGGCGCATCGCAATCGCAGCCTCGACGTATCGATCTGGCGCTTGCGCCGGTTGATCGAAGTCGATCCGTCCGAGCCGCGTTATGTGCAAACTGTGTGGGGCCGCGGCTATGTGTTCGTGCCGGACGGCGAGATCGGCGCCGCTGAACGGAGTGTGCCGCCGCTCGCGTAACACAGCGGACGACGCACAATCGCACGGCGCAACCGGCGGCGCAACTGGCGGCGCAACTGGCAGCGCAACTGGCAGCGCAACTGGCAGCGCAACTGGCAGCGCAACCGGCGACAAGCATCGCCCAACTTGCACGCCGGCTTCAGAAGGTCAGCACGCTCAGGAACATTCGCTGCAGCCAGCCCATCGTGGTGGCGTCGGACACCATGCCCACACCGGCCTGTTCGATACGCGCGTTCGCGACCTTGCTGGACGCCACATAATTGCCTGCTTCGATATCCTTAGGATTGACGATGCCCGACAGGCGCAAGCGGTCGCGGTTGCCGCTCATCGCGATCACCTTCTCGCCCGACACTACGAGGTTGCCGGTCGACATGGTGCCGATCACGGTGACGGCGAGCGTGCCCGTCATGCCGCTGACGTCGGTAAGATTGCCCTGGCCTTTGTAGTCGGTACTCGCCGAGCCGATATTGAACAGTCGCGCGAGCCGCGCGGCGGCGTTGGTCGACTTGTCGGCGGCGTCGGCGGTGATGCTGCTCGCGCGGCTCGCCGACGCGGTCGAGCTATTGTTGCCGCTATACGATTCCGCGAGGCGGATGGTCAAAACGTCGCCGATATGTTGGGCACGCGGCGTTTCATAAAGCAGCAACAGCGTGCCCGCCTGATAGATGGCGCCCTGCGTATTGACGTTCAGCGGCGCCGACGCGAGCGGCGGCTGCTGATGACTCGCGCAAGCCGCGAGACACGCCGCGGTACCGAGCGCAGTGGTGAAACGTAGCGCGCTCATCGGTAGTCCCTCGCGGGATGATTTGATGTCAGGAGTACTCATCATCCCGCCTCGGCTTCACTCGCCTGCCATTGCCGCACGACCGACTTCACCCAGGCGTCCGAGCCCTTCAGCAGGTACGTGAGCGTGCCATTGCGGGTGCCGGGCAGAAAGCACAACGTGATCGAGCTCACCGCGTTTTCCCACACATACATCGGCATCGCACCCGACGACGAGACGTTTTTCGTCGCGAGACGCGGCGCGCCGTAGCGCTCTTCGAGCGCGTCGCGCAAGTCCTCGGCGGTGACCTCGTCGATCACGAAAGACATCTCGTACAGACACAACGCGCTTTGCGCGTCGGTCCGCGCGAAGCGCAGCACGTGCTCCAGCGCGGGCGTGCCGTCGACGACCGCTTGCGAAACCGCCCAGCGGTCATCCTCGCGGTGCGCCCAGCGGCATGCCACGGTCAGGCTCTGGTGCGATTTCAGCCGCATGCCGAGCGCGCCCGCCTGCACGTCGGTTTCGCAGACGGGTACGCTGCCGATTGGCGTCGCCCGCACGGCCGAGCCCGAGCGGAATTCGTCGAGCGTGATGCCGAGTGCCACGCCGCGAAACGCGAATGGCGCGTCCGGCGAGCGCCGCCGCGCATCGGCCGATGTGTTGTTCGACGCGGCGCTGGCCGGCTTCGCTTCGCGTGCGACGGGCTGCGCCCCGGCAGCCAGCGAAAAGATGCTGCCCAGCAGCGCCAATGCACAGACAATCCGTTTGAGAGTCATGGTTCAGTCGATGGCAGAGGCGCACATATCGAACGGCGTGGCCGCGGCATGGCCGACGACCGGGATGATTTTCAGCGTGGCCGAAGTCAGCCGGCACGGCAGCGCGGCGACGGCACAGCCGCCGAGCGACGGCACAGCCGCCGAGCGACGGCACAGCCGCCGAGCGGCAGCAGCGCCGCGCCCAGCGTCAAACGCGCAACGATACGCAGGAAACAATCAGGAATGCTCGGAATCGACACACGCGCCTCGTTGGCTCAAGCCGTCGTGTTGACGTTATGCCCGACGAGCCCGGCAGGCGGCGACGGCTGTGTGTGCGTCGTGGCCTGCTGTAACCGTGCAAGCGCGTCCGAGCTGTTTGCGGCAGCGGGTTTTTCCGTCGCCGGCGCGGATGCCAGCGGAAAGCGGGTCGAACTGAGGTTGCTGTGGATGGTCATCGTGAGCCTCGCAGGGTGCCAGGTTTTCAAATTCACGCCGCGTGCCGTGAGCCAATTCATCGAGGCGGTCCCGGCAGCCGGCGCAACGTACTGCACGACGAATCATCCCGCCGCGCCTGGCCTCGCGATGCACGAAGAAAAGCGCGCTTTCCGGCGGTTCTTACGAGCCGTTCCGAGGCGTTGCGTCCGGTTGCGATTGCGTGAGAATTCTTTCACCGGCGCAATGTCGGCAAGGCTAAACTTACCCGGTGCGATGGCGCGCGTTGCCCGAGGCCGCCGTGCCGGGATATGCTGCCAAGCCTTGGTGGCGGGCCTGCCACGCAGGTCGGCCACGACGGCGCGGCGCATCGTAAGCATTGGTAAGAAAAGAGTCGGCCGCGCGTTGCACGCGCCAGTCTAGAATTTCGCCATGAATCCACAGGTCCTTATCGTCGACGACGATCCGGTCGTACGCGATCTGCTTTGCAAGTTTCTGCAATCGAACGGCTTTGACGCGTCCGTGCTGCACGACGGCACCCACCTCCAGCGCCGGCTCGAACGTGAACGGCCGTCGGTCGTCGTGCTCGACATCATGATGCCGAACACCGACGGCCTGCGCGCGCTCACCGCGCTGCGCGCCGCCGGCGACGACATTCCCGTGATCTTCGTGACCGCACGCGGCACGGTGGCCGACCGCATCGTCGGGCTCTCGCTCGGCGCAGACGACTATCTGACCAAGCCGTTCGATCCGCGCGAATTGCTCGCGCGCATCCATACCGTGTTGCGCCGTCGCGGGCCGCCCACCACCAGCGCGCCGGAAGCGCGCAAGCGGTATCGCTTCGGTCCGTTCGAACTCGACTTCGCAACCCGTTCGCTATCGCGCGACGATACGAAGCTGCCGTTGCGCGACAGCGAATTCGCTCTCCTGAAAATCTTCGTCAACAATCCGTACAAGGTGCTGTCGCGCGTGCTGATTCACGACCTCGTGCATCGCGACAACCTCGCCTTCCGCGACCGCAGTCTCGACGTGCCGATCTGGCGACTGCGCCGCGTGATCGAAGAAGATCCGTCCAATCCGTGCTACGTGCAGACGGTGCGCGGCAAAGGCTACGTGTTCGTGCCCGACGCCGACGGTGCGCCCTTCGACGACGAGGCCGCCCCAAGCGCATGAAAAATCCGCTGAACACGCTGTTCGGCAGAATGGCGTTGCTGTCGGCGGCGGTGTTGTTCGCGATACAGGCCGGCTGGTACGTGCTGGTGGTGATGCAACCGCCGCGCCATGAAATCGACGGCTTCGCACGCGGCATTCTGCTGGTGCTGCAGGCCATCAACGGCGAGCCGATGAAGGGCGCCGCGCTTGCGCCCGCGCTGCGCGTGCATCTGGTGCCCACCTGGAACATGCCGGCAAGCGTACATCTGCGTCCGCCCATGCGTGGTCCGCTGGCCGACCTGAGCCGACAATTGCAGCAAAATCTACCGCCCGGCACGCAGATCGCCGTCGACGACGTGCGGCCGCCGCAGCTGTGGGTACTGTTCCCCGGCAAATCGAACTGGGTGGTCGTGCCGGTCGACGTACCGCCGCGCCCGCGCTTTCTCGTCGAAACCGTATCGATGCTGCTCGCTGCGCTGATCCTGTCGCTATTCGCGGTCTGGCAGATGCAGCGGCCCCTGTCGCGCGTCGCCGACGCCGCCCGCGAGTTTGGTTCAGGCGGCCGGCCGGAACCCGTCACCGTGCAAGGTCCGCGCGAGCTGCGCGATCTGATTGGTTCGTTCAACGACATGATGCGGCGCCTGAACGAAGCGGGCGACGACCAGGCCGTGATGCTCGCCGGCGTCGCGCACGATCTGAAAGCGCCGCTCACGCGGCTCAAGCTGCGCGCCAGCGTGCTGGTGGCCGAGAGCGAGCGCGCCGGCCTGATCCGCGACGTCGACTCGCTCACCAACATCGTCCAGCAGTTCCTCGAATTCGCGGGCCGCTCCGCCGACGCTGGACCGCCCGTCGAAGTCGACGAATTTCTGCAGGAACAGTTTTCCGCCGGCGACAGCGCCGACGCGCCCCTGTTCACGCTCGATCTGTGCGCCGGCCCGTCGTTCACGCTGCCGCGCACGCTGCTCGACCGGCTCGTGACGAACCTCGTCGACAACGCGCTCGAACACGGTGCGCCGCCGGTGGACATCCGCACCGCGCGCAATGACCGGCACTGGGTCATCAGCGTGCGCGACCGCGGTCCCGGGATTCCCGACGACCGCATCGCCGCCGCGATGAAACCGTTCGTCCGGCTCGATGCCGCCCGCGGCGGCGAAGGCCATTGCGGCCTCGGCCTCGCGATCGTCGCGCGGCTCGCGCACGATCGCGGCGGACGCTGTCATGTGCGCAATCATGCGCAAGGCGGGTTGGAAGTGCTGATCGAATTGCCGGTTGTCGCGGCATCGACATAACAGAGCACAAATCGGAGCGCAAAACGGCGGGCGAATCGGCCGGCGGCGTGCGCACTTACGCGCCCTTACTGGATGGATTGCCGCGCTGGCAGCTGCCGTATAGTCACACCCGGCAACCTCGATGCCGCCCTTCTCTGTCCGCCCGGTCACCTGGGGCGGACTTTTTTTTGCCCAATGCTTCGGCGCGGCTCAGCTCACGAGCCGGCTGCGCAATGTGTCGATCGTCGTTTGCGACATGCCGAGGCCGCGCGTCAGATACCGCTCCATCGTGCCGTAGCTCGCCTGCACCTGGTCGAAGCCGGCTTGCAGATAACTTTCCTGAACCTCCAGCAACGGCGTCTCGATGGTGACCACCGCGTCGCCGTCCTGCGCGCGCAGCGTTTCGATTTGCGCGTTGATCGACTGGATCAGGTAGGTGTTACTCAACAGATAGTCCTGCATGATCACGTCGAGCGGAACGTTGGCGATGCTGAGCAACAGTGCCGCGACCCAGCCTGCGCGATCCTTGCCCGCGTTCGAGTGAAACAGTTGCACACCGGTGCTATTGGCCAGATCCGTCAGCAGCTCGCCGTACGCGGCACGCTGCGCGCCGCCGTTCACATAAGCGCGCGCCTGCGATTCCATGAATGCGACGGCGGCGGCGGCCGTATCCAGCGCGGGCGTGACGAAATCGCTGGTGCCAAGCACGTTGAGCGTCTGCACACTCGCGCCGCCCGCCAGTACGTCGGCGCTACGTTCAATCTCGCCGGGGGTGCGCAGATCGTAGACCGACGCAATGCCCAGTTGACCGAGCGTTGCTTCGTCAGCGGTGCTGAGCGTCAGCGCATTCGCGCGATAGAAGACACCGCGGCGGACCCGTTTCGCGTCGACGGTCAGGTAGCCGGCGCCGACGCCCGCCAGATCGCGGAAATTGCTGACCGACGCGAGGCGCGGAGTGTCAGGCAGGTCTGTGCCGTCGAGACCGCCGCCGCATGCGGAGAGCAGCCCGCTGCCCAGTCCGGAGACCAGCACGGCGCTCGCCGAGCCCTTCAGAAAGCTGCGCCGCGACGCGGACGATGGGTTGAGCGCGCGCTGACCTTCCCGCACTGTCGTGCTCGCAAAGCGGCGGGATGGCGGGCAGTTTTTCGCGGTTGCAAGCATTCGGCGTGGCTGGCGCGGGCGTGAGAAGGTTGTTCGCAGCAAAGGGGCTGCGCGCGCAGTTTAACGGTGACAAATAACTTTTGCATTACGCAGTAGTAGTTCGTAAGGCAACACATGGTCCGCGCTCGCGTACTGACGGCGGGATTATCGTTCAACGCCGCCGCGCCGGCTTGTTTCCGGTCAGATTTCCAGTGGCTGGCGTCTCTTATCGACTATTACTGACATCTGCCATTTTTAACCACAACTGGCCACACAACGCCGCATCCCTGTAGAGTACAAACACCTTCCATCGAGCCCCGGCAGGCAGAAAGACCTGGAGATCACAACAAAACATGTCTTCTCCCCAATGGTTCAACGGGCTGACCGGGCGCAAGCACCGGACGATTTACGCCGGCTCGGACCATCTGCTCGTGATCGTCGCCGCGTTGGGGCTGCCCGAAACCAAAGGCAAGGTGCTCGGCGCAGCCCGCTGTGTCGCCTGATTCGCCGCCACCCACATGAAAACGATCGTTCCTGATGGCGGCGTCATCGGCGTCGCCAGCGCTTGGCGCGTCGCGTTCATCACGCCGCCGACGTTAAAAAGCCGGGTCCACCCTCTCAGGTGGCCCGGCTTCCGTTTTTTACCGCTTTGATGTACCGCTTGATATGCCGTTGAACGGCACATTGTCGTCTCCACCTCTTCCTGCAAGCAGTGGCCGGCCTCCGCTTCACAGCGACGAAACCGACCCAAAGACGTTTAGCGCGGCAGGTCCGAATGCCCCATCAGGAACGCATCGACCGAACGCGCGCACTGACGGCCTTCACGAATCGCCCACACCACCAGCGACTGGCCGCGACGCATGTCGCCCGCGGTGAACACCTTGTCCACCGACGTGTAGTACGCCTTGTCACCTTCGGTCGACGCCCGCACGTTGCCGCGCGCATCCTTGTCGACGCCGAATGCTTCGAGCACCGGCGACACCGGCTGCGTGAAGCCCATCGCGAGCAGCACCAGATCGGCCTTCATTTCAAATTCGGAGTTCGGCACTTCATGCATCTTGCCGTCCTTCCATTCGACGCGCGCAGCGATCAGCTTTTCGACCTTGCCATTCTTGCCTTCGAGGCGCTTGGTAGCGACCGCCCAATCACGCTCGCAGCCTTCGTCATGCGACGACGACGTGCGCAGCTTGATCGGCCAGTACGGCCACACGAGCGGCTTGTTCTCTTCTTCCGGCGGTTGCGGCAACAGTTCGAACTGCGTGACGCTCTTCGCGCCGTGACGATTCGACGTACCGACACAGTCCGAACCCGTATCGCCGCCGCCGATCACGACCACGTGTTTGCCCTTGGCGAGCAACTGGTTCGTGACCTTGTCGCCAGCGTTGACCTTGTTCTGTTGCGGCAGAAATTCCATCGCGTAGTGCACGCCCTGCAGCTCACGGCCCGGCACCGGCAGATCGCGCGGCATTTCGGAACCGCCGGCAATCACGATCGCGTCGAACTGTTCTTTCAGTTCGGCCGGCGTGATGGTTTCCTTCGCCGTGTTGCCGATGTGCTCCGGCAACGAGTCCGGCTTGCCGATGAACACGTTGGCACGGAACGTCACGCCTTCGGCTTCCATCTGGCGCATGCGGCGATCGATCAGCCACTTTTCCAGCTTGAAGTCAGGGATGCCATAACGCAACAAGCCGCCGATGCGGTCATTCTTCTCGAACACAGTGACGTCGTGCCCCGCACGCGCGAGCTGCTGCGCGACGGCCAGACCGGCAGGGCCGGAGCCGACCACGGCAATCTTCTTGCCGGTCTTGTGCTTCGGCAGCTGCGGCGCAACCCAGCCTTCGGCCCAGGCTTTGTCGATGATCGCGTGCTCGATCGACTTGATGCCGACCGGGTCGTCGTTGATGCCGAGCGTGCACGCCGCTTCGCACGGTGCCGGACAAATACGGCCAGTGAATTCGGGGAAGTTGTTGGTCGAGTGCAGCACTTCGATCGCATTCTTCCAGTCCTGATGGAACACCAGGTCGTTGAAGTCCGGGATGATGTTGTTGACCGGGCAGCCGTTGTTGCAAA
Organism: Paraburkholderia ribeironis; assembly: GCF_900019265.1. Lineage (GTDB taxonomy): Bacteria > Pseudomonadota > Gammaproteobacteria > Burkholderiales > Burkholderiaceae > Paraburkholderia > Paraburkholderia ribeironis. The sequence continues at coordinate 156,537 of NZ_CYGX02000009.1, forward strand.
ACGGAATGCCGCAGTCCATGCAGCGTGCGCCTTGAATCTTCGCTTCGTCGTCGGTCAGCGCGGCGACGAATTCCTTGTAGTGCTTCACACGCGTGAGCGGAGCTTCATACGCCTCGTGGCGGCGCTCGAACTCGAGAAAACCGGTTGCCTTGCCCATGTGGTTCTCTTCTCTATCTGTTTCAGGTGGGGTGATCTACACCCGCCGCGGGTCGAATCATCGAAGAGCGGCGGGTACGGCTAAATGTGGCGTCTGCAGGTTGCGCGACCCGGTCCGTCAGGCGGCGAGCACTTCCTTGTTCGCCTTCTTCGCGGCCAGTTCGCCGAGCGCGCGCTTGTATTCGGTCGGGAACACCTTCACGAATTGACGGCGCGATGCATCCCAGTTTTCGAGCAGCGCCTTGGCGCGCGGCGAACCGGTGAACTGGAAGTGACGCTCGATGAGTCCCTTGAGCAGCGCTTCGTCAGTCGTTGCGGTATGCCACAGGCCCTTGTCGACCGTGCGCTCCTGCTCGGCCTGTTGCAAGACCGGTTCGAGCGCGACCATCGACTTGTTGCACTTGCTCGCGAACGTGCCGTCCGGATCGAACAAATACGCGACGCCCCCCGACATGCCGGCCGCGAAGTTGCGGCCCGTTTCGCCGAGCACGACCACCGTGCCGCCCGTCATATATTCGCAACCGTGATCGCCCGTGCCTTCGACGACCGCCGTCGCGCCCGAGTTACGCACGCAGAAACGCTCGCCCGCGACGCCGCGGAAGAATGCTTCGCCTTCGATCGCGCCGTACATCACCGTGTTGCCGCAGATGATGTTCTCTTCCGACTTGCCACGGAAATCGTTGGTCGGACGGATGATGATGCGCCCGCCCGACAGGCCCTTGCCGACGTAGTCGTTGCCGTCGCCGACCAGATCCAGCGTGACACCCTTCGCGAGGAACGCGCCGAAGCTCTGACCCGCGGTGCCCTTCAACTGGATGTGCACCGCGTCGTCGGCCAGGCCGTCGTGGCCGTACTTCTTCGCGATCGTGCCGGACAGCATGGCGCCGACCGTACGGTTCACGTTGCGCACCGGCTGGATGAACGAGACGTGCTCGCCCTTCTCGATCGCGGCCTTCGCCTTCTCGATCAACGTGTGGTCGAGTGCGCGGTCCAGACCGTGGTCCTGCACGTCGACGTGCTTGCGCGCCACTTCAGCCGGCACTTGCGGCTGATAGAACACGCGCGAGAAGTCCAGACCCTTCGCCTTCCAGTGCTCGATGCCCTTCTTCATGTCGAGCAGTTCGGCGTGGCCGATCAGCTCGTCGAACTTGCGGATACCCAGTTGCGCCATGATCTCGCGCGCTTCTTCCGCAACGAAGAAGAAGAAGTTCACGACGTGCTCCGGCTGCCCCTGGAACTTCGCACGCAGCACCGGATCTTGCGTCGCGACGCCGACCGGGCAGGTGTTCAGATGGCACTTGCGCATCATGATGCAGCCTTCGACGACGAGCGGCGCCGTCGCGAAGCCGAACTCATCCGCGCCGAGCAGCGCGCCGATCACGACGTCGCGGCCGGTCTTCATCTGACCGTCGGCCTGCACGCGGATGCGACCGCGCAACTGGTTCAGCACCAGGGTTTGCTGCGTTTCCGCGAGACCCAACTCCCACGGCGTGCCCGCATGCTTGATCGACGACAGCGGCGACGCGCCCGTGCCGCCGTCATGGCCGGCGATCACGACGTGATCGGCCTTCGCCTTCGCGACGCCCGCGGCCACCGTGCCGACGCCCGACTCCGACACCAGCTTCACCGAGATGCTCGACGACGCGTTGACGTTCTTCAGGTCGTGAATCAGCTGCGCCAGATCTTCGATCGAGTAGATGTCATGGTGCGGCGGCGGCGAGATCAGACCGACGCCCGGCACCGAGTAACGCAGCTTGCCGATGTAGTCCGACACCTTGTGCCCAGGCAACTGACCGCCTTCGCCCGGCTTCGCGCCCTGCGCCATCTTGATCTGGATCTGATCAGCGGACGCGAGGTATTCCGCCGTCACGCCGAAACGGCCCGACGCCACCTGCTTGATGCGCGAACGCAGCGAATCGCCGTCCTTCAGCGGAATGTCGACGATCACTTCGTCGCCGATCACGCTCTTCATCGTGTCGCCGTTCCTGATCGGAATGCCGCGCAGTTCGTTGCGGTAACGGTTTGCGTCCTCGCCGCCTTCGCCGGTGTTCGACTTGCCGCCGATGCGGTTCATCGCGACCGCCAGTGTGGCGTGCGCTTCCGTGCTGATCGAGCCCAACGACATCGCGCCGGTGGCGAAACGCTTGACGATTTCCTTCGCCGATTCGACTTCGTCGAGCGGGATCGCCTTGGTCGGATCGAACTTGAATTCGAACAGGCCGCGGAACGTCATGTGACGCTTGGTCTGATCGTTGATCAGATGCGCGTATTCCTTGTACGTCTGATACGAGTTGCTGCGCGCCGAGTGTTGCAGCTTGGCGATCGCATCCGGCGTCCACATGTGTTCTTCGCCGCGCACGCGATACGCGTACTCGCCGCCCGCGTCGAGCATGTTCGCGAGGACCGGGTTCTCGCCGAACGCGTCGCGATGCAGACGGATCGCTTCTTCCGCGACGTCGAACAGACCAATGCCGCCGACCTTCGACGAGGTGCCGTGGAAGTACTTCGCCACGAGACTTTCAGCCAGACCGACCGCTTCGAAAATCTGCGCGCCGGTGTACGACATATAGGTCGAAATGCCCATCTTCGACATGACCTTCTGCAGGCCCTTGCCGACTGCCTTGGTGAAGTTGTAGACCGCCTTCTCCGCCGACAGGTCGCCCTTCAGGCCGGCCGCGAGCTGGCCGAGCGTTTCCATCGCGAGGTACGGGTGCACGGCTTCCGCGCCATAGCCCGCGAGCAGCGCGAAGTGGTGCGTTTCACGCGCCGAGCCGGTTTCGACGACCAGACCCGTGCTCGTGCGCAGGCCCTGCTGCACGAGGTGCGTGTGGATCGCGGCGGTGGCGAGCAGCGCCGGAATCGCGACGTTGTCGCGGTCGGTCTTGCGGTCCGACACGATCAGCATGTTGTAGCCGGACTTGACCGCATCGACGGCTTCCGCGCACAGCGACGCGAGACGCGCTTCAATGCCTTCCTTGCCCCAGGCCACCGGGTAGCAGATGTTCAGCTCGTACGAGCTGAACTTGCCGCCGGTGTACTGATCGATCGCGCGGATCTTCGCGATGTCCTTGAAGTCGAGCACCGGCTGCGACACTTCGAGACGCATCGGCGGGTTGATGTTGTTGGTGTCCAGCAGGTTCGGCTTCGGGCCGATGAACGACACCAGCGACATCACCATGTTTTCGCGGATCGGGTCGATCGGCGGGTTCGTCACCTGCGCGAACAGCTGCTTGAAGTAGTGGTACAGCGTCTTGTTCTTGTTGGACATGACCGCCAGCGGCGAGTCGTTGCCCATCGAGCCGACGGCTTCTTCGCCGGCTTGCGCCATCGGCGCCATCAGGAACTTGAGGTCTTCCTGCGTGTAGCCGAACGCCTGCTGGCGATCCAGCAAGGCAGCGGCTTCGCGGCGTTCCGTCGCGACGTCCTCGGCCTTCGCCTCGATTTCGTCGAGCTTGATGCGCACGGCGTCGATCCAGCTCTTGTACGGCTTGGCGTTCGCCAGGTTGTCCTTCAGTTCCTTGTCGTCGATGATGCGGCCATGCTCCATGTCGATCAGGAACATCTTGCCCGGCTGCAGGCGCCACTTCTTGACGATCTTCGACTCGGGAATCGGCAGCGTGCCGGCTTCCGACGCCATGATGACCAGGTCGTCGTCGGTGACGATGTAGCGCGCCGGACGCAGACCGTTACGGTCGAGCGTCGCGCCGATCTGGCGGCCGTCGGTGAAGGCGATCGCAGCGGGGCCGTCCCACGGCTCCATCATCGCGGCGTGGTACTCGTAGAACGCGCGGCGGTTGTCGTCCATCAGCGTGTGCTGTTCCCAGGCTTCCGGGATCATCATCATCATCGCGTGGACGAGCGGGTAGCCGGCCATCACCAGCAGTTCGAGGCAGTTGTCGAACGACGCGGTGTCCGATTGGCCCGGATAGATCAGCGGCCACAGTTTCGGCAGATCGTCGCCGAGCACGTGGCTCGCGATCGCGCCGGTACGGGCGTTCAGCCAGTTGACGTTGCCCTTCACCGTGTTGATTTCGCCGTTGTGGGCGATCATCCGGTACGGGTGAGCCAGTTCCCACGCCGGGAACGTGTTGGTCGAGAAGCGCTGGTGCACCAGCGCCAGCGCCGAGACGGTGCGCTCGTCCTGCAGGTCGCGGTAATACACGCCGACCTGGCCGGCCAGCAGCAGGCCCTTGTAGACAACCGTGCGCGCCGACATGGACGGCACGAAGTATTCCTTGCCGTGCTTGAGCTTGAGCGCCTGGATGCGGTGGCTCGCGGTCTTGCGGATCACGTACAGCTTCCGCTCGAGCGCGTCGGTCACCATGATGTCCTTGCCGCGGCCGATGAAAATCTGGCGGATCAGCGGCTCGCTCGCCTTGACGGTGGGCGAAATCGGCATGGTGTGGTCGACTGGCACGTCGCGCCAGCCCAGCACGACCTGGCCTTCGGCCTTCACCGTACGCTCGAGCTCCTGTTCGCAAGCGAGGCGCGACGCATGCTCCTTCGGCAGGAACACCATGCCGACGCCGTACTCGCCGTGCGGCGGCAGCGTTACGCCCTGTTTGGCCATTTCCTCACGATAGAAACCGTCCGGGATCTGGATCAGGATGCCCGCACCGTCACCCATCAGCGGATCGGCGCCGACGGCGCCCCGGTGGTCGAGATTTTCGAGAATCTTCAGGCCTTGCTCGATGATCTCGTGGCTTTTCTGGCCCTTGATGTGGGCGACGAAGCCGACGCCGCAGGCGTCATGTTCGTTTTGCGGGTCGTACAGACCTTGCGCGGCGGGAACCGGGTGAGTCGGTTGCTGGTGGTCGTTCATGGGGACACCGTCTGTGAGGGGCCGGACAGGCCGTTAAACCGTTTTTCTAGTGCCGCGGTTTGCAGTGCAACCACGACGGCGCGCTTTACGCAGGGCGGCATGCGTGCCTAAAAGCGCCGGAATTCGGAATATACGCGACGAATCAAAGGAATAGCAAATAAAACGTGATGATCGATCCCCAATTATCAAATTGGTGCATTGCGATCTATTTATATTGGTGCCATATCATAATGGGGCAAAAGAAAACGGCATACACGATGCCGTTTCCTTGCAGCCCTTTGATGCAAAACGCTTTATTGGGTATGCGGCGTCTCACGCACCTTGCGCGGCCGCCCGCGCGGCAGCGGCGAAACACGCCGGTTGGCCGCCCGCGCCGCCCATTCCCGGTACGTGTCGCTGCCCAGAACCCAGCCTTTCAGCGTCGCTTGCTGAAGCTGGCTGGCTTCGCGTTCGTCGAGCGGCTGCTCGCACAGTTCACGGTACGCCCGCTGTCGCTCGAACGGCGTATTGCCGAGCGACCAGTACAACGGATGGTCGGTGATCAGGCTGTCGAGCGTCAGGCCGATGTGATGACGGTAGCTCGACCAGCGATAGTCTTCCGGCGCGCTGACCAGCTGCGCGCGCACCGGACACATCTCGACGACGCGGCTCGCCAGCAGGAAGTAGCGCTCGCCTTCGATCACCGTGGCCCGGTAGCGGCCTTCCCACAGCGTGCCGCGGCGCGCGTAGCGCCGATTGAAATGCGCCACATAGCGACGCCCCACCGCCTGCATCGCTTTCGGCAGGCTCGACTCCTCGGTTGGCGTGACGAGCAGTTGCACGGCGCCCGGCATCAACGCATACGCGTGAATCGACAGGTGATGATCGCGCGAAGCCGCCTTCAGGCAGTCAATGAAGAGTTCGTAGTCCTGGTCGTCGACGAAGGCGGGCTGCTGATCGAGCCCGCGAAGGATGACGTGCTGCGGCTGGTCAGGGACATAAAGACGTGCAAGCCGTGCCATGCTGAAGTATCCGATAGTCGCGTTGGTACATACCCGAAGGTCCGAAGAGCCGCATGCGCCGGAGGTTCGGCGCGGCGCGGCCAAGCCAGAAACCGCGCGGCGCTTAGGGAGAAAGCTCTAACCACCGCGTATGGTTTGTTTCAAACGTTCTCGTCATAATGAGCGGGCCTTTTTTGGAGGAGCACATATGAAATTAAAACAGGCCGTAACGGGGATCGCGGCGCTAGTCTGCATGACAACGGCAGCACACGCGCAATCGGCCGGCACCTTTTTCGTCACGACGGGCTGGTTCCATCTTGCGCCTCAATCGAGTAGCGACCCGTTGACAGTAACAAGCATTGGCGGCAGTCCGACCAACATCACAGAAGCGAACACCGGCGCAACACTCAGCTCGGCCGACACGATCGGTATAACCGCCGGCTACTTCGTCACAGATCACATCGCAGCCGAATTCGTGATCGGCTACCCGCCGTCTTTCGACCTGAACGGCTCGGGCAGCCTCGACCAATTCGGCAAGATCGGCCAGGCCAAACAGTGGAGCCCGACTCTGCTGTTCAAGTATTACTTCAATGCCCCGACCGCCACCTTCCGTCCGTATCTCGGCGTCGGCGTGAGCCGTATCTGGTTCACGGACGAGCACATCACCAACAGCGCATTCCAGGCTAACGTTCTGCATGGTCCGACCACCGTCACAACGGATAGTTCGTGGGAGCCCGTGTTTAATGCCGGTTTCACGTATGCGTTCAACCAGCACTGGTTCGCCGGTCTCTCGATCTCGTACCTGCCGCTCAGCACGACGGCCAAGCTGAACACCGCTGCAACCACGCCGGTCGGCACGCTGACCGTGCAGTCGCAAACCAAGATCAAGCTGAACCCGATCGTGACTTACGTCAACATCGGTTACCGTTTCTAACGCCTCGAAAAAATTAGGGGCCCTTGAGTTAGGGTAGTCGAATTTTCGGGGCTTGGACAACGCCGGCATCGAGCAGATGGCGGCGTTTTTTTTCGCGCCTGGCGGTCCGGTGCGGATTCGCAACGCACACAGCAGGCAACGCGGCGGCCGGCCATCGGCATTTGTAAATTTGACCCGCAATCGGGCGCTCTCGTGCAATATGTGCTGACATGTCCGCGCTCGCGCCACGTGGTGAACGGTGCGAGAGTTTGGCACCGAAGTTGCGTTTGCAGGGTGTTTCCCGCGTTGCGTCATGGCGCGATGCTGTTCATCGTGACCGCGCGTGAGCGCGCGTGGGATCCTTTCACGTCATCGACGGAGCGACCATGACAACACTTCCGAACACGAGAGACGCCCTCGGCGAATCGTGGACCAGCACGAGCCGCCGTGCGCGGCGCATCGCTCGCCATAGCCGCCATGCGGCCGAAGACATCGCAGGCGAATTGCGCACGCTGATGTCCGAACTCGAATCGACGCTGGCGGACGGCACCCACGCGGATGCCGTGGCGCTGCGCGGAAAACTGCGCAAGCAACTGGACGCTGCGCGCGCCCGCCTGAACGATACCCGCGAAGCCATGCGCGAACGCGCTGAAGTCGCGATGACAGACGCTGACGACTACGTGCATGAAAACCCATGGCAGACGATCACGATTGTCGCCGGCGTCGCATTGATCGCGGGGGCGTTGTTGGCGTCTCGGTTGCGCTGAGTTGCTGAAGCGTTGCCGCGGAGTTGCACGAGGTTGCGCTGACCGGACGCGCCTCGCGTCGTCGGACGCCGGCGCGCGCTCGCATCGCGCCGCCTAGTTGTCGTCGATGACGAAGAGCCGCTGGTATTCCTTCACCGCGTAGCGATCGGTCATGCCGGCGATGTAATGGGCGATCAGGCGCGGCTGCTGTGTCTCGTCCGCCGCTTGATACCCAGGCGGCAGCAGCCGCGGATCTTCCGTGAACGCGTCGAACAGGCCGACCACAACGCGGCGTGCCTTGTTGGCCATGCGCATCACGCGGTAGTGCCGGTACAGGTTCTTGAACAGAAAGCGCTTGAGCGTCGCGGCCTGCGCGGCGATCGCTGCGCTGTGCGCGACGAGCGGGGGCGCCGTGCGCACGGCGTCCAGCGATGTCGGCGCGTACTGGAGCAGATTCAGCTGGGTCGTCTCGATCAGATCGACGATCAGCGTATTGATGATGCGGCGCACCGTCTCGTGGATCAGCCTGCGGCCTTCGATCTGCGGGAAGTCGCGCCGCGCCGCTTCGTAATGGGTCTGCCATAACTCCACTTCGGCGAGCTGCTCGACCGTGAGCAAGCCCGAGCGCAAACCGTCGTCAACGTCGTGATTGTTGTACGCGATCTCGTCGGCGACGTTGGCGATCTGCGCTTCGATGGACGGCTGCCATCCTTCGAGAAAGCGCTCGCCCAGCGCGCCGAGCCGCCGTGCGTTGTCGCGTGAGCAATGCTTGAGGATGCCCTCGCGCGTTTCGAAGCACAGGTTCAGGCCATTGAACGCGCCATAGTGCTCCTCCAGATCGTCGACTACCGCGAGGCTCTGCAGGTTGTGCTCGAAGCCGCCGTGCTCGCGCATGCATTCGTTCAACGCGTCCTGGCCGGCATGGCCGAACGGCGTATGGCCGAGATCGTGCGCGAGCGAAATCGCTTCGACAAGGTCTTCGTTGACTCGCAGATTGCGCGAAACTGAACGCGCGATCTGCGCAACCTCGAGACTATGGGTCAAGCGCGTGCGAAACAGGTCGCCCTCGTGATTCACGAACACCTGGGTCTTGTACTCGAGCCGGCGGAACGCCGTCGAATGGACGATGCGGTCGCGATCGCGCTGGAATTCGGTACGCGCGCTCGGCGCGGCTTCAGGGTAGCGGCGCCCGCGTGACTGGGCGGAATGCGCCGCGTACGGCGCGAGATGCGCTTCGAGTGCCTCTTGCGTCGGCACCGCGATCGCCGCGATGCCTGCCGCCGGGTCTTGCTTTACATCGTCGCTGCACCTGTCAGTCACCGGGTTCTCCGAAACATGGGCGACGCCTCGCGGCGCTGGTGCGTGATGCCCGGCTGGCATGCTCCGTCGTGTCTAGACGGCGGCGGCCAGCGTGGCGTGCACCTCGGCGTCGGGCGCCTGGGTGATCAGCGTCTCACCGAAACGCTTCAGCAGAATGAATTTGATCGCGCCGGCTTCCGCCTTCTTGTCGACTTGCATGAGCTCGACGTAACGCGCTTCGCCGAGCGCAGGCGCGCGGGTCGGCAAATGCGCTGCCACGATCACCTCGACCAGACGCCGGCGCGCCGCTTCGTCGAGATAGCCCATGCGCACGGACAGGTCCGCTGCCATCACCATCCCGCAACCGACTGCCTCGCCGTGCAGCCACTCGCCGTAGCCGAGACCAGCTTCGATCGCATGGCCGAAGGTGTGGCCGAAGTTGAGGATCGCACGCAGTCCGCCTTCGCGCTCGTCCTGCGCCACCACGGACGCCTTGATCTCGCACGAACGTTTGACCGCTTCGGCGAGTGCCGCGGGTTCGCAGCGATTCAACGCGTCGATATTGGCTTCGATCCAGCTGAAGAAGTTCGCATCCGCGATCGCGCCGGTCTTGATCACCTCGGCAATGCCTGCCGCCAGTTCACGCGCGGGCAGCGTGCGCAGCGCGCCGATGTCGGCGATCACCGCTTGCGGCTGGTAGAACGCGCCGATCATGTTCTTGCCGAGCGGATGATTGATGCCCGTCTTGCCGCCCACCGACGAATCCACCTGCGACAGCAACGTGGTCGGCACCTGAATGAACGGCACGCCACGCATGTAGCAGGCCGCGGCGAAACCGGTCATATCGCCGATCACGCCGCCGCCGAGCGCGATCAGCGTGGTCTTGCGGTCGGCGCGCGAGCGCAGCAGCGCGTCGAAAATCAGGTTGAGGGTGTCGAGGTTCTTGTGCGCTTCGCCGTCCGGCAAAACGACTGTCGACACCTGTTTGCCGAGCGGCGCCAGCGCGGCGCGCAACGTGTCGCCGTAGAGCGGGTCGACCGTGGTATTCGTGACGATCGTGACCGAACTGCCGGCGATGTGCGGCGCAAACAACGCGGTCTGGCCGATCAGCTCGGCACCGATATGGATGGGGTAGGCGCGCGCGCCCAATTCGACGTTGACGGTAATCATACGGTCCATTATGACGCAGGATGTGTGGCGACGCCGGCCATCTCGAGCTGCATCAGAACCATGTTGACGAGTCCGTTGACCGAAGGCCGGCCGGTTTCAATCACGAAATGCGCGCACTCGCGATAAAGCGGGTCACGCACTTCGTAAAGCGCTTCGAGGCGCGCTTTGGGGTCTTCTGTCTGCAGCAGCGGGCGATTTTTATCGCGCCGGGTTCGCAGCCACAGATCGTGAGGATTGGCGCGCAGATAGATCACCACTCCGCGACTCTTCAGCGCTTCGCGATTTTCCGGCCGCAGCACCGCGCCGCCGCCGGTCGCCAGCACGATATTGTCGCGCCCGGTGAGCTCGGCAATCACGCTCGCCTCGCGCTCGCGGAAGCCTGCTTCGCCCTCCAGCTCGAAGATCACCGGGATGCGCGCGCCCGTGCGCGCCTCGATTTCATGGTCGGAATCGAAGAACGGGCGATCGAGACGGCGCGCAATGGCCCGGCCCACGGTGGTTTTCCCTGCCCCCATGAGCCCTACAAAAAATACGTTGGCGTGTGCGTCCCGCGCTTGCAACGGTGTCCTCTGGCTAATCCGGTATGTTTCGTGCCGCAGCTTACTGGCAAAGCGGCTGCCTTGTCGAGTCTGCGCGCCGCCGCTGGCGAGCGGCGGCGGCATGCCTCTAGTTCGTCTGAACCACGCGCGGCGTGATGAAAACTGCCAGTTCGCTGCGCTGGTCGCGATGCGCCCGATTGCGGAAAAGTGCGCCCAAAACCGGTATTTTGCCCAGGACAGGTACCCGAGTCACATCGTCCCGGTCGTCGGTCGCGTAGATCCCGCCGATCGACACCGTACCACCATCCTCGACTTCGACGCGTGTTTGCACGTGTTTGGTGTTGATCGCGGGCCCGGCGTCGGTCTGTTCGCCGACGCTGTCCTTGGCGACGTCGAGGTCCAGCACCACCCGGCCGTCCGGCATGATCTGCGGCTCGACCTCCAGTTTGAGCGTGGCCCGGCGAAACTGCACGCCCGACACACCCTGCGCCACCTTGGCCTGATACGGCAGCTCGGTGCCCTGCTCGACCACCGCCTTCATCCGGTCCGCGGTCACGACTCGCGGACTCGAGACGATTCTGCCGTGCCCCTCGGCCTCGAGCGCGCTCAGCTCGAGGTTCAGCAGCCGCGTCGCGCCGGCCGCGAACAAGGTCAGCCCGGCGGTGGCGGCGTCGAAACCGGCGATCGGCCGGGCCGACAGATCGTAGACCGTGCCGTCCGCGCCGCCGCTCAGGCCTTTCGCGGTCCCGTCCGTGCTCGTGGCTGCGAGCGAGAGCCGCACGCCGAGATTGCGCGAAAACCCATGATCGCCCTCGACGATACGCGCTTCGATCAACACCTGGCGGGTCGGCCGGTCGACAGCGGCGAGCAGCGCAGCAATCTGCTCGAGCCGCGCGGCGAGATCGGTCACGAACAGCAGATTGGTGCGCGGATCGGCGGTGACCGCGCCGCGTTTGGACAGCACACGCTGGGTGCCCGAGCCGGTCAGCAGGCGCCGCACATCTTCGGCATGCGCGTAGTGCAGCTCGAACGTGCGGCTCGCGAGCGGTTCCAGATCGGCGGCCCGCGCGTGCGCTTCGAAGCGCTGCCGCTCGCGCGCAGCCAGCTCGGCCACCGGCGCGACCCAGATCACGTTGCCGTGGCGCTCCATCGCCAGGTTATTGACGTCGAGCAGGGTATCGAACGCGGTGCGCCATGGCACCTTGTCGAGCCGCAGCGAAACGGCGCCTCGCACTCTTTCGCTCGCGACGATGTTCAGCCCCGTGAACTCGGCGAATGCTTTGAGCACGGCACCGAGTTCGGCGCGCTGGAAGTTCAGCGAGATCGCTTTGTCGTCGGCGGCCAGCCTGGCGTCGGCGGCGCTTTTCGGCGCGTCGCCGAGGCGCAGCCGCGGCGGTAACGGCACCGGTGGACCTTCGAGCGCAGCGACGCCGGCGGCATCGTCGCCAGGTGGCGCGGCCGCTTGCCTGGGCAGCGGCATGGAACCCGCGGCCGCGGCCGCAAAGTCGTTCGGGTACACGTTGTTTGCTGGCGCTGCCGTTCGCAATACGGCCGCATCTGCCGATGAATCATCGCGAAACGGGTTCGGCACTTCAGTGGCAACTTCCCTGGCACCTTCAGCGCCAACCGCACGCGGCAGTGGCGCCGCATCGTACGGGGAGTCGACAGGCGCAACCTGATCGTCGAGCGGCATCGAGCCTGGCAGCGGCGGCAGCGTTGGCAGCGGTGGCGTTGAAGCCCGAGCAATGCCTGCGCATAGCGCCGCGCTGACAAAAAGACCGGCGCACGCGCGGCTCATCCACACCCCACGGATCCCGCGCGAAGCGCGAGCGCCGCCGCGCGAGGCCGCCGGGATCAATGTTTTCACCCGCATCATCAGGAAGCCTCCGTCAGCGTCAGCGTGCGCGTCGTGCCGCCTCTGGCTAGCGTAATGCCGAGCGCGTCGAGCCGCGTCACGCGCTCATCGCCCAACTGCTGCCCGGGCACGGCGGTCGTCGCGCCATCCGGCGTATCGAGCAACGCCAGCGCACGCGTGCGATCGCGCAGCAATCCGGTCAGACGCAGCAGCGACACGTCGGGCGAGTCGTCGCCTGCCTGCATCTGCGGCAGCGAGAACGGATCGAAGAACACGATGTCTTCGTCGTCGTCCGCGCCGAGGCTGGCGTCGTCGAACGCGTGCGCAGCGTCATTCGAAGGAGCCGGCCGCAGAGCGCGAAACACGCGCAGCGTGGCGCTCACTGACAGCGCCGCGGCGTCATGCTTGAGCGTCACGTCGACGGGAACGATCAGCACCGGCAGATCCGACAGCCCACGCATAAACGCCATCAGGTGCACGAAATCCGTGTGCGCGGTGAGCTGCAACGGACGCACGCTTTCGACGCCCTCGCCGCTGGCCGCACCCGGTTCGAGCGCAAGCAACGCGACGCGATTCTGCGCGGCCAGTTCGGAGACGATGCGCACATCGTCCGCGGAACTCCACGGCGCCGCCGAAGGCACGGTCGGGCTCGCGGAAGTTGCGCGGCGCAGCGCAGGCAATTGCGCGAGCGCGCGCCGCGCTTGCGCGAGACGTTGGGCGCTGGCCGCCAGGGCCGCACGGCTCGCCTCGACTCCGCCGAGATCGGCGACGATCCAGCCATGCGCGCCAAGGCCAAACACCAGCGCTGCAATCAGCAACGCGACCAGCCAGCGGCGGCGCCGGCTCCATGCATGAAGCGGCACGCGCAGCCGCTTCATGCAATCGGAAAGAAAAAGTTGGGCGCCTGTCGCGCCACCTGCATCGACAAAGATCGTACTCATTTCGCACCCCTTGATGGTTCGGACTTCACAGGACGCGCCGCCGCGGCGACGCCCGAGTGGGCGGCTTTCGGCACCGGGTCGTCCCAGCGCAGGCGCGCGCCGAACTCGACGGGGCCCATCACGCTTTCGTCCACGGGCGCGCTGCCGCGTGCCGTCGAGCGATGCAGGTCGTTCATCTCCGCGCCCTTCACGCCGCGAATCGCGCTCAATCGTTTGAGCCACTCGGCCGACGCGAGATGTCCACGCGACGTCGCGAGCAACTCCGTCTCGTGCTCACGCTGGCGCAATTGCCGCAACACCACGCCGTCGCCAGGTTCGAAGCTCAGCGCTTCGAGCAGATCGAGCAGATGCGTGAGTGGCTCGGACAAGCTCGCCGCACGCGCCGCGCGTTTGTGCGACTCGTCCTGCGCCCGCTGCAATTTCGCGTGCTCTGCAAGTGGCGCGGTCAGTTGCGTGAGGGTGTGTTCGATCGACGCGCGCTGCGCGTCGAGCCGTGCCTTCCCGAATGCCTGCCATCCTGCCAACACCAGGACAGCGACACCACCAGCGACCGCCGCGCCGACCCATTGGCGCACACAGCGCCGGCGTGCAAGCCGTGCATTGCGCTGCCGGTAGGGCAGCAGATTGAAGCCGCCGAGCCATGGCAAGACGAAGCGCGCATCGCGCCCGGCATCCGACGGCCGTGAACCGGCCGCGTGCAAGAGCGAAAGGTCGCGCATCATTCGAACACCCCACGCAACGCAAGTCCGAATGCGACCGCGCCGGCCGGCTCATGCAACAACGCATCGCTCAACGGTCGCACGAGGCCGCCCAGCGCGGCGCATTCGAACGGCAACACCGTGCAGCCCAATACGTCCGCGATATCCGCAAGCGAGAAGCCCACGCCGTCGAGCAGATCGACTTCGCCGCTCACCAGCGTGCAGTCGAACACCGGACCGTGGACGAGATCGCGCAACGCATCGGCAAGATCGGTGTGCTCCGGCGCGGGATAACGCATCTCGCCGGCAATGCTGTCGTCGACGATGTGCCATCCGTAGACTCCATCCGTGCCGATCCACAACGCCGCATACGGCTCGTGCGGATCCAGTTCGCGACTTGCCGCGTAGCGCATCGCGCGCAGCGCCGCATGCGGCTCTCCATCGACGGCGCTCAGTGAGATTCCGGCCGTCGCCGCGCACTCCATACGCGCTTCGAGGTGCTGGCGCGCGGTAGTGGCGATCGTCACCGAGCGCACTGGCGACGGCGCTTCATCGACAAACCAGTCGACGGCCAGCGCGTGCCGTTCGAGACCGGCGATGCGCTCCGCCTCGCCCAGCACCGCCGGTGCGAGGCCGGCGAGCGCATACCCACCGTCTTCCGCACAATGGCTTTGCGCAGCAAGCCGCGCGAGCGGCACCGTGGTGGTCAACGTGGCCGACGCGGGCAGCGCCATCGCGCATTGCAACGCATGCGTCGCGCACGCTCGCGGCAGCCCGGCAAATGCGTCGCGCAACGCACGCGCCACCGCCTGCCGATCGGCGATCTCGGTGCCGGCCATTGCGCCGGCGGCCAGCGGCACGGTGCTGGCGTATTCGAGATGCAGCGCACCGCGTGCGCGCGAACGCTGACTCAACACGACCAGACGCACGCTTTGCGAACCGATATCGATGCCGGCGGCAAACCGCTGCCGGCCTGATTGCATGGCTTGAAGCCATGAGTTTTTGAATGCCATCACGCCCTCCCCTCTGACGCACGCGACGAACCATTCGAACGCGAGTGACAAGGGAGAATTGTGCGGAGCCGCGGCGTCGCGCGACACTCGGCCGAATGGCTAACGTTGCGCGCGACGCGCCCTGCGCGGCATCAAAGGGGCTACAGTGAAGTCATTGCCGCGCCGCGTGCGCCGCCCCGTCAAGCACTGTTCGTAAGCAGGCCGAAAGCTGAAAAGCGAGGCGGCTATAATCGCGGGACTGTTTTTTGGTGTACATATGCAATCCACGTCTCCTACGTCCCCGCCGCCTGCGCCTCAGAAGCGCAAACGTCCGCTCTGGCTGACGCTCATCCTCGGTTTTGTCGGTCTGATCATTGCGGGCATTCTGTGCGTGGCGCTGGTGCTCGGTTACGCGCTGGTGGTCGCCACGCCAAACTTGCCGTCGCTCGATGCGCTGACCGACTACCGGCCCAAGGTGCCGCTGCGCATCTACACGGCCGACCACGTGCTGATCGGCGAATTCGGCGAGGAACGGCGTGACATCGTGCATATTCAGGACGTGCCCGACAGCCTGAAGAAGGCGATCCTCGCCATCGAAGACGCGCGCTTCTACGATCACGGCGGCGTTGATCTCACCGGCATTGCCCGCGCGGGCATCGTGGCGCTGACAAATGGCCACGCGACGCAAGGCGCCAGCACGATCACGATGCAGGTGGCGCGCAACTTCTTTCTATCGAGCGAGAAGACCTACACGCGCAAGATCTACGAGATGCTGCTCGCCTACAAGATCGAGTCGAAGTTGACCAAAGATCAGATTCTCGAGGTGTACATGAATCAGATCTATCTCGGTCAGCGCGCGTACGGTTTCGCGAGCGCGGCGCGGGTGTACTTCGGCAAGGACCTGAAGGATCTGACGCTGGCCGAATCGGCGATGCTGGCCGGCTTGCCGAAGGCGCCGTCCGCATACAACCCGGTGGTCAATCCGAAGCGGGCGAAGGTGCGTCAGGAGTACATCCTGCAGCGCATGTATGAACTGCACTACATCACTCAGCAGCAATACGACGACGCAAGCAGGCAGGCGCTCGTCGTCAAGAGTGCCGGCAAGGAGTTCAGCGTGCACGCCGAGTACATCGCGGAAATGGTGCGGCAGATCATGTACGCGCAGTATCGCGAAGAAGCGTACACGCGCGGCCTGAACGTCGTGACTACGATCGACTCGGCCGATCAGGACGTCGCCTACCGGGCGCTGCGCAAGGGTCTGATGGACTACGAACGCCGCCACGGCTATCGCGGGCCGGAGGCGTTCATCGATCTGCCGGCCGATGCGCAGGACCGCGAACAGGAAATCGACGACGCGTTGCTCGAGCATCCGGACAACGGCGAAATCATCGCCGCGGTGGTCACCGCGGCGAGCCCGAAGCAGGTGCAGGCTACGTTCATCGATGGCAATGTCGCGACCATCCAGGGCGATGGCCTGCGGTTTGCGCAGTTTGCGCTCAGTGCGCGCGCCCAGCCCAATCAGCGCGTGCGGCCCGGCGCGATCATCCGGCTCGCGAAGAACGACGACGGCGACTGGTCGATCACGCAATTGCCGCAAGTGGAAGGCGCGTTCATTTCGGTGATCCCGCGCGACGGTGCGATTCGTGCGCTGGTCGGCGGCTTCGACTTCAACAAGAACAAGTTCAATCACGTGACCCAGGCGTGGCGTCAGCCGGGCTCGAGCTTCAAGCCGTTCATCTATTCGGCGTCGCTCGAAAAGGGACTCGGACCGGCCACCGTGATCAACGACGCGCCGCTCTTTTTCAGCGCTGCCGAGACCGGCGGGCAGGCGTGGGAACCAAAGAACTACGGTGGCGGTTTCGACGGTCCGATGACCATGCGCACCGCGCTGCAAAAGTCGAAGAACATGGTGTCGATTCGCATCCTGAACCAGATCGGCACGAAGTACGCGCAGCAGTACATCACGCGCTTCGGCTTCGACGCGGACCGTCACCCGGCTTATCTGCCGATGGCACTCGGCGCGGGTCTCGTCACTCCGTTGCAGATGGCAGGCGCGTTTTCGGTGTTCGCCAACGGCGGCTACCGGATCAATCCATACCTGATCGCCGAAGTCACCGATCAGCGCGGCGTCGTGGTGGCGCATGCGCAGCCGCTGGTCGCCGCGCAAAGCGCGCCGTACGCGATCGAGCCGCGCAACGCATACGTGATGAACAGCCTGCTGCAGAGCGTCGCGCAACGCGGCACGGGCGCAAA
Source organism: Paraburkholderia ribeironis (assembly GCF_900019265.1). Lineage (GTDB taxonomy): Bacteria > Pseudomonadota > Gammaproteobacteria > Burkholderiales > Burkholderiaceae > Paraburkholderia > Paraburkholderia ribeironis. Next base: position 173,901 of record NZ_CYGX02000009.1, read on the forward strand.
GAGCAACGTGCTCAAACGTACCGATCTCGCCGGCAAGACGGGCACGACCAACGATTCACGCGACGCGTGGTTCGCCGGTTATCAACACACGTTGACGGCCATCGCGTGGATCGGCTACGACAATCCGCGCAGTCTCGGCGACAAGGAAACCGGCGGCGGCCTCGCATTGCCGGTATGGATCGAGTACATGGGACGCGCACTCAAAGGCGTGCCGGAGTACAAGATGCCGATGCCCGACGGCGTGGTCGAACTCGGCTCGGAGCTTTATCTCGACGGCTTCACGCCGGGGCACGGGTTCGTCGCAACGGTAGGCGTCAGTCAGGCGACGCTGGATGCCGAGGCGAGCGGCCCATCAGCGGCCGCGCCCGAGCAGGTCGGCGAGCAGGAGAAGCAGAACATCATGAATCTGTTCCGCGGCCACTGACGGCTTGCCAACGTACGTTGTGCGTTGGAAAAAACAAAACCGCCGCGCATCGAGCGCGGCGGTTTTGTTTTGGGCGGTTGCTTCGTGGCTCTCGTCAAGCCTCGAAGTGCACCGGCTCGCCGGCCTGCTGCGTCGCGTACTCCGAGAGCGCGGCGAAAAACTCGGCGCCGCTGCGCGTGTCGCGCCATTCGCCATCGACGAACCGGAAGTGAAAGCCACCCGCTTTCGCAGCGATCCAGATCTCGCGCATCGGCGGTTGAAGGTTGACGATGATCTTCGAGCGATTCTCGAATTCGAGGGTCAGGACGTTGCCGCTGCGCTCGATTTCGATGTCCGCGTCGGTGTCGTCGAGCCCGCGTTCGATGGCGGCTAGCGCGGCTTCCGCGCGGGTCAGGTAATCATTATCGGACATGCTAAACTCCATCGATTATTTATTCAGGGACAGTCATGCGAGTCGTCACTCGGATGCGCGCGGCGGCGCCCAGCCGCGCGATTGTAGCGGTTTTGGCCATTCTCGCAGGTTGTGCACTGGCCGGCTGCGGGCAACGCGGTTCGCTCTATTTGCCCACGGTACCACCGCTGCCCGCCCCTCCCGCTCAGCGCACGCAAACGCCACCGGACCAGACGAAACCGGACACCGACAACGCTGCCGACACGAGCAGCGTGCCGGACACCTCGGGCACGCCGCTCTCGCTAGCACCGGAAACCGAACTCGCCACACCGCCCGCATCCGGCGGCACGGCCCCGCTACCTGCCTCCGCCGTCCCTCCCGCTCAATAAGACTTTCGCATGACTCGATCCGCATTTGACTACGTCGACGGCGTATTGCACGCCGAAGGCGTGTCCGCCGTTTCCCTCGCCGAACAGTTCGGCACGCCGCTGTACGTCTATTCGCGCGCCGCGCTCACCGACGCCTGGAACGCATACGCAGGCGCTTGCGTTGGCCGTCGCGCGAGCGTGCACGTGGCCGTCAAGGCCAATAGCAATCTCGCCGTGCTGAATGTGTTCGCGCGACTCGGCGCCGGCTTCGACATCGTGTCGGGCGGTGAGCTGGCGCGCGTGCTGGCGGCCGGCGGCAAAGCGGAAAACACGGTGTTTTCCGGCGTCGGCAAGCACGCGGACGAAATGCGCGATGCGCTCGCGGCTGGCGTCAAATGCTTCAACGTCGAATCGATTCCCGAGCTCGACCGCCTGAACGCGGTGGCCGCCGAAATGGGCAAGAAGGCGCCCGTGTCGCTGCGCGTGAATCCGGACGTCGACGCAAAGACGCATCCGTATATCTCTACCGGTCTGAAGTCGAACAAGTTTGGCGTTGCCTTCGAAGACGCACGCGCCACGTATCAGGCGGCCGCCGCGATGGCGAATCTCGACGTGATCGGCATCGACTGCCATATCGGCTCGCAGATCACCGAAGTCGCGCCTTATCTCGATGCGGTCGACAAAGTGCTGGAGCTGGTCGAGCAGATCGAACAGGACGGCGTGAAGATTCGCCACATCGACGTGGGTGGCGGTCTGGGCATCACCTACGACGATGAAACCCCGCCGGAGATCGGCGAGTTCGTGCGTACCGTGCTCGATCGTATCGAAGCGCGCGGTCACGGCCATCGTGAAGTGTATTTCGAGCCGGGCCGCTCGCTGGTCGGCAATGCGGGCGTGCTGCTCACGCGTGTCGAGTTTCTGAAGCCGGGCGCGGAAAAGAATTTCGCTATCGTCGACGCGGCGATGACCGACCTCGCGCGCCCCGCGATGTACGAGGCGTATCACGCGATCGACCCCGTCGTTGAGCGCAACCTGCCGGCTCATGTGTACGACGTGGTCGGCCCGGTGTGCGAAAGCGGCGACTGGCTCGGCCGCGAACGTCTGCTGGCGGTCGAACCGGGCGATCTGCTCGCGATCCGCTCCGCCGGCGCTTATGGCTTCGTGATGAGCTCCAACTACAACACGCGTCCACGTGCGGCCGAGGTGATGGTGGATGGTACACAGGCACACGTGGTGCGTGCACGCGAAGAGGTCAGGCAACTGTTTGCGGGCGAAACGATCTTGCCAGCGTAAACGTCAGCTGCCGCGCAACGTTAAAAAGGCGATGCCATTGCGGCATCGCCTTTACTTTTGAAGCGCGCTTGCGAACACATACCAGCGTCGTCAACGCGTCGTCCTCGACCTCCGCTCCCGCAGCCATACGATCAAACGCCAACCCAGCAGCGCCACCATGATCGCGCCGTAAATTTTCGGCAACAGCAGATCGTGCTTGCCCGCCTTCATCCACCAGAAGTGCAGGATCGCCAGCGCCCCGATCGCATAGATTGCGCGATGCAACGTCTGCCAGCGCCGGCCGAGCTTGCGCGCCATCGCCCGCGGCGACGTCCCGGCCAATGCGATCAGCAACACGAACGCGGCAAAGCCCACGGTGATGAACGGCCGCTTGCCGATGTCCTTGACGATGGCCGCGACGTCGAACCACTTGTCGAACCAGAGATAAGTGGTGAAATGCAGCGTTGCATAGAAGAACGCGTAGAGCCCGAGCATTCGCCGAAAGCGCACCAACGCAGCAACGCCGGTGACTCGGCGCAAAGGCGTGACCGCCAACGTGATGCAGAGAAAGACGAGCGTCCAGAGCCCCGTCGAGCGCGTGATGAACTCGATCGGATTTGCGCCGAGTCGGTCCGTCATGCCGAACAATACGATGCGCGCGAGCGGATACCATGCCGCGACAAACACCGCGATCTTTGCCGGCACGATCCAGCGCGCGCCACTTGCGGACCGCTTCACCGCCGACGTCGATGCGGATGCTTGCGTGCGCGCCGTCTGGCGTGCGGCCTGGCGGGCGGGCTGGGTAACAGGTTGCATGTCGGCAGCCATGGTCGCGCCTCAGAAATTCTTCTTCAGGTCCATGCCCTGATACAGCGATGCGACCTGCTCTCCATAGCCGTTGAACATCAGCGTCTTGCGTTTGGGCGTGAAAAAGCCGTCTTCGCCAATGCGCCGTTCGCTTGCCTGACTCCAGCGCGGATGGTCGACGTTCGGGTTCACGTTCGAGTAAAACCCATACTCGTTCGATGCATACGTGTTCCAGCTCGTGGGCGGCTGCTTCTCGACAAAGCGGATCTTCACCAGCGATTTCGCGCTCTTGAAACCGTACTTCCACGGCACCACGACGCGGATCGGCGCGCCGTTCTGATTGGGCAGCACCTGACCGTAGAGCCCCATCGTCAGCAGCGTCAACGGGTTCATCGCTTCGTCCATCCGCAGACCTTCGGAATACGGCCAGTCGAGCACAGGGGTCGAAAGCCCCGCCATTTGCGACGGATCGGCCAACGTGACGAACTGCACGTATTTGGCATTGCCGGTGGGTTGCACGCGCTTGATCAACTCCGACAGCGGAACGCCGATCCACGGAATCACCATCGACCACCCTTCGACGCAGCGCAGCCGATACACACGCTCCTCGAGCGGCGCGAGCTTGAGCAGCTCATCGATGTCATACACCTTCGGATTCCTGATTTCCCCCTCGACGCTCACCTTCCACGGATGCGGCCGCAACGTCCCGGCGCTATGAGAGGGATCGGCCTTGTCGGTGCCGAATTCGTAGAAGTTGTTGTACGTGGTGATGTCCTTGTACGGCGTCATCTTGTCCAGCGCGACGAAGCCGGCGTTGGTTTTCGCTGCGAGCTTCTGCGCCTTCGAATCCGGCGATGTGTAGGCGGCCAGCGCCTCGCCATTGACGCCGATCAGACCGCCGAGCGCCAGCGCACCCGCCGCCTGCAACACGCGCCGCCGATTCTCGAAAACATGCCGCGGCGTAATCTCGCTGCGCGCGATGTCGTCGCCGATAAGTTGAATTCTGCCGCTTCGCTTGATCCACATCGTGCTGCTCCTTGCCGGCCCATCGGTCAGTCTGTCTGACGGGGCCATATTGATGATCGCCGGTCCGGGCGTCCGTCCAGTCATCCACAGGTACTACTTCGGCCAACACATTGGACGCAACGAATATTCCGCCAGCCATAAAAAAACCGCCGGTGCGAAGCACACGGCGGTTCTTGGTCGGTCCGGAGCGGCGGATCTTACAGCTTGCCGTAGCTATGCAGGCCCGACAGGAACATGTTGACGCCAAGGAACGCGAAGGTGGTCACCAGCAGGCCAGTCAGCGCCCACCATGCCGCGACCGCACCACGCAGCCCTTTCATCAGACGCATGTGCAGCCACGCCGCGTAGTTCAGCCAGACGATCAGTGCCCACGTTTCCTTCGGGTCCCAGCTCCAGTAGCCGCCCCAGGCTTCCGCAGCCCACAGCGCGCCGAGAATCGTGGCGATCGTGAAGAACGCGAAGCCGACCGCGATCGACTTGTACATCAGATCGTCGAGCACGTCGAGCGCCGGCAGGCGGTCCACCAGCATGCCACGCTCCTTCGCCAGATAGGCGACGCCCACCATCGCCGACAGCGCAAAACTGCCATAACCGATGAAGTTCGCAGGCACGTGAATCTTCATCCACCAGCTTTGCAGCGCCGGAACCAGCGGCTGGATCTGCTGCGCGTCGCGGCTGACCGAGTACCACATCAGGAAGCCGACGGCGGCGCTGATCACCAGCAGCACGAACGCCCCGAGCGCGCGAGTGTTGTAGTGCTGCTCGTAGTACAGGTAGAACAGCGCGGTGATCAGGCTGAACAGGACGAACACTTCGTACAGGTTCGAAATGGGAATATGGCCGACATCCGCGCCGATCAGGTACGACTCGTACCAGCGCACCATCATGCCGACGAAGCCCATCAGCACCGCGACCCACGTCATCTTCGAGCCGATCGCCGCGCCGGTCGGCGAGCGCGACAGCAGGCCAATCCAGTAGAACATGGTGGCGAACACGAAGAGCGCGCTCATCCACAGGATCGCGGACTGGCTGGACAGGAAATACTTGAGGAAGAACGCGTTGTCCGCGCGGCTGAGGTCGCCTTGGTAGATCTGGATTGCCAGCAACGACAGCGCTGCGATCCCCACCATCAGCGCGCGGACCGGCTTCCAGCGCCAGCCGAGCACGACGAAGACCGGCACCGCGCACACCAGCACCAGCTTGTCGTAGAAGTTCATGAACGGGTAATAGCGCGACAGCGCGAACCCGGCACCCGCGACCATCGCAAGAGCGAACAGCCAGTCGACGATGCCGAGCCGTTTCAGGAACGGCCGCTCGTCATACTGCGCGACGGTCGACGGGTCGCCCGCGAACGCCTTGCCGAGCCGCGCGGGCGAAGAAGAGGATGAGGAAACCTGAGTCAAGTCCATAGTCTTACCGGATCGAATCTTATGAGCCTGCAGACGGCGCGCTAGCGTCGCCTGACGTGCCCGGGGCGCTGGCGGCGTCGGATGTTTCGATGAGCTTCGCGCCCAGCGCGGCGCCCACGGCTTCGCGCGTCTGGACGAACTCTTTTTCGAAGTCGAGCGTTTTGCGCGCGCTCGACATCGCCATGACGACATTCGTGCCGTGATCGGTATCTTTGAGCCAGAACCACAGGCGCCGTTCGCGGACGTAGAACATCGAAAAGATGCCCAAAACGAGGAGCAGGCTGCCAAGATACACGACTTTTTTGCCCGGTGCGCGTGTCAACTGAAATACCGAAGCTTGCACCTGCTTGAAAGAGTCAAGCTGCAGGTAGACCGGCGATCCATACAGAAAGCTGTCGGACATTGCGTTGATCGAGCTTTGCACGAAGCGGCTCGCGTCCGCATTGGCCGGTGCTTCGGGCTCGCCGAGCCGCTGGCGCGATAGTTGCCACAGGTCCCACGTCGCGCCTTCCAACATACGCAGCAGCAAGCCCGCTGCCTTTTCCTGCTCGCCCTTCGGCACCGAGCGATCGATAAAACCGGCAATCGCCTGGAAGCCGCCGACCACCTGGCCATTCGGCATCTTGATGCTGTTGTCCGCGCCCGCAAAAAGGGTCAGCACACGCAGCGCACTTTCTTCGAGATGCTGTTGCAGTTCGGCATTCGAACCCGGCACCGAGCGGAGCGCGAAACGGTGTGCTGCCGCGGCGCGCATGGCCGGATCTTCGAGCGTCGCGCGCAGATTCATCCACTCCTTGACCGTGCCGCCGGTGTCGGCGGGAATGCGCAGGTAGCGGAACGGATCGTCCGGATTCACGCGCATGCCAGCGAGGAACATCTTTTCGCCTGCCACGTCGACCGGCAGCATGTAGTTGTTGTACTCGCGCGCCTGGCCGTCCTTGTCGCGCACCTTGTACTGCACCGAGGGGCCGACGTTGTGCAGATCGAGCGGCTTTGACGTCTTCGCGCCGGAGCCGAGGCGTTCGTCGAACGCCTCTTGCAGCGTGCGATGCGCGGCGACGCCACGGGCATCGGTCTGGCCATTGCCGTTCGAGACATTTTCGACGTTGATCGCGCGGAAATCGGTGAATTCAACCGTCTGGCCGTCGGCGAGCGGCGTGGCCGAGCTCAGCGGCGCGTCGCCGCCGATCGTGCCGCCGAACGGCGCCGTCTTCGCGCTCGCGCCGGACATCGGGTACGCGGTCATCTGCATCTGCGAGCCGCCATCCTGGAAGCTCGACTGATAGATCGACACGCCGTCGTACTCGAACGGCTTGTTGACCTCGACGCGCGCCGGCACGCGCGCACCCGTCTTGTGGTCCACCACGACGATGTCGCTCGCGAACAGCTTCGGCATGCCCGTCGAGTAATAGTCGACGATGAACTTGTTCAGTTCGATCGAGAACGGCAGGTCCTGGATCAGCGAGCCGTCGGGCTGGTTCAGGATTGCCGTCGACACGTGCTGCCCTTCCGGCACCCACGCGTAGCCGCGGAACGTCGGATTCGATTGCGACAGACGATGTTCCGGCGGGATCTCATTGATCACCGTGTTGGCGCGGATCGCCGACTTGTCGAACAGCCACATTTGCAGCTTGATCGGCAGATTGCTGTCGAGCAAACCGCCGAGGCAGATCACCACGATTGCGATGTGAGCGGAGATGTAACCGAATCTGGTCAACGCACCGCGCTTCGCGGCGATCAGCGTCGCGCCCTCCGACTCACGCGTGACGAACTTGTAGCCGAGTCTGGCCGAAAGTTTCGCGAGCACCGCCGCGGTCTGCGCGCGGGTGCCGTGCACCGCGAACTCGCCCTTGTGATGGAACGCGCGCAGGCTGCCTTCGCGGACCTTGTCCTTCCAGCTCTTCGCGTCGGCGAGCATCTTCGGCGCATTGCGGATCACGCACAGCGACACGGACACCATCAGGAAACCGAGGATCAGCATGAACCACCACGAGCTGTACACCGTGTACAGGCTCAACGAGCGGAAGATGTCCGCCCAGAACGGGCCGAACTGATTGACGTAGTTGGGATACGGATCGTCCTGCGTGAGGACGGTGCCGATGATGCTGGCGATTGACAGAATCACGAGCAGCGCAATCGCGAAACGCATCGAACTCAATACTTCGACGACGTTGCGCACGACACGATTGCCCGACTTCGACTGCAAACCCGACGTGGTGACGCTCATTCATACTCCGACTGAACAGCAAAAAAGGGTGAAGGGCCGTCGCAGATACGACGCCCTCACCCTTTTCTTGTTTTGTACCGGCCTTGTCAGGCCGGTTGCATTTGCGTGCGGGCTCTTGCTTAATGCAAGCCCGCGATGTAATCGGCTACAGCCTTGATCTCGCTGTCCGACAGACGCGATGCAATGGTATGCATCGCCTCGTTGTTGTTGCGTGCGCCCGGACCCTGCGTAAATGCTGTCAACTGCGCCACCGAGTATTCCGCCCACTGCCCCGACAAATACGGAAACTGTGATGGTATCCCTTGACCGGTCGGCCCATGGCAGCTCGCACATGCCGGCACGCCCCTGTCGGCGACCCCGCCTCGATAAATCTTCTGCCCGAGCGCGACGGTGTCTTTGTTATGGGCATAGCCTAGCTTCGGGGTCTGCGCCGCGAAATAAGCCGCGACGTTGACCATGTCCTGCGGGGACAACGCCGCCGCCATGCCCGCCATGATCGCATTGTTGCGGGCGGCCTGCTTGGCGCCCGCCTGCGTTTTGAAATCGTTGAGTTGCTTGACGAGATACTCGGGATGTTGGCCAGCCAGCTTCGGATATGCACCGCCGGCACTGTTGCCATCTGCACCGTGACATGATGCGCACACCTGCACTGCGATTGCCTGCCCCCGATTGATGTCCGGCTTTGCCGGCTCTGCTGCTTGTGCCTGAATTGCCAAACCTGAAAGACCTGCCGCTACATGAAGCACCATCAGAGTCTTGCTCAGTCGATTCATTCGCACACCCTGTCTCGTCTTGTGGGATTTTAGAGGCTTTGCAAAATACGACGGCGACCGAGTGACCGCCAGGAGCCGCCGAGGCACGCGGGCTGGCCCCCTCAGGTTTTCAGTAAACCATCGTATTGTACAATAACTCGCTAATTGCTAAGACGCCAGTCGGGCTTGACCCGTCCCCACTCCGGGTTCCCCGGCGTCTCGAATCCTGGCCCGCTCATGTCCTTCCTGCTCCACCAATCCCGCTTTTTTACGACCGTCAATCACCTGCGCGATTTGCCGGCTACCGCACAACCCGAGATCGCTTTTGCCGGACGCTCGAACGCGGGCAAGTCCACGGCGATCAATATTTTGTGCAATCAAAAGCGGCTGGCCTTTGCCAGTAAGACGCCGGGGCGCACGCAGCACATCAATTATTTTTCGGTCGGCAAGGCGGACGAGCCGACTGCGCATCTGGTCGACCTGCCGGGCTACGGTTACGCGGAGGTGCCGGGCGAGGCCAAGGCTCACTGGGAAGCGTTACTGTCCACGTACCTGCAATCGCGCTCGCAATTGCGCGGCATGATCCTGATGATGGACTCACGTCGCCCGCTGACCGAGCTGGACCGGCGCATGATCGAGTGGTTCGCACCGACCGGCAAGCCGATCCACGCGCTGCTAACAAAATGCGACAAATTGACGCGCCAGGAAAGCGTGAACGCATTGCGCACAACGCAGAAGGGCCTGGCTGAATATCGCACTGCCGGCTACCGTGGCGAACTGACCGCGCAATTGTTTTCGGCGCTCAAACGCGTCGGCATCGACGAAGCGCACACGCTGATCGAAAGCTGGCTGATCCCCGATGCGCACCGCGAAACAGACGCCGCACAGTAAGCGCCGCGGGGTCCCCGGCGTGGGCAAAGTCGCATTGCGCGGCAGCACATAAAAAAACCCGCCGCTAGAACGGCGGGTCAAACAGCCTAATCGAAAAAACGACAGGCACCCGCTCAGGGAGGAGAAGCGGGGAGGTCAGCGCAAGGCGCCTTGCTCGATCGGTATGATATACCATTGTCTCGAAAAGTTTTCGGCAGCGGAGGCCGGCGTTACTGGTCCACTCCACACATCCACGATCTTCGATCCGATATGAGCTTCTACCCGCATTACCGTCCACGCCGCATGCGCCGTGACGACTTCTCGCGTCGTCTGATGCGCGAAAACATCCTCACCACCAACGATCTGATCTACCCCGTGTTCATCGTCGAAGGCAGCAACGTGCGGCAAGCCGTACCGTCGATGCCTGGTGTCGAGCGTGTGTCGGTCGATCTGCTGATGGGGGTCGCCGCGCAATGCGTCGAACTGGGCGTGCCGGTGCTGTCGCTGTTCCCCGCGATCGAGCCGTCGTTGAAAACGCCCGATGGCCGCGAAGCGACCAATCCGGCCGGCTTGATTCCACGCGCGGTTCGCGAGCTCAAGAAGCATTTCCCGGAACTGGGCGTGCTCACCGACGTCGCGCTCGATCCGTACACGAGCCACGGCCAGGACGGCGTGCTCGACGAAACCGGCTATGTGATCAATGACGAGACCGTCGAGATCCTCGTTGAACAGGCACGCGCGCAGGCTGAGGCGGGTGTCGACATTGTTGCGCCTTCGGACATGATGGACGGCCGCATCGGCGCGATCCGCGAAATGCTCGAAAGCGAAGATCACGTTCATACGCGCATCATGGCGTACGCGGCCAAGTTCGCGTCGGCGTTCTACGGTCCGTTCCGCGACGCCGTCGGTTCCGCGACGAACCTCGGCAAGAGCAACAAGATGACCTACCAGATGGACCCGGCCAACTCGAATGAAGCGCTGCGCGAAGTGCAGGCGGACATCAACGAAGGCGCGGACATGGTGATGGTCAAGCCAGGCATGCCGTATCTGGATATCGTGCGTCGCGTGAAGGACCAGTTTCAGTTCCCGACCTATGTGTACCAGGTCAGCGGCGAATACGCGATGCTGAAGGCTGCGGCACAGAACGGCTGGCTCGATCACGACAAGGTCATGATGGAATCGCTACTGGCGTTCAAGCGGGCTGGGGCGGACGGCGTGCTGACGTATTTCGCGCTGGATGCCGCGCGGATTTTGCGCTCGCAGAAGTAAGCTGGCGCGCTGCCTGTTCGGGGCGGCTTGTTCAGGTTGTTCAGGTGTAGAGAAACGGAGGCGGACCGTGGTGTCGAGCCTCCGTTTTTTTATGCGGTTTTTACGGCTGAATGCGGTGTGCGTTTTGATGAGGTCGCGGTTCCCGTGGCGCGTTCGCTATGCTGCTTCGAGCAGGACGGCGCCCGGGATGGTTGCGCCGCCGCGCCGCGTGGAACGTATTCGGTTACGCCCTTGGTGACGCGACTGCGGGCGCCCCCCTTTGCCCGTCGTTATGCGCTCGGCGCGCCCGCCCGATCCAGCGTGCGCAAGAATTTGTCCGCGGACTCGTAGCCCACGACGCGTAATACTTCTTTGCCCTCCCCATCAAAGAAAATGATGCCCGGGGGACCGAACAAACCGAAACGCTTCAGCAGTGCCTGATCGTCGGTATTGTTCGCGGTGACGTCGGCGCGTAGCAGGCTCATCTGCTTCAATTTGGCCTGGACGCGCGGGTCGCTAAAGGTGAGTTTCTCCATCTCCTTGCAGCTGACGCACCAGTCCGCATAAAAATCGAGCATGGCGGGCTGCGCAGCCGTTTTCACGGCCTGGTCGAGTTCATGCGATGAGCGGACCGGGGCAAACGTCAAATCGGCCTGCGGCGCCGTTACCGGCCTATCGGCAGCATTCGTGCCGCCCGCCTCTCCGCCGCGCGCCGCCAACACGGCAAGCGGTCGCAGAGGATCGGATGATCCCGCCGCAAGACCGACCAGCAACGCCGCCGCCCAGACGGCCAACGCCACGCCGATCCCCCGGCCAAGACGGCGCCACACCGAGCCGCCAGCAGTCGATGCCGAAAACAAACCAAGGGAAACCGCGGCGACCAGCAGCCATAGCGCGCTCAACAGCATCGTCGCAGTTGCGCCCAGCACCGGCCAAACGATCCACAGCGCCGCCGCAAGCAGCACGACGCCGAAGAACACCTTGACACTGTCCATCCACGCGCCCGCGCGAGGCAGCAAAGTGCCGGCGCCGAGCCCGATGATCAGCAGCGGCGCGCCAAGACCCAGCCCCATCGCGAACAGTGCCGCGCCGCCAAGCACGGCGTCGCCGGTATGCGCGATGAACGCCAGCACCGCAAAGAGTGGAGCAGTCATGCAAGCACCGACCACCAGGGCGGACAGCGCGCCCATCATGGCGACCGCGGCCAACTTGCCGCCGGAGCGTCCCGTTGATGCGTGCGACACGCCTTCCTGCCAGCGCTGCGGCAGCGCGATATCGAAACCTGCAATCAGCATCAGCGCGAAGATCGTCAGCAGCACGCCGAACGCGCCGAGCACCCACGGGTTTTGCAACCATGCGCCGAGGCTCTGCCCGACGAGCGCCGCCGCGATGCCGAGCACCGTGTACACGAGCGCCATGCCAATCACATACGCCAACGACAACCCGAACCCACGCGCGCGCGTCACCCGCGCGCCTTCACCGATGATGATTGCCGACAGGATCGGAATCATCGGATACGAGCACGGCAGCAGACTAAGGACCGCGCCCGCGACGAAATAGAGCCCGATGATTGCGAAGAAGCCGCCGCGCTGCAGCAGCGACTGTGCGTAATCCGCGCTGGTGACACGCTCGTACCACGGCTCACCGGCCGCTGCGGAGTCTTGCGTCCCCGTGGTAGCCGCTGCGCTGCCGGCCGGCTGCAGCGCTTCGCCGCTCACGTGATACACACGCTCCATTGGTGGATAGCAAATGCCCGCATCCGCGCAACCCTGCGAGGTCACCGCCAGATCAAAAGGCCCCGCCGCCTGCTTGACTGGGATGCGGATCGTCAGCTCATTGCGATAAGTCTCGACGTTCTTGTTGAAGGTCTGATCGAATTTGACGTGGCCTGCCGGCAACTGCGGTGCGCCGATCGTGGACGTCCCGTTGCGGGTCGCGAACGCGAAGCGCTCGCGGTACATGTAGTAGCCGTCGGCGATCTTGTACGTGACCTCGACTTCACCGGGCTTCTCGGTCGCGCTGAACTTGAATGCGACGGCGGGATCCAGGAAGTCTTCTGCCGCGCGGGCAAGCGTGCCGAACTGCGCGAGCATCACGCAGCCGAGCAGGAAGAATACGATGCGCAGCATATGGCGCGCGCTTCGGTCGAGACCGTTAAACATGAAGAGGACGTTGGGTTTCAGCAGTGATCCATTGGCCGTACGCGGCCGATGCCGTCGCTTGCCATGAGAGAATTTCCGGCGTGTCGTAGGGATGGTGCGCCTGAATGTACTGCTCGAGTTCCAGCGCCCGCGCGGCGCTCGTCTTGAACAGCAATTGGATTTCCTGCGCGCTTTCGATCGTACCCTGCCAGTGATAGCTCGACTGCACGCTGCCCATCTGGGTGACGCACGCACATAACCGCGTCGCCAACGCATCAACGGCGAGCGTCTGGGCAACGGCCGCATCCGGCACCGTCGTCAGAATCAAGGTCACATTCACACTCACAAAAAGCTCCCGCGACACACGAGTCAGGTGTCGATATCGTATCACCTTGCCTTGGTGCACCGCAGACGGGCCCCGTCGCGTGTGCACGCCGTCTGGCCGCCGCAAACCGGCTGGCTGCGGCGTAATGTCCCACCGCAAACAAAAAAGCCAGGCGATGCGCCTGGCTTTTTCAATGCTTAAAAGCTTACTCAGCTTCTTGCACTTCAACTTCTTCAACTTCCGGACGGTCCAGCAGTTCGACCAGTGCCATCGGCGCGTTGTCGCCGACGCGGAAGCCGAACTTCAGCACGCGCAGGTAGCCGCCCGGACGGGTAGCGTAACGCGGGCCGAGCACTTCGAACAGCTTCGTGACCGAATCACGATCGCGCAGGCGGTTGAACGCCAGACGACGATTTGCCAGCGACGGCTTCTTGCCGAGCGTAATCAGCGGCTCGACGACCTTACGGAGTTCTTTCGCCTTCGGCAGCGTGGTCTTGATGACTTCGTGCTCAATCAGCGAGTTGGACATATTACGGAGCATTGCCAAACGGTGGCTGCTCGTGCGGTTCAGTTTCCGCAGACCATGACGGTGACGCATGTTAATTCCTTCGATTCAAAGTTTTGGTCCAGCTCTTCTATCGCGCTCGAACCACCTGAGGGTAGCGAGTGCACGGGCCGGTAGTGAGAAAAAGCCAAGACGCGGATTTTAAAGGAAAATCCGCGTCTTTGCCAGTGCAGCGGCGGGTTCTGTCCCGGTATTACTTGTCGACTTACTTGTCCAACCCTGCCGGCGGCCAGTTTTCGAGCTTCATGCCGAGCGTCAAACCACGCGACGCCAATACTTCCTTGATTTCGTTCAGCGACTTGCGGCCCAGATTCGGCGTCTTGAGCAGCTCGTTTTCCGTGCGCTGGATCAGGTCGCCGATGTAATAGATGTTCTCGGCCTTCAGGCAGTTCGCCGAACGAACCGTCAATTCGAGATCATCGACCGGACGCAGCAGGATCGGATCGATCTGCGGCGCACGCGACGGAGCTTCAGCCGTTGCTTCGGTGCCTTCCAGTGCAGCAAATACCGACAGCTGATCGACCAGAATGCGCGCCGATTGACGGATCGCTTCTTCCGGCGAGATCACACCGTTGGTTTCGATGTTCATCACGAGCTTGTCGAGGTCGGTACGCTGCTCGACGCGCGCGCTTTCAACGGCGTAGCTCACACGGCGAACCGGCGAGAACGATGCATCCAGCACGATACGGCCAATGATCTTGGCCGACTCTTCGCCGTAACGACGCACATTGCCCGGCACATAGCCGCGGCCCTTTTCAACCTTGATCTGCACGTCGAGCTTGCCGCCCTTCGACAGATGCGCAATCACGTGATCCGGGTTGATCACTTCGCAATCGTGCGCGAGTTCGATGTCGCCAGCAGTGACAACGCCTTCGCCGTCCTTGCGCAGGGTAACCGTCACTTCGTCGCGGTTATGCAGCTTGAACACCACGCCCTTCAGGTTCAACAACAGGTTGACCACATCCTCTTGCACGCCGTCGAGCGTCGAATACTCATGTACCACACCTGCGATCGTCACTTCGGTCGGCGCGTAGCCCACCATCGACGACAGCAGCACACGCCGAAGCGCGTTACCCAAGGTGTGGCCGTAACCGCGTTCAAACGGTTCCATGACCACTTTCGCATGGCTCTCGCCAAGCGATTCAACTGCGATGATCTTGGGCTTCAACAAACTGGTTTGCATAGGTTTTCCTTTTCAATACCCTCGGCTCGTTACACCGATAAGGCTGACCGGTAACAACCTGAAAATAAACAGCCGAGACGCCCCCTTGCGCAACGCAATCAGGGCGCCCCGGCCGTTAATCCGATTACCGCGAATACAATTCGACGATCAGGCTTTCGTTGATATCGCCAGCGATGTCGCTGCGTTCCGGCTTCTGCTTGAAAGTGCCTTCGAATTTCTTCGAATCGACGGCGACCCAGCTCGGCATACCGCCTTGCTCAGCCAGCGACAGCGCTTCGAGAATGCGCGCTTGCTTCTTCTTCTGTTCGCGCACTGCGACGATGTCGCCTGCTTTCACTTGCATCGACGGGATGTTCGACACCACGCCGTTCACCACGATCGCCTTGTGGCTCACGAGCTGACGTGCTTCAGCGCGCGTCGAGCCGAAGCCCATGCGATATACGACATTGTCCAGACGCGATTCGAGCAACTGCAGCAGGTTTTCACCCGTGTTGCCCTTCAGGCGGTCGGCTTCAGCGAAGTAACGGCGGAATTGACGCTCGAGCACACCATAGATGCGCTTCACTTTTTGCTTTTCACGCAGCTGCGTGCCGTAGTCGGACGTACGTGCACCCGAGGTACGGCCATGCTGGCCAGGCTTGCTGTCAAGCTTGCACTTGTCAGCGAGCGAACGACGGGCGCTCTTCAGGAAGAGGTCAGTGCCTTCACGGCGGGACAGCTTGGCCTTTGGGCCGATATAACGTGCCACGTTGATTCCTTCGGTGTTAAATCACGCGGATGCATGCACTCGCGCTAGTCCGAACCCTTTGGGTCGAACGGTGGGCTTAGTCAATTCATTAACGCAAGCAGCCTGCCGCCGCATAGAGCGGCAACAGGCGCCAGCAAACCAGCGTCTTAGATACGACGACGCTTCGGCGGACGGCAGCCGTTGTGCGGGACCGGAGTCACGTCGGAGATTGCGGTGATCTTGATGCCAAGACCATGCAACGCGCGCACCGCCGACTCACGGCCAGGACCGGGGCCCTTGATCCGCACTTCGAGGTTCTTGACGCCGTATTCCATCGCCACGCGGCCGGCCGATTCGGCTGCCACCTGGGCTGCAAACGGGGTCGACTTACGCGAACCCTTGAAGCCCTGACCACCCGAGGTTGCCCAGGCAAGCGCATTGCCTTGACGATCGGTGATCGTGATGATGGTGTTGTTGAACGACGCGTGAACGTGAACCACGCCCTCGGCGACGTTCTTCTTGACCTTCTTGCGAACGCGTTGCGCCGCGGAGTTGTTCGAAGCCTTAGCCATTACGTTTTCCTGTAACTGTCAGTTCCGCTTACTTCTTCAGCGATTGCGCTGCACGACGCGGACCCTTACGCGTACGGGCATTCGTACGCGTACGTTGACCGCGCAGGGGCAAGCCCTTACGATGCCGAACGCCACGGTAGCAGCCGAGATCCATCAGGCGCTTGATGTTCATCGTCGTTTCACGGCGCAGATCGCCTTCAACGATGAACTTGCCGACTTCTTCACGCAGCTTTTCGAGGTCTGCGTCGTTCAGGTCTTTGACCTTCTTCGAAAATGCCACACCAGCAGCGACGCAAATGTCGCGCGAGCGCGTGCGGCCGATACCATAAATAGCCGTCAGGCCGATTTCGGTATGCTGGTGATTCGGGATGTTAACCCCTGCGATACGAGCCATTGTTTTTCCTCAAACAAAAAGCGCAAGCAAAAGCGCGGCGTTCAGCCTTGACGCTGTTTGTGGCGCGGATCAGAGCTGCAAATCACGCGCACAACGCCTTTGCGCTTGATGATCTTGCAATTGCGGCAAATGCGCTTAACCGATGCCATCACTTTCATGATATTACCCTTTTTTCAAATCACTTCGCCCGGAACACGATCCGCGCACGCGACAGATCGTAAGGCGTCAATTCAACCGTCACCTTGTCGCCCGGCAAGATTCGGATGTAGTGCATCCGCATCTTCCCGGATATGTGTCCCAATACGACATGGCCGTTTTCCAGCTTCACCCTGAAGGTAGCGTTAGGCAGGTTTTCGATGACTTCACCCTGCATCTGGATAACATCGTCTTTGGCCATAAGTCCTTTCAACGCATCGGGACGCCGCCGCCTTTGAAATTAGCTTTCTTCAGCAGCGATTCATACTGTTGCGACATAACGTACGACTGCACCTGCGCCATGAAATCCATTGTGACGACGACAATGATCAGCAGCGACGTTCCACCAAAATAAAACGGCACGTTCCAGCGCAGCACCAGAAATTCGGGCAGCAGACAAACGAACACGATGTAAATCGCCCCGGCCAGCGTGAGACGCGTCAGGATGCGGTCGATATATCGCGCCGTTTGATCGCCCGGGCGGATGCCTGGGACGAAAGCGCCACTCTTTTTCAGGTTGTCGGCCGTTTCCCTGCTGTTGAACACCAGTGCAGTGTAGAAGAAGCAGAAGAAAACGATCGCCAACGCGTACAGCAACACGTACACGGGTTGACCGGGCTTGATGGCTTCGGCCACATTGTGCAACGTGTCTGCGAACCAGCTGGCACGCGACCCCTGACTAAACCAGTTCAGGATGGTTGCCGGGAAGAGAATGATCGACGATGCAAAGATCGGCGGAATCACACCCGACATGTTCAGCTTCAGCGGCAGATGCGAAGACTGTCCGCCGTAAATCTTGTTACCGACTTGCCGCTTGGCGTAGTTCACAAGAATCTTGCGCTGGCCGCGTTCAATGAACACCACCAGATACGTCACAGCAGCAATCAGCGCGACCACGATAATCGCCGAGATGATGCTCATCGAGCCGGTTCGCACCAATTCGAAAAGACCACCAATTGCGTTCGGGAAACCCGCCGCAATACCGCCGAAAATGATGATCGAGATGCCGTTGCCAAGCCCGCGCTCCGTGATCTGCTCACCTAGCCACATCAGGAACATCGTGCCGGTCACCAGTGTCACGACCGTCGTCAAACGAAACACCATCCCCGGATCGATCACGAGGCCCGGCTGATTTTCCAGTGCGACGGCGATGCCGAATGCCTGAAACGTCGCCAGCACGACGGTGAAGACACGCGTGTACTGCGTAATCTTCCGCTGCCCTGCCTGCCCTTCCTTTTTCAGCGCTTCCAGTTGAGGCGAGACAATCGCCAGCAACTGCATGATGATCGACGCCGAGATGTACGGCATGATCCCCAACGCGAAAATCGTGAACCGCGAAAGTGCGCCACCCGAAAACATGTTGAACATGCCAAGGATGCCGCCCGACTGGCTTTGAAACAACTTCGCCAGCTGGTCCGGGTCGATACCCGGCACCGGAATGTGCGCGCCGATACGGTAGACGATCAGCGCCAGCAGCAGGAACACTGCTCGCCGACGCAGATCGCCAAACTTCGCCGCGCTGCGACCGGGTTTTGCGAGACTCGGGCTGTTAGCCAAGTACCTTCTCCGATGCAAATGCTAGTGACGGCAAATAACTTGCGCGTTACTCGGCAAAAGAGCCGCCGGCTGCTTCAATGGCAGCGCGCGCACCCTTCGTCGCACCCAGACCCTTCACAACGATCTTGCGCTTGAGCTCGCCCGTCGCGATGATCTTGGCGCTCTTGATCAGCTCGCCCACCAGGCCGGCTTGCTTCAGAGCCAGCAGATCGATTTCGTCGACCGGCAGCTTTTCCAGATCCGCGAGACGCACTTCACCGACGAATTCCTTCGTCAGCGACGTGAAGCCACGCTTCGGCAAGCGACGTTGCAGCGGCATTTGACCGCCTTCGAAGCCAACCTTGTGAAAGCCGCCCGAACGCGACTTCTGACCCTTGTGACCACGGCCAGCGGTCTTGCCGAGGCCGGAGCCGATGCCGCGACCAACGCGACGCTTTGCGTGCTTCGCGCCTTCAGCCGGCTTCAGGTTATTCAATTCCATTATCAACTCCTTGAGTCCTGGTCAGCCGCTTAGCTGATGACCTTAACGAGGTACGAAACCTTGTTGATCATGCCGCGCACAGCCGGCGTGTCCTGCAACTCGCTAACCGAGTTGAGTCGGCGCAGGCCCAAGCCACGCACCGTTGCACGGTGCGTTTCACGGGTGCCGATCAGGCTCTTGACGAGCTGGACCTTGACAGTTTTATCAGACATGGTGTCCACCTTTAGCCCAGAATATCTTCGACGGACTTGCCACGCTTCGCCGCAATGTCACCCGGCGTGGACTGCTTGCGCAGACCGTCGAGCGTTGCACGAACGAGGTTGTACGGGTTTGTCGAACCGTGGCTCTTGGCCACAACGTTCTGCACGCCCATCACGTCGAACACTGCGCGCATCGGGCCGCCAGCGATCACGCCGGTACCGTCCTTCGCCGGAGCGAGGAGAACCATCGACGCGCCGTGCTTACCGTGCACTTCGTGCTGCAGGGTACCGTTCTTCAGCGGCACCTTGAACATGTTGCGGCGAGCCTGTTCCATCGCCTTCTGGACAGCGACCGGCACTTCCTTCGCCTTGCCCTTGCCCATACCGACGCGGCCATCACCGTCGCCAACCACGGTCAGTGCGGCGAAGCCGAGAATCCGGCCACCCTTCACGACCTTGGTCACGCGGTTGACCGAAATCATTTTTTCACGAAGGCCGTCGTCGCGTTCGTCAGCCTGAACTTTAGCTTGCATCTTTGCCATGACGAATTCTTCCCTTAGAACTTGAGTCCGGCTTCACGCGCCGCATCAGCCAGCGCTTTCACGCGGCCGTGGTAACGGAAACCCGAACGGTCGAAGGCGACGGATTCGATGCCGGCAGCCTTAGCCTTTTCTGCAATGCGCTTACCGATCAGGGTTGCCGCAGCGACGTTGCCGCCCTTGCCTGTCTTATCGGCCAGTTGCGCACGCACTTCGGCTTCGAGCGTCGACGCGCTGGCGAGCACCTTGGTGCCGCACGGCGAGAACACTTGCGCATAGATGTGCGTGTTCGTGCGATGCACGGCGAGACGCGCGACCTGCAGCTCAGCGATCTTGATACGCGTCTGACGAGCGCGGCGCAGGCGAGATTGAGTCTTATCCATGATTGCGCACCCTTACTTCTTCTTCGTTTCTTTGAGGATCACAACCTCATTGGCGTAACGCACACCCTTGCCCTTGTAGGGCTCCGGCGGGCGATAGCCGCGCACTTCTGCAGCGACCTGGCCAACTTGTTGCTTGTTGATCCCCTTGATCACGATTTCGGTTTGCGTCGGGGTTTCAGCCTTGACGCCTTCCGGCATCTGGTGCACCACGGGGTGCGAGAAACCCAGCGACAGATTCAGCTTGTCGCCTTGCGCCTGCGCGCGGTAACCAACGCCAACCAGCGTCAGCTTGCGCTCGAAACCCTTCGTCACGCCGTTCACCATGTTCGCAACCAGTGCGCGCATCGTGCCCGACATCGCATTCGCTTCGCGGCTTTCATCGACCGGCTCGAACTTCAGCGTGCCGTTGTCATTGACCACCTTCACGAGGCGGTTGGCAGCCAGCGAAATCGTACCCAACGGGCCCTTGACGGTAATGCGGTCGTCGCTCAGGGCCACTTCTGCGCCTTGCAGCGCGATCGGGCTTTTACCTACTCGAGACATGTTTCTCTCCTTTCGGCCTTAAGCGACGTAGCAGATGACTTCGCCGCCAACGCCCGTTGCACGCGCCTTGCGGTCCGTCATCACGCCCTTCGGCGTCGACACGATTGCCACGCCGAGGCCATTCATGACCACGGGGATGTCGTTACGGCCGCGGTACACACGCAGACCAGGCTTCGAAACGCGTTCAATGCGCTCGATCACCGGACGGCCAGCGTAGTACTTCAACACGATGTTCAATTCCGACTTCGCACCTTCGGACTTCACTGCGAAATCATCGATATAACCTTCGTCCTTCAGGACCTGCGCGATCGCAACCTTGACTTTCGACGAGGGCATAGTCACCGAGACTTTCTCGACCATCTGCGCATTGCGGATGCGAGTCAGCATATCGGCGATAGGATCACTCATGCTCATTTATGTTTCTCCTATTACCAGCTCGCCTTGGTCAGGCCAGGGATCTCGCCGCGGAACGCGATTTCGCGAATCTTGTTACGCGCCAGCCCGAATTTACGGAACGTACCGCGCGGACGACCGGTAATTGCGCAACGATTGCGCTTACGGGTCGGGTTAGAGTTGCGCGGCAGTTGTTGCAGTTCCAGACGTGCTGCGTAATGCTCTTCGTCCGACTTGCTCATATCGCCGATGATCGCTTTCAGCGCCGCACGCTTGGGAGCGTATTTAGCAGCGAGGCGAGCACGCTTCTTTTCACGTTCGATCAGTGCCAGTTTAGCCACGGTAACCTCAGTTTCTGAACGGGAACTTGAAGCTGGCGAGCAGAGCCTTTGCTTCGTCGTCGGTCTTCGCAGTGGTCGTGATGCTGATGTTCAGCCCACGCAATGCGTCGATCTTGTCGTAGTCGATTTCGGGGAAAATGATCTGCTCTTTCACACCGACGTTGTAGTTGCCGCGGCCGTCGAACGCACGACCCGACACGCCACGGAAGTCACGCACACGCGGGAGCGCGACCGTCACGAAACGGTCCAGAAATTCGTACATTGCCTGACCACGCAGCGTGACCATTGCACCGATCGGATAGCCCTGACGGATCTTGAAGCCAGCGATTGCCTTGCGTGCCTTCGTGATCACCGGCTTCTGGCCGGCGATCTTCGTCAGGTCGCCAACGGCGTTTTCGATGATCTTCTTGTCAGCAACCGCTTCGCCAAGGCCCATGTTCAGGGTGATCTTGGTGATGCGCGGCACTTCCATCACGGACTTGTAACCGAACTTCTCGATGAGGCCGGGTACAACCTTCTCTTTGTAAAACTCTTGCAAACGAGCCATTTTTTTACTCCGCAGCGTCAGGCGCTCAGCTCGGCACCGGTCGTCTTAAGGAAACGGACCTTCTTGTCTCCTTCGACCTTGATGCCTACACGCGATGGCTTGCCATTCGCGTCGACCAATGCGACGTTCGAAATTTGCAGCGGCATCGTCTTGGCTTCCACGCCGCCCGTCGTACCCTTCATCGGGTTCGGCTTGACATGCTTCTTGACGAGGTTGATGCCCTCGACCGTCACCTTGCCTTCGCCAACGGACAGCACGATGCCGCGCTTGCCCTTATCTTTGCCGGTGATGACGATAACTTCGTCACCTTTGCGAATCTTGTTCATCGCGACTCCTTACAGCACTTCAGGTGCCAACGAAACGATCTTCATGAATCGTTCGCTGCGCAACTCGCGCGTGACAGGCCCGAAAATACGGGTGCCAATAGGTTCGAGCTTGGCATTCAACAACACTGCTGCATTGCCATCGAACTTGATCAGCGAGCCGTCCTGACGGCGCACGCCCTTGGCGGTGCGAACCACCACGGCGTTATAAATTTCGCCTTTCTTCACGCGCCCGCGCGGCGTTGCTTCTTTGACGGTCACCTTGATGATGTCGCCAATGCTGGCATAACGACGCTTCGAGCCGCCGAGCACCTTGATGCACATGACTTCACGCGCACCCGTGTTGTCGGCCACTTCAAGCCGAGTTTCGGTCTGGATCATGGTTTATCTTTCCCAACTTAATCCGGTCACACCACCATGGCGCACCCGGTCAGTCTTGGTCCCGTCAGCCAATCGGCTGCTTGGGTTAGAACAGCAGCGACGGCAAACGAAACCCGCCATCGCAATCCGGTGAATCCTTCGGAACAGACTGGCGCCTGAACCGCTTCCCCCACCAACTTCGCCCGCGACGGGGCTCCCATAAAAGAGGGAAGACCGAGATTATAACAAATAATCCCGGTCTTGCAAGCGAAACTTACTGCGATTTCAATTACTTCTACAACTTTGCGGCGTCAGATGACGCGAGCAGCCTCGACCAGGCGAGCCACAACCCAAGCTTTCGTCTTCGAAATCGGACGCGTTTCCTGGATTTCAACGAGGTCGCCCTCGTTGTACGTGTTCGCATCGTCGTGCGCGTGGTACTTCTTCGAACGCACAACGTACTTGCCGTAGATCGGGTGCTTCACGCGGTGCTCGACCAGCACGGTGACCGTCTTGTCCATCTTGTTGCTGACGACCTTGCCGACCAGCGTCCGCTTGAGCGAGGTTTTTACGCTATCGTTCATTTCTGGTTCGCCTTCTCAGTCAGGACGGTCCGCACACGCGCGATGTCGCGACGGACCTTCTTCAGCTGGCTCGTGTTCGTGAGCTGCTGGGTCGCGAGTTGCATGCGCAGGCCGAATTGCGCCTTCAACAGGTCCGACAGCTCCTTGTTGAGCGCGGCCTGATCTTTCTGGTGAAGTTCGGAAGCCTTCATCATTTGCTCCTTAGGCGCCAAGCTGGCGCACGATAAACGTCGTCTTCAGCGGCAGCTTGGCTGCAGCCAGACGGAACGCTTCGCGTGCCAGCTCTTCGGTTACGCCGTCCATTTCGTACAGCATCTTGCCCGGTTGAATCTCTGCGACGTAGTACTCAGGGTTACCCTTACCGTTACCCATACGTACTTCAGCCGGCTTATGCGAGATCGGCTTGTCCGGGAAGATGCGGATCCAGATGCGGCCACCACGCTTGATGTGACGCGTCATTGCACGACGTGCCGATTCAATCTGGCGCGCGGTCAAGCGACCACGACCGATAGCCTTCAGGCCGAACTCACCGAACGACACCGCGTTGCCGCGGGTGGCGATACCAGTGTTACGACCCTTCTGCTCTTTGCGATACTTTCTGCGTTTCGGTTGCAGCATCGTTATTCTCCAGTCTTCCCGTCGCCGCCGGCACCGGCAGCACGACGAGGAGCGCCACGGCGTGCACCCGCCGGGCCACCACCTTCACCATCACGACGCGGACGGCGATCGCCACCCGGACGTGCGTTGCGGCGCGGACGCTTTTCTTCGGCGACTTCTTCAACCACCGGTGCGTCATTGCGGCCGAGCGTGTCGCCCTTGTAGACCCACACCTTCACGCCGATGATGCCGTACGTCGTCTTTGCTTCCGACGTTGCGTAGTCGATATCGGCGCGCAGCGTATGAAGCGGCACACGACCTTCGCGATACCATTCCGTACGGGCGATTTCGATACCGTTCAGGCGGCCAGCGCTCATGATCTTGATGCCTTGAGCACCCAGACGCATCGCGTTTTGCATCGCACGCTTCATCGCGCGGCGGAACATGATCCGGCGCTCGAGCTGTTGCGTGATTGAGTCCGCGATCAGTTGCGCGTCGGTTTCCGGCTTGCGGATTTCTTCGATGTTGACGTGAACCGGAACGCCCATGCGCTTTTGCAGCTCGGACTTCAGCAGTTCGATGTCTTCACCCTTCTTGCCGATCACGACACCCGGGCGCGAGCTGAAAATCGTGATGCGTGCGTTCTTTGCAGGACGCTCGATCACGACGCGGCCGACGGACGCGTTCTTCAGCTTCTTCTTCAGGTATTCACGAACACCGATGTCTTCCTGCAACATCGCCGCGAAATTGTTGTTGTTCGCGTACCAACGCGACGCCCAATTGCGGCTGACGGCCAAACGGAAGCCAGTCGGATGAATTTTCTGTCCCATCGTATGACTCCTTAATTCCCGACCGTCACAGTGATGTGACAGGATTGCTTCTCGATGCGGTTACCGCGGCCTTTCGCGCGCGCGGTGAAACGCTTGAGCGACGCAGCCTTGTCGATGTAGATGCTCGTGATCTTGAGCTCATCGATATCCGCGCCTTCGTTATGCTCCGCATTCGCGATCGCCGACAGCACGACCTTTTTCACGATTCCCGCAGCCTTCTTCGGCGAGAACGTCAGAACGTTCAGCGCCTTGTCGACCGGCAAACCGCGGATCTGGTCAGCCACAAGGCGCGTCTTCTGCGCCGAGATGCGGGCACCGCGATGAATTGCTTTCACTTCCATCATGAGCCCCTTATTTCTTAGCCTTCTTGTCGGCTGCATGACCCTTGAACGTACGGGTCAATGCAAACTCGCCAAGCTTGTGGCCGACCATGTTTTCCGAGATGTACACCGGAACGTGTTGACGGCCGTTGTGAACGGCGATCGTCAGACCGATGAAATCCGGGAGGATCGTCGAACGACGCGACCAGGTTTTGATCGGCTTCTTATCCCGCGAAGCTGCTGCCGCCTCAACTTTCTTCAGCAAATGGGCGTCGCAGAACGGACCTTTTTTAACAGAACGTGCCATTGCCTACTCCTTAACGCTTGTGACGGCGCTGGACGATCATGCTCGTCGTGCGCTTGTTGCTGCGGGTGCGATAGCCCTTGGCAGGCGTACCCCACGGGCTCACCGGATCGCGACCTGCAGCAGTCTTGCCTTCACCACCACCATGCGGGTGATCGACCGGGTTCATTGCAACGCCGCGCACCGTCGGGCGGATACCACGCCAGCGGTTCGCACCAGCCTTACCGATTTGACGGAGGCTATGCTCTTCGTTGCCAACTTCACCAATCGTCGCGCGGCACTCAACGTGGACGCGGCGGATTTCACCCGAGCGCAGGCGGACCTGTGCGTAGACGCCTTCACGAGCCAGCAGCATTGCCGACGTACCAGCCGAACGCGCCATTTGCGCGCCCTTGCCCGGCAGCATTTCGATGCAGTGAATCGTCGTACCGACCGGAATGTTGCGGATCGGCAGCGTGTTGCCTGCGCGGATCGGAGCTTCCGAACCCGACAGCAGTTGCTGACCGACGGTAACACCCTTCGGAGCGATGATGTAGCGGCGCTCGCCGTCTGCGTACAGAACCAGCGCGATGTTCGCGCTACGGTTCGGATCGTATTCGAGACGTTCGACCTTGGCCGGAATACCATCCTTCGTGCGACGGAAGTCGATGACACGGTAGTGATGCTTGTGACCACCGCCCTTATGACGCGTGGTGATGTGACCGTTGTTGTTACGGCCGGCGGTCGAGGATTGCGTGTCGAGCAGCGCTGCGAACGGCTTGCCCTTGTGCAGTTCCTTGTTGACCACCTTGACCATCGCGCGGCGACCCGGCGAAGTCGGCTTAACTTTCACGATTGCCATGATTACTTGGCCTCCGCTTCAAAGTTGATTTCCTGGCCGGGCTTCAGGCAGACGTACGCCTTCTTCACGTCCTTGCGCTTGCCCATGAAACGGCCAAAGCGCTTGGCTTTGCCCTTCGCGACCAGCACGTTGACGGAATCGACTTCCACCTTGAACAGCAGCTCGACTGCAGCTTTCACTTCCTGCTTCGTGGCATCGGGCGCGACTTCGAACACAACCTGCTCGTTCTTGTCGGCCACCAGCGTCGCCTTTTCGGAGACCACGGGCGCGAGCAGGACCTGCATCAAACGATGATCGTTCTTGCGAATCTCGCTCATGACAGCAACTCCTCGATCTGGGCGACCGCAGCCTTCGTGATCAGGACCTTCTTGAAGTAGATCAGCGACAGCGGGTCGGCGTAACGCGGCTCGACAACCGCCACATGGGCGAGGTTGCGCGACGCGAGGTACAGGTTTTCGTCAACCGTGTCGGTAATCACCAGCACGGAGTCGAGACCCATCGCCTTGAATTTTTCGGCCAGCAGCTTCGTCTTCGGCGCTTCGAGCGTCAGCTCGTCAACCACCGAGATGCGGCCTTCGCGGGCCAGCTGCGAGAAGATCGAGCAGAGACCTGCGCGATGCATCTTCTTGTTGACCTTGTGCGAAAAGTTTTCTTCGGGCGAATTCGGGAAGATCCGGCCACCGCCGCGCCACAGCGGGCTCGACGACATACCGGCGCGGGCGCGGCCCGTACCCTTCTGGCGCCACGGCTTCTTGGTCGTGTGCTTGACCTGCTCACGATCCTTCTGCGCGCGGTTGCCGCTACGGGCATTCGCCTGGTACGCAACCACAACCTGGTGGATCAGGGCTTCGTTGTAATCGCGGCCGAACACGACGTCCGACGCGCTAACGCCTGCACCTTCCTGACCGTTGGCATTCAGGAGCTTAAGTTCCATTATTTCGCTCCTTTCACGGCACGCGTCTTCACGGCCGGCGTAACGAATACCTTGCCACCCTTCGCACCCGGAACGGCGCCCTTGACCAGCAACAGCTTGCGGTCAGCGTCGATACGAGCGATTTCGAGGTTTTGCACCGTTACCGTCTCATCACCCATGTGACCGGTCATGCGCTTACCGGGGAAAACACGACCAGGATCCTGCGCCATACCGATCGAGCCCGGCACGTTGTGCGAGCGCGAGTTACCGTGCGATGCACGGCCAGACGAGAAGTTGTAACGCTTGATGGTACCGGCGTAGCCCTTACCGATCGACACGCCTTGCACGTCGACCTTCTGGCCTACTTCGAACAGGTCGGGACCGACCACGGTGCCGTTCGACAACTCGGCAGCCTTGGCAGCATCGATCTGGAATTCTTTGAGGATTTCACCGGCTTGAACACCGGCTTTGGCGAGATGACCGGCCAACGGCTTCGTCACGCGCGACGCACGGCGCGCACCGAATGCAACCTGCACGGCCGTGTAGCCGTCGGTTTCAACAGTCTTGATCTGCGTCACGCGGTTGTCGGACACGTCCAGCACGGTAACGGGAATCGAATCCCCTTCTGCCGTGAAGATACGGGTCATGCCAACCTTGCGACCTACGAGTCCAAGGCTCATCGTTTTCTCCATTCCCGACTGCGATTGGTCGGGGCTAATTTACAAAATGCCGGCGCCGTTTCGGGCATGAATCCATGCTGCAGCACACCGACTTTTTTGCGCAAATGCGCGAAAAGCCCTGCATTATAGCGAGGCTTTTCGTTTTCCGCAAGCAATCAATGACTTAGCGCTGTCCGGCGCACCGGACAAGCTCTGGAGCCTTATTGCAGCTTGATTTCAACGTCCACGCCAGCCGGCAGGTCGAGCTTCATCAGTGCGTCAACAGTCTTGTCCGTCGGATCGACGATGTCCATCAGGCGCTGGTGAGTACGGATTTCGAGCTGATCGCGCGACGTCTTGTTGACGTGCGGCGAACGCAGGATGTCGAAGCGTTGAATGCGGGTCGGCAGGGGCACCGGACCACGAACGATTGCGCCAGTCCGCTTTGCCGTGTCGACGATCTCAGCCGCCGATTGATCGATCAGGCGATAGTCGAAGGCCTTCAGGCGAATACGGATTTTCTGGTTCTGCATGACAATTCCTTGGAAAGAGCGAGGCGGTATTGCGCCGCCAGATAGTAAAAGAACATAGAGCCGGACATGCGATAGGAGTAAGCGCTGAAACGCGAACTCCTATCGCCACGCTATGCGGGCGCCCGGCTCCGGGCACCACTTATTGCGAGTCTAATCCGCGATTTTACTCGAGGATCTTTGCA
>NZ_CYGX02000009.1:202236-202509 GCF_900019265.1 Paraburkholderia ribeironis
GCAGGATACCCACGTTGTCGCCCGCCTGACCCTGGTCGAGCAGCTTGCGGAACATTTCCACGCCCGTGCAGGTCGTCTTCACCGTCGGCTTGATACCGACAATTTCGATTTCCTCGCCGACCTTGACGACGCCGCGCTCAACGCGACCCGTCACCACCGTGCCGCGACCCGAGATCGAGAACACGTCTTCCACCGGCATCAGGAACGTGCCGTCCACCGCGCGCTCCGGCGTCGGGATGTACGTGTCCAGCGCGTCGGCCAGGTTCATGATCG
>NZ_CYGX02000077.1 GCF_900019265.1 Paraburkholderia ribeironis
GTCAGCAGTCTGAAAAGCGCCCATCATGGGCGCTTTTTCTTTTTTGTAGCGCCGTGTATTGTCGAGGAAAACTTTACCGGCGACCTTCCCGAAATTGCTGCTCCCGCTCTAACTTCCAGTTGCCCGGCATCGGTCAAGGCCTTGATAAGTTTAAGTAAACGTCTTTGGCACAGTCCGTGCTGATCGTGAAGGGTACGCCAGTACGGCGAATTTTCTTCAATCCGGGAGATGCACCGTGAATAACGACATTGCTGAAGGCAAATGGAAGCAGATGATCGGTAAAGCGAAGGCTGCGTGGGGCGAACTGACAGACGATGAATTGACCAAGGCCGAAGGTCGCGCCGACAAGCTCGCCGGCCTGATCCAGGAACGATACGGCAGGACCCGCGACGAGGCGGTACGCGAAGTACGCCGGTTTTTCGACAGCAACCGGGATATTTGACAGACCGGATGAAGAGCTACAGGCGCCCGACTGCTTATCGGATACGTATCGGATGTATCGGATCGCGCAGGCCGGGAGCCTGACCAGGCAGCAAAGGACCAGAACTACATGAGTCGAATCGCCCTCCGTCGCGCCCGGCGTCGTCCATGCCGGGCACTGCGCCCACGCCAACCGCGCGGCTGCCGGCTTGCCGCGTGGCCGGTCGCGGCCGACGCGACGCGGCATCCGACCGACCGTACCGGCCAGCCGCCGCGCCCGTATCGCTCATATCGCCCGTATTGCGCGCGAGCCGACCTCGCCGCGCGCCACACCGGGTATTCCATCCATCCAGAAAAATTGCGCTCGCCATGCCACACGCCCTGATTGTCGAAGACGATCCTAATAGCCTGTCAGGCCTGTCCGCCATCCTCGCTGCCGATGGCTTCTCCGTCGACACCGCGACCACCATCGCCGAGGCCCGGGCCGCGTTGACGCGCTTCATTCCCGACGCCGTGCTGGTCGACCTGAATCTGCCGGACGGCAGCGGGCTCGACCTGTTGCAGTATTTGCCCGCGCATCCACCTGGCGGCGCATTGCCAGTCATCGTGATGACCGGCAATGCAACGGTCGAGAGCGCGATCGAAGGTCTGCGGCATGGCATCTGGGATTACCTGCTCAAGCCAGTCAACATCCCGCGCTTGCGGAGTCTGCTGGCGCGCATTCCGCGTCCATACGAACTGACAGAGGAAGTGCAGATGCTGCGCGCAGCGTTGCGCCGGCTCGGCCGATTCGGCTCGATGCTCGGCCGCAGCAGCGCGATCCAGCACGTGTACGACACGATCGAACACATCGCGCCGACCGAAGCCGCCGTGCTGATCTCGGGTGAAGCCGGCACTGGCAAGCAGGTCGCGGCGCACACGCTGCATGAAATGAGCCGCCGCCGCAAAGGTCCGTTCGTCACGCTGGATTGCCGCGACGCGGCCAGTGTCGGCGCGCTTCGCCCGCTCGACAGCCTGCTGTTCGGTCACGAACGCGGTGCATTCGGCGGCGCCGAGCAGCGCGAGCCGGGCATGTTCGAACAGGCCAGCGGCGGTACGCTGTTCATCGACGAGATCGCCGAATTGCCGCGCGTGCAGCAGGAAGCGCTGCTGCGGGCGCTCGACTCGCAGACGTTCATGCGGGTCGGCGGCACGAATCAGGTCGTGACGGACTTCCGGCTGATCGCATCGACGCGCAAGGCGCCGCGCGCCGCGGTGGCCGACGGCAGTCTGCATCAAGACCTCGCGTTGCGGCTCGAAGCCGCCGCGGTGATGCTGCCGCCGTTGCGCGAACGCGGCGAAGATGCGGCGCTGATCGCTCAGGCAGTCATCGACGACCTGAATCGCGAGCCAGCCGCGCACGGCACGTCCGACGGTGTGAAGCAGGTCGCGCCGAACTTCCTGCGCGAGTGTCTCGCGTACGACTGGCCGGGCAATGTGCGCGAATTGCAGGAGCGCGTGCGGCGCGCGTACCGCGCGTCGGGCGACGTGCTGGAATCGTTGCGCGCCGACGAAGCGGGTTCGGCGAATGGTCGCGAGCTGAACGGCAGCCGCGTGCAGGTCACGGTCGGCACGCCGCTCGCGGACGTCGAGGAAATGCTGATTCGCGCCACGCTCGATGCAGTCGGCGGTACGCGTCACCGCGCGGCATCGCTGCTGGGGATCAGTCCGAAGACGCTCTACAACAAGCTGCAGCGCATGCGGCTGAACTGAGTTCGACGGCCGATCGCGGCCGGCTCGAGCCAATAAAAAACGGCGCTCTGTGTTTCGCTCAGAGCGGCTCAGGGCGCCGTTTTCCGGTTCACCGACACGCGTCTCGCGCAGCTTATGCGAACGCGCTGCGCAGCAAAGCCTGCGCTTCGAGGTATTGCGGCTCGGCAACCAGCTTGCTCCACTTCAGCGCCTTGCCGCGCGGCCGCATGCGCTTCATGCGACGCCGCGATGCCTTCGACGGCGTGAAGCGCAGCGCATCCAACACCTTCTCCGCTTCGTCAGGCTGATTGCAGATCAGCACCATGTCGCAGCCGGCCTGCAGCGCGGCGCTCGCCCCTTCGGTCAACGTGCCGCCCTGGCGGGCGGCTTCCATCGACAGGTCGTCGCTGAAAATCGCGCCTTCGAAACGCAGCTTGTCGCGCAGGATGTCCTGCAGCCAGACGCGCGAGAAACCGGCCGGTTTCGAGTCGACTTGCGGATAGATCACGTGCGCGGGAATCACCGAACCCAACGACAAACCAAGCCAGTCATACGGCGCCACGTCGTCGCGCAGGATCTCGTCGAGCGACCGGTCGTCGACGGGCATCGCGACGTGCGAGTCCGCGTGGGCGAAACCATGCCCCGGAAAGTGCTTGCCGCAATTGCTCATGCCAGCCAGCGCGAGCCCATGGTTCAGGCTCTTCGCAAGCAGGGTCACCACGCGCGGATCGCGGTGGAACGCGCGGTCGCCGATCACCTGCGACTGCCCATAGTTCAGATCGAGCACCGGCGTAAAGCTCATGTCCACACCGCACGCGCGCAACTCCGCCGCCAGGATATAACCGATCGCGGTGGTCACCTTGGTGGCGTGCAACACATCGCTGTCCCATAGCGCGCCGAGCTTGCCCATCGCCGGCAGCACCGTGAAGCCATCGGTGCGAAAGCGCTGCACGCGGCCGCCTTCGTGATCGACGGCGATCAGCAGATCCTTGCGGATCGCACGGATCGAATTGGTCAGCTCAATCAGTTGCGCACGGCTCTCGTAGTGGCGCGCGAACAGGATCACGCCGCCGGTCATCGGATGAGCGAGGCGGCGCCTGTCGTCGTCGTTCAGCGTTTTGCCGACCACGTCGAGCATCACCGGTCCGGGAGTGTTTTTCATCGAATTCCGCTGGAAAAAGCGTTGAGCAAGGAGAGACGCGGCCGACATGGGCCGCGTTCGACGTTTCTTATTCGTCCCTGGCCGGTGCCACGGGTGCATTCGTGGCGTCCGCCCCGCCCGCCTGCGCCGTTTCCGCGATCACGAACGACACCGCGTAATCGCGCTCGTCGCTGATCGTGACGCGCGCCGTGATGCCACGCGCGTCGAGCCATTCGGCCAGCTCGCCGGACGCGACGACCATCGGTTCGCCGCTCGGCTTGTTGAGCGTTTGCAGCGCGCGCCAGGTCATCGGCCAATGCATGCCGAGGCCGATTGCTTTGGAGAACGCTTCTTTGGCCGAGAACCGCGTGGCGAGAAACGCGAGACCACGCGCCGCCGAACGGGCCTGGCGCGCATGATAGACGCGCAGTTCGTCGGGGCCGAGGACCTTCTCGGCAAAGCGGCCGTTGGTGCGCTCCATCACCGCGGCCACGCGGCTCACCTGCACGATGTCGGTACCGATGCCGTAGATCGCCATGCGCGGCACCGCCGCCTCAGGCCGCATCAGGCGCGTGCGCCGAGACGCGCGGCGACCATGATCGCCTTCATCTCGCGCACCGCGTTGTCCCAGCCGGCGAAGATCGCGTGCGCGACGATCGCATGACCGATATTCAGCTCCTCGATGCCCTCGATCGCGGCGATCTGCTGCACGTTGGTGTAGTGCAGGCCATGACCCGCATTGACCTTGATGCCGAGCGTCGCGCCGAATTCGACCGCGCGCACGATGCGCTCGTATTCGCGTTGCTGCTCGGCGGGATCGTGCGCTTCTGCATAACGGCCCGTGTGCAGTTCGATCACCGGCGCACCGGCTTCATGTGCGGCGCGAATCTGCGTTTCGTCCGGATCGATGAAGAGCGACACGCGCGAGCTCGCCGCGGCGAGTTGCTGGCACGCGGCACGCACCGCTTCGAACTGGCCGGCGACATCGAGGCCGCCTTCGGTGGTCAGTTCCTGGCGCTTTTCCGGCACGAGGCACACGTCATGTGGCTGCACTTCGCAGGCAATGTCGAGCATTTCCTGGGTGACCGCGCATTCGAGATTCATACGCGTCTTCAGGAGCGGCCGCAGCTTGCGCACGTCGGCGTCGACGATATGACGGCGGTCCTCGCGCAGATGCAGCGTGATTGCGTCCGCGCCCGCTTCCTCGGCCATCAGCGCCGCGCGGATCGGATCGGGGTAGGATGTGCCGCGCGCATTGCGCAGCGTGGCGACGTGATCGATGTTCACGCCCAGGTCAATCACAGTCGGCGACGTAAGAAAGAAGCTCATAAGTTCTGCAAGTCGATCAGGATCTGGCGCGTCGCGAGCGGCGTGCCGCCAAGATAAGTATTGAGCAGAAAGCGCATCAGCGTTTTGCTTTGCGCCACGGTCTGCGCTCGATGGTAATCGTCCTGTTCCATATCAAGCAAGGTTTGTCCCGCGACTACCGGCCAATACGCGGGCCAATCGTCCGAGGCTTCGCGCACGCCGCGCTCCGGGTCGAACACATAGCGGCCGTCAGGCAGCACCGCCTGACGCGTGACGGTGCGATCGAGCGCCATCGCGTAACCCGTCTCGCGCAACAGCACGCGCTCGAACGACCGCAGCACCTGCACGGGCGGCTCGTCGTGCGCGAGACGCGTCAGCGTGACGACGTAGTGATGGAATAGCTGCGGATGCGGATCTTCGCGCGCGCAGAATTTGACTAGCAGCTCGTTGACGTAGAAGCCGCATAGCAGCGCGTCGCCGGTCAGCGGCAGCATGCCGCCGACCCACTCGGCGCCGGTCAGCGTGCGCACTTCGGATTTGCCCGACCACGACAGCGAGAGCGGCTGGAACGTCTGCAACACGCCGCGCAGCGCGGAGTGCGGACGCTTCGCGCCCTTCGCGACCAACGCGAGACGGCCGTGATCGCGCGACAGCACGTCGATGATCAGGCTGGTCTCGCGATACGGGTAGCTATGTAGAACGAAAGCGGGTTGTTCCGCGATCCGGTATTCGGACGCGGAGCTGCGGGATGCACGGCGGGCTGGCGGGCGGGCCGGCGCGCGGGTGGCCGATTCACGCGGCTCGTCTGCGACGCCCGGGGCGCCCGCGGCGCTCCCGGCATTTTTAGCGGCGGATTTTTTGGCGCCGCGAGCCGGTCTGGATGGCTCGCGTGCCGACGCGGCCGGTTTCGGGTCGTCCGGGGCAGCGTCGGAATTCAGCGTCATCCACGCGTCATTCGTACCCATACGCGCGAAGTCCGGCTTCGTTGTCGGCCCAGCCGCTCTTCACCTTGATGAAGGTTTCCAGATAGACCGGCCCGTCGAACAGCTTTTCCATGTCGAGGCGCGCTTCGGTGCTGATCTGCTTCAGCTTGGCGCCCTTCTGGCCGATGATCATCGCCTTGTGCGTATCGCGGTCGACCAGGATGGTCGCGAAAATGCGGCGCAGGCGCCCTTCGGTTTCGAACTTGTCGATCAGCACGGTGCTGGTGTACGGCAGTTCGTCGCCGGTCCAGCGGAACACTTTTTCGCGCAGGATTTCCGCGGCAAGGAAGCGCTCGCTGCAATCGGTCAGATCGTCTTCGCCGTAGATCGGCGCGCCCTCCGGCAGGAACGGCTTGATGGTCGCCATCAGGCGCTTGATGTCGTCGGGATGCTTCGCCGACAGCGGCACGATCTCGTTGAACTCGCGCAGCGTGCTCATCTGCTGCATGAACGGGAAGAGCGACTCCTTGTCCGATACACGGTCGAGCTTGTTCGCGATCAGCAGCGTCGGCACCGACGGCGGAATCAGGTCGAGCACCTTCTGGTCGTCCGCGCCGAAACGGCCTGCCTCGATCACGAACAGGATCGCATCGACCGAGGTCAGCGTGGACGTCACCGCGCGATTGAGCGAACGGTTCAGCGCGCCGCTGTGTTTGGTCTGGAAACCCGGCGTGTCGACGAACACGTACTGCGCGTCTTCCAGCGTGTGAATCCCGGTGATGCGATGGCGCGTGGTCTGCGCCTTGCGCGACGTGATGCTGACCTTCTGGCCGACCAGCGCGTTCATCAGCGTGGACTTGCCGACGTTGGGGCGACCGACGATCGCGACCATGCCGCAGCGAAAACCAGTGGGAGTGGGAGCGTTCATATTCGGGCTACAGCAGGTTCAGGTCGGCACGCGGGATTGGCGCGCCGATGGCAGTCAATGGCCCGCGTCGGCGACGCGCGTTTGCAGCGCGTCGGCTACGCCGGGTTCGTGTTCGGTGGATACCGGTGCGGTCGGTGCGGATGGAGCCGCTGCCGCAGATGTGGTGTCGCGACCGCGGTGCCGGTCGACGCCGCGCACGGATGTGGCTTCGGTTTTGCCGTCGGCGGGCTTGTCCGCGGCGGACTTGTCAGCGGACCGGTCGCTTGCATGGACGATCGCTTTGTCCGTCGATTTGTCCGCTGCCTTGTCCGTCGCCTTGTCTGATTTTTCGGTCTTGTCGGCGCGCTCGGCTTTGTCTTGTCCGCTGTACTCGACATGCGCGGCGCGAATCACGGCGAGCGGCGCACCCGTGGCGGTCAGCGTCGGCCGTTCAGCGGCTGCGGGTTTCTCAGCGGCAGAATCCGCCGCCGCGGTTGCGCGCGGTTCGCCACGCGCCGCGCCGCGCTCGTTCTTGCGCTCGGGGCTGCGCAAATCCAACGCTGCCTGCACACCGGTCACGCCGGGCACGATCTCGGGGTCCGCGTTTTTCGCCGCCCGCGCACCCTTCGAGCGCTTGGACCTGGCAGTAACGGCGGGCGCCGCGGCCATCACTTCGTCGAGCGCCTTTTTGGCGGCCGCCTGCTCCGCCGCGCGGCGGCTCGCGCCGGAACCGGACACTTTCACGTCCAGCTTTGGAACCGTGCACTCAACTTCGAATTGCTGATTGTGCGCTGCACCATGCGTCGCGACGACCGTGTATGTGGGCAAAGCGATCTTGTGACCCTGCAAATACTCCTGCAGCAGCGTCTTGGCGTCCTTGCCGAGCGTACGCGGGTCGATGTGATCGAGAATCGGCACGTAGAGGCGCTTGATGACCGTCTGGGCGGCGTCGAAGCCGCCGTCGAGGAATACTGCACCCAGCACCGCTTCGAGCGTGTCAGCGAGGATTGACGGCCGCCGGAAGCCACCGCTGCGCAACTCGCCTTCGCCCAGCCGCAGACCTTCGGAAATATTGAGGGCCTGAGCGATTTCATATAGCGACTGCTGCTTGACCAGATTGGCGCGCACGCGCGACAGATCGCCTTCGTCCAGTTTGCCGAAACGTTGGAACAAAAGCGCAGCCACCGCGCAATTCAGAACGGAGTCGCCGAGAAACTCGAGCCGTTCGTTATGCGTGGAACTGTGACTACGGTGCGTTAAAGCCTGGCGCAACAATTCCGCATTGCGAAATTCGTAGCGCAAACGGCTTTCCAACGGAGATAGGGGCATGGGCAGAGTATAACGCGGGCGCCTGACCCGGCGAAAACGCGGGGCGGCCTGCGGAAAAAGCGTGGTGAGGCGAGGTTACCGCGGGATTTAATGTAGCGTGATAACACGCCGCGACTCACGTGACCGAAGTAACGATTATCCGCGCGGCGTGTGATGCAATCAGCGCACACGAACTCACTTGAATGAGCCGACGCGTCGTAGGTCGCTGAAGTTCATCCAGATAAAAAATGCGCGGCCGACGATATTGCCGTCAGGCACGAAACCCCAGTAGCGGCTATCCGCACTGTTGTCGCGGTTGTCGCCCATCATGAAGTAATTGCCAGGCGGCACTTTACAAATCACGCCACGCGCGTTGTACGTGCAGTTGTCGCGATACGGAAAATCTTCGGCGCCGACGATGAACGGCGGCACGGCGGGGTTGTTCAGAATCGCGTTCTTGTGGCCGCTGATATCCTGTACGAACTGTTTCGCGTAACCGAGGCGCTCTTCGTCGAGGTAATCGGGCAGCGGCGTTTCCGGCACCGGCTTGCCGTTGACCGTGAGCTTCTTGTCCTGATACTCGACAACGTCGCCCGGCAGGCCGATCACGCGCTTGATGTAGTCGACCGACTCGTCTTTCGGGTAACGGAACACCACCACGTCGCCCCGTGAAGGCTGCCGGCCCTGGGTGATCTTCGTATTGGTGATCGGCAGGCGGATGCCGTACTCGAATTTATTGACGAGGATGAAGTCGCCCACCAGCAGTGTCGGCACCATCGAACCCGAAGGAATCTTGAATGGCTCGACCACGAACGAGCGCACCACGAACACCACCAGAATCACCGGAAAGAAGCTCGCCGAATACTCGAGCCACCACGGTTGACGCAGCTTGTCGTCACGCAGCCGCGCACGCGTTTGCGCTGCGTTCTCATCGGCGAAACGTTCACCGATGCGCGCCTGCTGACGGTCGAACTCCGCGACCGCGGCCTCCGCCGCGCGGCGCCGTTTCGGCAGGAAAACCAGTTTATCCGCGACCCATGCGACGCCCGTCACAACGACGAGCACAAAAAGAATCAGCGCAAAATTCATAGGGTTCCGTTATTCAACTTATTTGTCTTCGACACGCAGGATCGCGAGGAAAGCTTCTTGCGGAATCTCGACCGAGCCCACCTGCTTCATTCGCTTCTTGCCTGCCTTCTGCTTTTCCAGCAGCTTCTTCTTACGCGAAATGTCACCGCCGTAGCATTTTGCCAGCACGTTCTTACGCAACGCTTTAATGTTTTCACGCGCAATAATGTTCGAGCCGATGGTGGCCTGAATCGCCACATCGTACATTTGTCGCGGAATCAGCTCGCGCATTTTCGCCGCCACTTCGCGGCCGCGATACTGGCTTTGCGAACGGTGCACGATGACCGACAGCGCGTCCACCTTGTCGCCGTTGATCAGCATGTCGACCTTCACGACGTCGGACGCGCGATATTCCTTGAACTCGTAGTCCATCGACGCATAGCCGCGCGAGATCGACTTCAGACGATCGAAGAAGTCGAGCACGACTTCGCCCATCGGAATTTCATAGGTCAACTGCACCTGACGGCCGTGGTACTGCATGTTGACCTGCGTGCCGCGCTTCTGCGTACACAGCGTGATCACCGAGCCGACGTAGTCTTGCGGCATATAGAGATTCACGGTGACGATCGGCTCGCGCACTTCTTCGATCTTCGATGGCTCCGGCATCTTGGCCGGATTCTCGACCATGATGGTCGTGCCGTCGCGCTGCAGGACTTCGTACACCACGGTCGGCGCCGTGGTGATCAGGTCCATGTCGAACTCGCGCTCCAGACGTTCCTGCACGATCTCCATATGCAGCAGACCGAGGAAGCCGCAACGGAAACCGAAACCGAGCGCCTGCGAAACTTCCGGCTCGTATTGTAGCGACGCGTCGTTCAGCTTGAGCTTTTCGAGCGAGTCGCGCAGCGCGTCGTACTGGTTCGCTTCGACCGGATAGAGACCCGCGAACACCTGCGGCTTCACTTCCTTGAAACCGGGCAGCGGCTCAGGGGCCGGACGGTTCACCAGCATGACAGTGTCGCCCACCTTCGCCGCGGCCAATTCCTTGATGCCGGCGATGATGAAACCCACCTGCCCCGCCGACAACGACTCCAGATTCTTCGACTTCGGCGTGAACACACCGATATGCTCGACCGGGTACTGCGCGGCGGTCGCCATCAGGCGGATCTTGTCCTTCGGACGCAGCGTGCCGTTGACGATGCGCACCAGCATCACCACGCCCACGTAGTTGTCGAACCACGAGTCGATGATCAGCGCCTGCAGCGGCGCTTCAGGATCGCCCTTCGGCGGCGGCACTTTCGCGATCAACGCTTCGAGCACGTCTTCGACGCCCAAGCCGGTCTTCGCGCTGCAACGCGTAGCGTCGGTTGCGTCAATGCCGATTACGTCCTCGATTTCGGCAATCGCGTTCTCGGGGTTCGCCGCCGGCAAGTCAATCTTGTTGAGCACCGGAATCACGTCGACGCCGAGTTCGATCGCCGTGTAGCAGTTGGCGACGGTCTGCGCCTCCACGCCCTGGCTCGCGTCGACCACCAGCAGCGCGCCCTCGCATGCGGACAGCGAGCGGCTGACTTCATACGAGAAGTCGACGTGGCCCGGCGTGTCGATCATGTTCAGGTTGTAGACCTGGCCGTCGCGGGCGCGGTATGTCAGTGCAGCGGTTTGTGCCTTGATGGTGATGCCGCGCTCGCGCTCGAGATCCATCGAGTCGAGGACCTGGGATTCCATCTCGCGGTCGGACAGGCCGCCGCAGATCTGGATGATGCGATCGGCGAGCGTCGACTTGCCATGGTCGATGTGCGCAATGATCGAGAAGTTACGAATATGATCCATTCAGTGCCGATCAAGCAAAAAAGGCGCGCTCGGACAATAGCGGAGCACGCCTTGTAAGTAGGTGAAAAACCTATCTATTTTAGCCGAAAAGGCTATCGCCCGGCGCATCTTGCGAAGCTCCGGCGGAAAAGACGGCTCGGGAAAGGCATGCAAGCCGGTAGGAATGACGCGCGTTTGCACGCCGTGTGAGCCCCCGGATAAT
Source organism: Paraburkholderia ribeironis (assembly GCF_900019265.1). Classification (GTDB taxonomy): domain Bacteria; phylum Pseudomonadota; class Gammaproteobacteria; order Burkholderiales; family Burkholderiaceae; genus Paraburkholderia; species Paraburkholderia ribeironis. The sequence continues at coordinate 10,842 of NZ_CYGX02000077.1, forward strand.
CTCAGGATGCCGCGGCCACACGTGCGGCCAGCGCGGCCCGCACGCACGCGACGTCGAGATGATAGTGGCACAGCTCGACACCGTCGCAGACCAGAACCGGCACCCGTTCGTTGTACCGTGCTTCCAGCAACGGATCGTGGTCGACGTCGACCACCACGACCTGCGCGCCGAACTCGGCCAGCAACGGCTCGAGCGCGGCGCGCATGTCTTCGCACAGGTGGCACCACGCTCGCCCGTAGAGCGTGAGCGGCGCCGTGGTGATCATTTCTGCGTGCTACGCGGGCGGACCGGCACGAATTGCGTGTTCTCGCCACGACGCACCAGCAGCGCGACCATCTTCTGCGAGTCGAGATGCGAGGTCAGTTCGTCGAACTGCTTGGCGCTCGTGATGTCCGTATCGCCCACGCGCAGGACGATGTCACCCTTCTGCAGCCCCACGCGCGCCGCCGGACCATCCGCCGCGTCGATCTGCACGCCGTTGTGGAGCTTGAGCGCCTTCAACTGATCGGCCGGGATGTCGCTGACCGCAAGACCCAGCGCGTTGGTCGCGCGCTGCTTCGGTGCCTGTGGCTTCTTCAGATCCGCCTTGGCGGTCTTGTCCGGCTGCATCTCGGCGATCGTGACCGGCAGGTCGTGCGTTTGACCCTTGCGCCAGATCGTGATCGTCGACTTGGTGCCCGGCTTCGTATCGCCGACCATGCGCGGCAAGTCGGTTGCGGTGTCGACCGAATGACCGTTGAACTTCAGGATGATGTCGCCCGGCTGCACGCCGGCTTTATCCGCCGGGCCACCCGGTTCGACGCTGCTGACCAGCGCGCCCTGCGCCTTCTGCAGACCGAGCGAATCGGCGACATCTTTAGTGACTTCGCCGATCGCCACCGCGATCCGGCCGCGCACAACCTTGCCAGAGGCCTTCAGCTGATCGGCCACGCGCATCGCCTCGTCGATCGGAATCGCGAACGAGATGCCCATGAAACCGCCGGTGCGGCTGTAGATCTGCGAGTTGATGCCGATCACCTCGCCCTGCATGTTGATCAACGGACCGCCCGAATTGCCCGGATTGACAGCGACGTCCGTCTGGATGAACGGCAGATAGTCGCCGGTGTCGCGCCCCTTGGCGCTGACGATGCCCGCCGTCACCGTATTTTCGAGACCGAACGGCGAACCGATCGCGACCACCCACTCGCCGACGCGCACCTTGTTCGAGTCGCCGATCGTGATGGTCGGCAGGTTGGCAGCGCTGATCTTCACGACAGCGACGTCGGTCCGCTCGTCGACGCCGATCAGCTTCGCCTTGAATTCGCGCTTGTCGGTCAGCGTGACGTAGATCGTGTCCGCGTCGTCGATGACGTGAGCGTTGGTCATCACGTAACCGTCCGCCGACATGATGAAGCCCGATCCGACACCGCTGTTCTGTTCCGGATCGTTGCTGTCCGGCGCCTCCTGGCTGCCGCCACTGCCGCCGCCGTTGTCACCGCCACGCGGCGAACCGGGCGGCGATTGAGGCGACTGCGGCAATGGAATGCCGAAGAAGCGGCGGAAGAACTCCGACATGTCGCCGTCGTCCATACCCGGCGGCAAGCCGCCGCGAGCACTGTTGTTCGACGCGCGGGTAGTTGTGCGAATGTTGACGACCGCCGGGCCGACCTTGTCGACCAGATCAGTGAAGTCAGGCAGATTGGCGGCGGGAGCCGCTGATGCCGTATGCGGTACGAGCGGCAAACACGCCGCTACCACCGCGGCCGCGAGGAATTTGCGCACCGAGAAAGTCGTCATATCGTTGCAAGCCGAGGAATCAGGATTCGGGGGGTTACTTCGGAGATTTGTATTCTATGGCAGCCGCAAATTGCTGCAATGTGGTCTGGGGCACTTCACCCAGCAGGGTAATCCAGAAGTCGCCCCGGCGCTTCACGAGCACATGCGTGGCCCCACTGCTACCCGCACCTTCCTTGCGTGTGTTGTTCTCGGTTGGCTCGACGAACACCGAAATGGCCGCAAGGCCGTCGGAGAACACCGCCTGGTCAACCGGAATGGTGGGTTGGCCCGCTTCACGCGCTGCCATCGGACGGCGCAACTGACGAATCATGTGGAAGCCCGGCACCGCTGGCGTGATCTGCCAGCCGTGCGCGGCCATGTCGACCGGCTCGACCGGAGGGCGCACCACGGTCCACCCCGAAGTATTACGAATGCCGTTGACGATGGCCGCCTTGTCGACCGGCACGCCGATGCGGACCTGCGAAAACGACAGCTGTTCGAGCACCTGGCCGTTCGGGTCGAGGGTCTGCGCGCGCAGCAGCAAGCCCGTCTTCTTGTCGGCCCACAGCTTGTAGGCAAAGCGGTAGGCGTCTTTCGGATCGAGTTCGATCACGTGACTATCGACACCCGCGACGCGGTCTTCGCCGAGCAGTTTGGGCTCGTAGACGGACAGCACCTGCTCGCCACTGACCGCCAGCAGTGCCGGAAAAGCGTCTTTGTTCTGGCGCTTCTCGACCACACACAGACGCCGCTCCGGCACGAACGTGTAGAGGTCGTCGTTATGACGCAGCATCTTGCGTGGCTTGCCGTCGAGACTTTCGAGCTGCTCGAATTCGCCATCGGTATGGGTCGCGTAGTGCGCGATGCGCGACGTCTGCACAAAATTGCCGCGCTGATAGACGAACGCGCCCTCATAGTTTTGCTGCTGGGCAGCCTGATGGATGCGATCGAGCAGATCCGCGGCCGTGCGATGCGCGACGATCGGATCGTCGGTTTGCGCAAAGACCCGCGGTGTAGCGGACAACAATACAGCTGCGCAGAACAGAAATGCCGGCAGCCGCCCCCAGATAGTCGTTTTATTCAACCGCGGAGTCTGCATCAAACTAGTGGCCTTGCGTAGAGACTGAGGCAGCGCGAATCACCGGCATGGAGCCCGCCATGACCGGTTGTTGCGCGAATTGCTGATGAGCTTCCAGATATTGATCGAGACTTGCGTCACGGATGATGTTGGCGTCCTGCGCGATCGGCTGGGCCGTTGCCCCCGGCACCGGCGCCATCGCCACGCGCTGCACCGTGTCGCCACTCGACTGGAGCGACGCGATCTGCGCGCCCGGACCGCCCGGCACGCCTTGCAATTGCGGCACCACGATCCATGTCAACGTAGCCGCGGCGGCAGCCACCGCAAAGGCCGGCACGACGCGGCGGCGCAGCGCCAGCAGACGGCGCGCAACCGGCATCGCGGCAGGCGCCAGCACATGCGGCTCGTTTTCGAAGCGTGCTGCGAAACCGCGCAGAAATGCGCTGCTCGCCGCCGGCTTGATCGCCAGTTCGTCGGAACGCAATGCGTCACCGATCAGGTGATAGCTGGACCAGGCGGCGCGCTCTTCGCCGTCCAGCCCGGCAACCAGCGCGTCCAGATTCAGATGCTCTTCGCCGAACAGCTCGCCGTCGACAAGTGCGGACAGCCGCTCACCGCGCGGACTGGCTTGCGATTGCATCGAGACCGACCCCATGATGCTCCCCATCTTACAAATACCCCGTAGTGACACCACTAATCCAGATATTGCATCCGTGCCCCAGTTGGCCGGCCGGGAATTTACCAGCGCTTGCCTTCGGGTGTGTCAAGCAATGGACGCAATTTTGCCGCAATGGCTTCGCGAGCGCGGAAAATTCGTGATCTGACGGTGCCGATCGGGCAACCCATCATCTCTGCAATTTCCTCGTAGCTCAAACCTTCAATTTCACGAAGAGTAATGGCGGTGCGCAACTCTTCCGGTAAAACCGCCATCGCAGCATTGACCGTCTCGGCGATCTGCTTGCTCATCAACATCGACTCAGGCGTGTTGATATCCCTTAGTTGGTCGGCGTCCGAGAAAGTTTCAGCTTCTTCAGCATCTGCTTCGGTCGAGGTCGGCGCGCGCCGGCCCTGGGTGGCAAGGTAATTCTTCGCGGTGTTGACCGCAATCCGGTACAACCACGTATAGAAGGCCGATTCCCCGCGAAACTGCGGCAAAGCCCGGTATGCCTTGATGAAGGCGTCCTGTGCGACGTCTTCCACTTCGGCCGGGTCCCGCACGAGGCGCGAGATCAGCCGGAGAATCTTGCGGTGGTATTTTGAGACCAGAAGCTCGAACGCGGCCTTGTCGCCCTTCTGGACGCGTTCGACCAGTACCTGATCAATCTCTTTTTCGCTCACCTGATAAATCCGTTAACTATAGGGCGCATGACGGGGGACCATTGTAGCGTCCCCATCAGAGGGCACGTTACTCCGGAAACAGCGGTTACAGTCGTTACAGTCAGGCGCCGGCGGCGCGCCGGCCGAGCACCGACAGTGCCCGGAAGGCGGATCGCGGAAGTGCGTCGGCAGCCAGCAATAACGTGCGCGCACGCCCCTCTGCCGGCCTGAGCGCGAGGACCAGCAAACGGTCACTCCACTGCGAACAGCCAACAATGCGTCCCTGTGCCACCAGGGTGCCTGTTCGGCCCCAGACGGATAGCTCGCCCGCCCCGATCCGCAGCGCGAGCGGCTGCGAACGCTCATGCCTTAGCGCGCAAAGCGCGAGCAGCGCCGCTACGGCGAGCGTCAGCGGCACGGCCTGCCCGGCGCCCAGGTGCGACGCGAGGCAGCTGTAGACGGCCACGGTTGCCGTCAGCATGCAAACTCCCAATGCAACGCGCATGGAGACGGAGCAGTGCAGCGCAATCCGCTGCGCCGCTCCGTCGGGCATGGCCGATTCTTGGGAGAGTGCCGGCAAAGCCGGCGTCGTCGACTGGCGCGTCACCCGCTAGCAGGCGATCAGGCGCGCTTGAAGACCAGCGTGCCGTTCGTGCCGCCGAACCCGAACGAGTTCTTCAGCGCGACGTCGATCTTCATCTCCCGCGCGGTGTTGGCGCAGTAGTCGAGATCGCAGGCGGGGTCCTGGTTGAAGATGTTGATGGTCGGCGGCGACACCTGATGATGCACGGCGAGCACCGTGAACACCGACTCCAGACCGCCGGCGCCGCCCAACAGGTGACCTGTCATCGATTTGGTCGAGTTCACCACCATGTCTTTCGCGTGATCGCCAAACGCGCGCTTGATGCCGGTCGTTTCAGCCAGATCGCCGAGCGGCGTGGACGTGCCGTGCGCGTTCAGGTAGTGCACCTGGTCGGCATTGACGCCCGCATTTTTCATCGCGGCCAGCATGCAACGGCGTGCGCCGTCGCCATCTTCCAGCGGCGCGGTCATGTGGTAGGCGTCGCCGCTCATTCCGTAACCGCCGACTTCGGCATAGATCTTCGCGCCGCGCGCTTTCGCGTGTTCGTACTCTTCGAGCACCATCACGCCGGCGCCCTCGCCCAGCACGAAACCATCGCGATCGATGTCCCACGGACGGCTCGCGGTAGCCGGATCGTCATTGCGCTGCGACAGCGCACGCGCCGCCGCAAAGCCACCGATACCGAGCGGCGACACGGTGGATTCCGCGCCGCCCGCGATCATCACGTCGGCGTCGCCGTATTCGATCAGGCGCGAAGCCTCACCGATGCAATGCAGACCCGTGGTACACGCAGTGACGATGGCGAGATTCGGGCCCTTGATGCCGAACTTGATCGACAGATGGCCGGAGATCATGTTGATGATCGACGCCGGCACGAAGAACGGCGAAATGCGGCGCGGGCCGCGATTGAGCAGTTCGGTTTGCGTCACTTCGATCATCGGCAGACCGCCGATACCCGAACCGACCACCACACCGATACGCTCCGAATTCTCGTCGGTGACCTCGAGGCCGCTGTCCTGCATCGCCTGGATGCCCGCAGCCACGCCGTAATGGATGAACGTATCCATGTGGCGCGCTTCCTTACCGGGGATGTAGTCCTCGATATTGAAGCCCTTCACCTCGCCGGCGAAACGAGTCGAAAAGTTCGACGCATCGAACTTCGTGATATTGGCAATACCAGACTTGCCGGCGACCAGATTGGCCCAGCCGTCGGCAACATTATTGCCAACAGGCGAAATCAGCCCCAGGCCTGTAACAACAACACGACGGCGGCTCACGGTAACCCCTTTTTCATAGATGACAAAAGCAAAAGCCACAGCGGCCACAGGAATCTGCCCTGTGTGCCCTGTGGCTGTTAAGTCGGCAATCGCGCGGAAAGTTGCGCTGTCAACATCGCTGGCTCCTGCTCGGCAAACGGCGCGGCGAACGGTACACAAACCGGCCCGCCAAAAAACGCCAGCCCTGCTGGCGTCGGCAACCGACACGGCAGGGCGTCATACGCCGCCAACGCAGAAGCGCAGGCGCGAATGACCTTAGGCCTTGACGTTCGCGCGAGCGTAGTCGATCGCTTGCTGGACGGTGGTGATCTTCTCGGCTTCTTCATCCGGAATTTCCATGCCGAATTCGTCTTCGAGGGCCATCACGAGCTCAACGGTGTCGAGCGAGTCGGCGCCGAGGTCGTTCACGAACGAAGCTTCGTTCTTGATTTCCGCTTCCGCAACGCCCAGTTGTTCCGCGACGATCTTCTTGACGCGCTGTTCGATATTGTCCATTACCCCTCCAAGGGAAAAGAAGTTCAAAAATACAGGTGCGCGCATTTTATCAGGTTTGACCCGGCAAAAAAGCGGCGCATCGGGTTGCTGTCAAGGCATGCGCCTTGTGCTTTGCAAACGCATCAAGGCGCGGATAGTAACCGAATTTGGTTACGACATGTACATTCCGCCGTTCACGTGCAGCGTCGTGCCGGTGATATAGCCCGCTTGCGGCGACGCGAGGAACACGACCGCATGCGCGATATCTTCCGGGCTGCCGAGACGGCCGAGCGGAATCTGCGTCTTCAACGCGGCCTGCTGCTCTTCCGGCAGGGTCCGGGTCATGTCGGTATCGATGAAGCCTGGCGCGATGCAATTCACGGTGATGCCACGGCTGCCGATCTCGCGTGCCAGCGCGCGTGACATACCCGCGACGCCCGCTTTGGCCGCCGCGTAATTGATCTGCCCCGGGTTGCCGGCCGAGCCGACCACCGAGGTGATATTGATGATGCGCCCGCCTCTTGCCTTCATCATCGGGCGCAGCACAGCGCGCGACAGGCGGAACACCGACTTCAGGTTGGTATCGATCACCGCGTCCCAGTCGTCGTCCTTCATGCGCATTGCGAGCTGATCCTGCGTGATGCCGGCGTTATTCACCAGCACGTGCAGCGCGCCAAATTCCTTGACCGTGCCGTCGATCAGCGCTTCCGCCGCAGCCGCGTCGTTCACGTTGAGCACCGCGCCGCGACCGTTCACCCCGGCCGCGTTAAACGCTTCGGTGATCGCCGCCGCGCCGCTTTCGCTGGTTGCCGTGCCGATCACCGTCGCGCCTTGGCGCGCCAGTTCCATTGCGATCGCACGGCCAATGCCGCGCGACGCGCCCGTGACGATTGCGATCTGCTTGTCGAGAGTCTTTTCCATCTGTCAGTCCGGATGCCCTTCGGAGGGCTGATTGATCTTGTTGCCGATACGTGATGCAGCTCCGCGGCGCCGCTCTTTGGGGCGCCAACGGCGCGGCGTTCAGCCTGCCGTCACGAGCTTCAGCGTTTCTTCGAGCGACGCCGGATCGGACACCGACGCGCCAACCAGGTTGCCATCGATCCGCTTGGTCAAACCCGCAAGGACCTTGCCCGGACCACACTCGATTACGTGCGTGACGCCTTGCGCCGCCATTGCCTGAACGCTTTCGACCCAGCGCACGGCGCCGGCCGCCTGGCGCACCAGTGCATCCTTGATCTGGGCCGGCTCGTTGACCACCGCGACGTCGACGTTATTGACCACCGGAATTGCCGGCACCTGCACGTTGACGCTCGCCAGATACTCGCGCAGCTGATCCGACGCCGGCTTGAGCAGCGACGAGTGGAACGGCGCCGACACAGGCAGCGGCAACGCGCGCTTGGCGCCCTTTGTCTTGGCGACTTCGCAGGCCTTTTCGACCGCGGCCTTATGGCCCGCGATCACGACCTGCGCCGGCGCATTGAAATTGACCGCTTCGACGACCCCCGCCACCGACGCTTCGGCGCACACCGCGCGCACCGTGTCGTCGTCGAGGCCGAGAATCGCGGCCATGCCACCCTCGCCGACCGGCACCGCCGTTTGCATCGCTTGCGCGCGAAAGCGCACGAGCGGCACGGCGTCGCGAAACGCGATCGCGCCGGCCGCGACTAGCGCGGTGTATTCGCCGAGGCTATGCCCCGCGACCAGCGCCGGCGCCGGGCCGCCAGCCTGCTGCCATACGCGATAGATCGCGTAGGCCGCTGTCAGCATGACCGGTTGCGTGTTGGTGGTGAGGTTCAGATCTTCCACGGGACCTTCGGCGATCAGCTTGCCGAGGTCCTGATTGAGCGCGTCGGACGCTTCCTGAACGGTCTCGCGCACGATTGCGTGATCGGCAAATGCATTGAGCATGCCGACCGACTGCGAACCCTGGCCAGGAAAAACGAACGCAAATTTCATATCGTCCCCAAAATCGATTTAGTCAGATGCGGGTGCTGCACGGGCGTCGACATCGCGCCGGCGCGCGGGCGCCGCGAGCAGCGCCCGTCGATGCGTCGCCGCTATCAGTAGCGGATCACCGACGCGCCCCACGTGAAGCCGCCGCCGACGCCTTCGATCAGCACGTTCTGGCCACGCTTGATGCGGCCATCGCGCACCGCGACGTCGAATGCGAGCGGAATGGACGCAGCCGACGTATTGCCGTGCTCGCCCACCGTGACGACCATGCGCTCCTGCGGCAAGCCGAGCTTGCGGCAGGTGCTTTGCATGATGCGGATATTGGCCTGGTGCGGAATCAGCCAGTCGATCTGCTCGGCCTTCAGATTGGCCTTTTCGAGCGCTTCGACCGCGACCTTTTCGAGCACGTTCACGGCCAGCTTGAACACCGCCTGGCCGTCCATATGCAGGAACGCGCTGCCGGCCACCACGCCGCCATTCACGTTGCCCGGCGTACAGAGAATGTCCGCATGGCTGCCGTCCGCGTGCAATGCGCTCGCGAGCACGCCTGGTTCTGCGGACGCCTGCAGGATCACCGCGCCCGCGCCGTCGCCGAACAGCACGCAGGTGGTGCGGTCGTTGAAGTCGAGAATGCGCGAGAAGGTTTCCGCGCCGATCACGAGCGCCGTGCGATGTTGACCGCTGCGAATGAAGCTGTCAGCCGTCGCCACCGCGTAAGCAAAGCCGGAACAGACGGCCTGCACGTCGAACGCGGCGCCATGGTTCTTGATGCCGAGCTTGCTCTGCAACAGGCACGCCGTGCTCGGAAACACGAAGTCCGGCGTGGAAGTTGCGACGATGATCAGATCGATGGATTGCGGATCGATATCCGCCGCGTCGATCGCGCGCTGCGCGGCGATCAACGCCAGGTCGCTGGTCGTGACATCGGGTTCGGCGAAGTGGCGCGCGTGGATGCCCGTGCGGGCAACGATCCATTCGTCGCTCGTCTCGACGCGTTGGCTGGCGAGACGTTCAGCCAGATCCTGATTGGTGACGCGCGCGGGCGGCAGATAGCTGCCGGTACCCAGCACACGGGAATAAATTGTGGATTGAGCCATTATGCCTTCGAGGATTGCGCAGCGTAGGGCTCGGCTGGCTGGCCTGCGATCGGGCTTGCGTGACCCGCACCGCTTGCGTCGCGCGCTGCCTGTGCGAGAGAACTCGCGTTCTCTTCCATCGCTCGCGCAAGGCGCTCCAGCACGCCGTTTTTGACGGCATCATACCCGCGTTTGATAGCCCACTCAAACCCGTAGGCATCGGCGGAGCCGTGACTTTTAATCACCAGTCCGCGCAGGCCGAGAAGCGCGGCGCCATTGTATTGCCGATGATCGACGCGTTTCTTGAAACGCATCAATACCGGCAACGCGAGCAGCGCCATCACCTTGGTGAGCCACGAACGGCCGAACTCTTCCTTGATGATGTTGGACAACATCTGCGCGAGACCTTCCGATGTCTTCAACGCGACATTGCCGACGAAGCCATCGCAGACGATCACGTCGACCGTGCCCTTGAAGATATCGTTACCTTCAACGTTACCGTGAAAGTTAAGTGTACTCGCACGCAGCAATTCGCCGGCACGCTTGATGGTGTCGTTGCCCTTGATGACTTCTTCGCCGATGTTGAGCAGCCCGATGGTGGGTCGCTCGCGGCCTTCGAGCGCGGACACGAGCGCGTGCCCCATCTCCGCGAACTGCAGCAGATGCTGCGGTTCGCAATCGACGTTGGCGCCCAGGTCGAGCATCATCGTGTAGCCATTGGGATTGGGCAGTGCGAACGCAATGGCCGGGCGTTCGATGCCCGACAGCGTCTTCAGCACGTAGCGCGAGACCGCCATCAGCGCGCCGGTGTTACCGGCGGAAATGCAGGCTTGCGCGTCGCCTTCCTTGACGCGATTCAACGCCACGCGCATCGACGAATCTTTTTTCTTGCGCAGCGCGACCTCGATCGGATCGTCCATCGCGACGATCTCGGAGGCAGGCACGACGGTCAACGCCGGCAGGTCCTGAGCCTTCAACTTCTTCAGCTGCGCACGAATCGCACTTTCAATGCCGACGAGCAACAACTGCGCGTCGGGATGCGAACGAACGAAGTTGACGGCAGCGGGAACGGTCACGGACGGGCCGTGGTCGCCTCCCATGCAATCTATCGTGAGCTTTACTGTCATGGAATGCGACGAATTTCAGGGCGCTCTGCGTGGGACCGCTGTAAACGCTAATGCGCCAACTGCGATCGAACGCTCTGCGTGGGACCGCAGTAAGCGCTAAAGCGCTAACTGCGATCGACACAAAAAAGCGGCAGTTGAATGCCGCATTTTTGCCGAGCCGGGAAAATGTCAAGCGAGCCGATCGCCACGCGCAACGCCAAAGGGCGCAACGCAACGAAACGATTAGTCGTTCTTCGTCTTGACGACTTTCTTGCCGCGATAGTAGCCGTTCGGGCTAATGTGGTGACGCAGATGCACTTCGCCCGTGCTCGGTTCCACGGCCAGCGGCGCTGCCGTCAGGAAATCGTGCGAACGGTGCATGCCGCGCTTCGACGGCGACTTCTTATTTTGTTGAACTGCCATGACTAACTCCTAAAAATTTTCCGAATTCTAACACAGCCCGACCCGGTCTCCGCCATTGGCCGAATGGCCAATGCGCCCGCATCGCGCTCCCATGCAACTGTTCAGTGCTTCTTGTCGCCCGGCTCACCGCGCTTGAGGCTGTCGAGCGCCGCGAACGGATTGGGCCGTTTGGGTTCGTCACCCTCGTCGGCTTCGTCGCCCTTGCCTTCGGTACCGGCCACACCCGAGACGAGACTCTCGTGCACCTTGGGACAGACCTCGTGTTTTGGCACGAGCGGCAAGGAAAGCAGCAACTCTTCTTCGATCAAGTCGATGAGATCGAACTGGCGCGAGCCCACGATCACTTCGACTTCATCCTCGTCGAGCGGAAACTCTTCGGCTTCCGCCTCAGTGCTGACGATCCGGTAAGTTGCATCGACGTTGAACGCCTGCGAATACGGTGTCATGCACCGCTGACATTCGAGCCATGCAGCGCCGTGGATCGCCATCCTCAAGTAAGGCTGGGGACCCTCGGTGCCGTCATCCTGCAATTCCGGCTGCGTCGCCCCTTCGGCTTGCCAGGTGAACGCGGTATCGCGATCTGGCGCTTCGGCCGGCACTTCGTTTAACATGCGCGGCAGTTGCGAGACGCGCACGACACCCGCAGCCTGACGCCCACTTCGCGCAAATTCGAACAGATCGAGCTCATGCGGGTCGGACAGACCAGCAGGGTTGCCAGGATGTTGAGTCATGTGCGCTCCTGCGTCGGCAAGGATTTCGCCGGGGTGAACCGCGGGATCAACCGCGGGGCTACACCGGTCTGCGAGACAGCCCGCGAAGTTCGCGGTGTGGGTTCTAGCGAACACACTGAAACCCGTCTAGCGCAAGCATACCGATGAAAAGCCCGAAATGATATCCGCTTTGTCTTTTCGAGTCAAACACTTAAGCCCGTACGCACACAAGCTCCACGCAGCCCCGTACGCCCCGCCTCCCTAGCCGCAGATTGACCATGCAAGATTCCCCCAATGGCCCGCCACGCCTGATTCTGGCGTCGAGCTCGCCGTATCGCCGCGAGTTGCTCGAACGCCTGCGGGTGCCGTTCGAAGTCGTCGTGCCCGCCATCGACGAGGCGCCGCTCGCCGGCGAAACGCCAGAAATTACCGCGTTGCGGCTCGCCGAAGCCAAAGCGCGCACGGTGGCCAGCGGACTCGGCACCGCGACACGCGCGCTCGTGATCGGCTCCGACCAGGTCGCCACCTATGACGGTTTGCAGATCGGCAAACCAGGTTCGCACGAAAAAGCGCTCGCGCAATTGCAGGCGATGCGCGGCCGCGAAGTGCTGTTTCATAGTGCGCTGTGCCTGTTCGACAGCGGTTCGGAATCGGCGCAAAGCGTCGACGTGATTACCCGCGTACGGTTTCGCGACCTGCCGGACGCTGCGCTCGAGGCTTATCTGCGTGCCGAAACGCCGTACGACGTCGCGGGCAGCGCCAAATCGGAAGGGCTCGGCATCGCGTTGCTGGACGCCATCCATTCCGACGACCCCACCGCCCTCGTCGGTCTGCCGTTGATTGCCCTGTCGCGCATGCTGCTGGCAGTGGGTTATCCACTTCTGGAGGCGAAATGAGCGGCACGCTATATCTGATTCCGAACACGCTCGGCGAAGGCGACGCCGACGCGCTTGACGCCGTGCTGCCCGCACCGGTGCGCGCCCGCGCGGCGGCGCTGCACTACTACATTGGCGAGAACGCGAAAACCACCCGCGCGTTCCTGAAGAGAGTCGGCACCGAACGGCCGATCCAGGAAATCGAGATTCGCGAACTGAACGTCAATACGCCGGCGGGCGAGATCGACAAGCTGCTCGCGCCGCTGCTTGCCGGCACCGACGCGGGGCTCGTCTCCGAAGCCGGCTGCCCGGCGGTCGCGGACCCGGGCGCGTTGCTGGTGCGCCGCGCGCATGAGCGCGGCGTGAAGGTCGTGCCGTTTGTCGGACCCAGTTCGATTCTGCTGGCCTTGATGGCCTCGGGGCTCAACGGCCAGAGCTTCGCGTTTCACGGCTATTTGCCGGTTGATGCCACTGAACGGGCCAAGCGTCTGCGCGAACTCGAGCAACAGTCGCGCAAGGGCAAGCAGACGCAGATTTTTATCGAGACGCCGTACCGGAATCGCGCGCTGCTCGACACCTTGCTGGCAACATGCGCGCCGTCCACGCTGGTGTGTGTCGCGGTCGATCTGACGCTGGAGACGGAAAAGATCGCCAGCTACACCGTAGCCGACTGGAAGAAAAAGCCAGCGATCGACCTGCATAAGCGTCCGGCGATTTTCCTGATTCTGGCATGCTAATGCCCACCCCCGATCGTGGTTTGATCGTCGGTTGAGCGCGCAAAAACGTAGCTGGAAAATGAAAAAAAACGCGTGAAAAAGCCCCGCGCGATCGCTGGCGATCGCGCGGGGCTTTTTTGCATACGGCTTCTCAGCGCAGGCCGAACTTGCCGCCCAGCGCCATCGCGTGGACAGCGCCACTGCCGACCGCCGCACCGAATTTGCGTGCCACGCGATCCGTAATGCTCTCTTTCACCGTGTAATCGACAATATCCGGTGCTTTGAAGAGCTCGCGCGCAACGTAATCCGGATTGCCGAAGCCATCGGCAAGGCCCAGTTCAACGCTCTTCTGGCCCGTCCAGAACAGGCCCGAGAACATGTCCGGAGTTTCATGCAGACGCTTGCCGCGGCTCTGACGCACCGCCTCGATGAACTGCGCGTGGATCTGATCCAGCATGCTTTGCGCATGTTCATCCATCTTCGGCGTTTCCGGCGAAAACGGATCGAAAAAGCCTTTGTTCTCCCCCGATGTGTGCAAACGGCGTTGAATCCCGAGCTTGTCCATCAGACCGGTGAAACCGAAGCCCTCCATGAGGACGCCGATCGAACCGACGATGCTCGCCTTGTCGACGTAAATCTTGTCGGCCGCCGCAGCCGCGTAGTAGCCGCCCGACGCGCACATGTCGCCAACCACCGCATAGAGCGGAATCGACGGATATTTGGCGCGCAAACGGCGGATCTCGTTGTAAATGATGCCCGCCTGCACCGGACTGCCGCCCGGGCTATTGCAGCGCAGGATCACGCCCGCCGTATCGCTATCGTCGAACGCAGCTTGCAGCGCTGTGTTGATATCTTCGGCGTTCGCATTCGAATCAGCGGAGATTTCGCCGTCAATTGCCACCATCGCCGTATGGCGGCCGGTGGTAGCCACCCTGTCGCCGGAGAAAGAGAGCGCGGCCCACGCAATCAGCACCAGAATGATCAGAAACACAAAGCGGAAGAAGATCTTCCAGCGACGCGCCGCGCGCTGCTCGGCAATCGCCGCGAGCGCGATGCGCTCGAGCGCTGCCCGCTCCCAGCCGGGCTCGTTGGCAGGCGTGCGGGAGCGGCTGGCCGGGGCCGGATCCTGTGGCTCAGGAGTCAAATTGTCGGACATGCGGGCAGTGAAGAGAAAGGGAGATCAGGGCGTGGCCGGGCGCAATTCACCGTCAGGCAGCCAGAATACCGCGCGGCCGTCAGGCGTGTCGCGTTCCTCGACCTGCACGGGACGCAATCTGCTGCCGCGACACGGACCACCAACGCATTTGCCGGTATCCGGGGCGTAAATCGCGCCATGTGTCGCGCACATCAAGTATAAACCGGACGATTCGAAGAACTGGCCTTCTGCCCAGTCGAGCTCCATCGGCACGTGCGCGCAGCGGTTCAGATAACCGTACGCGCGACCGTCGTAGCGGACGAAAAATACTACGACATCGCCGCCGCCGAGCCGTGCGGCGCGCCGCACGCCGGCGCCGCCGTCGATCAGCTCCTGCGCCGCGCAAATGCGCACCGCTTGCGCAGCCGTCTCAGCCGTATCCGCGCTCATGCGTTTTCTCGGAGCCAGCCGGACAACGCGCTCACGCTCGACGCGACAAATTTCGGCGACAACGCGCTCAGCGAGCCGGCCGGATGCGCTCCATAGGTAACGCCGATACCCGCGACGCCCGCATTGATCGCCATCTGCAGATCATGCGTCGTATCGCCGACCATCACCGTGCGCAACGTATCCTGCCCCAGTTCGCGCGTCAGTTCATGCAGCATCGCGGGATGCGGCTTTGAGAACGTCTCGTCGGCGCAGCGGGTGCCGTCGAACAGGCTGGTCAGGCGCGACTGGTCGAGCGCGCGGTTCAGCCCGACGCGGCTCTTGCCCGTCGCCACGGCGAGCAGGTAGCCCTGATCGCGCAATTCCTGCAGCATTTCGCGCACGCCGGCGAACAGCTCGGTGGTCTGATCCTTCACCAGATAATGGAAGCGGTAACGCTCGGCCAGACGTGGATAGTCGGCCGGCGCGAGGGTGGGTGCGGCGATCTGCAGCGCATCGCGCAAGCCTAGCCCGATGACGTAACTCGCGGCTTCGTCGGCGGGAACCGGCAAACCGAAATCGCGACATGCGGCCTGAATGCTGCGCGTGATGTGCGCGGTCGAATCCATCAGCGTGCCGTCCCAGTCGAAGACGATCAGATCAAATTGCTCTCTAGCCATGCGGTGTCGTCTCCGGGTTTGACCCATTTCGTAATTCGTTGAGCTGCGCGATGAAGCCGCGGCAGTCGGCCGGCAACGGCGCCTCGAGCTGCAACGGCGCGCCGGTAGCCGGATGCGCGAGCTTCAGCCGGTAGGCATGCAGAAACATGCGCTTCAGGCCAGGCTTCGCGTTGGCGCGCGCCAGCGCCTTGTTCAGCGCGAAGTCGCCGTATTTGGCGTCGCCGACGATCGGCAGTTCCAGATGCTGCAAATGGACGCGAATCTGATGCGTGCGGCCGGTCTTCAGTTCCGCCTCGAGCAGCGCATACTCCGGCCAGCGCTCGATCAGATTGAAAACCGTGTGCGACGCGAGGCCGTCAGCCTGGACACGCACGCGGCGCTCGCCGTCCGCGGTCAGATACTTGTGCAGCGGCTCCTTCACCGCACGGCGCCGGCCCCAGTCGCTCGCCCACTCGCCGTGAACGCAAGCATAGTAGCGCTTATCCATTTTGTTCTCGCGGATCTGCTCGTGCAGATTGACGAGCGCGGCCCGCTTCTTCGCGAGCATCAGGATGCCGGAGGTCTCGCGATCGAGCCGATGCACCAGTTCGAGGAATTTCGCCTGGGGCCGCGCTTCGCGAATCTGCTCGATCACGCCGAATGCGACGCCGCTGCCACCATGCACCGCCACGCCAGCGGGCTTGTCGATGACGAGGAGATGGTCGTCTTCGAAAATGATGTGGAAGTCCGCAGCCGGCACCGGCGCCTGAGCGACGGCCTCGTTCGGCTGCGCGACGCGGATGGGCGGCACGCGCACCAGATCGCCCAGCTCGAGACGGTATTGCGCGTCTATCCGGCCCTTATTCACCCGCACTTCCCCGCTGCGCAGGATGCGATAAATATGGCTTTTCGGCACGCCCTTACAGACGCGCAGCAGGAAGTTGTCGATACGCTGTCCGGCCGCGCTGTCGTCGATCTCGATCAGCGACACCTGGTCGCTTGCGACCGATTTCTGGGATATTTTGCCTAACTCTTTCATTCTGAATATAATTTGCCCAGCAGTCTGCGGCGGCCGGCGTAGTGTCCGGAATCCGGGCGGATTGCGCAGGCGCAAGCGCTAAACGGGTATTTTACTTGCGCCGGGGTCTGGTTGCTCACCCCGCAAATGAGATGCAACAAGTTGCACGCACGAAGTCAGTGCCCGGCAGGGACGGCGCCCACAGGCGCGTTCGGTCAAGGTCGGCTTCGACGGTAACGGAATTTTGGTAAAAAAGAATTTAACTTCCAGCTTCGGTATCGGGCGGTCTGACGCCCTGCTGTACGAAGCTGCAAGTCGCGAAAATACGGCGTGCGCCCAAGGCGTCTTGTAGAAAATACAAGACATGGCGACGTCAAAATGAGGCGAGACACCCCCAGCAGGAAAAGACGCGCCGCCTGCGCGAACTTCCCGTTGCGGCATGACCGCAGCCTTCGGCCCTCCGGTCACGCGCCCAGTTGGCGCACCGGCGTGAGTGGACGAAGGCTCATGAAGGTCTGCCGGCAGAACCCGCGGCGTGTCGGGTCGTTATTTGAAGCCGTGTTCGCATGTGCCCTGCGGCACCGCGCCCATTTTCAATTGGGGCCGGCCCCTCTCAGGCAATTCTCCCGCCATTTTTTCCGCTCCAGCGTGCTTGTGAAAACACAATGAGGCGCGGCATGCCGCTGTCCTCTGCGCTCTCGCGACTGACAACCGCGCAGCTCAGGGGGAAGGCCAAGCCGCTCTGGAGCCGTTCAATGAAACGCATGTTGTTCAATGCGACGCAGCAGGAAGAGCTGCGCGTCGCCATCGTCGATGGGCAAAAACTCATCGACATCGACATAGAAACCGCCGGTCGCGAACAGCGCAAAGGCAATATTTACAAGGGCATCATTACCCGCATCGAGCCGTCGCTCGAAGCGTGTTTCGTCAATTACGGCGAAGACCGCCACGGCTTCCTGCCGTTCAAGGAAGTCGCGCGCCAGTATTTCCGCGACGGCGTCGACATGCGTTCCGCACGCATCCAGGACGCGCTGAAGGAAGGCCAGGAGCTGATCGTCCAGGTCGAAAAGGAAGAGCGCGGCAACAAGGGCGCAGCCCTCACCACCTTCATCTCGCTGGCCGGCCGGTATCTGGTCCTGATGCCGAACAACCCGCGCGGCGGCGGCGTGTCGCGCCGCATCGAGGGCGACGACCGCCAGGAACTGCGCGAAACCATGGCGCAGCTGCAACTGCCGGACGGCATGAGCATCATCGCGCGCACGGCCGGCATCGGCCGCAGCGCGGAAGAACTGCAGTGGGACCTGAACTACCTGATGCAGCTGTGGCGCGCGATCGAAGCCGCGTCGCAAAGCGGTACCAGCGGTCAGCCGATGCTGATCTACCTCGAGTCGAGCCTCGTCATCCGCGCGATTCGCGACTACTTCCAGCCGGATATCGGCGAAATCCTGATCGACACCACCGAAATCCATGACCAGGCCCGCGCCTTCATGGACATCGTGATGCCGGACAATGTCAGCAAGGTGAAGCGGTATCACGACGACGTGCCGCTCTTCTCGCGCTTCCAGATCGAACACCAGATCGAAACGGCCTATTCGCGCACGGTGCCGCTGCCCTCGGGCGGCGCGATCGTGATCGACCACACCGAAGCGCTGGTGGCGATCGACGTGAACTCGGCGCGCGCCACCAAGGGTGCGGACATCGAGGAAACGGCGGCCCGCACCAACCTCGAAGCCGCCGACGAAGTCGCCCGCCAGCTGCGTCTGCGCGACCTGGGCGGCCTGATCGTGATCGACTTCATCGACATGGAATCGGCCAAGAGCCAGCGCGAAGTCGAACAGCGCCTGAAAGACGCGCTGAAGCACGACCGCGCGCGCGTCCAGATGGGCAAGATCTCGCGCTTCGGCCTGATGGAGCTGTCGCGTCAACGGCTGCGCCCGGCCCTGTCGGAAGGCAGCCACGTAACCTGCCCGCGCTGCAACGGCACGGGTCACATCCGCGATACCGAATCGTCCGCGCTGCAAGTGCTGCGGATCATTCAGGAAGAAGCGATGAAGGAAAACACCGCGGCGATCCACTGCCAGGTGCCGGTCGAAGTGACCGCCTTCCTGTTGAACGAAAAGCGCGCCGAAATCAACAAGATCGAGTCGCGCTTCAAGGTCAACGTTGTGCTGATCCCGAACAAGCACCTCGACACGCCGCATTACAAGCTCGAGCGCCTGCGTCACGACGATGCGCGCCTCGACGACCCGCGCGCTTCGTGGAAGATGGCCGAAGAAGCGGCCCGCGAACTGGAATCGGAAACCGGCTACAGCAAGCGCACCGAAGAAGTGAAGCCGAAGCAGGAAGCGGCGGTCAAAGGCATCACACCCGAAAAGCCGGCGCCGAGCGCGCCGGTGCGCCGGGCGACCGCCCCGGCTCCGGTCGCGGCAGCGCCGGCGAGCGGCGGTTTCATCGGCTGGCTGAAGAACCTGTTCGGCATGCAGCCCGCCGCACCGGCAGCCACCGAAAAGCAGGCGCGTCCGCAGCGCGGCGAACGCGCAGAGCGTGGTGAGCGCGTCGGCGAACGCGGTGGCGAGCGCAACCGCAATCGCCGTGGCGGCGCTGGCGGTCGCGATGCGGCAGGTCGCGGCGAAGGCGCCGGTGGCCGTCAGGCTCAAGGCCAGCAGCCGTCGCAGCGCCGCGAGGAACGCGAACCGCGTGAAGGTCGTGAGGCGCGTGACACCCGCGAGGCACGCGAAGGCCGTGAACCGCGCGAAGCCCGCGAGCCGCGTGGCAGTCGTGAAGCGCGTGAGCCGCGCGAGGCGCGTGAGGGTCGCGAGACCCGCGATCGCGACACTCGTGGTGCCGAACGTGCGGAAGCAGTGGAAGGCGCGCCGCGCGCCGAGCGTGGCGAACGTCAGGAACGCGGCGAGCGCCGTGACCGGGTCGAGCGTGCCGAGCGCGGTGAACGCCGTAAGCAGCAGGCGGAAATGGCCGACGCACTGACGCAACCCGACGCGCAACCGGCTGAGGAACTGGTGCGCAACCAGACCGTTGGCGTCGAAAGTGGTGCGCCGGTCGATCAGGAAGCGGTGGCGCGTGAAGGCGAAGAGCGCCGTCGCCGCCGTCGCGGCCGTCGCGGTGGCCGTCGTGAGCGTGAAGAGGACGTGAACGGCAACCTCGCAGCGGACGTTGCGGAAGCCGAAGGCGACACCGTCGCCACCGAAGCGAAGCCGGTGACGCCGGTGGAAGCGGTGGTCACCGCTGTCGCAACCGAAACCGCTGTTGTGCCCGAACTGCACGCTGCAGCCGAATCGCCGGCGCTCGCCGCCGAGAAGGCTGCGAAGATGGAAACGGTCGTACCGGTCGAGCAGGCACCGGCGGTCGAGCAGGCTGCGCAAGCGCCGGTGGCGGAAGCCGGCGCGCCGGTCGAGGCCGCACCGGCCGCACAAGGCGCACCGGCCGCACAAGCCGCGCCGGCCGCGAGCGAGACGGTCTCGCTGGTCGAACCGGCGGCGCATGTCGAGGTTCCGGCTCAGGCGCCGGCCGAAACGCCGGCCGCCGTGCCGGCTGTCGAAGCGCAAGCCGCACCGGCTCCGGTCGAAACTGCTGCCCCGGCTGCCACGGTCGAAGCACCGGTGGTGACGCCGGTGCCGCAAGCCGAGATCGTCGAGCCGCAACCGACCGTGGCCGAGGAACCGGCGGTGGTCGAGCCGGCGCCGATCGCGGCCGCGCCGCAAACGACGCAGGCTCCGCGTAGCGGCGCTGTGTCGGCGGAAGCCCTGAAGCCGGTGCTGGAACAGGCCGGTCTCGTCTGGGTGAACACCGACGCCGACAAGCTGCGCGCCGCGCAGCAAGCAGCTGCGCAGGTCGTCAAGCCAGCTCGCGTGGTGCGTGAGCGCAAGGCGTTGCCGCCGCTCGACAACGCCCCGATGCAACAGGTGGAAACGGCCAAGCATCCGCAGTAAGCTGCCGCCGCCATCGAGAAAGCCCGCCATCACCGGCGGGCTTTTTTTTGCGATTGACCCGCCCTGAAATAGGTTGACGGTCGTTGTTCACCGAAACGCCCGATACACCGCATCTGGCGTTTTGTATTCGAGGGC
Organism: Paraburkholderia ribeironis; assembly: GCF_900019265.1. Classification (GTDB taxonomy): domain Bacteria; phylum Pseudomonadota; class Gammaproteobacteria; order Burkholderiales; family Burkholderiaceae; genus Paraburkholderia; species Paraburkholderia ribeironis. The sequence goes on from NZ_CYGX02000077.1 coordinate 31,505, forward strand.
GGCGCGTCGTGGAACAGCGCTCCCCGTATACCCCGATAAGGCCTCGGGCCGGCCTGCGGTTGGACGCATTTCCGATAAAATGAATAATCCGCTGTCCATTCGAGCAACAAACGAAGCGCTTCATGTCCCGACGCATCATTCCAGTAGCCGACCTCAGCGCGGCGCCGGTCATTGCCGGCCCGGTGCAGACGCCCAGCGGCGCGCTGCACGATACGCTTGCGCGCCCGCTGCGCGACCTGCGCATTTCGGTGACGGACCGCTGCAATTTTCGCTGCGTCTATTGCATGCCTCGCGCGGTATTCGACAAGGACTACGCGTTCCTGCCGCACAGCGCGTTGCTGAGCTTCGAGGAAATCGAACGGCTGGCGCAGCTGTTCGTCGCACACGGTGTCGAGAAAATCCGTCTGACGGGCGGTGAACCGCTGCTGCGTAAAAATCTGGAATTCCTGATCGAGCGGCTCGCGCGGCTGACCACGCCAGCAGGCTGCCCGCTCGACCTGACGCTGACCACCAACGGCTCGCTGCTGGAGCGCAAGGCGCGCAGCCTGAAAGACGCCGGCCTGACCCGCGTGACAGTCAGCCTCGATGCGCTCGACGACGCATTGTTTCGCCGCATGAACGACGCCGACTTCGCGGCCGCCGACGTGCTGGACGGTATCGCCGCGGCGCACGCGGTCGGTCTCGCGCCGGTCAAGGTCAACATGGTCGTCAAGCGCGGCACCAACGACAGCGAAATCGTGCCGATGGCGCGCCATTTCAAAGGCTCGGGCACCGTGCTGCGCTTCATCGAATACATGGACGTCGGCACCTCGAATGGCTGGAACATGGCCGAAGTCCTGCCGTCGGCCGACGTCGTGGAACGCATCGCCGAGCAATTCCCGCTCGTTGCGCTCGAAGCGCACAGCGCCGCCGAGACCGCGCAGCGCTGGGGTTATGCGGACGGCAGCGGCGAAATCGGCGTGATCTCGAGCGTCACGCGGGCGTTTTGCGGCAGTTGCACGCGGGCGCGCCTGTCAACCGAAGGCAAGCTGTACCTGTGCCTGTTCGCGTCGTCCGGTCACGATCTGCGCGCGTTGCTGCGCGGCGGCGCGAGCGACGCCGACATCGCCACGGCCGTCGCCGAAATCTGGCAGGGCCGCGGCGACCGCTATTCGCAATTGCGCGGCAGCCAGACGGCCGACTCACGCGAACAGGCCGGCCGCCGCGTCGAAATGTCGTACATCGGCGGCTGAACGGCCGGCGCATGCAACCCACCCGTGAACAGATCACCGGCCTGCTGCTTGCGGGCGGCCGTGGCATGCGCATGGGCGGCGTCGACAAGGGACTTCAACCGCTGCACGGCGAGCCGCTCGCCGCGCATGTACTCAAGCGCCTCGCGCCGCAAACCGGCGCGCTGCTGATCAGCGCCAACCGTCATCCCGACACCTACGCCGCACTCGGCGCACCGTTTCACGCCGCGATCGTCGCCGATACGCTGGCCGGCTTTGCGGGACCGCTGGCAGGCTTGCTCGCCGGGCTGCGCGCGGCCAGCACCGCGTATCTACTGAGCGTGCCCTGCGACTCGCCCTGGCTGCCCATCGACCTCGCCGTCCGCCTCGCGCACGCGCTGGACTCGAACGAGGCCGACATCGCCACTGTCGCGACCATCGACGCCCATGGCGAACAGTCCTTGCACCCTGTGTTCGCGCTGCTGCGCACAGAGCTCGCGGACGACCTCGCGGCGTTTCTGGACGCTGGTGAACGCAAGGTTCGCGCGTGGTACGCGCGCCACAGGACAGTGGAAGTCGTCTTTACCGACGAGCGCGCGTTTTACAATGCCAACTCGTTGCAAGAACTCGCCGATCTCGAACGCAATCGAGGCCCCGGTTGACATCCGCTCCGGCCGCACGGCAACAGCCACACCCGTCTCCGGTCGCGACGCCCAGTCCTCTTCATGACCACGCTTAACGAATTTTCCCGCTGCGTCGCGCAGTACGATCCTCATGCGCTGCCGGTTTCGGCCGCTCAGGCGATTGTTCGCCAGTGGGCCACGCCGGTCACGGCCATCGAGCGCGTGGCGTTGCGCGACGCGCTCGACCGTGTGCTGGCGGCCGATATCGTGTCGCCGATCGACGTCCCATCGCACGACAACTCCGCGATGGACGGCTATGCGTTCAACCAGGCGGCACTGGCAAACGGCACGGGCAGCGTTCACCTCTCCATTGCCGGCAAGGCGCTGGCCGGGCATCCGTTCGCGGGCCGCGTCGATGCGAGCCAATGCGTGCGCGTGATGACGGGTGCCTCAATGCCCGCGGACTGCGATACGGTCGTGCCGCAGGAACTCGTCGAACGCAGCGCCGACGCCGCGTCGATCCGCTTTGCGGCCGACGCCGTGACGGCGGGCGCCAATCGGCGCCTGGCCGGCGAAGACCTCGCCCGCGGCCATGCCGCACTACGGGCCGGCCGCATCATGCGGGCATCGGACCTCGGTCTGCTGGCGTCGCTCGGCATCGGCGAGGTCGAGGTGCGGCGACGGTTGCGCGTCGCGTTCTTCTCGACCGGCGACGAATTGCGCTCGCTCGGCGAGCCGCTCGACCCGGGCTCCGTGTACGACAGCAACCGCTATACGCTGTTTGCGATGCTGCGCCGCCTGAACGTCGACATGCTCGACCTCGGCGTGGTGCGCGACGAGCCCGCCGCGCTGGAAGCCGCGTTGCGCAGCGCCGCGGCGAGCGCCGACGTCGTGCTGACCTCGGGCGGCATCTCGGTCGGCGAAGCCGATTTCACGCGGCAACTACTGCAGACGTTCGGCGACGTCGCCTTCTGGAGTCTGGCGATGCGCCCGGGCCGGCCATTCGCATTTGGCCGCGTCTGGTCCGGCGCGCGGCCAGGCGCCGGGGCACCCGCACTATTTTTCGGTTTGCCGGGCAATCCGGTCGCCGTGATGGTGGCGTTCTATCAGATCGTGCGGGACGTGCTGCTGCTGATGTCAGGCGCAACGACACGGCCGCTGCCGGTGATTCACGCTGCCAGCCGTCGGCCGATTCGCAAGCGCGCCGGCCGCACCGAATTCCAGCGCGGTGTCGCCGAACAGGACGCGCACGGTCACTGGCATGTCACGCCAACCGGCTCGCAAAGCTCGGGCGTGCTGAGTTCGATGAGCGAAGCCAATTGCTTTATCGTGCTCGGACACGACGAAGGGGAGATTGAGCAAGGAGAACGCGTGGCGATCATGCTGTTCGACGGTCTCATCTGACGCCTCACTGACGCGGCGCCGGCCAGCGCGGTCATTTGCAGTTTTACCCATTACCACTACGACACACGGGTTGGACTTACATGAAAAAACAGATCTCGTTCATCGCACCTGGCCAGACAGCCAAAGCGCTTATCCTCGTGTACCTGACTTTCTCGGTGCCGATCGTGCTGCTCGGCGTGCTGGTTGCGTTCGTGCGCTATGGCTCGGTGGAATTGAGCACAGTGTTCAGCGCGCTGCTGCTCAATGCGATCCTCGGGTTCGTGCTGCTGTGGATCGCGTGCCATGCGTACAACTGGGTGGCATCGCGCTTCGGTGGCATCGAAATTCATCTCGCCGACGCACCGGAAGAGGCGTAATGCCCGCGACGATCCGCGCTGCCGCCCGCGGATCATCCAGCCCACCCCGCAGCCCTATTGCTCGTCGGGATCCATACCCGACAGCGCGTCGCCGAGCAACCCGCTCGCCTCGTCGCCGGGCAACGCCTCGACGTCGCGCAGCTTGCGGCTCATCACGCGGGTGCGCGTTTGCGCCGCTTCGATCGAACGCGTGACGGTTTCGAGTTGCGCCTTGGTCTTCGCCAGCACGTCGCCGAATTTGCCGAACTCCGCTTTCACCGCACCGAGCACCTGCCACACCTCGCTCGAGCGTTTCTCGATCGCGAGGGTGCGGAAACCCATCTGCAAACTATTGAGCAACGCGGTCAGCGTGGTCGGTCCCGCGATCGTCACGCGATAGTCGCGTTGCAGCAGGTCCGTGAGCCCCGGCCGGCGCAGCACTTCGGCGTATAGCCCTTCGGTGGGCAGGAACAGCAGCGCGAAGTCGGTTGTATGCGGCGGCGCTACGTATTTCTCGGCGATCGTGCGAGCCTCAGCCCGAATCCGCGCTTCGAGTGCGCGCGATGCCTCTTCCACCGCGACTGGATCGGCGCGCTCCTGCGCGTCGATCAGACGCTCGTAGTCCTCGCGCGGAAACTTCGCATCGATCGGCAGCCAGACGGGCGTGGCCGCGCCGCCCTGCTCCGCGCGTCCCGGCAACCTGATCGCAAACTCGACGCGCTCCGTACTATTGGGCACCGTCGCAACATTCTTTGCATATTGATCGGCGGTGAGCAGTTGCTCGAGCAACGCTTCCAGTTGCACTTCGCCCCACGTGCCGCGGGTCTTGACGTTGGTCAGCACCTTCTTCAGATCGCCGACGCCGGCCGCCAGCGTCTGCATTTCGCCCAAGCCGCGATGCACCTGCTCGAGCCGGTCCGACACCAGCTTGAACGACTCGCCGAGACGCTGTTCGAGCGTGGCGTGCAGCTTCTCGTCGACGGTTCGGCGCATCTCCTCGAGCTTCGCCGCGTTGTTCGCCTCGATATCCTTGAGCCGCTGTTCGAGGGTCGCGCGCACTTCGGCGAAGCGCCGGTCGTTCGCCTCGGTCAGTTGCCCCAGCTGCAGGCTCAGCGTGTCGCCGAACTGCTTGAGCGTGCGGCTCTGTTCGTCGCGCGCCTGTTGCGCCTGCACTTGCAGACTGTGGCGCACCGCGTCGAGCTGCTGCGCGAAGCCGTCGATCTTGCCGCCCTGCACCGTGGTCATGCTGCTGAACTGCGAGGCCAGCGTCTGTTGAAAGTGCGCGAAGCCGCTGCTCTGCTCGGTACGCGACATGCGTGCCGTCTCGGTGATGTCATTACGCAGTTGCCGTTCGAGGCGTTCATACGCATGGGACTGCGCATCCGCCGCAACGTCGATGCGTTGGTTGAGCAACTCGAACTGCTCATGCTGTTCGGCGCCGCTCTGTCCGCGCATCAGCAACGCCAACGCGACGACCAATGCGACCGCCAGCACCGCGACGGCCGCCACCAGAATCATGGTCATGAACGCGCCTTGCCGATCACGTCGGGGTTGATCGGATTCGGCGGCTGGCCGGCGCGCGGTCCCTCGCCGAGCGCCGCAATCAGGTTGTCGGCGGCGAGATTCGCCATTGCGCGACGCGTGGCTTCGGTCGCGCTGGCAATGTGCGGCGTCAACACGATATTCGGCACGCTCAGCAGAGCGGGATGCAGATTCGGCTCGCCTTCGAACACGTCCAGACCCGCAGCCGCAATCTGTCGCGAACGAAGCGCGTCGGCGAGCGCCGCGTCGTCGACGATACCGCCGCGGGCGATGTTGGTGAGGGTCGCGGTCGGCTTCATCAGCGCGAGTTCGGCCGCACCGATCGTGTGATGGTTTTCCTGCGTGTACGGCAGAACCAGCACGACATGATCGGCGCGCCGCAACAGATCCTGCTTCGACACGTATGCGGCGTTCAACTCGGCCTCGATCTGCGGCGCCACGCGCGAGCGGTTGTGATAGATCACCTGCATGTTGAAGCCGCGCGCGCGACGCGCGAGCGCCTGGCCGATCCGGCCCATGCCGATCACACCGAGCGTCGAGCCGTACAGGTCGCTGCCGAGAAAGCTGTCGTAGCTCCACTTCTGCCACTTGCCCGCGCGCAGCCAGTGCTCCGATTCGGTGATGCGCCTCGCTGCGGCCATCATCAACGCCCAGCCGAAATCGGCGGTCGATTCGTTCAGCACGTCCGGCGTGTTGGTGCCGAGCACGTTCGCGGCATTGAACGCCGCCATGTCGAAGTTGTTATAGCCCACCGCCATATTCGACACCACCCGCAGACGCGGCGCCGCCGCCAGCACGCTTGCGTCGATCGGCTCGCCTGCGGTCAGTGCGCCGTCTTTATCAGCGAGACGGCGCTTCAGTTCGTCGGCGGGCAACACGTCGCCCTGATTCCAGTCGACGTCGAAATACTGTTTGAGCCGTTCGATCACATCGGGAAAGATCGAACGGGCGACGAGGATCTTCTGCATTGCAATTCTCCGTATGGCGCGTCGAGTCGGAGCGTCTCGGCGTCGACATCAACGTCAAAAAAAGAGCCACCCGGTCACGATAAAGAGCGGCAGCAGCACCGCGCCGGACCAGCCCAGATAGGCGAAAAAACTCGGCATGGGTACGCCGCGCGATTGTGCGATCGCTTTGACCATGAAGTTCGGCGCATTGCCGATATACGTATTGGCGCCCATGAACACCGCGCCGGCCGAAATCGCGGCGAGCGTGGTCGCACCGGTGGTCATCAGCGTCTGCGCATCGCCGCCGGCCAGGTTGAAGAACACGAGATAGGTCGGCGCGTTGTCGAGAAACGACGACAGCAGGCCGGTCGCCCAGAAGTACATGATGTCGCGCGGGTGGCCCGACGAGTCGTTGACCAGATGAACGAGGCCTGCGAACGCTCCGGATTCGCCGGCGCGCAGCATCGTAATGACTGGCACGATCGTCACGAAGATGCCGGCAAACAGTTTGGCGACTTCCTGGATCGGCGCCCAGTTGAAGTCATTGGCCGCACGCGCCGCACGGGGCGTCGATGCGAGCGACAGCAACGTGACGCCGATCAGCGCGACATCGCGCACCGCATTCTGCAAGGCCACCTGCGTGCCGAATACGTCGAAGGCGATTTGCGGCCGCCACAATCCGCTCATCAGCACCAGCGCGACCACCGCGGCGAGAAACACGAAGTTGATCTTGCCGTCGATACCGCCAAACGAACTGTCAGGCGTCGGATCGAAAAAGCGCGAGCGCTCCTCTTCACGCTGGTGAAAATAGTACGAGTCGAGCGCGTAGAAGGCAGCCAGCAGGACGCCACTGACGAATAGCATCGGCAGCGCGAGATGCTTCGTGGTCCAGAAGAAGCTGACGCCCTCGAGAAACCCCAGAAAGAGCGGCGGATCGCCCAGCGGCGACAGCGAACCGCCCACGTTCGCAACGAGGAAGATGAAGAACACGACCACATGCACCACATGCCGGCGATTGTCGTTGGCGCGCAGCAACGGGCGGATCAGCAGCATCGCCGCGCCGGTCGTGCCCATCACGCTTGCCAGCAACGTGCCGAGCGCGAGAATCGCCGTGTTCAGGCGTGGCGTGCCATGCAGATTGCCGCGCACACAGATGCCGCCTGCCACCGTATAGAGTGCCGTCAATAAAACGATGAACGGAATGTATTCGTCGAGCATCGCGTGCACCAGCTTCGCGAGCGCCAGGTCGATGCCGAACCAGAGTGCGAACGGCCCGAGAAGCGCGAGCGCCCACGCGGCCGAGATCTTGCCAAAATGGTGATGCCAGAACGCCGGCGCGATCAACGGAAACACCGCGATCGACAGCAGCATGCCTGCAAACGGCAGGCCCCACAGCGCCGACAAACGCGCGCCATCGAATGTTGCGGCAGACGCCAGTTCAGACCACCCAGCCAGCAGTACAGCCGTGGGCACCATGCTCGCCCACACGGCATGTCCTTTCATATCGTTAAAGTCCTTGTTATTGCTCACGGCCGCGTGCGCGTCGGGACGCAGCCGCGCTGCACGCTCAGGCATCCTTGACGATGATCACGTGCACCCGGTAAGGACCATGAGCGCCCAGCACGATGGTCTGTTCGATATCGCCCGTGCGCGAAGGCCCGGAAACAAAATTGACCGCGCGGGGCAGTTCGTCGCGCTCCTTACGGATCAGGTCGAACGCCTCTTCATGACCGGCGACGATGCGCGAGGCCGGCACGATGGCAATGTGAGTTTCGGGAAGCAGCCCGGCTGACGCATAGGTTTGCGGTCCGGACAGCAACACGAGCGTGCCGGTCTCGGCGGTCGCACAGAAGCAGCCGGTAAGGCCGACCACGCCGCTGTCTTGCGGCTTGCGGAATTCGACTGCGAGGCCGGCGTCGGCCCAACGCAGATCCTGCAGCGTTTGCCAGGCGATGGCCTGCAGCGGCAGCGCATGTTCCGTGAGGTAGCGATGCGCTGCGGCCGGTACGTCGTTCAGCGTCTGAACCGTGTCGACCGTCGTCGCCAGTTTCAGCGCTTCTTCGATGAAACGCGCGGTTAGATCGGCGGGCATCTCCGGACGCGGCCCGCGCGGATGACGCGCCAGATAGTCTGCCGCGGCCTCGCGCTCGGCAGCCGCCGGTTCAGGCTCGCGCCCTTGCGCTGCGCGGATGCGTGCCAGGATGTTGCGGCGGGCACTCGATGTGTCCATATACGGAATCCTCGTGTCGACAGCCGTGCGATATGTCGAGGATTATACCGACCGCCTTCCGCGCGGACACCCTGGCCGAACGGCGTATTGTCACGCATCGAACGCGCGGTCAAACTTCTCATCACCGCGCGCATCGGCAGACGATCAAAGCGTGCGGCAGCGTGTGAAGCAACGCGAGCGAGAGCCCGCCGCCCGCCCGCTACCCGCGCTACTTCGCGGCCTCTTCGTCCGGCTGAGCAATGCCGAACACCTGGCGCAAATACGCGAGATAGGCCTTGTCTTCGCACATGTTCTTGCCGGGCGAATCCGACAGCTTCGCCACCGGCTGACCATTGCAGCGAACCATCTTGATGACGATCTGCAGCGGGTTGTAGCCGAGGTCGTTGGTCAGATTGGTACCGACGCCGAAGGCCAGCTTGCAGCGGCCGCGGAAACGTTCGTACAGTTGCAGCACCTTTGGAATGTCGAGCGCGTCGGAGAACACAAGGACCTTGGTGCGCGGGTCGCAGCGATTCGCTTCGTAGTGCTTGAGCAGGCGTTCACCCCAGTCGAACGGATCGCCGGAATCGTGGCGCGCGCCGTCGAACAGCTTGCAGAAGTACATGTCGAAGTCGCGCAGGAACGCCTGCATGCCGTACACGTCGGACAGCGCAATACCGAGGTCGCCGCGATATTCCTTCGCCCACATCTCGAAGCCGAAGATCTGCGAGTCGCGCAACCGCGGGCCGAGCGCCTGGCACGCCTGCAGGTATTCATGCGCCATCGTGCCGAGTGGCGTGAGACTGTGCTTCATCGCGTAGAAGACATTGCTGGTGCCGGCGAATTGCTCGCCCAGGCCGTCTTTCAGCGTGAGGATCACTTCCTCGTGCCATTGCTTCGAGAAGCGGCGGCGCGTGCCGTAGTCGGCGATCTTGCAGTCGGCGAACTCCGGCCGCGCCCCCAGCAGCTGGATCTTCTCCAGAAGACGGCCGCGCCCTTCGCTGTAGTCGGGCTGTTGCTGGGTGTTGCGGAAATAGACCTCGTTGACGATCGCGAGCATCGGAATCTCGAACAGGATCGTATGCAACCAGGGTCCCTTGATCTCGATGTCGATTTCGCCGTTGCCCTTCGACGACGGTTCGATCGAAATGTATTTCTCGTTCAGATGGAACAGCGCGAGAAACTCGATGAAGTCGCCCTTGATGAAGCGCATGCGCCGCAGGTAGTCGAGTTCGTCGTCGGCAAAACGCAGCTCACAGAGCTTGCGCACTTCGTCGCGAATCTCGCCGATATACGGCACGAGATCGACGTTCTGCGTGCGGCAGCGGAAACGGTACTCCACGTTCGCGGCGGGAAAATGATGCAACACCACTTGCATCATCGTGAACTTGTACAGATCGGTATCGAGCAGCGAAGTAATAATCATGATGGTGCGAACTGGACCGCTGGAAAAACGCAAGGCCTGACTCGAGTCTTGCGCGTACGGCACGCCCGTGCGCGCCGACCTGCTGCATGTTACCCGAATGCGCCCGGATTCAGCGCGCCGCCGGGCTCCCGCGCCGGCGCCCCGAAGGAAGTCCCCTTGGGGGGGCGCCGCGAAGGAAGTCCCCTTGGGGGGCGCCTCGAAGGAAGCCCACTGGGGGCACACCGAAGGAAGTCAAAGTCACCTCGGGGGACGTTGCGAAAAACGTCCCCCTAAGGAAACGCTGATTAA
>NZ_CYGX02000054.1 GCF_900019265.1 Paraburkholderia ribeironis
CGCTCATTAAACGACAAAGCCCGGCGCGTGGCCAGGCTTTGAGGGGGACTTTGTCAGCAGTCTGAAGCGACGCCAAGGCGCCGCTTCTTCGTTTCCGGTCACACCCGATCAGGCTACCGGAACACTGCAAGACTCACTTCGCAGCGACAGCACCCGCCGCGCCCCAGCTCGGCTCGGGCATCTTGTCGCTGCTTTTGGCCAGCAGCCAGACCACGGCGGCGGCGATCAGATCGAACACCGCCAGCATCACGAACAGCGGGCTATAACCGATCTGCGTGACCAGCACGCCGAACAATGCGGTGAACGCCGCCGCGCCCAGATAGCCCGCCATGCCGCCCATGCCCGTCGCGGTGGCGACTTCGTTCTTGCCGAACATGTCGGACGTGATGGCGTACAACGCGCCCGACAAGGTCTGGTGCGCAAACCCGCCGACGCACAGCAGCGCCACGGCCATATACGGACTCGCGACGAGGCCAACGCAGGCCGGTCCGATCATGAACAGCGCGCCGACCACGAACACCATCTTGCGCGACGTGAACAGCGAGACCTTCGCGTACTTATGAAACAGCGGGCTCAGATAACCGCCGAGCACGCAGCCGATGTCCGCGGCGAGAAACGGCATCCATGCGAACAGCGCGACTTCCTTCAGGTTCATGTGACGCTCGGTCATCATGTAGAGCGGAATCCATGCGTTGAAGGTCTGCCAGGCCGGCTCGGAAAGAATCCGCGGAATACCGATCGCCCAGAAATCGCGGCTCACCAGCATCGCGCGCCAGTTGCGCCGGGGTGCGCCGGAGTCGGTGTGCTTCGCTTCCTGGCCGCTCAGGATGTAGTCGCGCTCGGCGTCGCTCAGCAACCGCTGCTTGCGCGGATGCCTGTACAGCATCATCCACAGCAGGCTCCAGACGACCCCAGCCACGCCGACGATCACGAAAGCCAGTTGCCACTGTCCGCGCAGCAGCGCCCAGACCACCAGCGGCGGGGCCAGCAGCGCGCCGATCGACGAACCGATGTTGAACCAGCCGATCGCCACCGACCGCTCCTTGGCCGGAAACCATTCGCTCGTCGCCTTCACGCCAGCCGGAATGCCGGCCGCTTCGGCCAGACCGAGCAGGCCGCGGAAGAACGCGAGGCTGCGCCACCCGGTCGCCCATGCCGCCGCCGCGCACGCCAGCGACCACGCGAGCGCGAACGCCGCAAAGCCGAGCTTGGTGCCGACCGTATCGAGCACGAAGCCCGCGACCGGCTGCATGAACGCGTAGCACAACTGCCACGCGACGACCACGTGAGCGTACTGCTCGGTGGTGATGTGCAGATCCTTCATCAAGGTCGGCGCCGCGACCGACAACGTGTTGCGCGCGAGGTAGTTGATGATGAGTCCTGCCGCAACCAGACCGACCATCCACCAGCGAATACCCTTGACCTTCATTGCTGCGTCTCCTCGTAATGCCGCGCGTGTCAGACCGCGCGTGCCGCGTTCGCGGACGAGCCATCCGGACCGTCGTCCTTGCGCGAATAATCGATACCGACAAAGCCGCCGCCCTGGAAGCGTTGGCCCAACGCATCCAGCGGATTGGGACGTGCCAGGATTTCCCCGGCGTAGTCTTCGGCGTTCTGGGTCGGCTGATAACCCAGACGCGCAGCGCCGCTGTTGTCCCACCAGCTGCGCGTATTGGCCGACACGCCCCAGATGGTCAGGAATCCGATGTCCTGCGCTTGGACACAGCGGTCGAGGAAATGCATCAGGTCGCGATGGCCGAACCATGTACTCAGGTGGCGCGGCTCGGTCGGCCGTTCGAGGCAACTGCCGATGCGCACGCACACGCTTTCGATGCCGTGCTTGTCCCAGTACATTCTCGCCAGCGCTTCGCCCCACACCTTGCTCAGGCCGTAGAAACCGTCCGGGCGCAGCTCGCAGTCCAGACTGAGATGCTCGGTGACCGGATACATGCCGATCGCGTGATTCGAACTGGCGAACACCACGCGCCGCACGCCGTGCCGGCGCGCGCCTTCATACACTTCGACCAGCCCGCGCAGGTTGTTCTCGATGATTTCTGGCAGAGGACGCTCGACGCTCGTCCCCGCGAAGTGGATCAACACGTCCACGCCTTCGAGCAACCGATCGACCACGGCCGGATCGCGCAGGTCGCCGTGCATCACGTCCTCACCTTCGACGAGTGGCGTCAGCGCTTTCGAGCCTGCCGCCGAACGCAATGGCGTGCCGCGTGCGATCAATGCGGCGCGTACGACGGAGCCGAGTTGGCCGCCGGCGCCACTCAGGGCAATCTTTTTCATGGGGGTTCCTTTACTGCGTTCCTTTACTGCGCCGCATGGGCGATCGGGCTGGAGTACAGCTAGTGGTTGGGCAGTCGCGGCTGGCGCCTGCATCACTCACGGCAAGTTGTACGATAACGTACTATCAACGATGCCAAAAGTGATTTCAATTAGGCATTTACCCTTAGCCACACTACACTGAAGGAAACTTCTCCTTGGCAAACAAGCACATAGGTTGATCCTTTTTATGTGATGTCGTATGACTTGGAGCTCAAGTTTTTCGCGACGCTGCCGAGGGGCGCAGCAGGCAGGACGAGCCGCGCGACGCAACGGCGCGCGGTGCAGCGCAATGCGCGCCGGTCGGCCGATTGCGTGATTGAAGCGCAGGGTGGGATGCACGGCGTGACGTGCGAGGTGCGAGGTGCGTGCACGGCGTGAACGACACCGCGTGTGAAGCGGCTTGCGGGACGCGCGTTCCAGAACGCGCGCAGCGCGACCTGGGCAAACGCGAGTACGACCGCCAGCACGACCGCGAGTGCGGTTGGCCGGCACGACGATCATCACCAGCCCGAACCAACCAATGCCTCGCCGCACTCGCGGCCTCACTGCATCATGAACCAATGAACTCCAGCAGGTCGGCATTCACCTTGTCGGCCTCGACGGTGCACATGCCGTGCTGGCCGCCCGGATAGACCTTGAGCGTCGCGTTCTTCACGATCTTCGCGGTCTGCCGGCCCGACGCTTCGATCGGCACGATCTGGTCATCGTCGCCGTGCAACACCAGGGTCGGCACGTCGATCTTCTTCAGATCCCCGGTATAGTCGACCTCGGAAAACTGCTTGATGCAGTCGTACAGCCCTTTGATCGAACCGGCCATGCCCTGCGCCCAGAACGAATCAATCACGCCTTGCGACACCTTCGCGTTCGGCCGGTTGTAGCCGTAAAACGGCATCGCCAGGTCTTTGAAAAACTGCGAACGATCGTCGACCACGCCCTTGCGGATACCGTCGAACACGTCGATCGGCGTACCGTTCGAATTGTCGGCGGTCTTCAGCATCAGCGGCGGCACCGCGCCAATCAGCACCGCCTTCGCGACGCGTTGCGTGCCATGCCGGCCGATGTAGTGCGCGACTTCCCCGCCGCCAGTCGAATGACCGACCAGCGTCGCGTCCTTCAGGTCGAGATGTTCGATCAGCGCGGCCAGATCGTCGGCGTAGGTATCCATGTCGTTGCCGTCCCACGGCTGCTCCGAGCGGCCATGACCGCGACGGTCGTGCGCAATCACGCGAAAGCCCTTGCTGCCGAGAAACAGCATCTGCGCATCCCATGCATCCGCGGACAACGGCCAGCCGTGCGAAAACACGACCGGGCGGCCCTTGCCCCAGTCCTTGTAGAAGATTGCGGTACCGTCTTTCGCCTTGATCGTGCTCATCTGCTCACTCCTTCTGAATGAAGTCTGCCGCTGCCGGCAGGTGGACGAAGCTTGTCTGCGGTCGAACCGTTCGCGCGGCATAGCGCAGAACGTCCATTGAGGCACGGCCTGCACTGCACCACATCTGCATGACGGAGTCGCGAAGTGTCTCGCGGTTCGCGCACGGGCGCACCGCAATGACTATTCGAAACGATTAACGGGAACAACTGACTGGATGGCTACGCGGCACGCGTATGGGTCAAGCATGCGATCGCTCGACGACGCTGCCGGTTGGCTGCTTGCATCGTAGAGGCAAACCCATCGGTTGGCTAGCCGGTGCAAGCTTGGAAGTCGGTTCGGATCGGCTTGTTGTCGGTTGATGACGAACGCAAGCGCGATGCGTGATTGGCTGCACGCGCACGGCACCTCGGCTAGTCCAGCTGCTCCTGCTGCGCCTCTGCTTCGATCGCCTGCTTCACACGCAGCAGCTGCGCGGCGTGCGCATGCTGATCTTTCTGGATGCGCTCGGTCGGCCCGACCACCGACAGCCCGTAGAGATTGCCGCCGATCGTCACCGCCACCGCGATCGCCGACAATTCCGGCGCGCTTTCGCCGAGATTGGCGCACCAGCCCTGCTTGCGGGCCGCGGCCGCTTGCGCGACGAGCGTGGGCAGATCGGCCACCGTCGCGGCGGTAAAGCGCTCGAACGACAGTTGCGCGCCGAGCGCCTGCTGTTCGGCCGCATCCAGCTCGCCGAAAATCGCCTTGCCAATCGAGTTCGCATGCAAGGGCCGCAATTCGCCTGGGGCACGCGTGTAGCGAATCGCCTTGCTCGATTCCACCACGTCGAGATACACCACGGCGGTACCCTGAATCTTGCCGAGCACCGCGGTCTCGCCGCTCGCATCGCGCAACTGGACCAGCCGTGGATGCACCATTTCGACCACCGGATCCACCGCGTTGATCGCGCTGGCGAGCATCTGCAAGCGCCGCGTCGGATAGTAGCCGCCGCGCCTCCTGACCTCGACCAGATAGCCGCGGCTCACGAGCGTGCGAGCCAGCGCGAGGCAACTCGACACCGGCACGTTCAGCAAACGCGCAAGTTCGGTGAGCGGCAGCGGCCGTTGCTCGGCAGCGAACAATTCGAACAGGTCTAGCGTGCGGGCAACGAGTTTGACATCCATGGCGGTCGGCGGAAAGCTCAGTACGACTTCGGCAGGCCCAGTACTTTCTCCGCGATGAAACACAGGATCATCTGCGGACTCACGGGCGCGAGCCTCGGAATCATACACTCCCGCAGATAACGCTCGACGTGATATTCCTTCGCATAGCCCATCCCGCCGAGCGTGGCGATCGCAGTCTGGCACGACTGGAACGCGGCTTCGGCGGCGAGGTATTTGGCCGCGTTGGCTTCGGCGCCGCAGGGCTCGCCCGCGTCGTACAGCGAGGCCGCTTTGAACACCATCAGGTTGGCCGCTTCGAGTTGCATCCACGCCTGCGCGAGCGGATGCTGGATCGCCTGGTTCTGGCCGATGGGCCGGCCGAATACGACGCGCTCCTTCGCGTATTGCGTCGCGCGGCGCAGCGCCGCCTGGCCGAGACCGACCGCTTCGGCGGCGATCAGGATCCGCTCCGGGTTCAGGCCGTGCAGCAGATAACGAAATCCCGCGCCCTCATCGCCGATGCGATCCTCGAGCGGCACGCGCAGATTGTCGATGAACAGCATGTTCGAATCGACCGCCTTGCGGCCCATCTTGTCGATCTCGCGCACTTCCACGCGCTCGCGATCGAGGTCGGTATAGAACAGCGTGAGGCCATCGGTCGGTTTGGCGCACTGGTCGAGCGGCGTGGTGCGCGCAATGATCAGCATGCGGTTCGCGACCTGCGCGGTCGAGATCCAGATCTTGCGGCCGCTCAGCACGTAGTGATCGCCGTCGCGCACGGCCTGGGTTTTCAGATGCGTGGTGTCGAGGCCGGCATCCGGCTCGGTCACCGCGAAGCAGGCCTTGTCGCGGCCCGCGATCAGCGGCGGCAAGAAGCGCTGCTTCTGCGCTTCGCTGCCGAACACCTGCACCGGGTTCAGACCGAAGATATTCATATGCACCGCCGAGGCGCCCGACAGACCCGCGCCCGAGCCGCTGATCGTGCGCATCATCAGCGCGGCTTCGGTCATGCCGAGGCCCGCGCCGCCATAATCCGCCGACATCGCGATGCCGAGCCAGCCCGCGTCGGCCAGCTCGCGATGGAAGTCGTGCGGAAAGCCGCCTTCGCGATCGCGCGTGAGCCAGTACTCGTCGTCGTATTTCTGGCAGAGCTTTTCGATCGCCGCCTGGATCGACTGCTGGTCTTCTGTGAGTTCGAAATTCATGTCAACGTCCTGTGTAGTACGCGCGCTTCACCACGCGCCCAAAACAACGTCCAAAGCGCACGCTCAAAGCGGAAACACGCCGACCAGCACCGCGGTGAACACCATGATGACGGTGGCGGCGAAAAGAAACGGAATCGTGAACTTCTGATGCTCCGCGAGTTCGACGCCAGTCAGACCGACGATCAGAAACGTCGCCGGCGTCAATGGACTGACCGGAAAACCGGTCGTCATCTGTCCGAGCAGCGCTGCCTGCGCCATCTGGATCGGCGGCACGCCGAGCAGCTTGCCGCTCTCGGCGAGAACCGGCAGGATGCCGAAATAAAAAGAATCGGGATCGAACAGCAGACTGAGCGGCATCGACACGAGCCCGAGCACGAGCGGCATATGGCGCGCATGCTCGACCGGCACGTGCTGCACCAGCAGCTGCGCCATCGCGGTGAGCATGCCGGTACCGGACATGATGCCGGTGAACGCGCCGGCCGCGAGCAGCACGCTCGCCATCATCAACGCCGCCCTGGCGTGCGCGTCGATGCGCTCGCGCTGCTGCCGCACGTCCGGATAGTTGATGATCAACGCCGCGACCGTGCCGATCATGAACATCACCATCGGATCGACCATGCCCGACACCAGCGTGACCAGTACGATCAGTGTCAGCGCCAGGTTGATCCAGAAGCGGCCGGGGCGCCGCAAGACCTGCTCCTGCGGCGTCAACTCGCGCGGCGTCACCGCCACAGCCACGGCGCTCGCGCGATCGAGGCCGAGCCGCTGTTCCTCGCGCTTACCGAGCATGTACGCGGTGCCGAACACGAAGATCAGCCCGACGATCTGCGCCGAGATCATCGGATAGAAAATCGCCGTGCCGGGGATATGCAACGCGGCCGACGCGCGCAACATCGGTCCCACCCAAGGCAGAAAATTCACGCCCGCCGCCATCGATGTGACGCACGCGAGAATCCGCTTGTCGATGCCGAGCCGCGTGTACAGCGGCAGCATCGCCGGCAGCGTCACCAGAAACGTGACCGCGCCGGAACCATCGAGGTGGATCAGCAGCGCGAGCAGCGCCGAGCCCATCACGATCCGCGTCGGATGACAGCCGACCACGCGCAGCACGCCGTTGATGATCGGATCGAGCATGCCCGCATCGGTCAGGATACCGAAGAATAGAATCGCGAATACGAACATGCCGGCCACCGGCCCGATGTTCTGCACGCCGTGCACGACGTACTTGCCCGTCGTCAGCCCGAAGCCGGCAAGCAGCGCCGCGACGATCGGCACGACGATCAACGCGACGAGCGGCGACAGGCGCTTCGTGATGATCAACCCGAATAGCGCGACGATCGCGACTGTACCAATCAGCGCGAGCATCGGACGACTCCTTGCATGCTGGACAACCGGTCGTTACCGGCCGGTCCAAAAGCCAACGGCGAGCGCCGTCCTGCGCAATTCGTGCACATGCTGTCTCCTTGGCGGCACGCAGCCGCGCGTTGTCGTGTAGTTGTTCCGACGGGGACGAGCGCGGTGAAGCGCCCGATAAAGCGGAACCGTCAGCCGTCCGCCTGCGGCGTGCCGAACACCTGCGCGGCGTGCTCGTTGAGCGCCGGCGGTGTGCTGCGATAGGTGGCGGGCGTGCGGCTCAGCTTGATCGGTGACGCGATGCCGCGGTAGGCGCCCATCTCGACCCGCATCGCGCGATGCGCCGTATGCGGATGCTCGAGCGCTGCGCCGAGCCCCAGCACCGGCGCGCACGGCACACCGCGCCGGATCAGCGTATCGGCGAGCAGTTCGCCTTGCCACGACGCGAAGCGCGTCTCCAGCTCGGCGCGCAATTCGCGGCGATGCGCGCTACGTGCCTTGTTGCTGGCAAAGCGCGGATCGTCGGGCAAAGATGGAGCATCGATCACCGCGCACAGCGTCGCGAACTGCGTGTTGTTGCCCACCGCCAGAAAAATATCGACGCTGCCGGTATGGAACATGTCGTACGGCGTGATGTTCGGATGCGCGTTGCCGCTGCGTTGCGGCTCGTTGCCCGAGGAGAACCAGTTCGGCGTATGCGGATGCAGGATCGACAACGCGCTGTCGAACAGCGTCGATTCGACGAACTGGCCGCGGTCGCTCGTCTCGCGCTCGCGCAGCGCCATCAGAATGCCGAGCGCCGCGTTCAACCCCGTAACCAGATCGACGATCGGCACGCCGATGCGCAACGGCGCGCCGCCCGCTTCGCCGTTCACGCTCATCAAACCCGTCAGCGCTTGCACCGCCGCGTCGTAGCCGGGCAACGCGCCGAGCGGGCCATCCGCGCCAAAGCCGGACACGCGGCAATGCACGAGCCTTGGAAAGCGCGCTTGCAGCGTGTCATAGCCGAGCCCCCAGCGCTCCAGCGTGCCGATCTTGAAGTTTTCGACCAGCACGTCCGCGCTGTCGAGCAGGCCCAGCAGCTTCGCCCTGTCACTCTCCTGGCTCAGATCGAGCGCCACGCCAAGCTTGTTGCGGTTCACGCCGATGAAATACGAGGCCGTGTCGCCGTCGAACGGCGGGCCCCAGGTGCGGGTTTCGTCGCCGTTGGGCGGCTCGACCTTGATCACGTGCGCGCCGTGGTCGGCGAGGATTTGCGTGCAATACGGACCGCCCAGCACGCGTGACAGATCGACGATGCGAAGGCCCGCGAGCGAACCCGGCGTGAGATTGAGCAAGACTTGTCTCCTGATGGCCGGCTGAGGGTCGCGGCCGTTAATTCCTGTGTGTGAATAAAACTTTATGTGCAAGAAATAATGAAGTCAAGCAGTTCACGCGCGCCAACACCCGGTGCGCGTCACCGCGCTCAGAGCACGCCGCGTTGCTGCAGCGCGGTCGATTGACGCAGTTTCAGCGCGGACAGCCCGAATACGCACGACAGAATCATCAGGAAAACTTGATACCCATCAAAGGCTTGTCGTCTTAAAAAGCAAAATCGGCCTGATACAAGATGGTTTTTTGACGCACGTCGCGGCGCAGCAAAACTTGCCCTCATCCCCTACGCTTGCGCCATCTGCCAGCCGCAGTGCGCACCGACAACGGTCGACGCGCGTAGTCCGCCTTCGCGGCCAACACGCACATCACGCACAACACGCCCATGAACTTCGCAATATCGGCATTCGATCTCGCCCGCATCCAGTTTGCGTTCACCGTCTCGTTTCACATCGTTTTTCCGGCCCTCAGCATCGGCCTCGCCAGCTTCATCGCCGTCCTCGAATGGCGCTGGCTCAAAACCGGTAAGGCGTACTACAAAGACCTTTGCCTGTTCTGGTCGAAGATCTTCGCAGTGGCCTTCGGCATGGGCGTCGTCTCCGGCGTGGTGATGAGCTATCAGTTCGGCACCAACTGGTCTGGCTTCTCCAGCTTCGCCGGCCCCGTCACCGGACCGCTGTTGATGTACGAAGTGATGACCGCGTTCTTTCTCGAAGCGGGCTTCCTCGGCATCATGCTGTTCGGCTGGCGGCGCGTGAGTCCGCGCGCCCACTTCGGCGCAACGCTGATGGTGGCGATCGGCACGCTGATCTCGACCTTCTGGATTCTCGCGTCCAACAGCTGGATGCAAACGCCGCAAGGCTTCGAGGTCGTCAACGGCCAGGTCGTGCCACTCGACTGGTTCAAGATCATCTTCAATCCTTCGTTCCCGTACCGGCTCGCGCATATGGCGCTCGCGGCATTCATCGTCGCGGGGCTGGTGGTGGCGGCGGTAGGCGCCTGGCATCTGTTGCGTGGACGGCGCGATCCGGCCGTGAAGAAAATGTTCTCGATGGCGCTCTGGCTGCTGCTGATCCTCACGCCGATCCAGGCGTTCGTCGGCGATCAACACGGTCTGAACACGCGTGAATATCAGCCGGCGAAGATCGCCGCGATCGAAGGTCTGTGGGACACCGAAAAAGGCGGCACCGCGCTGAACCTGTTCGGCTTTCCGGACATGCAGGCCGAAACCACGCGCTACGCCGTGTCGATTCCCCACCTCGGCAGCCTGATCCTCACGCATAGTTGGGACGGTGAAATTCGCGGCCTCAAGGAATTCGCGCCCGAGGACCGGCCGAACTCGCCAGTGGTGTTCTGGAGCTTTCGCATCATGGCCGGGCTCGGCGTGCTGATGATCGCGATGTCGCTGGCCGCGTGGGTGTTGCGCCGCCGCGGACGTCTGTTCGAATCGAAGTGGTTCCAGCGCTTCGCGGTCGCGATGGGCCCGACCGGTTTCATTACGCTGCTGGCCGGCTGGGTCACCACCGAAGCAGGCCGCCAGCCGTGGGTCGTGTATGGCGTGATGCGCACCGCGCAAGCCGTGTCGCCGTTGACTTCGCAGCAGGTCGGCATCTCGCTGATGGCCTTCGTGGTCGTCTATTTCCTCGTGTTCGGCACCGGCATCTACTACATGCTCAAGCTGATGCGCTCGGGTCCGGCGCTGCCGGGACACACGCCGCATGGGGTGCCGCAGCATGCGCCGAACCATACGCCGAACCACACGCCGAACCACACTGCGCGCCGCCCGCTGTCCGCCGCCGATCAGTTGATCGACGCCGCGTGATCCGAACCGTGACCCAACCCTCACCCAAACACTTGCGAGAGAAAAAATGGACGTAACCGTCGTGTGGGCCGCGATCATCGCGTTGGGCCTTTTCATGTACGTCGTGCTGGACGGCTTCGATCTGGGGATCGGCATCGTCTTCCCGTTCTTCCCCGACGAAAAGGAACGCGACCTGATGATGAACACCGTCGCGCCGGTGTGGGACGGCAACGAAACCTGGCTGGTGCTCGGCGGCGCCGCGCTGTTCGCGGTGTTTCCGCTGGTGTATTCGACCGTGCTGTCCGCGCTGTATCTGCCGCTCGTCTTCATGCTCGTGTGCCTGATCTTTCGCGGCGTGTCGTTCGAGATCCGCGCCAAGGCCAATCGCACGAAACACTTGTGGGACCTGGCGTTCATCGGCGGCTCGGCAGGCGCGACGTTCTTTCAGGGCGTCGTGCTGGGCGCGTTCCTGCAGGGCCTCCCCGTGATCGACGGCGCCTATGCCGGCGACGCGTTCGGCTGGCTCACGCCGTTCAGCCTGCTGACGGGACTCGGCCTCGTCGTCACGTACGCGCTGCTCGGCTGCTGCTGGCTGGTGGCGAAGACCGAAGGCGATCTGCAACGCCGGCTGCATCGCGTGGTGTGGCCGCTCACGGTG
This sequence comes from Paraburkholderia ribeironis, assembly GCF_900019265.1. Taxonomy (GTDB): domain Bacteria; phylum Pseudomonadota; class Gammaproteobacteria; order Burkholderiales; family Burkholderiaceae; genus Paraburkholderia; species Paraburkholderia ribeironis. The sequence continues at coordinate 11,237 of NZ_CYGX02000054.1, forward strand.
GTGCTGCTCGGCTTCATCGCGGTGGTCAGTCTGTGGACGCCGCTACAGGACCCGAGCATCGCGCAACGCTGGTTCCATGACGGCCTGTTCTATCGTCTGCTGCCGGTGCCGTTCCTCGTGGCGATCTGCACGTTCTTCATGCATCGCGCGGTGCGCTCGCGCCATCACAACACGCCGTTCGCGCTCGCGCTGCTGCTGGTGCTGCTCGGCTATGCGGGACTGCTGGTGAGCCTGTGGCCGTATGCGATTCCGTCGAGCGTGACGCTGTGGGAAGCGGCCGCGCCGCGCTCGAGCCAGACCTTCACGCTGGCGGGCGCAGCGGTGATTCTGCCGATCATCGTCGCCTATACGACGATGGGTTATTGGGTATTCCGGGGCAAGGTGCGTCATGACGACCAGCATTACTATCACTGAACCGGGCGGCGCCAGCGCCGCTCGCAACGCGCCCCCGGCGCCGGGCCGCAAGCTGCCGGGCTGGCTGTGGTTCATCGTGCTATGGTGTGTCGGTGTGGGCTCGGCGATGTCGCTCGGTTTCGCGTTCAAGCTGCTGATGAATGCGACGTTATTTGCAATCAAATAAAGCGCTTGCGCCATTCGACCCGGCGCGCATAAGCCACCGAGTCCCGCGCGGACAGCTTCAAAAAAGGGCCGCGCAGCTCGTCTACGTAGCAAGCCGGAACCGGTGCGCGACCGACCTGCCTCGCCGATGACGTGGCGCATCGAACCAGCCGGCGATCGTGCAGATACCGCGTCACCTGTGTGGCTCGACGGCGCGGCACGTCACGGGTCATCATAGACACGTGGGCAGCCGACCATGATGCGTTTCACGAGGCTAGAAGTAAAACCTTTACAACGGCGGTAGTCCACAACGGGCAGGCCCGACTCGCGGAGACATCATGAAGTTTCTTGTGGCCGACGACCATGAATTGATCCGGCAAGGCGTCAAGGGCATGCTGCGCGGTTTCGATCCCGACGCCCAGTTCGACGAAGCCGATAGCTGGGAAAGCCTCTCCGCTGCCGCGCGTCCCGACGCCGATCACGATCTGGCGATCGTCGATCTGCATATGCCGGGCATGATCGGCGCGTCGTCGCTCGAAGCGCTGCTGAAGGCGAATCCCGCGCTACCGGTGGTAGTGCTGTCCGCCGAAGAGTCGCCGGACGAAATGCGCGCGGTGCTGGCCGCGGGCGCCCTCGGCTTCGTGCCGAAACGGCAGCCCGCCAGCGTCATGCTCAAGGCGATCGAACTGGTGCTGTCGGGCGGCGCTTATGTACCGATGGAAGCGCTTAGCCTGCTGGGCTCGCGCGAGTCGGCGGCGGGCGAGCCTGCCGACGCGGCCACTGGCTTGTCGACCCACGACACGGCGGCGCAACCCGCGGCTGGTTCCAGCCTCGGCAGCGCTACGCTCACCGAACCGATCACGCAGGTGTCATCGCTACAGCCGCATCAGCAGCATCTGCTGGAGAACCTGTCGCCGCGTCAGCAGGACATCATGCGGCTGGTTCATCGCGGCTGGACCAACAAGATGATCGCCCGCGACCTGGGCGTTGCGGAAGGTACGGTCAAGGTGCATCTGTCGGTGATCTTCCGGGCGCTCGGCGTGCATAACCGGTCGACGGCGATCGCGGTGATCAACGGCTGGCTGGAAGCGGGCAAGAGCTTGTAGCTTCCGCCTGCTGAACGAAGCGGGCGAAGCGGGCGATGCGCGGCGATGGCAGCCATTCCAGCTGCCCACCCATTGCCGCCTGCCTGCCCTTACTTTTGCGACTCGCTGTGGGACTGCGTCTGCGAGCCCACACCCGCGATTCCCGCCGGCGCGCTCACTGCGACGCCCGCGGGCATGCTCACCGTGGCGCCTGTCGCGCCAGGCGTCGCCTGCGCCGGCATCGCATCGCGCGATACATCAGCGCGTGATACATCGTCGCGCAACGGCAGCGCGGCCGCCGTCCTGCCCTTGTCCAGCTCAGCCTGCTGCCACAGCATTTCGAGCGTGCGCCGCAAACGCGCGGGCGTCACCGGCTTGTGCAGCACCGGGATGCCCTGCAACGCAAGCGCCGTCAGTTCCGCCGATGCCACGTCGCCCGTGATCAGCAACGTCACCACGTTGTCGTGCCCCGCGCGTGCGAGCACGCCGCGCACGGCCGCCAGCGCCTGCGCGCCGGTCCGGTGATGGGCGAGCTGGTAATCGCATAGCACCGCGTCGGGCACGAAGCCGCTGTCGAGCGCCGCGAGCGCCTCGTGCTCGTCACGCGCGCCGAGCACGCTGCAACCCCAGCGCCCCAACAGGCTCGCGAGGCCTTCGAGAATCGACGGCTCGTCGTCGATGCACAACACGCGCCGCCCACGCGCCGACGGGCCGCCCGCCACCGCTTCGTTCAGGCTCGCGACGATCCCGCCGGCATCGCCCGCCTGCACCGCAAACCGGAACGCCGAGCCACGCCCTGGCGCCGAGCGTAGCTGCAGTTCGCCGCCGAGCAGGTTCACCAGCCGCTTCACGGTCGGCAAGCCGAGACCATGGCCCTGGCGCGCGTCGCGGTGCGGATTGGCGACCTGATAGAACTCCTCGAAAATATGCGCCTGCTCTTCGGCGGCAACGCCGATGCCCGAATCGCGCACTTCGATATAGCCGCCCGTCGGCCGCCCGGCGCGACGAAAACCCAGCCAGATCGCGCCTTCCTCCGTGTAGCGCACGGCGTTCGAAAGCAGGTTGCTCAGCACGCGTTCGAGCAGCACCGGATCGTCGTACACGACCATCGTGGTCGGCGCGATCCGCAGCGCGAGTCCCTTGGCCGCCGCCTGCGGACGATACTGGCTGCCGACCCGCTCGAACAGTTCGGAGAGCCGGAAATGCAGACGGATCACCTGGGTCGCGCCGCTTTCGAGCCGCGCGAGATCGAGCACCTGGTTGAACAGCTGGTTCAACGCCTCGACGTTGTAGACGATGTGCTCGGCGGTCTTCGCGTGCTGCGTGGACATCGCGGCCGGGTCGTTGAGCGACGCCGCGAGCAGGCCGATCGCATGCAAGGGCTGCCGCAAGTCGTGGCTCGCGGCGGCAAAAAATCGCGTCTTGGCAAGACTCGCTTCCTCGGCGACCCGCTTTTGCGCCGCCAGCGATTCCGCCAGGTATTGCTGATCGACTCGCGCCTGCACGACCTGGCGAAACAGCTTGCGATAACTCATCGCATAGACGTTGATGGCGCAAAAGAAAAACGCGAGGACGATCGCGAGAATCGTGCGGTCGAACGTATGCGAGCCGAAGTGCAGCACGATCGCCGGAAACAGCAGGAACGGAATCGCGGTCGCAAAATTCAGCAGGTCGAAACCGTTCGACATGAACACGCCGGCCGCGAGCGTCACGAGCATGACCGTGTGCAGCAGCGGCAAATCGGCCTGCGGACTCTGGAACGCGAACCACACGGCGAAACCAGGCATGCTGTACAGAAGCACGCCGCGCAATGCGTGCAGATAGATCCAGTCGCGCGGCGAGACGACATGCGGATAGCGGTGATTGAAGATCCACAGCGCGAGGCCGCCGCAATTGGCCAGCGCATAGAAACCGAAGCACGCGATGAACAGCGGCGGCGACGGTATCCGCGGCCAGTAGATCGCCACCAGCACCGCGATCGAAAACCAGTGCGAAAAGAAAGCAATCGGATCTTGTGCGTACAGCATGCGCACCAGGTCTTCGTCGATTGCACGCTGGATCGGGTCGGCCCGCATCGCGCGGTCTCCTTGTCGGGCACGGCAATTTCGGTGAGGTAGCGCGCGAGCCCAGTGGCCCGATCGGTACGGGCCGGGCGTGCTGCGCGACACAACCGCAGAGGGCGCCGCGGCATCGTGCAACGGCCATGCAACTGCGCGGCGATCGTATGCAGCCGATGCCCTCACATCAGACGAATCGGGTATTTCTTGTCCGCAGGTTTACCCGGCAGTTTACCCATCAGCTACCACTTAATCCATATAGGCGAAGCAGTTGCCGCAAACCATACTGCATTCACTTTCCAGCGCGGCTTCACAGCTCCATCGCTCACTTCCCGGCCCGCAGTCGAGGCTCACCGCGCTCCTTGCCTTACCCCTGACGGAGGTTTTCATGGGCGCCGTTCCGAGCCACGAGTTCGTCCGCAATCTCGACGACGCGATCCTGCCCGACCTGTGGCGCCGACGCACCCGCTTATCCGCCGACGAAATGGTGTCGATGGTCGAACTGGTCAAGCGGGCGCTGCGGACCTATCACCCACTCGAATTGCAGGCGCTTGGCGAGGACAAGGAAGAACTGGTCGCCCAGTTCATCTACGCGAAGGTGCTGCGCCTCGCGCCGGGGCACACGGAGACCCACGCGTGCGCCGACAGCGCGCCGTCCAACGGCTACGCGCTGTGCGCATACTTCCGCCGCTATCTGATCGACTGCCTGCGCAGCGCCGGCCATCAACGCAACGTATCGATGGAGAACGAGGGCATGGCGCAGGAAATCGATCTGCACGCGCATGCGCTCGAGGACCCGATCGAAAGCGTGCTGCTGCAGTACGGCCTCGACGAACAACGCGTGCGGCTCGCGGCGCGCGCTTTCATCGACGGACTCGACGAGCCTGAACGCATCGTGCTGGCCGGCAGCCTTGGCTGGTGCTCGGAAGGAAAAGGCGGGCTGTCGGCAGTCGCAGCTCAGCATCGGGTGCCCTCGTATCATTATCGCGCCGTCAAACTTGGCGTCACCATGAAGAAGACGGCCGGCGCAGAAGATTTTTCCAATACCAAGATCGGCCGCTGGCTCACCGACGTGCTCGGCATCACGATCAACCTCGACAATCGCGCCGTGATTCTGCTCGCGCTGAACCTGCTCGCCGCCGAATCGAGCGACAGCGAAATGAATGAAGCAGCCGCGTAAGACTGCCTGATCTGGCGGCTGGCGTTCGACCGCCGCCACTTCTTCTCGCCGCGAACCTGACGCGTCATGTCCGCGCGAGTCGCGCTTTTTTTGTGCGCGCGTACCGACTACCATGAAAAAGCTGTCGCGCCGCACCGTCTTTCTTCCGAAGTTCGACGTCCCCTTCCCCGCAGTCGATTCCAGACGAGGTGGTCCAGATGAACCGCTTATCGAGCGCGCCGACGGCGCGGCAACAGCACTATGACGTCATCGTAGTGGGTTCGGGCTATGGCGGTGCGATCGCCGCGAGCCGCATGGCGCGCGCCGGGCGCAGCGTGTGCGTGCTCGAACGCGGACGCGAGTTCATGGCTGGCGAATTTCCGCGCACGCCGTTTCAGGGCGCCGAGCAGATCCAGTACAACACCGCGGCCGCGCAGCTCGGCTCGCCGCTGGCCTTGCTCGAAGTACACGTGAATGAGGACGTGAACGCGGTGGTCGGCTGCGGTCTCGGCGGCACCTCGCTGATCAACGCGAACGTCGCGCTCGAAGCCGACCCGCGCCTGTGGGACGACCCGCGTTGGCCGGCCGAGTTGCGTGCCGATCGCGACGGCCGCACTCTCGGCTATGCGCTCGCCCGGGCGATGCTGCAGCCCTCGCCGGTCCCGCCGGAATTTCCAGCGCTGCCGAAATTGCAGGCGCTCGAAAAGTCGGCGCAGGCGCTCGGCATGGCCGAGCAGTTCAGCCGGCCGCCGATCACCGTCACCTTCGAGGATCGTACGAACGCCGCGCACGTCGAGCAGAAGGCGTGCGTCGGTTGCGGCGACTGCAATTCGGGCTGCAATTACGACGCGAAGAATTCCACCCACATGAACTACCTGCCCGATGCGGTCACGCACGGCGCGCAGATCTTCACAGGCGCCGCGGTGCATTCGGTGCTGCGCGACCCCGACACGCAGCAGTGGAAAGTCGGCTTCCAACTGGTGCGGCTCGGCCGCGAAAGCTATGACGCGCCGGATCTATTCGTGAGCGCCGAGATCGTCATCGTGGCGGCCGGCACGATCGGTTCGACCGCATTGCTGTTGCGTTCGCGCGAGCAGGGACTGACCACCTCCGACATGCTCGGCCAGCACTTCACCGGCAACGGCGACGTGCTCGCGTTCGCGTACAACACCAACGACGTAATCAACGGCGTCGGCTGGGGCGCGCACCCGAAGGGCGAGATTCCGCCCGTCGGACCGACCATCACCGGGCTCATCGATCATCGCAACACGGATAACGTCAGGGACGGCTACGTGATCGAAGAAGGCTCGCTCGCCGGGCCGGTCGGCGCGGCGCTGGTCGGCATGCTCGGCGCCGCCGCGCCGCTCGAGGGCGTGGATGTCGGCGGCCCGCGATCGCCCGATGAGCGGCTCGCGTACGACGCACGCGTGATCGAGAGTGTGCTGCGCGGGCCCTATCATGGCGCGCTCAACCACACGCAAAGCTACCTGGTGATGGCGCATGACGACGAAAGCGGCCGCATCAGCGTCGACGCTCACGGCCGCGCACGCATCGCATGGGAGAACGCCGGCGCTCAGCCCATCTTTGCAACGATCGAAGATGCATTGAAGCAGGCCACCGTGCCGCTCGGCGGCAAATACCTGCGCAATCCGATTTCCACCGAGATCCTCGGCAGGCGGACCGTCACCGTGCATCCGCTCGGCGGCTGCGGCATGGGCGAGGATGCCGCGCACGGCGTGGTCGACCACCTGGGCCGCGTCTTCAGCGGCGCGGCGGGTAACGCCGTGCATGATGGCCTGTACGTGATGGACGGCGCCGTGATGCCGATGTCGCTCGGCGTCAATCCACTGCTGACCATCTCCGCGCTGGCCGAACGCAATTGCGCGCTGCTCGCCGCGTCGCACGGCTGGCCGATCGACTACGAGTCCAAAGGCACTGCCGCGCCGCCGCCCGCGCAGCGCATCGGCTTGCGCTTCACGGAGACGATGGTCGGCACCTACACGCCGGTGGTCGCGGGTGAGGCCGCCGCGAGCCCGATCGAGTTCACGCTGACCGTCGAATCGGACGATCTCGCCGACATGCTCAGTAATCCACAGCATCTTGCTCACACGGCCGGCACTCTGACCTGCCCCGCGCTTTCCGCGCAACCGATGACCATCTCCGATGGCACGTTCAACCTGTTCGTCGTCGACGAGTCGGACGTGGACGAGCGCAACATGAACTACCGCATGACGCTCGACAGCGTCGAAGGCAAGACTTACTACCTGAGCGGGCAGAAGATCATCACGCGCACATCGCCGATCAATTTGTGGGAGCAGACCAATACGCTCTATGCCGAGCTTCGCGAGTCCGCGCAAGCCGACGCGCCGGTGATCGGCAAAGCCACGCTGATCATTACGCCTGAGAACTTCCTCAAGCAGCAACGCACGCTCGAAGTCACGAACGCGCCCGATCTGGAGACGCGCCTCGAATGGACGCTGAAGTTCGGCAAATTTTTCGCGGGCGTGCTGTTCGCCGAATACGGCGGTGTGGCCTCGCCGCTGCAGTTCGTCGACCCGAAAGCGCAGCCGCGCCTGAAGCGGGCGCTACGCGCGCCGGCGCCGCAAATCGTCTTCTTCGATACGCCTGACGGCACCAGACTCAGGCTCACGCGCTACGTCGACCCCGCCAACAAGGCGGCGCGCCCGGTGCTGCTGATTCATGGCTCGGGCGTCTCGAGCCGCATCTATTCCACCGATCTGATCGCGACCAACATGGTCGAATATCTCAGTGCGGCCGGCTACGACGTCTGGCTCGTCGATCTGCGCGTCAGCATCGAGATGCCGAGCGTGATGGTGCCGACCAACGTCGACAAGGTGGCCCGCGAAGACATCCCGGCCGCCGTCGCAAAAATTCGCGAGGTGACCGGCGCGGCGGAGATTCAGGCGCTGGGGCACTGCCTGGGCGGACTATCGCTGAGCATGTCGTTGCTGTCCGGCCTCAAAGGCGTGCGCTCGGCGGTCATCTCACAGGTGTCGGCGCATCCGGTGCCCGGCACGCTGGAGAAGATCAAGGCCGGCCTGCACGTCCCAGACATCATGGAGTTTCTCGGCGTGCACGATCTGACCGCGTATACGCAGCATGAAAAGTGGCCACACAACCTGTTGGACGAAGCGCTGCGCCTCTACCCGCTCGATCATGGCGAAGGCTGCGGCAACCCGATCTGCCATCGCGCGACCTTCATGTATGGCCTGCTCTACGAGCATGAAAAACTGAACGAGATGCTGCATTCGAACTTGCAGGAATTGCTTGGCGTGCACGATATGGAGGTATTCAAGCATCTGGCGGCCATGGTGCGAGCGGGCAAAGTCGTCGATGCCAACGGCCGCGATGTCTACCTGACGGGGACCGACGGCATGAAGGGGCTGGAAGGAATGCGCCTGCCGATCGGCTTCATCCACGGTGATAGAAACGAAACCTATCGACCGAAAAGCACCGAGCTGACGTTCGACATGCTGGTCAAGCACTTCCCCGAACAGCCCTACGAGCGGCATCTGATTCCGGGCTATGGACACATCGACTGCATATTCGGCAAGAACGCGTCGGTGGATGTTTATCCGGTGATCAGGCGGTATCTGGACGCGCATTGATGCGGGTCGATCGCGACGTCACGAATACCGCTGCGAGGCGGTGTCGTGGCAACGCGAGACGGCGTCGGTGATGGTGTCGAACGCGTTGGCTCTCGCGCCGGCGCTTCGGTCTTTCATGTCGCAACGTACGCATCGGGCGTGCGCGTAGATGCGACGCTCATTTCGTCCGCGAGCGGGGGTCGTCGCGGTGGATCGGCACGACCTGCCGCAAGCGTCGCCAGGACGCGAGGGGCATACGGCGCGGTGCGCAAGATAGCGATCCTGTCTGTACAAATAAATGGGGCTCGACCCACACAACATGTATAGACAATTAAATCTGAACACAAGCACGCCTCACGTGCGACGGCCCTGTATGGCCCAAATCCCCATGATATTCAGGCGCTCCGCTACAGTCCTGGTAGAAAACCCTAGTTGTGGCCTCGCATCTGGACAAGTATCTTGTATGTACAAGTTGATGACGCAGCTGAATCGCGTCACCGAAACTTGTCATGTCTATACAAATTGACGCATTGCCCCGACGTCTGCGAGACGCTTCCCTCCCATGGCGTTTAGCATAACTAAGTACATTCCCGGAGATTTCATGAAGAAGTTCGCTCTGTGTATCGCGCTCGCGGCCATCGCCACCGGTACCTACGCAAAAGACTTATCCACCATCCGCTTCGGGGTCGACGCAAGTTATCCGCCGTTCGAATCGAAGGGCGTTGACGGCAAGCTCTCCGGCTTCGACATCGATCTTGGCAACCAGATCTGCGAACGCCTGAAGGCGAAGTGCGTATGGGTCGAAAGCGACTTCGACGGCCTGATCCCGGCGCTGAAGGCGAAGAAGTTCGACGGCGTGCTGTCGGCGATGTCAATGACACCGCAACGCGCGGAACAGATCAGCTTCTCCTCGAAGCTCTTCAACACACCGACACGCCTCATCGCGAAGAAGGGCTCGAGCTTGCTGCCGACGCCGGAAGCGCTGGCCGGCAAAACGGTTGGGGTCGAACAGGGCACGACTCAGGAGACGTACGCGAAGACCTATTGGGAGCCGAAGGGAGCGAGAGTCGTGTCGTATCAGAACCAGGATCAGGTCTATACCGACCTGCTCTCCGGACGTCTGGACGTGGCGTTGCAGGATGCGGTACAGGCCGACAACGGCTTTCTGAAGACGCCGCGCGGCGCGGGCTTTCAGTTCGCCGGCCAGGCGATTGTCGACACGAAGATCCTCGGCAATGGCGCCGGCATTGGTCTGCGCAAGGACGATGCTGAGCTGAAGGCGAAGATCGACAACGCCATCGCCGACATCATCAAGGATGGCACCTATAAAAAGATCGCGCAGAAGTACTTCAGCTTCGACGTATACGGCAGCTGATCACTTCCCGTCAATTCTTCCGCAGCGTGCCCTGGCGCACTCTCTCCGTTCCACGGGTGCGCAATCAACCGCATTGACTGGGTGCACGACGCATCCTGGGATACACATACATGTTCTTTCACGGGTATGGCCCCCTACTCCTCGCGGGCACGTGGGAAACGATCAGGCTGGCGGTCTTGTCGCTGGGTGCATCTTTCCTGCTCGGTCTTGCAGGAGCCGCCGCGAAGCTTTCGCCGAACCACGTGCTCTCTCGCATCGGCGCGCTCTACACGACGCTGATTCGCGCTGTTCCCGATCTCGTGCTGATGCTGCTGCTGTTTTACGGTATGCAGATCCTGCTCAACAATCTGACCGATGCGCTGGGTTTCGATCAGATCGACATCGACCCGTTCGTTGCTGGCGTCATCACGCTCGGCTTCATCTACGGGGCGTACTTTACCGAAACATTCCGGGGTGCGTTTCTGGCTGTTCCACGCGGGCAACTGGAGGCGGGTTTCGCGTACGGCATGAGCTCGTGGCGGGTGTTCAGTCGCATCATGTTCCCGCAAATGATGCGCTTCGCCATACCCGGCATTGGCAACAACTGGCAGGTGCTGGTCAAGGCAACTGCACTTGTATCGATCATCGGTCTTGCCGACGTCGTCAAGGCCTCGCAGGATGCCGGCAAAAGTACGCTTGAATTCTTCTTTTTCACCATGGCGGCCGCTGCGATCTATCTCGCGATTACCACGGTGTCCAACCTCGTGTTGGTCTGGCTGGAAAGGCGCTACTCGACAGGCGTACGGAGGGTCGCATTGTGATCGAACTCGTCAGGCAATACTGGCAAAACTACCTCTATACCGACGGCTACCAGTTCACCGGCCTTGTCATCACATTGTGGCTACTGGTCGCCTCAATCGGACTGGGCTTTTGCCTTGCCATTCCGCTGGCGGTTGCCCGTTCGTCGAGCAATCGCTTCATCTCCGGACCGGTCTGGCTCTATACCTATGTCTTTCGCGGCACGCCGCTCTATGTCCAGTTACTCGTCGTCTATACGGGGCTCTACAGTCTTCACTTCGTGCACTCGCACGCCCTGCTCGACACGTTCTTTCGCAACGCGATGAATTGCACGTTGCTGGCCTTTGCGTTGAACGAATGCGCGTACGTCACCGAGATATTCGCCGGAACGATCAAGGCGACACCCTATGGCGAGATCGAGGCAGCACAAGCTTACGGGATGTCGAAGTACAAGCTCTACACGCGCATCATCCTGCCGTCGGCGCTGCGGCGCGCACTGCCCAATTACAGCAACGAGGTCATCCTGATGCTGCACGCGACGACGCTCGCTTTCACAGCCACCGTACCTGACATCCTCAAGGTAACGCGCGACGTCAACTCTGCAACGTACGCATCTTTTCAGGCATACAGCATTGCCGCCGTGCTGTACGCCTGCATCGTTTTTGCCCTTGTTTGGGCGTTTCGCCGGATGGAAGCACGCTTGCTGGCCTTTCTGAAGCCGCAGGGGCATTGAACCTGGCCGCCCGCGGCCACGATGGAGTGTATCGAGAATGTACAAGCTGATTGTTGATGACCTGCACAAGAAGTTCGGCGACAACGAGGTTTTGAAGGGCGTCTCGCTCAAGGCAAAGGCTGGCGATGTCATCAGCATCATCGGTTCGAGCGGGTCCGGGAAAAGTACTTTTTTGCGGTGTATAAATTTTCTGGAGCAGCCTTGCTCCGGTCGCATCACCGTCAACGCGGAACAGATCCAGACCACGCGTGACAGCAAAGGCGCGCTGCGGGTCAGTGATCACAGGCAATTGCAGAAAATGCGCACCAGGCTATCGATGGTGTTTCAGCACTTCAACCTTTGGGCGCACATGACCGTGCTCGAAAATATCGTCGAAGCGCCCGTCAGCGTTTTGGGGTTGAGTCGTGCCGAAGCGGAGCAGCGGGCTCGCAAGTATCTGACCAAGGTGGGGCTCGCGCCCAGCATGGAAGGCAAATATCCGTCCCATCTGTCCGGCGGCCAGCAACAGCGGGTGGCGATTGCACGTGCGCTGGCGATGGAGCCCGAAGTGATGCTGTTTGACGAGCCCACTTCCGCACTGGACCCGGAACTGGTCGGCGAGGTATTGAAAGTCATGCAGGCTCTCGCTGAAGAAGGCCGCACGATGATCGTGGTCACGCACGAGATGGGGTTTGCTCGCAACGTGTCGAATCATGTGATCTTCCTGCACAAGGGAAAAATCGAAGAGGAAGGCAATCCGCAAGAAGTTCTGGTCAACCCGAAAAGTGAACGGCTAGGGCAGTTTCTTGCCGGGAACCTGAAATGACGACCGGCCTCGAGCCGACTCGGCGGACCGTTCTTATTTTTCTGCGCACGCCATCTCCACTGTATTTTCGCAATTCAACCAGCGGCCAGCGTCAACGCTGCACCGCCAGAATCCATGCAAATCAAAACGCACCCGCTCATTTCGCCGACGCTTGGTACTGAACGCCACCTGACCAGCTTTCACTACGGGCCGACTGGTGGTCAGAAGATCTATATTCAAGCGTCGCTACACGCCGACGAATTGCCGGGCATGCTCGTCGCCTGGCGCCTGCGCAAGCATTTCGCCAGCCTCGAAGCCGCAGGCAAGCTGCGCGGCGAAGTGATCGTCGTGCCGGTAGCAAATCCGATCGGTCTCAATCAGCGGGTGCTCGGCTCGCACATTGGTCGGTTCGAAGGCAATACGGCGCAAAACTTCAATCGCAACTTCTACGACCTGACGACCCTGGTGATGCATCGAGTCGAAGCGCGTCTGACGCGCAATATCGACGAAAACCGCCAGGTGGTGCGCACTGCCATGCGCGAAGCACTTGACGAGCAGACGCCTCTGACCGAACTCGATTCGCAACGGCTCGCGCTACAAAAACTCTCTTGCGACGCGGATGTCGTGATCGATCTGCATTGCGACTGGGAGGCCGCAATGCATCTGTACACCAATCCGGATATCTGGGGAGAAGTCGAACCCCTTGCGCGCTATATCGGCGCCAAAGCGTCGCTGCTGGCACTGAACGCGGACGGCAATCCGTTCGACGAGATTCATAGCTTCTGCTGGTCCAATCTGCGTGCGCGTTACGGCAAGCAGCATCCGATTCCCAATGGCGGCGTTTCGGTAACGGTCGAACTGCGGGGCCAGCGCGATGTGTCGCATGAGTTCGCCGAGCAGGACGCTCAGGCGATCGTCAATTACCTTTGCCATCGCGACTTCATCGACGCAGAAGCCGCGCCGTTGCCAGCACTGCCGTTCCCCGCTACGCCATTCGCCGGTGCGGCAGCGGTCATTACGCCGGTAAGCGGCGTGCTCGCATTTCGTGCGGAACTCGGCGCATGGATCGAATCCGGCCAACCGGTCGTGGATATCATCGATCCGCTCACGGATCACGTGAGCACGTTGAACGCGACGACGAGTGGCGTGCTGTACGCGCATCGTTCGGTTCGGTTTGCTTCTGCAGGGATGTCGGTTGCGCACATCGCTGGCGCGACGGCGTTTAGAACAGGCTCTCTGTTGCCGCTATGAGCATCCAGACGGTCATGTCCGCGGCGAATTCTGTCCGGACAGGTCCAGGTGGAAAGCGCAGCAAGACCTACCAGATATGCGGCACGAAGCGATAACGCACCCGCGTCATGTACGCCTTATAGCCGTCGAGTTGCGCGGCCAGCAAGCGCTCTTCGCGCACCGCGCGCCAACCGATGGCGCACGCCATCACGGGCGCGAGCGCGAGGCCCCACCATGAACCGAGCATCAATGGCATGCCGACGAACATCAGCAGCGCGGCGGCGTACATCGGATGGCGGACGTACGCGTAAGGACCGGTGTCGATCACCTTGTGACCGCGTTCCGTCTGGACCTTCACGACCGGCGCGGCGTAGCTATTGGCGCGGAACACGAAGCGGCACATGAAGATGCACAGGAACACGCACAGCGCGCCGAGGCTGACCAGCGCAACCGGCAGCGGCGCGGACCAGCGAAAGCGCATCGCGTCGAGTCCCATCACGATCAGCCAGCCGCACCACAACAACCCGGCGGCGATCATGAAGAGACGGTCCCAGCGAGTCTGCCGCCCCTGCACGAATGGCGCGAGTCGCTCGGCGAGCAACCCGGGATCATGACGCGCGAGCCACAAGCCCATCCACAGGCTCAACACGCCGATCTCGATCAGAAACCACCACGCGGCCGGCCACGCGAACGTGCCCGCCGCGCCGAACAGCAGCGCGCCCATGACGGCCAGCGAGAGCACTGTTTGCACAATGAGGCGCGCGATCATGGCAGTGGCCCGCTATGCGCCATTCGTGCGTGTACGTACGCGCTCGAACACTTCGGCGAGATCGATGTCGCCGGTGTTCAGACCGAAGCGATCATGCAGACACGCGGCGAGTTCGGCGGCGTTGTTCAGTTGCCGCTCGCTGACGATCCGCCCGTCCGCGGCGCGTTCGTTCAGGTGATCGTTGAATAGCGTCAGACGTGTTTCGGGCAATACCCGGCACACCATCAGGTTGCTCGCGAAGATCGCATCGGGCGACGTCGACGTGTACCAGTTCGAGGTTTCGCAATCGATCCATTCGACCGGATGCAAATCGAAGCGATAGACGCGTGCCCAGCTCTCGTCGCGCGCCTGCACTTCGAGAAACAGCGCATCGCGCGATGCGTCGGCAAGACGGAACGTGCCCAGCGGAGTCGGTTGCGCGAGGCCCGCCGTCAAGCGCAGCGGTGCCGCGAGCGTCACGGCACCGAAGCCGACGTCGGCGATCCACGCCTCGGTCCCGATGTCGATGCGCAGAACCATGTGCGTGCGTGGAGGAATCGCGCCCGGATCGCGGCCCCACAACACACGCCCGAGTAGCGGTGTGACCTTGAAGCCGAGTTGCATCAGCACGTTCGCGAGCAAAGTATTCTGCTCGAAGCAATAACCGCCGCGGCCTTCAGTGACGAGTTTCCGCTCGACCGACTCGAGGTCCAGCTTGACCGCACGCCGCAAGAGCGGATTCAGATTCTCGAACGGAATCGCGCCGGGATGCAGCCGGTGAATCGCCCGCAGCACGTCGAGCGTTGCTGCACGCGGGCCTTCGTAGCCGATGCGGGCGAAGTAGTTTTCCAGGTTCATGGCATGCGACATCGCTGTGGTCCCGTTTGATTGTCAGGCCGGACGGGCAAAGCCGTGCAGGCTCATGTGCGGCGCGCCGCCGGGCGGTTGCGGACACGATCATAGCCGTTTTTGTCGTCCGCCCGACGCGCCTGCGGTGCCCTCTGCGGCTAGCCGCTGCGAGCGCGAAGCCCGCAGCGCAGAGCGTGTGTTACAGGCCGCCCTTCAATGCCGAGGTCGCGATCGACGGCACAGTGATGCCGTGGCTCGACGCGAACTGCACCGCCGAATTCAGCGTCGACATCAACGACCGCAACTGACCCGGCGCCGATTGCGCGATGTACGACGCGCTCTGCGCGGTCTGCGGATTGAGCCCCGACTGCAGCAGCGAGGACGGGCTCATCTGACTGATGCTGCCGAGCCCCGACTGCAAGCTCGCATACTGGCTCACGCCCTTACCCAGCGACGTCAGACCATCCGTGAACGCCAGCTGGTTCACCGGCGTCGCCGACGCGCCGCCGCTCGCATGGCTCGCGAACGCGTCGGTCAGCTTTTGCGACAACGACTGCTGCGTGTTGCCCACCTGCGTCAATTGACTCAGCGACGACGTTCCACCGCTTAGCAGACCCGCCGCCTGTTGCGCCTGGCTGGCGGCGCTGCTCATTCCCATCGCCGATGCGAGACTCGACTGACCGCTGAGCACCTGCTGGTTCGCGCCCACATAGGTTTGCAGCAACTGCGACATGCCACCGGACGACGCCGGCGCCGTCCCCGCCGAACTGTCACCGCCGCCAATGCCGAACTGCTTGAGATCGAGCTGTGCGTTCGACACGCCGCTGATTAGCAGACCGCCGCTTGCCAGCAGCGAAACCAAAAGAATGCGTTGCTTCATCACCATCTCCTTACTTTGCCTGTCGGGTCGATCGTGCGGTTCGACATTGCGCTCAGTCACGCATTCTACGTAATTTGTATGACCATATTTATACAATTAGCTTACATTTATATTTTGTTTCTATTACGCGTCAATTCGAGTTCATCGCGCTGCTAACTGTCAAGATTACGCTGCAGCAATTCTGTTGCGAATAGTTCTCATTTATATTGACCGAACGCATGCGCATCAGTAGCATCACGCCATCTGTCGTACCGGCATCGCGAACGGTCGAGCAAGATCGCCGGCCCGCAGCAATTCGCGGCGCCGCAATAGTCAACCCAGTCGATACAACAATAAGGATTTCGATGAAGTTCGCCTCACCCAACGGATCCGCCAACGAAGCGCATCCGCTTCGCGACCGCGTCGCACGCGCCGGCGCAACTCATCGTACGCGTTTGCCCTCGATGCGGCGCGCTGCGCTTTGCACGGCATTCGCCTGGGCGTCGTTGACCGCCGGTGCAGCGCTGGCCGAAGCCAACCCGGATGCAACGCCAGAAGCACCCGAAGCCGACCTGAACATCAAGGCGACCCAGACAGACCAATGGACCGGCTTCTGGAATCGCCAGCAAATGCTTGGCGACATGGGCGGCCTGCGTCCGTGGCTCGGCAAGTACGGCGTCACGTTCGCGCTGACCGAGACCAGCGAAGTGCTGGCCAACCTGCGCGGCGGCCTTGAGCGCGGCGCGGACTACGACGGCCTGACTACCGCCACCGTGCAGATGGATACGCAGAAGGCGTTCGGCTTGCCGGGCGGCCTCTTCAACGTCAGCGCGTTGCAGATTCACGGCACCAATCTGAGCGCCAACAAGCTCGGCACGCTGAATACGGCAAGCGGCATCGAAGCCGACGACGCCACCCGGCTGTGGGAGCTGTGGTATCAGCAGTCGTTCCTGAACAAGCGCGTCGACGTGAAGATCGGTCAGCAGAGCATCGACCAGGAATTCATCACCAGCACGTACTCGGCGCTCTTCATCAACACGATGTTCGGCTGGCCCGCGCTGCCCTCGTACAACATGCCGTCCGGCGGTCCGGCTTATCCGCTGGCGGGTCTCGGCGTGCGCGTGCGCGGCCAGATCACGCCTTCGTTGACGGCGCTCGCCGGTGTGTTCTCCGGCGATCCGCTCGGCAACGCCCCGAACAACAAGAGCGGCACCAACTTCAACCTCGGCAACGGCGCACTGTGGATCGGCGAATTGCAGTACGCGATCAACCAGCCTGCCGATGGCGAAATGGTCGGCACGGGCGGCGGCGGTCTGCCCGGCACCTACAAGATCGGCGTCTGGTACAACAGCGGCACTTTCGCGGACCAGCGCTTCGACAACACCGGTTTGTCGCTGGCGAATCCGGCCTCGACGGGCATTGCCGCGAATCATCGCGGCAACTACAGCATCTACGCGGTTGCCGATCAGATGATCTGGCGTCCGGACCCGGACGAGCCACGCAGCCTCGGCGTGTTCGCCCGCGTGATGGGCGGCCCCGGCGACCGCAACCTCGTGAGCCTGTCGGCCAATCTCGGCATCGTGCTGAAGGCGCCGTTCAAGGGCCGCGATAACGATAGCGCGGGCCTCGCGCTCACCTACATCAAGGTCGGCAATCACGTGCACGGACTTGATCAGGACAACCTGGCATTCAGCGGCGGCCCGTATGGCGTGCGCACCAGCGAAACCGCGCTCGAAGCGACCTATCAGTACCAGGTCAATCCGTGGTGGCAATTGCAGGCCGACGCGCAGTACACCTTCAATGCCGGCGCAGGCCAGAATCCGAACGACCCGACGCAGCCGCTGCGCAACACGTTCGTCGTCGGCGTGCGGACCGTCATCACGTTCTGATGCGGTTCGCACCCAACCCACACGCTATCGACACACCGGATCCCATGCTCCCGATCTTCACCGCAACCACCGCAACCACCGCTTTGTGCGCCGGCACGGAGGCTCAATCGTGAACCATCTCACGCGCAAGTTTTCGCCGCGCGCCGCGCGGGCCCTGATCGCCGCCGCTGCCGGCGCTGCTGCGCTCGCGAGCGCCGCCGGCGCGCACGCCGAGCCGCAAGGTTTCCTCGAAACCGTCAAGCACCACACCACGCTGATCAACACCGTGCCCGACAACGGCGACCAGAACCCGTACGCGGTAGTGGTCGCGCCGGTCACGGCGGGCACCGTCAAGCAGGGCGACGTGCTGGTCGGCAACTTCAACAACGCGACCAATCTGCAAGGCACCGGCAGCACGATCATCGACTATCACCCGAACACCCGACAGATGACGGTGTTCGCGACCGTGCCGCGCGATCTGAAGGAATGCCCGGGCGGCATCGGCCTGTCGACCGCGATGACGATGCTCAAGTCCGGCTACGTGATCGTCGGCAGCACGCCAAGCAACGACGGCACGAC
The DNA here is from genome assembly GCF_900019265.1 of Paraburkholderia ribeironis. Classification (GTDB taxonomy): domain Bacteria; phylum Pseudomonadota; class Gammaproteobacteria; order Burkholderiales; family Burkholderiaceae; genus Paraburkholderia; species Paraburkholderia ribeironis. The sequence continues at coordinate 29,506 of NZ_CYGX02000054.1, forward strand.
CGGCACGAAGGGCGCCGGCTGCCTGATCGTGATCGACCCGCAAGGGCGGATCGCGTCGACCATCACGAGCCCCAACATCAACGACCCGTGGGGCAACATGGCGGTCGTCGATAACGGCACGAGCGCGACGCTGTTCGTCAGCAATGCGGGTTTCGGCGTGGGCGGCGCGAACGGCACGCCACCGGTATTCAAGCAGGCCACCGTGCTGCGGCTCGACCTCGACGTGCCGGCCGGCAAGCCGCCCGTCGTCAGGAAAGAAACCGTGGTGGGCAGCGGCTTCGGCGCGCAAGCCGACAAGGGCGTGTTCCTGGTCGGCCCGACCGGGCTCGCGCTGTCGGGCGATCAGAAACTGCTGTACGTGTCCGACGCAATCGGCAACCGCATCACCGAGATCGACGAGCCGATGACGCGCGACACCAGCGCCGGCGTGGGCCGTCAACTCACCGCAGAGGGCCTGCTGCATCGCCCGCTCGCGATGGTCACCGCGCCCAACGGTCACCTGCTCGTGACCAATGCGCTGAACGGCCAGGTCGTGGAAATCGATCCGGCGACCGGCAAGCAGCTTTACGCGCGCTGGATCGACACCGACAAGGCGCAATCGCCGCCGGGCAATGGCGACCTCTTCGGTCTCGCGATGACGCCAGAAGGCGACGGATTTTATTACGTGCAGGACGACGTCAATACGCTGGTACTCGCGAAGTAAGCCACGCCGACGCATGGCAGACATGCTTGAATGCCCAACGAAGATGAAGTGACCATGACCAACGATCAACCCCCGCGGCCATCACGGCGCGGTTTTCTGAAGGCGGGCGGAGCCGCGGTGGCCACCGGCGCGAGTCTGGGTGCAACGCTTGGCGCGGGTCTGGCGACGTCCCAGGCCGCGCTCGCGAAACCAGCGCCCCACCCTGCCGATCCGGCGCTCGCCGTCGAGCCGTTTTACGGCACGCATCAAGGCGGCATCGTCACGCCGCAGCAGGGTCACACGTACGTCGCCGCGCTCGATCTGAGCACCGACAAGCGCGACGACGTGATCGCGCTGCTGCGCGCCTGGACCGACGCCGCCGCGCGCCTCACGCAAGGCGGCACGGCCGCCGCGCTGGCCACGGGCGACGCGGCCGACAACCAGCCCGCGCCCGATGCCGGCGACGTGCTCGCTCTCGGTCCCAACGGTTTGACGATCACGTTCGGCTTCGGCCCGGGTCTCTTCACGCATGAAGGCAAGGACCGCTATGGACTCGCCGCGCGCCGCCCCGCCGCGCTCGTCGATCTGCCGCGCTTTAACGGCGATCAGCTGATCCCCGAGAAGACTGGCGGCGACCTCTTCATCCAGGCCTGTGCGAACGATCAGCAAGTCGCGTTTCACGCGGTCCGGCAATTGACGCGTCTCGCCTACGGAGTCGCCGCGATGCGCTGGGGCCAGTCCGGTTTCCTGTCGGGGCCGCGCGGTCAGACGCCGCGCAATCTGATGGGCTTCAAGGACGGCACCAACAACCCGTCCACCGCGAAGCCGCAGTTGATGAACCAGTTCGTGTGGGCCGGCGCGAGCGCCGACGCGCCGTGGATGGAAGGCGGCACCTACACCGTGGTGCGACGTATCCGCATCACGCTCGAACACTGGGACAACACCGAGCTGGGCTTCCAGGAGCAGGTGTTCGGGCGTCACAAATACAGCGGCGCGCCGCTCGGCAAGCGCAACGAGTTCGACGCGGTGAACCTGAAGGAAGAGGACAAGGACGGCAATCCGGTGATTCCGGAGAACTCGCACGTGCGTCTGTCGAATCAGGCGAGCAACAACGGCGCGCAGATCCTGCGCCGTTCGTACTCGTACAACGACGGCACCAACTTCTACATCGAGCGCTGGCCGCCATGGCGTCAGGAAACCGAGTACGACGCGGGACTGATTTTCATCGCGCACCAGAGCGACCCGCGCACCGGCTTCATTCCGATCAACGACCGACTCGCGAAGTTCGACATGATGAACCAGTTCACGACCCACGTCGGCAGCGCGATTTTCGCGGTGCCGCCTGGAGCCAAACCGGGTTCGTATATCGGCGCGGGACTGTTCGAGACGTAACGGACACACGACACACATCAACCAACACCATCACAAACGGACTTCTGGAACATGGCTTATTCCTGGTTTGGCACCCGCCTGCGCATTATCAGCAGCGCGGCCGCGCTCGCGCTGGCCGCTTTCGCGACCGTGCCGTCGCCGGCCCATGCTGCGTCGATCACGCTGTATAACGCGCAGCACGAACAGGTCGTCAATCTGCTTGCGAAAGACTTCGAGAAGCAGTCGGGCGTGGCAGTGAAAATCCGTAACGGCGAAGGCCCGGCTTTGGCCGCGCAGATCGTCGCGGAAGGCGCCGCCTCCCCTGCCGACGTCTACTTCACGGAAAACTCGCCGGAGCTGATGCTGCTCGAAGGAAAAAACCTGCTCGCCAGGGTGGATGGCGCGACGCTCGCCAGCGTGCCGGCGCGGTTCAACTCGCCCGGCGGCGTATGGGTCGCCGTGACCGCGCGTGAAAACGTGCTCGCGTACAACACGACCAAACTGCAGCCTTCGCAATTGCCGCAATCGCTGTTCGATCTCGCCAGGCCGGAATGGAAAGGCAAGATCGGCATCGCGCCGAGCGATGGCGACTTCCTGCCGCTCGTGAGCGCCGTGCTCGCGCTCAAGGGCGAAGCGCAAACCGTGCAATGGCTCAAGGGCCTGAAAGCCAACGCGCAGATCTTCGACGACGAAGAAGGCGTCGTGGCCGCGGTGAACCGTGGCGGGGTCGCCACCGGTTTGATCAACAACTATTACTGGACGCGTCTGCATGCCGAGATCGGCGACGCGAAGACGCGCAGCGCGATGCATCACTTCGGCAACGGCGATGCCGGCGCGCTGGTGAATGTGTCGGGCGCGGCGGTGCTGAAGTCCGCGCACAATCCGGACGGCGCGCAGAAGTTTCTCGCGTATCTGAACAGCGAACGTGCGCAAAAGTTGATGGCGAACAGCCACGTGATGTTCGAGTACCCGCTGCATGCGGGCGTGGCGCCGGATCCGATTCTGAAGCCCTTCGCCGAATTGAACCCGCCGGCACTGACGATCCAGCAGCTCGGCGACGATAGCCAGGCCGGCAAACTGCTGCGCCAGGCCGGTCTGCTGTAGATGAGCGAAGCCCTGTCAGCCGGGCCACCGGCTGTCCCCACCGCCACGGCGCGCAGCCGCTTGCGCGCGCCGCGCGGCTTGTTCGCGGCAGCCGCACTCAGCGCTTTGCTGGTGCTGCTGCCGATTGCGTTGACGTTCTGGCGCGCCGCGAGCTTCGGCGCGCACGACGCGTTCGATCTGGTGTTCCGGCCACTGGTCGGCGAGCTGCTGGTCAACACCGTGCTGATCACCGTGGCGACCACCCTGGTGTGCGCGGTGATCGGCACGGCCGCCGCGTGGTTCGTCGAACGCACGCAGGTGCCGGGACGCCGCGCGTGGGCAGTGCTCAGCGCCGCGCCGCTCGCGATGCCGGCCTTCATCTCGAGCTATGCGTGGGTCTCGCTCAGCCAGGATTTGCAGGACTTCAACGGCGCATTGCTGGTGCTCAGTTGTGCGTACTTTCCGCTCGTCTATCTGCCGGTCGCCGCCGCGCTGCGCGGCATGGACCCGGCGCTCGAGGAAAGCGCACGCGCGCTCGGCTGCAACCGCTGGACCAGTTTTGCCCGCGTGGTGCTGCCGCAATTGCGCCCGGCGCTGCTCGGCGGCATGTTGCTGGTGGCGCTTGGCGTGCTGTCCGAGTTCGGCGCGTTCACGCTGCTGCGCTTTCGCACGTTCACCACGCAAATTTACGCGGAATTCCGCACCAGTTTCGATGGCGGCGGCGCGTCGCTGCTCGCCTGTGTGCTGATCGTGATCTGCCTGATCGTGCTCGCGTGCGAGTTTCGCGTGCGCGGCGCGGCGCGTTATGAACGCGTCGATCGCGGCACGCGTCGCGCGGTGTTGCGCTGCGAGCTCGGCGCGTGGCGTTGGGCGGTCGCCGCCGGCTTCGCGCTGCTGACGATCACGACGCTCGGCGTGCCACTCGGCATGATCGGCTACTGGCTCACGCAACCGGGCGCGGCCGCCGTCACGCCGGCCGACGTGTCGCCCGAGCTGCTGTTCAAGGCGACCTTGTCGTCGCTCGGTTTCGGCCTCGCCGCCGCGCTGCTGACCACCTTGCTGGTCGTGCCGCTCGCGTTTTTGCTGGTGCGTTATCCGGTCCGTTTCGCGACGCTGTTCGAACGCACGGTGTTTCTCGCGCAAGGCGTGCCGGGTCTGGTGATCGCATTGGCGATCGTGTCGCTTGCGGTGCACGCGCTGCAACCGCTCTATCAGAGCGCGACGCTGCTGGTGATCGTGTACGCGATCCTGTTCATGCCGGTCGCGCTGGTGAGCGTGCGCGCCGCGTTGATGCAGGCGCAGCCGCGCCTCGAGGAAACCGCCCGCGCACTCGGCTTGAACTGGCCGCAAACGCTGTTGCGCGTGATGTTGCCGCTGGCGGGCCCCGGGCTCGGCGCTGCCGCGGCGATGGTGTTCATCTCGGTCGTGACCGAATTGAACGCGACGCTGCTGCTCTCTCCAATCGACACCCAAACGCTCGCCACCCAGGTCTGGGCCGACACGTCGACGATGGCGTTTGCCGCGGCCGCGCCGTATGCCGCGTTGCTCACGGGCATTTCACTGTGCGCATCGGGCCTGTTGTTCGCACTGCTTGGCAAATCGGCGCTGCTCGGCGAACGCGGCTGAACCTGTCGACACTATTGGGAACATCGAGGACCGTGACCTCACGCGCTTTTACTATCGGAATGTCATGAGCGAACTTCGTATCCGCGGACTGCAGAAATCGTTCGACGCTCACCCGGTGCTGCACGGCATCGATCTGTCGGTCGAACGCGGCACCCTGCTCGCGCTGCTCGGCCCGTCCGGCAGCGGCAAGACCACCTTGCTGCGCGTGCTCTGCGGCTTCGAACGCGCCGATGGCGGCAGCGTCGAGATCGACGGGCGCCGGGTGGCCGGCGACAACCTGCACGTGCCTTCGGAGCAGCGCCGCATCGGCTATGTGCCGCAGGAAGGCGCGCTGTTTCCGCATCTGTCGGTCGCTGACAACATCGTGTTCGGCTTGCCGCGCACGCAGCGTCGCGCACGGCATCGGGTGGCGGAGTTGCTGGAGCTGGTCGGCTTGCCGGCGAACTTCGGCGAACGCGCGCCGCAGCAGTTGTCGGGCGGCCAGCAGCAGCGCGTCGCGTTGGCGCGTGCGCTCGCGCCCGCGCCGACGCTGGTGATGCTCGACGAACCGTTCTCGTCGCTCGATGCGGCGTTGCGGCTCGAAACCCGTCAGGCGGTGGCGAACGCATTGGCCGCGGCCGGCGCGACCGCCGTGCTGGTCACGCACGACCAGTCCGAGGCGTTGTCGCTCGGGCATGAGGTGGCGGTGCTGTGGGATGGCCGCCTGATCCAGACGGCGACGCCCGAGACGCTGTACCAGCGGCCGGCGACGCGCGAACTGGCGTCGTTCGTCGGCGAGGCGGTGCTGTTGCCGGGCACGGTCGAGCAGGATCGCGTGAGCTGCGCGCTGGGCGAACTGGCGCTCGTCGCGCCACTGGGCCACGGCGCGGTCGACGTGATGGTGCGGCCCGAACAGATCCGTCTGCTGCGCGCCGACGAGACACCGCACGATCGTGCGGCCCTTGACGCCGTCGTCACCGAGGTGATCTACCAGGGGCAGGACGCCGGCGTGACGCTGCAACTGCAGTCCGGCACGCGAACGATGGTGCGCGCACGCGTGCCCGGCTATCGATGTCCGCGGCCGGGCGAGGCGGTGCGGCTCGCGGTGGATGGCTATGTGAGCGCGTATCCACGCGTGCCTTCACAAGCTCATTCGAGCCGTTAGCGGCAAGCCGGCGCAAAGTCATCGGGCGCAAACGATCGGGCGCAACCAATCGGGCGCAACCCAGCGCATCCTCGCGCCGCTACGCTGCCGCCCCGCGTGCCGGCGTCCGCAGCGACAGATCCTGCACCATCTGCTGGGCCAGATAATCGCAAGTCGGCCGGTCCGACTTGGCGCTGCGCGCCACCACGATTTCGAGCGGCGCGATCCTCGGCAAGCCTTGCGCTTCGCCGAGAATCGCCAGCCGCGCCGGCACGCTGCAACGCGTGAGCGCGATCACCGACAAGCCCGCATCGACGGTCGCCACCAGCCCCATCAGGCTGGCGCTGCTGAACGCCGCCCGATAGCGGATCCGCGCGCCATCCAGCGCGGCCAGCGTGTGCTGGCGCGCCACACAGCCCGGCTCGTAAAGCCCCACCGGCAACGGCGAAGCCGCCAACACCGGCGTATCCACCGACGCCCCCACCCACACCATCGGCTCGCTGCGCACGAATTCGCCGCGCAGTTTGCGGTCGCGCGTGACGAAGGCGAGATCGATCTTGTTGTCGGCCAGCATCGGCGCGAGTGACGTGCTTTGCGCGCAGACGATCTCGATCTCGACATGCGGATAGAGATTGGAGAAGCGCCGCAACACCGGCGACAACAGCGACGATACGTAATCGTCCGGCGCGCCGAGCACCACGCGCCCGGTCACTTCGGGCCGCACGATCGCCGACCACGCCTCCTCATGCAGCGCCAGCACGCGTCGCGCGTATTCGAGCAGCGTATTGCCGGGCCGTGTGAGCGACAGATTGCGCGTGTTGCGGGCGAACAGCGTGGTGCCGAGCATGCTCTCGAGCCGCTTGATCTGCATGCTGACGGCCGCCTGCGATCGATGCACGCTTACCGCCGCTTTCGTGAAGCTGCCCGTTTCCACCACGGCGACAAAGCTGCGCAACAGGTCGACGTCGAATTCGGGGTGCATGATTTATCAATTTCGCTGATGGAATTACTCAATTTAATTCGTTTGTGGATGCCACGCAAGCCGCGCAATACTCGGGGCATCACCTTACGGAGTGGTTCTTTGCAAACAAAACCTGTTCCGGAGCAAAGAAAGCTGTGCTGTCGTTTTAAAGCAAAGAAACCTGTTTTAGGCGGGCTGCGACCTTGTATGGGCTGGCAAAGAAACCTGATTTGACGCCGCCAAACCCTTGTATTTATTGGCTTTCTCAAGACCAAGTCTAAAACGTCGCGACTTCTTATTGACGCGCGCAGTCGCGCCTCCATCGCGGCAGCGGTGGGTCCTCACCTAAAGGTCCCCATCTCGCGCTCTAATGAAATCAATAACTTAGCAGATTCGGTGTAAAGAAATCTGGTCTTGAAGTTCGCGTTTGCAAACGAAATCTGAACTTCGGTGATGCATCGCGTTCGCCGACACCGACGCTTGCCGAGGACCGCGTCCAGGCCATGCCGTAAAGAATTCGCACGGCCGCCCACCCTAGGCTATTTAGTGCTATCCTGCGTCGTCGGCACTATATCTTGTGCCTTGAGGCCCACCTCGGGAGATGCAGCGTGGCGAAGAATACCGGAAAGGATTACCGCGTCGGTTCGGTGGATGACCGTTCGCAGGTTTTTAATCCCAAGACAGAAAATTGGGTGAAGCGAAACGACAAGACCGGTCGCTTCATGGGGCAAAAGGCGGACGGCGAACCGTATAAGGGTGTTGCCAAAGAACACGACGGCCGCAAGCGCTAAAGGTTAGCAATGCCGAGCCTCGAACTTCCTTTCGACTACGGGAGCCTGCGGTATCGGCCGAACACCGTCGTTGCTCAAGCATCGAATCCTGTTATCTACGGTCGTGTGCAGCTACTCAGCGTCGAACAGGAGATGGCGTTCGTCAAGTTACTGCAACAAGGCGCTTTCACAGTCGAGTCCGTCTGCGCTTGGCTCGCGGGGGCCGTCGGGCTGCAGGCACCCCGTCCTTTATGGGTAAACGTTCCACGGAACCGGGTACCCGCTAGCCATTGGCCGTTTGGCGACAAGGAAGCGCAGCTTTGCTTTGCGACCGTGGAACTGCCCAACGCGCGCCCTCTTCATTTTGACGAAGCCAGTTCTGACGTGGTTTTTAACCAAGCACGACTTGACGACGTCCTGATGGCTAAAATCGCGACCTTTGATTCCCTCATTGGAAACGACGACCGGCACGGTGGAAACCTGCTGTTGTCGCCACCGGCCGGAGTGTTTGTCATCGACCATGGAAGGGCGTTGGGTGGCATTGGTACTGACAGTACATCGGTCTGGCTTCCTCCCGGCCCAAACGTGCTCCTGCGTCGGATTCAGGCGATGCCTCCCCACCGCCGTCACGCGCTGAAACAGCCGCTCCGCCAGTTTTGCGAGGATTGCGTGGAAGCCGTCGATAAGCTACCGTTGGATACACTCGTCGAGTCGGAGTCGCTACGAGAGATGATTCGACGACACCTTCACGCAAAGGCAGAAACTCTCTGTGTCGAGATGCTTGACGCTATCGGTATTCCCGAATTGGCTGGTATTAACCACAGTGGCAGCCGCCCCACAGCGCCATGAACTTCTTTACCCAACACATCCTTCCCATTTTTGACGAACCGGTCGCAAGTGGCAGCGCCCGGCTTGTCCGTCTTGTACTTGAAGCTTCCGGCGAATCGCTGGTGATCGCAGTACTCGGCGAGCACCAAGGTGGCATTCCGTTCGCTCGCGTCGTAACCCCGCGAGTGCTCAAGTGCCTGCCACAGGATTTGGGTTACGCCTGCCATTCGTTCGGGAGCCTCGTCGTGGCGGACTATCTCGCCTGGAGGGAGGCCGGCCATGAAGCCAGTCTCTGGAAGGTCCCCTTAGGCGGAGTCGAAGTTGGCGAACGGTTCGAGGTTGAGGCAGATAACGCGGCTGGAGTGGTCGATGCGGTACTTGAGCGGTGTGCGCTTTTCCACCGACGCCAGTCCCAGCATGAGACTGCAACTGACGACGCTTCAAAGTCAGCACCTCGTCCTTCGTCCGAAAGTAGGTTTGCGAACTCCGTGAAGCGAGAGGTGCTTGCACGAAGGCCATCGCTCGAAAACCGGTTCAATCGCACATTCAGTCTGACAGGGTCGCCTACCGGGTTTCCGATCGACTACGTAGGACACTCGTACGCGACCTGCTATGCCGCAATCGATCCGAAAAGCAAGACTCTCGTTCGTTCGCGTGCTGCGTCGGCAGCGCTCTGGCGCCTTGCAAGAGCGAGGGATGCATTTGGCTTTGCTAGTCCTGAGCGAATGGAACTGACTGCATGGGTGCCCTCGCCCGGCCTTCCAATCTACTCAGACTCCGAGTACGCGATCGTCGAGGACACGGTGGGTGAGCTTCGAGAACAAGCTCTGAAAGAAAAGCTCGATGTCTTTTCAGCATACGATGCGCATTGCGCCTGCGAACGGTTGATGGAGAGAGAGGTCGCTACCGTTAACTAATTTTTGCAGGAAGTTGGAGGCGCATGCGGAACATTGTGTGCATGTATTTATCGTCCGAGAGTGTCGTAGACCGATGAATCAACACGTCCAGAAGATGATCAGCGCTTTCTTCACGGCAATACGTCCATGGGATTCTGCATACGCCGGAGCCCGTCTGACTTTCATAGCCGTCCGACGCGGAGACTTCCTTGAGATCCTGGCTGCGCGTGTGCACTTGTCGTCTGTCTTTCGTCAATCACTAAAGAGTTGGTTTCAAGCCGGCGACGTGGAAGCCGGCCAAGTGGATCTTTCAGGCGGAGTGGCGGCTGTCACGCAGGCGATTGAGCAGATCGCGGGCCCCGATGGCTTTGAGATTGCCAAGCGCGGAAGACTCGTGCTACGCCCGGAAGACAACCAGAACCTCGTCGTCGGGCTGCCGGATTTGATCCATCCCGAGGGAATCAGTCAGGGAAACCGCCTAGCGGTTCTCACAATGTGTGGAATCTCGCGACAGATGCTCGCTCAGCAGCCGCAGACCGACTGGATGCTGAGGGCTGCGGCGCATCCGTTCGACTCGCTGAACGAACTCAGCATTGAGTATGATCTCGGTTCCGCATCGATGTCGTCGACCACGTTAGAAGTCGTAGCACACGCGACGGCCGAGGTTTATCCGCAATCAAGCGTCAAAGACGGCAAAGCCGATTTAGGCCTATGGCTGGCGAAGGGCCTCGACAGAGCAAAAGCAAGGCTCGGTTATGGCGTCACAACTACATTCATATTGCCCATATACCAAACGGCGACGGCTAATTCTCTCTCAGCCCTTGTTACACGTCTCGACCGCAGTACCGGCAAACATTGGCGTCCTGCTTGATGAACTCCGCGCAGTGCCGACACTTTTTCATCCCGTCAGCTAGTTGCTGTCGCTCGATACCTGCCTGATTTGATTTCATCAACAAGGCGTGCGGAAGCGCCACAATGAATATGGCCGCGCCATAAAACCACCATACGCCGAACGACCGCCCTTTGCCCTTTGCAATTGCCGCCGGAATCAAACCGATCAGCACCGCCACCAGCAGAAATCCCATGCTTTACCTCCAGTAGTTAGCGTTCGTAGGTCTTCCCGTCGGTCGAAATCTCGTAAAGCCACTGGCTGTAGGGCAAGCGCATGAGAATTGTCGATTTTTCAAAGACCGTACCCAGCACCATGGCCCGACATAGAAGAGTGACGCCACCCTGAATGCGCTCGCACATTGCGTCAGCGCTATCCACGAATCGCGTGGAGTTCAACCTGCCTATCACAACAGTCCGCCCTTCGGGTGCTGCACCGATCGGGGGAACAACAAACAGAGTGATTTGACTACACACCACTGCGGCGGCGGCCGCAGATATCGCCAGAATCACCAGCCATGTCTTTGTCATCGGATTTGCCAGGGAATTTAACCAAGGTTAACGACACCAGGCACCACAAGCTTGAGGCTATCGCGGCCGGACGCTGGTGCAGGTAGGGCAACCCTCACCTGGTCAGTGATGCTCTCTGTCGCGAACTGGCGGTAGCGTGGGAGCAGTCACCGCCTCTCGTTCCTGTTGCAGCGCCACATCGCTAGCGGCCTCTGGGGCTATTGCAGCCTCTGGGGACGCCACGGTGGTATCGGCCCGTAATCCATCAGATAGCGTTGAGACCCTTGCCTGCGTACTATCGGCTGTCGGTTTCGCTTCACCCGCGTCTGATACAGCAGTACCGGACAGATTTGCGTCGTTAAGAGTTGGCTCGGGCGAACTCGCGGCAATCACGGGTTGAGTTACCTGCGCACCAGAAGCACCTGTCGACTGAACGTCGGGCGTGGGATGTGACTCCTTCTTGCCTCCAAACACAGCCAGCGCAGCGAGGAAGAGCACAACGGCTCCAACTCCAGCACCCGCCTTCTTGGTGTCCGTGCTTCGGCATTCGGGGCATCGCACCGACAGCGACCGCCCTTTCGGATACCACGTATGTCCGCACGAACCGCATTTGTTGAGCGGTCTCTTTGTAGCGCGCGTTGCCATTTTCCCCGATGCCTCTCAGATTTGTATTTTGATTCAACGACGGAACGCTATTGTGCGCAACTCATTCCCACGTCCCGATAGCCGTAGTTGCATTCATAGTGGCTACCATCCGCTGCAAGATGAGCGTTCGCGGGAATGAAGACCGGTGCGCAGCGGTTCACGGTAAAGTGGTATCCGAAATCGCATGCCCATCCCGACGAGGTGTCTGCTGGATGCGCATTGACCGGGACAACAACCGGCGAACAACTATCGCCTGAGCGCACATATCCGATATCACAAGCCCAGCCGCCATATCCACCAGTGCGATGCGCGTGAAGCGGCATCGCTGGCATGACACAGCCAGTCGGGTCGCGCTGATAACCGGGCGGACACGTTGATGCTACAGGGTGCCCTACTGTGGTCGCCGGGTTGGAACTCGGGCAGCCCAGGCGATCGACGCCGGGAGGACACGAACCAGACTGCAGTGAGTCTGCCTGACTGCGGCTTCCAACCGTCGTATTCGCTGCAGCGTACTGCGATGTCGTAGGCGCTGCCGCAGGGATTGCGTTATATGAAACCTCAGGGATGTTCGCGACGGGCTTTCCGCGAAATGCGGACAGAAACGAACCCAGCGCGTCAATTTGGTCAACCGGTGTCTGCGCAAAGCCACTCTGTAGTTGCGCCAAAAGGCAAAAAACAGTCACCAATGCCTGACGACAAAAGGTTCGCATTTTCATATTTTTTTCAACGCCGCGAAATCTGCCTCGGCCTGTGCCAAGGCAAGAGAGGCTGCATCGACGCGCAACTTGACCGTGCCTCGCACGCTGAGCGCTGCGGTGTGTAACTGCTGAAGCTGCACGAGGCCATCCCGCAGCGCTTTCTCCGATAGCATACGGTCGTTTGCAAGACGCGCATTAAGCGCATTGACGTCCTGCTGGGGTATCCCGCGACTTGGATCAAACACGAAGCCTTTCTCGACCCGCTGCTTCCAGGTGACGAGCCTACCGGCGAGAGCGTCACCGAATCCCTGAACGCGCATGACGGCGTGGTAGCTGATATCCCGTGCTGTCTCAATATTAAACGAAGCCAATGCACTTACGCGCGCGGGCCCTATTCCATCAATTCCCGCGTCGGAAATCAGGAATCTGTCGAGGAACACTTCCAGTTGCCGTTCACGTACGCTTGCATGCAGGTCCTGTATCCCCCGCTGGTATTCGGCAGGCAATCCATCAATGCGAGCTTTCGCCGATACCAAGCGACCATACAGTTCGGTAATGCGTGGATCCTGTGTCAGCTTGTTGTACTCCTCCAACTCGAAGTCAAATGTCTTCTTCGCCGCGATCGCGGCGCCGCGCAGCGGCACAAGGCGTCCACCAACAGGATGTTTTATCAGTGCGAGAATCACACCGCCTGTAATAAGGCTCAGGAACCACGACGCTGGCTCATGAAGGGTCGTGAGGAACGCCCCGACAGCTACGGCCGACACCTTCAGTCGATATAAGAGCCTTCCATACTTGCCCACCTGTTGCGTGCGCCCTGTGACGCCATGCTGAAGCGCGGTGTAGGCGGGAAGCTGCGGCAGCGCTGCCAACACCTGAATCTGTGCCCATATTGCCCCAAGGTCACCTGTCGCGGTCGAGGCTTTACCTGTACTCGAGTTCTGCGAAAGGAACGCCGGTCGTCCCGCCCGCTCGCGTTCGCACCACGGGCATTGCCCGAGATGTGACGGGTATTTGTGATTCGATACCTGTGAGCAGGTACGCAATGACGCGCGCAGACCATCCAGAAGCTTGATCCAGTCACTCGCGGCTGGGCGTCCCGAGGACACGCCTTCCTCTGTGAACGCCCGTATGAATGCCCGCCCTATTTCTGGTGCGAAAAACGAGAGACTGATGGCGTCCGGTGGCGTGTCTACCTGCCTTTGTTTGCGATCTGGACCGTAGGCAAACCGGTAGGCCGCGATAGCCTCCTCAAGCGGGAGGTCGTTCCGACCAAGCGGAACGCCGGAGTACGGGTGCCGCCCCAGTAGCAGAAGTTGGAACACCAGCACCGCGAGGCCGAAATTATCATGGTTTCGTGTGCGCTCTCTGCCGCGGAGCGAACTGACGTTCTGCAATTCAGGGGGCGTGAACAGCTTTACGCCGACGTCGCACGAATATCTCCTGTTTCCCTCGACCACCTGGAAAGAATCGCAGTCAATCAATTTAACGGTGCCATTGCGACCGACGAGAAAGTTGTTCTCGTTGACATCCCCAACGACGTGGCCGTGGGCATGCACGGCGTCAAATGCCGCAGCTACATTGCGGGCTACATGAACAAGGAATGCATAGTCAACAGTGGGGAAAATCTGCTTGCGACTGGCCGGACTCGAGAGATTGTGAATCGGTTCGAATCCTTCGATCCTCGCCATCACAAAGCCTGCAACTGCGCCACCCGCCTGAGTCAGTATTTTCGTGGGCCAGGCAGAAATCTGATGAAGGTACGTGCTACCGATGCGGGCCATCGCCCGCAGCTTCTCCTGCTTGTCTGGTGGCAATGGAGCGTGATACACCTTCGCGACATTGTCCCGACCAAGGCTGCTGGACTCAAAAACACTGCCTTCACCGCCTCGTCCCAGCTCCCTGCCAAGAATGACAGCGCGGCCTGACTCGTCGTGCAAGTGCATCACACTTCTGCCTCACGCTGCCCCGAAACCAGAACAAGGGTTTTGTCGTCGTCGGTCCGTGAATTCACCGGTTCGCTGTCAAGAAATGCAGCGAGCGAACCTGAGAGCTGGTCGCACTCTTCCTCCGACGCTGTTCGAAGTACTGCAAACATGGGGTCGAAGAATGGCGCATGAACAGCCTTGCTGGAAAATACCAGTGCCAAGCGCTGCAATCCGTCCGTCATCAACGCCAATTCCTCAGGAGTATCGTCAATCCGAGATTGGAGATGAGCCTGCGCGTCGTGGTCCGTTATAAAGAACGTTGTGTTGGCATATTCGCCGCCATCCGGCCAGAATATGCACTTGAGCGCGTCGGTTCGTCGCGCCACGATTGCCCCATCGCCAATCTGGAAATAAAGCACTTTTTCAGGTCCAACAACGGCTCCGACAACCGTACAGGCGAAATCCCTCAATGACGCGCCGCCCTCCGTCGCCCTCTCCAGGATTGCGCCCCGAACGGCCTCAATGATGGCGCGCGGCTTGACCGACTGAACGCCATCTGCTGATTGAGCCAGAAGATCAGTCACAGCGAGGACCGCGGTTTCGCACGTAAGCTCCGCACCAGCTTGTGCGAAACGGGCACTACCTGCACCATCAGCAGCAATCGCAATCAGGTGTCTGGCACCGTTCTGATCCAGGGCCTCGACTACCATGCTGCTGTCCTGACATGGAAGTTCGAGCTTCGAATGCGATGTTCCGGCAACCGAGGCGCTGACGTAGCGCCAGTTCACACAACCGCCCAGCCTGTAGGTGGTTTGAGCGCCACATCGGTACCTGGCGTTGATTGCGAGACCGACCCGAGCGAACCGGAAAGCCACTGGAAAAGCTCCCGGAATTTCAGGCCACTGAGGCTAAGCGGTTCGCGAGTCGAAATCTGGCGCAAGATGCCCATGTCCGCCTGATTCACACCGACCGCAAAAAACGCGAATTTCTTCGCGGCCTCGCCCTCCCTTATGCGCTCCGCCGCCGATTTCCATTCGTCCGTCGGCGCTCCGTCCGTGATCAGGAATATCCAAGGGCGATAATAGGAAATACCGTTTGCGCGATATTCCGCCTTGCGTGACTCGAGCGCATCAATGGCAAGGTTAATCGCCGCGCCCATCGGCGTGTTTCCACCGGCAGCCAGCACCGGGGGAATAAAGCTGTGCGCGGTATGGAACGCTGTGTCGATAGTGACCGGCCCGAAGGAAATAACGGTGGTCTCGACCCGCTTGGCTGCAAGGGCGTCCGCCAGCAGATCCTGCCGGAATTCGGCCAGACCCGCGTTCAACTCGTCGATCGGTGTTCCGGCCATCGAACCCGAGCGGTCAAGCAGTAACACGCAGGGGCAGCGCGGTTCAGGATTATCTGCAAAACTGTCCGCACCGAACGCCAGTTGTCTGGCGAACGGATTTTCGTTCTCGGTCATGGTCTTCTCGCTACGCTACGGTGTACACTCGTCCCGCTTGGCGCCTTTAATTTTTGCATCTGATAATAGCAGCGTAAAAACCATGCAGGCAAGTAAAACACCAGCTTACGCTGCTCTTGTTTTTGCCGTGGCAGCGGGCGCCGCACTTTCTACAGCTACTCACTCGCCAAACCCACCCGCTGTACCTGCTGGGAACAAGCCTTCCGCTTCCGCATTGCCAGCGTCATCGCCGCCCCCCCCTCTCCCTCCTGCGGAGAAGATGTCCTGGCAACCAACGACGCTAAACTGGCAAAACATTCGCCTAAGACTGGAAGCGCCCTCTCGCGAGGGTGTAACCCCAACGTGCCATACGCCTGTCGGAACTGAAGATGAGATTGGTACGTGTTATCTGGGAATTCCGACGTCGCAACCCGTCGTATGGAGAGTCGCAACCGTCACACAGCGAGACCGCTTTGTACCTGCTCGCTGGTTCCTCGACGCGCAAGCCGAAATCAGAGCTGCAATGCAACCTCAGCAACTCGCCGAAAGGGTGAACGCTGACCTTGGCACAAACTCATCCCTGTCGTTAGCTAACGTTAGCCTGGCTAGTCCGGCAACGTTGAGGGATGGGATCGCGATTGTGGGACAGGCGACGTATCGATCGAATCAGGGATCGACAGACGTCGTTACGATGACGTGCGTCGCCGCGTTCCTTCTTGCTGCCAATCGACCTACACAGGTCTTATATTGTGCAGCCAGCGCGGAGGACGTCGAGAGCGATGCAGCACGCATGATTGCGTCACTGCGCAAGCTCAATCCTTCTTCCGAGCTGCCGGGAAACTCATTGCAGGCGATGGAACGCGCCGCGTACCAAAAATATCTTAAAACGCACGGTGGCGCTGCTGTTAATCCGACGGTCGTGCAAAGCGAAATTGAACACTTTGCTGCCACCACCGCGGATTGCCAGAAATACGGCCAAATTTCGCAGGAACGGTATCTGTGCCATGAGCAACATGCCAAGGCACGGCTGGACCAGCTTGGTACGCTTGTATCAGGCGGTTGACGAAGCAAGGCTTCACTCATACAGGCCGGTTCAGCGCGGATTACCGAGTGGCTTTCGGCGAGCCGCCGTTAGCGACGTTACGCCGTTATTGCCAGCGTCGACGTCCGGTCTGCCGTTTGGCGCGGAAGGACGGAGTTTCCTACTGCCATACGGCGACGTCCCGCTGCGAGAATGTTCCGGCCGCGATGATGATACGCGCCACACTCTAGGCGGGCTCCCTTATCCGTCCCTGCGACGAACGCCGACGTGCAGACGTTCAATTAAGCATGAAGTGCGTGACTAGACAGGGCGAATAGTCTGTCGGGATCGACATCGACACCATTTGCGCGGAAAACGGCCCACCGAAAGCCGCCAGTCCTCGATAAGCGTCCCTGGCGCTCCTGCATAGTACTACTGGCCTTCGATGGACGATGCCAGATCGGCAGAAGCACGACTTCCATCAAGGACGCATCCATTCACGATTGAGTTCCTCGCTGACACTTGGCCAGTGTATCCGCTCCTGCTCCAGGCGACGGCGCTCCCCCCATCGTCCGTTTTGCAGATCAGACAGCAGTCGCGCCTCATCCTCCGTGAGATTCTCCGCGGGTCGCTTGTCCTGGGTCGGCTCGTTGGTGAGGAGATGTCGATGTGACTCAATCACTGCTTCCGTCATCAGCATCGACTTCAGTTGTGGAAAAATGCCGCGAGCCCGCGACAAGATGTGCAGCCCCCCAGGTGTCGATGTCCCCCCAATAGAGAACATCTGCGGTGTGCGCCCACCGAATTTCACGCAGGACCGCCACGTTATTACCGAGCGCCATCACTACCGCTGCCTCCTCGATATCCGGGAGTGCCAGCCCGCTCTCGAGATTTTCGACAATCAGCAATCGCTTCGGGGGGCGCTGGAACAGATTGTTCCACTGCCCTACGGGCATCTGAAAGTCCTCCATGTCCAGCACCTGCTTGCGAAGCGAGGCATCGAGCAGCCTCATCCGTACCGTATCGGGTGGACACCTGCTGATTCAAGGTGAACGATTGCGTTCCACCGGGACCAGGGTTCAACTGTTCGCAATCAGGCGGAGTGACCAATGCACGACGCATATTCGAGGAACATTGAATCTTTGGCAAGTAGCTGATCTGCGGCATCCGCTAAAGTTTTACGGCTGCGTGCCGATATGATGGCGTAAACCGGCATGCGTTGCTCGCGCGACGGACGGTCAGTAGTCGAACCTCGAACGTATTGTGGCACTCCCTCACGTGCAGGAACGAAACCACATTCGACGGACTTCGAGCAGACACCACAGAGTCGATGATTCATGAAATGAAGCTGAAAGAACATGGGAATCGTTGCAGGCATCGCAAGCGTCATTTTTGTCGCATGGCTAATCAGGACGCTGTTTTCTGGCTCTAAAGCTTCTCGGCCTCGAAATCCACAGAATATCCCCCGCGAAAGCTCGGTACGTACCGAGCAGACGCATGTCGCACGTCAACATCCCACACAGCCGGCGCGCTCGCAACCAACTACGTTTCGGCCCTCGACCACCGCCAGACGATCCAGCTCGATCCAGTTCACCGATTCGAGTACCTCAACCACACCGTCGGAAGCAAGCAAAGCACCAAAAGAGTTTGACTTCCATGGTCTGCACGATGCTCTGACCGGTGCGGCGCTGGATATAGGCAGAGGCCTCTTCCAGTGCACAACCTGCAAGGTCTTCTACCATAACGATAGTATCGAGTTGCTGCGTGCCGAGAACAGCGGCAGATGCGTGTCGTGCCAGTCAACGACCCTTGTCGCATTCGCTCTTGGAGCAAAGCCAGCCGGGGGCAAAGACTTTACCCCGTCCGTCGTTACGCTCGCGGACTATCATAAGCACGTTGGCTCGGTTGTCACTTTCGAAGGCTTTGTCCCGCTGGTTCGAGAAAGCGCAAGGGGCAACGACTTCGCCGTCATGTTCGAAAACAAGGGCTGGAAGAAGAGCTTTAAGCTTGTCTTCTTCCGCGATGCCGTAACGGCCGTTGGAGGCAGACCATATATCAATTCTCTCCAAGGCAAGACCGTGCGTGTCAGAGGTCTACTTAAAAACCATGCGACGTTCGGATACGAGATCATCGTTTCTGAGCCGGGTATGATATTGAACGTGCACTGAAATGGAATGGAAAAACCTCGAGCTCGGTTATAAAAACCGTCTGGATACGCTCCGGAAAAAATCGCCGTACGAATTGCTTGGTATTACACCTGACTCGAGTCTGGATGATGCCAAGCGAGCATTCCGCACGTTGGTCCGCCTGCACCACCCAGACCAATCGGATCCTTTCATGCGCACTCACGGGGAAGAAGTGACGAAACTGCTCAATCTCGCAATGCGAGCAATCGAAGCGGAGAAATCCCGATGAGACTGGACCGATATCAAAGGCACAGTCTCATCGACTGGTTCTCACAGGATTCGTTGAAAGCGGCGACTTACGCCATCGTCGGATGCGGCGCGATCGGCAACGAAGTAGCGAAGAACCTCGCACTCCTCGGAGTTGGCAACGTTCACCTGTATGACTTTGACACGATCGAACTGCACAATCTGACGCGCAGCGTTCTCTTCAGAGAAGAAGATGTCGGCGAAAACAAAGCGGTTGTTGCCGCACAACGCCTCAAACAGCTCGATCCAGCCATAAACGCGTTAGCCTTCCCAGGCGATTTCTGGGAAAGCATGGACTTGTCTGCGATGCATCAGTATGCAGCCGTCTTTTGCTGCGTGGATAATTTTGAGGCGCGCATCCGGTTGAATCAGCTATGTCGCCTCAGCGGGACGAATCTCGTCAATGCTGGAATCGACAGTCGACACGTGATGGTCGAAGTGTTTCCGTTTGCGGACCGTCCGGCATGTACCTGCTACGAATGCAACCTGCCCTCTTCTGTCTACCAGCGCATACAGGAGCGCTACTCCTGCGGGTGGCTCAAGCGCGTCGCGTATGCTGAACGCAAAGTCCCGACGACCATCATCACTTCAAGTCTTGCGGGGGCCCATGCCGCTTCAGTTGGCCTTAGACTTGGCTCCGCGCCTGGCGAAACTGATCGCCCGCGACGCATTTACATCGATTCCATCACCGGCAATACGACCGTGTCGGAACTCTCGAAGAACGGTAATTGCCTCTTCTGTGGCGAAATTGATGACGAAATCCTCATTGCCAAAGCGTCGTCCTCGGTAACGAGCGACCTTCCCGGTGCGGCCAATAACGCAGGTGAGACAGTTCTTTATTCGAGCGACGCGATCCTTGTGACAGCGCACTGTGTCACATGCGAGCCTGCCGGTCCAAAAACGATCTTTGCACGCGCTTCTGATTTTGACAGTCGATTACGGCGGTGCGCAAGCTGCGGCCAGGAGTCGGTGGATTTTGATATTCGCGACAGCTTTAACATCGATGAACTGGTCGGCTCTTACCTGGGACACCGGATGCCGGCAAAATTTCTCCGCTTTCGTGCGGAATGGAAAACCTACGTGATTCAACTGGAGCACATTGATGCCTGAACTCAAGATAATCGTACGTACCGCAGATCTCACGCGAAAGGCCGAACTTGCACTGCGTAGCGAAACCGTTGGTGCCGACGTCATCCAGGCAGCAGTGGACAACTGGAGCCTGCCGACCGACACGGGTTATTCGCTCGTCCATACAAACGATGGGCGCACGCTGACGCCGGCCTCAGCGTTGGGTGCGAGCGGCGTTAAGGATGGCGACATCCTGGAGGTCCAACCCGTCCTCGTAGCAGGAGCTCTTCATGGGAGCGATTGAAGAGCGGATTGCCCAGGATTTACAGAAGCTTTCCAGCCTTTCGGCGCAGACGGGCGGACGTGTACGGGTGGTTGGAACCGCTGGGAATCCGACCCGACGCATTGACGTCGAGCTGCACTATAGAACAGCACCCTCGCGGGACTATCCACGGAAAGTCCAGGAAGTCACGGCAGTCCGGATCGAGCTTATGAGCCGATACCCATTTGTCGAGCCAAGCGCGGTTATTACCACGCCCGTTTTTCATCCGAACGTGTTCCCGTCAGGGAAAATCTGCCTGGGAACGAAATGGCTGCCGTCACAAGGTTTGGACCTCCTTATCCGACGAGTTATCCAGATTCTGACCTTTGATCCCACCGTTCTAAACGAGCGGTCGCCAGCGAACGGCGCCGCGGTGGACTGGTATCGCTCCGCAGTTCGCGCTAACCCACGGGCATTCCCGACTGATCGTGTCCAAACACCGCCAGCCAGCAATCCGTCGGGAACAACAGGCGTCATTGTGGCATGCCCCTCGTGCACAGCACGCATGCGAGTACCTGCCGGGAAAACCGGGGAAGCCAGATGTCCCAAATGTGACAACCGGTTCAGTGTGTCGACATGAAATGGAACGAACTGGAACCAGATAGCAAGCGGCTCCCGATTGAGAATCTGACTCCACGACTAGGCTTTGTCGATGCTGTTCGCGTTCTCACGCTGGAGGACTCGCCTCAACCGTTTGTCTTCTTCAGCCAGGCTGCTCGTGAGCGGGTGATGGAACATGCCCATTCATCCAACGTGGAACTGGGCGGCCTGCTAGTCGGTGCAGTATATGGCCGCAAACCCGGTAACGGCGCAATTGCAATACACATTCACGAGGCGGTGCCGAGCGAAGACTTCGAGTCCACTTCGGTGTCGCTGAACATGAGTCCCGACGTCTGGCAAAAGGCCGCCTGCTACCGGGATCAAGGTCTCTGCGTTGTCGGCTGGTATCACACACACCCGAATCTGGGTGCATACTTCAGCGGAACCGACCGCTCGACACAACGCGGATTTTTCAGGGAGCCATACAGCCTGGGCTTGGTGGTCGACCCGATACGAGGGGAAGAAGCTTGGTTCATCGGACCGGCGTCCGAACCACTATCTGCCGCCCATCTGGCTCGCATGGGTGCTCATTCGTCGTCACGTCAGGATCCCAAAGCGACCGGTCTGCACGTATATCACCAGGTACTGTAAACATGTCTGAGACTACCAAAGATATTCAGGTCATTATTCCCAGTGAAATTCAGGAAAGAATCAAGACGGAGGAGCTGAAGCTCACTGGCACACAGGTTAGAGATAGCCAAGGTCGCATCGTTCGCAATCTGAAATCGATAGACCTGTCCCCCGGTCAGTACTTCTCACCTAATCTGACCGTTCGGTTTGAAGGTTATACTTTCATTTCAGAATCGGTGATTTCGCGTCAGCTACAAAGGGAACTCGACGTCAACAGGAGGGAATTTTTGTCTGTCGCCTCCAAGATTGATCGGGTGTTGCAAGGGCAAACGAACGACCTTGTCGCTTCAATTGCAATTTTTGACGCGCACTTTCAGAAGCTGTTAAGTCGTAGCTCTCTGATAGACAAGAATCAAGCCTATGCCTCAGGCGTCGAATCCGCAGCTTTGCTCGCCGCGCATCTGGGTAGTTACATTGACGACTACATCAACAGCACGACTGTTTTCCACCGAGATGTCGGCTTGAAGGGTGAAATTTATCAGAATTTTCTGAATCGAGGCCAATACAAACCTTACATAACACACAGCAGGTTCGAACCGTTTGATATACATCAGGCGAAGTTTTTCGCTTACTCTTTCCTTCAGATACTGAACAACATCAATATACTGTCGCTATGCTTCGACCGGAGAATCTTTGAGCGTTACTACGAAAATCTCGAAGGCTTGAAGCACACACTTTTAAAACTGTTCCGCGTTTTAGTGCACGGAATCAGTGGAGAAGGCGACATTTATCAAATGTGCTACGCGCCGGAAGTGGGTGGTCAATCGCGCCGCCCTCCCAAAGACATATTGAGAATTATCAAGCATGACGGTAGCGCTACTATCGACGAGGTGATTGCACGCAATTATGGCGCGACCAACCCGCCGCTGCTTGACGAAAACCGCATTTCGTCGATTGATACTGTGATGGATCTGCTTGAGGAGATTGAGAACCTGAAGCTCAGGGCAGACCAATACGAAAACGTCGACCTATCAGAATTGAGCGACCTATCCGAGATACAGAATCTTCTGTTCACCGATTCGAAGTAGGCGCACATGGGTTCAGCGGCCTTCCCGCTTCCTCCTTTCAAAACACGTTTCTGATTAGCGAAGCAGGCACCATACACGGGCAAGCGTGCTCACGACGTAGGACCGAACGTACATGCGGCACCCAAATATCGGCGTCGGGCGACTCCAGACAGACTTTTCCCGCGCCGGCATTCATATCTGTTCGCGGACCAGCCACGTCTCGACCGTCTGATCCAGCACGACCTCGGCGTATTGACGACGCGACCAGCACAACGTCATCACGAAGAACCATGTCTTGAGCAGCCCCCCGGACTCGTGCGTGAGCACGGGACCGGCGCCGAAGTCGACCTGTGCAGCCTCGGCCGCTGCCAACTCCGGGATCGTCGTCGCTCTCGCACCGCGCTCGGCCTTCAGGTGCAGCAGGAAGCGCCGCACTTGCCGAATAGCTGCCCGAGTAGCCGTGATTGTGCTAAAGCGCGTTGAAGATCGTCGTGCCCTGCACGTCGACGTCATACCAACCGCGCACCAAATCGCGAAACGGTTCAATCGTGGAGACGCAGCTACGCGGCAGCTTCGGATTGCGTCCGAAAATCGCTGCCAGTTCGGCGTCGTCCGGCAAGGGCTGACCGGGATCGAGGCAGCCCCGAGCGAGCGCGACCTGCCTGACCGCCTTCAGCATCCTACGCCCCATCAGGCGTGCGCTGGCAATTTCGCGGTCAGAATCTCCCTGACGCATGTGCTCCAGGTCCTGTCGATACTCAAACACTTCGAACCTCCTTCGACTCATCGGCCCTCCGGGCAAAAAGCCTGAAGGTACCAGGTTGCGGAAATTCGAAATGCGTTTCGGGCTGCCGCCCGACAGAACACTGAGCCTGCTACGTGGCTCGATTAACCCGATCCCAGAACGGCTCGAATATGCCGGTCAGTGACACACGGTGAGTACACTCCGCGACCGACACCGCAAGCTAAAAATCTAGATACGGATGTGACTTCGACACGGTCGCCATTTTAGATACGGATGTGGCCTAGGCACGATCGCTATATGGGAAGTGACGTTCGGGATTGGAAACTCCGCCCGAAGCGTCACGCGAGGGCATCCGGATGCCCAACGGAACGACCTATTCCCAACCGACGGTTGGCAGCGCACTCAAAGGAATTCATTCAAATGCAGGATATCGACTACACCCTGATAGCACTCGGCGGCCTTCATCTGCCGCGCGAGCTAAAACTTGAAAAGGGCCTGGCCGACAACGTCCCCATCCTTACATGCCCACTGGAGTTGCCGGACCTGGTAGCCATCCGGAGTCAAGGGCCCGGCACCTGTTTCGGCTACGGCAGCATGCAGGTTGATGACGCACGCATTCTGACTTTTCGACTGCAGCTCGGAGGGGTACAGATTTATTGGCTTGCTGACCTGACCGACGCTGAGGTCTGGACAGCCATGGACCTGTGGCAGAAGCAGCAATTCGTGCCCTTTGCATTTCAGGTGGAAAAACGTCTCACCATATGCTGCAAGGCTGAAATCGGCTCGAAAGCGCCAATCATCGGACAGTTCCGCAATCAGATATGCGCCGATGCCCCGGCCGAAATGTGGGACATCCTGACCGACACGGCAGCGAGCGGCTGGGTGCATCAGCAGGCCAGCACCGACATTCCAGGTGTCCCGCTGGAGCACGTTCTTGTCAACGTGCTTGTTACGAAGCGATACGAGGCTCTTGTGAAGGGGAAAACATTCGCACATGAGCCGACAGTCGCAACTGCGGGCAGCGGCGGGGCGAGCAACATCCACTGATTGTGGGCACCTTACCGTTCCGACTCGCCTGAGCTGATTACCAAGGCACGACCCATCGGGTCGTGCCTTTTTCTTCCGTGACCAGGTAGGAAAAAGCGGCCACGAACTCGTCGTGAGGCTTCCTGCGCCCGCCCGTCGATGCACACATTGATTCCGCACCGGACAAACCTCCCGGTCGGCACCAGCCTCGTGGCAGGAAGCAGCCCGTTTGCGCTTGAGCCGGAGAAATCCGGCGCGGCGCGCGAAGAAAATCCGGTAGGCGTGGTCGAGATGCCGCAGTGCCTGCCGCAAGGCGACACTTCGTTGAGCCAGTCTGTGGTGCATTTCAGTCGCGTCAGCTCGGCCAAGTCTGAGTCCTCCGCGAAGCTGCTGCGCAAGCCATCGCTGAAACGCGCCTGACGTCGCGCGAGCATATGGTTGTAGACGAAGCGCGTGCAGCCGAAGTGTTTCGCCAGCAACTGCCCCTTCTATGAGCAAGAAT
>NZ_CYGX02000001.1 GCF_900019265.1 Paraburkholderia ribeironis
CATGGTGGACTCCTTGCGGTTCGCCGCGCGCGTTGCCGCTTCGGACTACGTCCTCCGCGCCCACGCGCAACAGCACGAGAAACCGACCACTGTCAGATTTAGTCTAGGCTATTCCACATTAATTCTGCTAGCGCGGCTTTTCTACCGCAACGCGAACTCACTGCCCGACTCGACTGACTAAGCGCAGGACGACGCCGCGCTCCGACATCCGCACAAGGGCATGTTGAAGGCCGCCGAAGTTCCACACAGAGTGCCATACAGTATGGCGTTTTTGATCTGCGCACTCAGATGGGCGCCTTCCAAAGATCAAGAAAAATGACACCTGGGTTTGCACTTGCTGCCGCTTCAAGCGAATGCACCTATCGCGCTCCTCTACAACCGCATTAGCCGAATTTGCGGACACGCCACACGCGTTAGCAAAATCAAAGGACATCAAGCGTGCGTGGGTTGCTGAAACGCAACGCATAAAAAATCGTGCGAAACCGCTGATATGCCTTGATTTGCGGTCGCAAACTGAAATCTTACATTAGCGTAATCCACGGACACGATTAGCAGTTACTACGGACTTCAACAGGAGGCGCCAACACGAGCCCTGAGTGGCCGCCGCTGGCGGACGACACGTTATTTCGAGTCAGCCTCGGCTATGGTTTTTGTGACGGCAGGCTCAAATCGCCGATCGCTACGACGAGCCGGGCCGCAGCGCCTCGAAGGATGGCTTCCAGCGGTGCCGCGGCCTTGCTGTCGGCCGGCATCGAAAGTGTCACTTGTACATTGTCAGAGATTGTTGTCAGGTTGCCCGTTTTCTCGTCGTTTTCGCTGAATGTCCAGACCACCGAATGAAGCGACGGAAGAAGCTCGTCGAGCAGGGCAATGCTCAGCGTCTCGCCATGTGATAGCGAGAGAAGCGGAGATGACGGCGAGCGTAAATCACTTGTCTCTTGCACCGACAGGCTGATCGACGTGGAAAGCAACGGGGCAACGCGCAGCCGTCGCTTCGCGTATGCCTCGATTTTCCCGAAACGAATGTTGAGCCTTTCGTGATGATCCCGCCCGTGGCTTATGTCACCTGTTTTCATTCTTGAGGCTTGCGGGACGCGTGCTCGAATTAGGCCGCGAACGGAGGGGGCGCCTCGGCGTGGAGGGACGCCAAAAGACAGGACGCGCGGCGCCCAATGGTGCTCAGGAAACGGCGACCGTCACTGAACCGGCCTTCTTGACCCGCTTCCGGCGCTCGTCGGACTCATTGATCGCCTGGTCGATCTTGGCCTCGAGATTGCGGGCCCCGTGCTCGATCGCCAAGTCCTTGAATCGCTTGGCGCGCGCCGACTCGTATAGAGGGTTCTGCGCCGCCGCCTTCTTGATGATCTTCCTGATGATTACCTTGGTCATGACGTTCCGGTACTCCGTTGAACCGCCTCGTAGACGCGGTAGTCTTGGACAAACGCTACCACGCTCTCTTCAAGGTCGGCAAGAAAACTTTCGAACTCGTCAGCCGATTCTGATCGAACCCTAATATCCGTTTCGATTACCACCACCAGCGGCTGTTCGGTCTTGCGCGACCCCGGCCTCCGCGCTTCATCCGCGTTGGAGACAGGAAGCAATATGACCTGGTGCTCGGTACTCCACACTTCGTCTGGAGGGGCGGTAAACCACCCCGGTTCGAGGCTCTCCCAGGCTCCGTCGAGAATCTCCGGATCAATGTCCGGTCCGCGAAGATCGGCGTATCCGAAGTGATAAGGGGTCGAGAGCTGCCATTCATGCGGTGCCTGCACCGCGAACGCAACCTTGAATAACGTGGGCTCCGACGGATCATTTTCCCACCATACGCGGTCCTCAGACAGGAGCAGGGCGACCGCACTTTCTGTAATCTGCCTGCAGCCGCTCCGGAGAATGGTCGGGAACTGCGTCAGCTGCTTGTCGAGCACATCGGCGATCGCGTCACGGGCCTTGTCCACGGCCTCGCACAGATCCTTCAACTTGGCATCGAAATCAAAAAGGTCCAGGCTGCAGCTGATCGGGACGTGCACCATCCTGTCGACCGCTCGCGTATGGATCTCCATCGATCCGGCGATGATCGAGGACATCAATGCGCCGGCCCAGTGCCCGCCGGTCCCGTCGTGACGATGATCGGGCTGGATCGAAAAGGCGATCGTCGGCAGATCGCTTGCCGCTGCGCGTTCCCTGTCGAGCGTCCACACCGGTAAATTTGAAGTGACGCCACCATCCAGGAAAGCGCGGCGCGTTACATCGGCCCGAACACCTGAACTCCGCTGACACGAGAAGGACCATGGCCTGAACACGACCGGCAGGCAGATCGACGCAGCGACCGCATCGGCAACAACGACGTCGGGCGTCCGCTCGTAGGAGAAGACCTCCACGCACTGGTCCGTCACGTTAGTCGCAACGACTTTCAGGGGTGTGCCGGTAATCGTGCGCAGCTGTCTGAATGTGACTTCCGCCTCGTAGCGCCCCCTCGACTTCTCTGCAATCGCATGGTCCACAAAGTCTCGCACATGCCGCACGGAACTCACCCCGCGTGACACGGTGCGGTAGATGCGCCAACCGATGAAAAGTAGCGCTATCCCGAGAGCCATACCAGTAAAAGGACGCCATATTTCGAGCGCGCCGAGCAGCACCACCAGCATCAGGAGTAGCGCTGGCGTCCACTTCACATGAGGCACGATTAGCCTCAGTACCCGGATGAATGCCCAGCCCTTGCGGGAAAACAGGTCCGTTGGCCCACGAAGCCGGAACTTCGCCCCTAGGGACGCGATGATATTTGAGCAGGTCGCGGTGTCCAGCATTTCCTTGCTCGAGTAACCGGCGGCCAGTAGTGCGGCGATCATCGCACCGGCCGAGGTGCCCGCGACGCCCTGGATGCGGATTCCCAGTTCTTCGACCGCCGCCAGGGCACCGACGTGCACGATCCCTTTTGCGCCACCGCCCTGGAAAACCACAAAGGCCGATCCTGGTGCGGTTTCAACGTCGGACCGTGAGTTGATTGTTGTGTCGTCGTTTGTGTGCATGAGCAGGAAAATTTCGTGAGCGCCGGGCGCGCGTGCGTGAGACAGGTAGCGGCCCACCGCGGGCCGCGACGACAGGCCCGTGGAAGGCACGCTGTGCCGGGCCTGCGGCAATTCGCGCCGCACCTTCGCCGGCCTCTCGACCTCTAACCGCCAAAACTTCTGCCGTTAAATCGACGACCTGGCGCGCAATCCGGCCCGATGCGAAGTGACAAATTCAATGCGGATTGAGGCGAAGTGACGCCATTCATTGCGTTCAGAGCGGAAGCAAAACTGTCAACGGAGCGCCGCCTTTCCCTGTCCTGCCGTTGGTCGGCTGTTGACAGGTTTAGCGCTCCACGTGTCCGGCACCGCGCTGTCTCGGCTTCCTGTGCGAGGCCAGCGGGCTCGTTCTCTTTCCGGTCAACAAGTACCGCGCGCGCCAGGATGACGCACTCCGACCGGCTTTCGCTCATCATGCGGCGGCGGCGTTCGCGGCATCGCGGTTCGCCAGCATCGACAGCAACAGTGCGTCCTGGTTGCTGGCGAGTTCGCTACGCACCAGCTTCAGCGCATGTTCCTGCCGGTCGAAGAACTCGCGTGCGCTGCTGAGCGTCGGGTGGCGGTGCAAGGCCTCCAGGAAAGTAGCCAGCACGGTTTTTAAATAGAACTCGAGATTCGCACAGAGCAGCGTTGCGTCGACCATCCTCTGCCCGCTGTGAACGATATCGCAGCGCGCCCGATAGATACGCTGCACATGCCACCGCATGCGTCGTTCGTGGTTCGCCAGGGTGGTCTGGAGCTTGCCTTTGTTGGTGAACACTTCGAACAACCGACGTAGATGAAGCCGCACAAACGGTGATTCCGCGCACGCGTTTTCGACCGCGTCCCGATATACCTGATTCTGCAGCAGCGCATAAAATTCGGCGAGCCCCATGCCCTTGAGTTCGACCGGTTTGCCCGCCGCATCGGCAAGCTCGATCTTCAGTTCGTTCACCAGAATCTCACGCAAGGCAACAAGGTGCTTGGGTAGGTAGGACAGCGTGACCGTCGGCGCGAGCGACTGTTCAACGCCGTTGCCGATGCCATCACCTGCGCTGCCGCTGCCTTTGACCAGGTATTCGACGGCCGTCCACCAGTTGACGAGCTTGTTTTCGAAATTTGAGGAGTCGGCACCGGTCCTGTAGAGCCGGAATGCCGAATAGATCCGATCCTTCGTCTCGGTCGCGAGTGTGCCGCTGGTGACCAGTTCCTGGAGCCGGCGCATGAAGACCTCGAGCTGTGCCGAGCTCAACGACGAGTCCGGATTGGGCACGCTGCCCGGTAATGGCAAAAGGATATGTCGGTTCGTCTTTTCCACAAGAAACGTGTCCGCGAGCTGGACGTTCTTGCGCTCATAATCGTAGCGGACGACATCCAGTACGCCCGCAATCTGATCGCTGGCGATCGAACCGGCGATCCGGCCATCCTGTGCCTCGACGGTCATGGTCGCAAACAGTCGCCCGCCGAATGCGCGGGCATACCGTTGCACGTATCCACTCGACCCGGCGCCGACTTCGGGCGCGGTCGCGCTGAACGCTATCGCGCCGACGTTCTGCGGAAAACTGGTGGGCTTGCTGACGCCATTGATCTGAAACGTGATGCGGTAAGGTTTCGGGTCGCCGGTCAGCCGCCTGAACACGTCGCGCAGCGCATCGGCAAACACATAGAGTCTGGTCGACGTTCCGGCATCGGCTGGGAGCAGCATCTCCCGATACAGTTTGAACAGCGAGGGGAAGCTCCACCCCTGGTTGACCAGCGTGCTCAGCAATGCTGACAGCACGTTATCGATTCCCCGGAGGTGCGGCTCGTGCGCGTCAAACGTCGCTCCATTGTCCAGAACCGCAAGTTCGCCGGACAGCCACGCGATGCTTTTCGGCACGAAATGCTCCTCAAGCGCGTGAATCAGTTCGCGTCCGAAGGCGTCGACCAGGAAACGGTTCTTGAGCAATTGTGTCCCGGCGAGCCTCGCAGCCTCAGTGGTCTTGCCCCCGTCCTCTGAAGCCGACTTCACCGGCTTGCTGTCAGCCACATCCTTCAGTAACGCAGTGAACTGGGACGCGGCCGGCTGAAAGACGGGGTCGGACAGGATCGACGTTGCCCCAAGGACCTCGCATGCTTCCAGCGCTACCCGACCGATGTCAGGTTCCTTGGCGTGCTCGACGTCGAACATGCGCAGCAGCTCGCGCGTGATGTTCAAAGGATTCATCGCGCGAACACGGAAGGCGTCTAGCGACGCTTCGTGGACGAGGTTGAACCAGCAATCGCAGAAGAATCGCTGGCGCGAGGTCAGCGGCTGGACACTGCTGATCCGTCGGTCGGTGCGCATCGGTTGCCCGGGGGGTAAAAAAGGGCTATTCTACGCATGCAGTCGGCGCGCAAGCGCTGGCGACAGTAAAAAGGGGTCAGGGTTTGTCGGTCTGGACGTCGTTCCGCGGCATTCTCCGCCCCGCCTCCATGACGGCCTGCAGCGCGCAGGCCGTTTTTTTTGGTCCGTTCAATCCTGATAATCGTTATTAGCAGGATTGCGTTTAATGGCCTAAAATCGGGTAGGGCGGCCCGAATGGCGGGTTTTGGCCCGTTTTGTATAACCACACCAAGAAAATGACCAAAAAAGAACAACATCCCGACAGCCCCGTGATGAAGCAGATCAAGACGGCCTCCCAGCGCGCCGGCGCGCTCCTCGATGCCGACGTGGGTCTGGCGAACCTGAACGTGCCGGTTACCAGCGCGCTGCGTCAGCCCGGAGGCCGCACGATGTTTCTCGATGTGCCGGTGCGTGCGGTGGTCGCACTCGGCCATCGGAATTTCGCGCGGACGGCGACAACCTGGCGGAGCCTGCTCGCCGGACTGCATGGCAAGACCTGGGATGAGCGTGTCATCGGCTACTTCGAGTCCGAGATCGGCCTCCAGGAATTTCCTCCGCCGGACGCCAACCGTCCGCTCGAACTCGAGGCCGTGGGCGGCATGGTGGAAGCGGTCAACGGCATGCATCGCCTCACGGCAGCGATCTGCTGGCTCGCCGCGAAGCACGGTGAGGATGCCGTGCTGCGCAAGGTGCAGGTCCATGTGAGCGAGGCGTGGCCGGAGCTGACGCGCCGGGTCGTCGACGAGACTGCCCGCGGGCACGTGGTCCAGATCGGCCTGGACTACCGCCGTGGCACGCGATGGCTGCGTGTGGAGAGGAATGGACTGGTTGAGGTCTTCGGGCTCGAGGCCAATGCAATGAAAGCGTTTCCCGATACGCGCGGCGGCATCGAACGCGGGCTTGATCGCGTTCGCGGCCTCAAATGGGGAGACCGCGGGATCTGGAAAAAGGTGGAGTGGCGCACTGTTACACCGCACATGGCGGCCGCACTGGGTGACGATGACTGGCTGAAAACGCAGCTCGCCCTCCCCGCCTACGAAGCCATTCCAGCCTGACCGGTCATGGCCAATCACCAGCAAACCGTCAGTCGCCAACGGGCCTACACGCGAAACGATTTCGCCGCGCTGCGTTCGTTCGTGCAACGCGTGCCGGCAGCGACCATTGCCCGCCTTTACTTCGGTGAGGACGACGAGGGCAATGAGCCTACGCCCGGCTGGGTGGAGTCTTACCTGCGACGCATGCAGGCTGACCTGGTTGATCTGGCCATCGAGCATGGCTCGTCCGTGCTCGCCGACCATCTGAAAAGCTCGGCGCGCGCCCATGGCAGTGCGCGACTGACGGCGGTCACCCTCAGGATGGTCGAGCAGGCCGCGGCGCTTGCGGTCGCCCGACCCAGTGCAGAGCACGGTGTTGGCATGTGGTTCCGGCCACTGGTCAGCGAACACCTGAAACGGCAAGGTATCCTGACGCTCGGCGATCTCGTCGACTTCTGCAACCGGCGCGGCGGGAGCTGGTGGCGAGCCGTCCGACGGATCGGGCCCGGGCGCGCACGTCACATCGTTGCGTGGCTGCGGCAGAACGAAAGCAACATCGGACGGACCGTCGCCGCCGATGTCGACGAGCGGCCGCCCTTCACAGCTGCCGACTCGGCCATTGTCGAGGTCGGCGGCCCGCACCGCGTACTGGTGCCAATGGAACGCATGGCATTGCGCGAAGAACTATCCGGTGCGCGAGGCCAGAACCGCGCCCAGGCCTTTTCGCAGATACGCGCGCATAACGACCTCGAGGCAATCCGCGCGTGGCTGTACCTGTACGAAGACCAGCCGAAGACACTGCGCGCCTACACCCGCGAGGTCGAGCGGTTTCTCCTGTGGGCGGTCTCTGTCCGCGGTCAGGCACTGAGCGACCTGATGGTCGAGGACTGTCAGGCCTACAAGGATTTCCTGAAAGCGCCCTCGCCCGCCTTCGTTGGACCGCGCGCGGGTCGCGCGAGCGGCCGGTGGCGCCCGTTCGCCTCCGCCGAGATGCTGCCGGAGAGCCAGAAATACGCGGTTCGTACGCTACGCGCGGCGCTGGAATGGCTGGTTGACGTCCGCTATCTGGCCAGCAATCCATGGAAAGCGGTCAAGGACCCTGTCGTGGTCGAGCGCGAGCACGACATGAAAATCGAACGCGCCCTGTCCGCGAGCCTGTGGGAGCGCGCGCGCCACTACATTGACGCCCGGTGCGAACCGGCGGCGGCGAGCTACTGGCGCACGGTGCGGGTCGCCCTGCTGCTCAGTGGCGACTCGGGACTCCGTCGCGAAGAATTGACCGTCTCCCGGCGCGAAGCGCTCTCCCCGACCACCTGGGGCGAGGACGAGGCACCGGTCTGGCAGCTGGAAGTGCTGGGCAAGCGCAAGAAGATCCGCACGGTTCCCGTCAGCCCCGCTGCGGTCGACGCGCTGCGTGCGCACTGGCGCGACCGGGGCGTCGACTTCGATGTCGCGACGGAAGGCCCGCTGATCAAGCCCGGTTTCATCCCTCCTACACCCCAGGCGCAGGACAGGCATGCGACCGGGGATGATCTGTCCTACTCACCGGATGGCATCAACAGGATGGTGCGCTGGGCGATGAAGCGGCTGGTCGCCGGAATGCCCGATCTGACCACCGAAGACATGAAGCAGCTTGTGTCGACAACCCCGCACGCGTTCCGGCACACCTTCGGCACGCAGGCGGCCGCCAGCGATGTACCGCTCGACGTCGTGCAACGCATCCTCGGTCACCGGTCTCTGCAGACCACGACGATCTATGTCCAGGCGGAGAAACAGCGGATGATGCGCGAGGCGGCAGCCTATTTCGGTAAAAGCAAGGACTGACGCCATCGAGTCTTTACGTCCCATCCGCTCACGGGCCTCGCAGGGATTGCGACAGCATCCGTCCTACACTAATTTGTGTCGCGGGACGTATCTCCAGGCTTTTGCAAAACAGATCGGAATAAGCCATGAAAGCCATCACGTGGGGCGAGTTCTGGACCGCTATCGTGGCGGTAGCTGGCGTCGTCGGGGCTGTGGTCGCCTTCATTGTTCACGCGTTGACTGTCCGGAAATCGGCGCTCGAAATCAAGAAACTCCAACTGGAAATCGCGAAGCAGCAGCGAGACGAAAAACGGGAAGAGAGCCCGATCCAGATTGCGACGATGGCGGAGATCGACAAGTATGTTGTCCGTAGTCGCACTGATTGGAAGTCCGCGGGTCGTGGTCCTTCGTGGCCGGGCAAGCTGGTTGATGCACTGATTCTTGCGGCCTTGGCGTACGGGTTGGCGAAAGCGGTCCTGTGGTAGCTCCACCGCCTGACCTAATGGCGCGCACACCCCAACTTGAAAATTGACCAGGCCTGCGCCCGGTGCTCGTCGTCGTCCGCCTTCCGTTTGGCGTTGGCCCGCGCGCCACGCGTCTTCGGCCTCGACAATCTCGGTCGGAGCCCCCATCCACTTCAGGAGCGTGACCGACAGCCCATCGTCCGGCTCCTTTTACCTGGCCTTTTCCGGCCTTCTTGGCTTTACGTCCCGCGCTCGCCTGGCTGGCACAACGGCGCTCCGCCTGCCGGTCGGGGGTTCGGCGCGCTTGCGGTCGCTGAGGGAGTACCGCGTGACGTGGCCCAGCGCATTCGTGGGCACGCGTCCCTGCAGAACACCTCGATCTATGTGCAGGCTGAACGGCAACGGATGCTTCAGGAAGCCTCCGGCTTCTACAGGAAGCGGACCTGAGGGTCCGCCCTGCCCTCGCTTACGGCTTCAGCATGCCGGCCGCGTCGAACTCCCCTGCTTCGTTGAGCGCAAACGCGAGGGGAGCGTCCACCCGCGAAATCACAAAATCGTCGGGCCATTCCCGCGGGTACTGCCAGCGTGTCAGGCCGCCATGTTCGGCCACTTCAACCGGTGAGTTGCGGCGCTTTTCTCCGGCGAGGATTGCTCGAGCCTGCTGCTTTCTGGTCTGGATGTCGGTCATGGCCTGGGTCCCTGGTTAAAACAGGAAGCGTAAGGCCACTTTTTCGCTGCGGTGTGTCCGGTTTTCCTACCCTCACGCCTCCACGCAGGTTGCGATGAGGTCGCTGCGGGCCGAGGCCCGTCTTTCCCTTACCTGCTCGACTGGCTATTCGCGGTCGGCAGGCTTCGCCGGGTTGAGCTTCGTCACCGCCTTGGGCATTCCGTTTAAACCGCTCGGCCGCGCCGCTCCTTCAAGCTGTTCCTCGGTGATGTGGCGCGGCGTCACGATTTTGGACGTCCTCGGCGCGCTGCGTTGCGCCATCGACCGTGCCGCGTTGAACCGACTCTGTAGATCGCTGTTTGACGTTTTCAATTCCCTTTCTCGTGATTCCAAGTCCCTTTCTCTCGAACGCTCCTCCATCTTCACTTGCCTATGCGCTCGGATACGCTCCCGGATAAGCGTTCTCCCGAACAAAAAATAGAAAATTACAAGAGAGACCAGAAACCAAAGAACTACTGTTTTCATAACTTTCCCCAATCAGTTTTTGCACGCGAGATAAACCACTGCTTCGCCGACAGATCCGGAAACGAACCGGTAGAACTTCTCTCCGCCGACTTGCCCGCTATAGATCCCTGATATCCCGCTCACCGTTCTTGTCTATGGGGTGATCAAACTCAACCAGTTTTCCTCAGCATGTGCGGCGCCGATCGACGCCACGGCCAGCACGGTCGCGATTAAAGTTTTGCGCATTTCGTTCCCCTTCGTGGTTGCCGGCCGTAGCGGGCTTTGTTGTTAGGCGTTCGGACTATACCGGTTGCGACCAGGAATGGCATCGCGACGACCGGCGCGCGTGTTCGTGGCCGATAACCGGGGCGGGTTGCAGGACGGGCCTGCAGGCTAGCCTTTCACCGTGAAAACGAACCGGTAGACCACGGGCTCAAAACCGAGAGAGCGCGCACCCTTCCCTCGTAGTAACGCCTCGGTCGCGCTCGCAGCGCGTTAGCCAGCCCCCTGCTCCTTGAGGGCCATCTGGCGCGAAAGCGCTTTCTAGCTATTAACAGGCAAATTCAGTATATAAGATCGGAGAATGACCATCCGTCAACCTCTACTGTTTGCTCCGCCCGCCAGCGTATATGGCCCAAGAATCGTTCTCGACTTTGCGAGAAAAGCCTCAGGGTGACTGGCAAAGATAGGCCTTGAAGGCTTCAAGGCGCCAGCTCCCGCACCGGCCGTCACGATCTGCGCTCGCCGTTACGGAGCCTGGCGCGCCTTGCCAACGACGGCGCGGGCGATGCGCAAAACGTCCGCATCCGACCCACGCCCACGCAGGCTGTTGAGGCCGAGATAGACGACGCGCAGATTGGCATCGCTGTAGTCGCCGTCCGTGTCGAGCCGGTCAAGGCTCGGACAGGCGGGACCGAAGTGATCAGCGTCGTCCACATAGAACGGCAGTCCGCTGATCGCGCACCGGTAGTCCTGCGCGGCAAGCTTCACTATCAGTTCGTCAAGCGTAACCGTCACTACGGGCCGGCCTTCGGCAGCGCGTTTTTCCTGGCGGCCACGTGCGAACCGGATGGCGCCTCGCATACTCGCACGAAGTCGGCGGAGATAGTCCGCGCGTTCGCCCACCGGTACAATTGCCGCGCGACGGGTCTCCCACGCCTTGCACGCGGCTGCCGACCGGCCAATTGAGACCGCTGCCGCGCGGCGCGTTGCCCACGCCTTGCGTACCGCTGCCGACCGCTCAACTCTCGCGGGTTCTGTGTCAGGGATCGTTCGCATCACGGCACCTCAATAGCCAAGCCTTTGCCGTAATGAGATTGGGCGGGCCGGGCGATTGTGGAAGGTGGCGTGATGCCGCATGACCGGTCATCAGGCGCATACGTGCAGAGGGCATGGCCGAAATCGCCCCGCTACGCCGTTCGCGCAGAGTGGCGATAACGCTCGCGGCCCGCTAATGGGTGTGGGTCGTCTCACTTCAACAGGCTTGGAAAATCGGGGGAGCGCACCACTTTTGCCAATAGGTCTTGAACCGAAGGCATGAATGCCTGGGCAGCTTGATTGCAGGCAGTTTCCCCATAGTAGCTGGAGG
The DNA here is from genome assembly GCF_900019265.1 of Paraburkholderia ribeironis. Classification (GTDB taxonomy): domain Bacteria; phylum Pseudomonadota; class Gammaproteobacteria; order Burkholderiales; family Burkholderiaceae; genus Paraburkholderia; species Paraburkholderia ribeironis. Next base: position 11,470 of record NZ_CYGX02000001.1, read on the forward strand.
TGAAGGAATAGTGCACTGCCTGGGTCATGCTCTTGCCGTTCGATGAAGTAATGGTCAGTTGGATATCCCATGCGCCCTTCACGGTTGAGAAATCAATTGAATCAAGATGACCGGACAGCGAGATTGGAGCAGTGTCTGCATATACGCCGGCTAACTTCAATTCGGAAATCAGAGCATTTCTGATGAACGCTGCAAACGGCTCTCCGTCCGGGGTCTTTATCGGGGCGACAGCGCGGCACATGATTTCGCCAGGGCTTTGGTTGGGAACTTGGGCTTGCGTAAAGGCACCAACGCTTATTTCATGTCCTATGGACTTCAGAGCGACGACGTTATCGGCTGAAATGGAATAACGATGGACGGCATAGGTCGACGTACAGCCGGCGAGAACAGCAACAGAGAACACAGCGATAAGCATCCGTTTCATCGCGGCAAACTCCTCCTGAGATAGATTACGGGCTTCGGTGTCTTAACTGCTCGGGGTGTCTAGCCAGACGAAGGCGCACAGGGAATTGGGGTCGCTGGCCGATTTGACTTGGCTAGTGTAGCCGCATCGTGGCTATCAACGTTGCTGAAGGATATTCCATGGTGGAGGGGGCCGTCAGGTCCTTAACTGGTTTCTACGTAGAAACCATGCGACTACCGTATAAGCAAGCGAAGTGAATCGCGGCGTTTTCCAAGTGTCAGAAAACTGATAGAAATCTGCCCCTTCACGCGCACGGTGGCAGGAGCGTTTTTCGAAGTGACACTTATCTGATAGATAACTGTCACTTCTTTTGACTTTGACGGGCAATCACCTGAGACCGGCGAACCTCAGTTTCTACGTAGAAACTGGGCAGGCCCAAACTGCACCAACCTCGCGTGACCTCCCGACAAATTTCGCTGCATCGGCCGCCTGCGCCAATTTCGAATTTTCAGAGGACAGACGCAGCTGCCGACGAGCCGATCACACGTCCATCACGTGCCGTTAGCGTAAGTTTCTATAAGAAAATTTGCGCGGAAAATTGATTCAAGCAACACCATGAGAAGTTCTTCTTGAACAAATTCGTACGACTTTCTATCATTCACGCCATCGCGGTTTCTACGTAGAAACCGGGTTGATGCTGGACTCTTCCTGCAAGGAACCGTTTCCGATGGCCGCAAAGATAATTACCGTGTTCAATCAAAAGGGTGGTTCTGGCAAGACGACCACTTCGTGCAACCTTGCTGGAGTGTTGGGCCTCCGGGGCTATAAGACACTCTTGGTAGACCTCGACGACCAAGGCACAGCAACCCTGTCGGTCGGCGCGGCGTCAGATGACCGCCCCTTTCCAGCGGCGCTAAGCAACCTGTCGCGGAGTCCACGTCCCGATCGCGAGATCGCAAAATTTGTGGACGACTATCAGTTCATTGTTATTGACTGCCCGCCAGCTATTCGATCCGGTGCGCCCTCGGTCGCTCTGCTGATCTCGGACCTAGGCCTGATCCCGGTCGGCGCATCAGGCGGAAATCTCTGGGCCGTTCAGGAAGCCAAAAAGCTCGGCCTCACGGCGAGGGTGTCGAACCCCGAGCTCAAGCTTTGGTCTGTCGCTAACATGGACCAGAAAGTCACAATTGTTCAGCAGATTTTTGAAGCGGCCGCACAAGATGAAGAAATAAGTATGCTACGAACGCGATTGGGCTTTCGCACTGCGTATAAGGAAGCCGAAGTCTCTGGCGCAACCGTTTTGCAGATACGAGGCGCCAAAGCGGCTCATAAGGAAATCAACGCATTCGTCGACGAAGTCCTTGAGATCGTGGGGGAATAGGAATATGGCAAAGAAAAATTTCGCCGCCGCCCTGAATGCAGGTGTGGCGAGAGACCAAAAGCTGCGCGACGATAGCGTTTCTTCTCGGTTTGACCGCGTGGAGGCCGCACTTGGCGGCCGGACAACACTGCTGGATGCCTCACCGGACGGGCGCTCCGAAGAATCCGTAAATGCAAATGCGTATGTCGAAACCTTGGAAAGGGCAGGGAGGGTCAAGTCAACTTACGCCGCGTGGCCCATCGACAAAATTGAGGACAATCCACTGAACAGCCGGACCGTTTATCACGAAGAGAAGATTTCGGCCCGCGCAGCGTCGATGGCGAAGGATGGACAGCTCGTCCCTGCACTAGCAGCACGGCACCCGACCGATCCCGAGCGGGCAATACTTATCGATGGGCATTACCGCAAGCAAGGCGCGCTCCGCAATCGTGCCCATACCCTAGACGTCAAGCTGCTCGACGGCCTAGAAAACATTGACTTCTATCGGCTCGCGCGCGCCGCGAACAACGAGCGAGAACAGGAAACGGTCCTTGATGTTGCGTTAGGGTACAAAAAACTTCTGGACGAGGGCTATGCCAAGACGAACGACGAGCTCGCGCTTCTCGTAGAAGAAGGTAAATCCAAGGTAAGCAAGGCTCTGGCTATCCTGGATCTCCCGTCGACAATCCAAGACTTCATTTCGCTATACCCCAAGCAACTCGGCATCAATATCTCGTACGAACTTGCCCTGTACTTCAAGGCGACGAGCGAGAGCAAGACGCGCGAACTTGTACAAAAGGTCGTCGATGAAGGCCTGTCGTTTCAGAAGGTGAAGGCGATCCGGGAAGCGCTATCTCAGGAGCGCGCGCCGAGACGAACATTCTCGCGGCAATATAAGGTTTCCGGTCCTGACGGGGCATCCGTTGGTGCAATCAAAGAGTGGGGCAACGGGAACATTCAAGTGAGCCTTGAGCTCAACGACCCTGAAAGGGCTGAGACGTACATAGAAACGCTCAGGAAATTGCTCGCGGAGGACGGCCACAAAACCAACTAAATCAGATCGTGCGGGTCGGAATGTGTCACCCAACACCTGCGCGCGCAATCGGGCAGGGGATGAGGTCGAAACATGTCACTTTTCGCGACCCATCTCGCCCTGAGTCATGCAGCATCATCCAGTTCCAATCGGCTCTGCGGATTCTGAACGAACTGGAAGTCGAGGGAATTCACAGCACGCCCCAGTTTCACCGGCTTCCAGGAAATGATGAGATCCGCCTTCGTGTTCAGTTCATTTACCGCCGTTTCGATCACTCTCCGCTTGATGTCGGCGAAACGATAGGTCTCGGGAATCTCTAGAACGGACCTGAAGTCGTCCAGCGTGATCAAAAGCCGTCCACGGTCACGCTCACGCATTAGAAGTTCGAGCAAGCGCCACGAATACAACGATTGAAGCCCCCTGGCGAACTCGAGTTGATACGAGACGAAACGACGCTGGAGCATGAAAATGTGAGGCGTCAGGTCCGGAGAAAAAGAGATTTCCGCCCAGCCCTCTCCTTCATGGTAAACAGCTTTCCAGACCCAGTTAAGCGTGACCTTCCGCGGACCGTCCATATAGGTCAACGTCCGCTTCTGCAGACTGGCGCAGCCTTCCTTGAGGCCCTCATACGCAGCTGTCGCCTGTTTCTCCCCCGAGCGCGGCGCCAGCGCAGCCAAGGCCGCAAATTCGTCGGCTCTCACTCGAACCGAAACATACCCGTTGGATCGACCGTGCAAGTACGGCGACTTTTTGCTATCAATACACCGCAGGGCGGCCATCATCACGCGCTTCTCGTTGAGCGAGAGCCCCTGTTGAGAATTGACCAAAGCCCTGCTCATTGCCACAGTCCCTTTAACTCGGCCGTCTACGTCCAATGGTGGCTCGTCCGACTCTTCGATCCGCAGCGGCTCGATGTCTACAATCGAAACCGCTGGTTCATCAACACTCGGCTTCTTGCTCTTGCTCATGAAAAGTGACCGTGGTTTTGTGTGTCACAATTATAAAGTGACACGAGTATGTGGCAAGTCACCGATGTGGATAACGGTCGAAATCTGTCACACATAGCCCGCAATTTGTCCATTGGGGGTCGGATTCAGTCACGTCTGGGTCGAAAAATGTCACTTCTACATATACCTAATCGCCCCGAAAGCCTTTATCCACGGGCCTCTCAGACTTTCCGCAAAGCGTTTACAAACGGTTCTACAAACTAGCCTATTAACTGTTTTACAAATTACGGCCTAAGAAACGTTGCTCCCAAACAACGAAACGACAGAACCAGCGCCGCCCACGACGTGATACGCCCATCGAAAGGTGACGAAATCCGACCCAATGCCGGAAAGCGATGCTATTGGAGCAGCCTTTCTCCGAGCCTATAGAACAATGCATCTCCAAATGTGACGCAAAGCGACCCCGGGACCCTACGACGACTCAAGCTCCCGGACAACTAGGTCGGGATACGTCACCTTTCGACCGATTAATCAGTTTATTGGCTCCAACCGTGCAACGTGGCGCGCCAAGTCGGAGTTTGTCCCCTTTACGCTGACGCGGCGTGGGTCGGAAGCCGTCACTTCTGGTACCGGTCGACGGGTCGGGAATTGTCACCATTGAATCCAGCAGGAGAGGGCAAGCGTTCCTCGAGGCGGGTCGGAAGCCGTCACCTTTGGTCCACGGGTCGGAAATTGTCACTTTCCGTATTGGCTAATCCACAATCCAGCGCTCTTGCTCACTTGCTCACGCCGTTGGGTCGCAATCTGTCACCAATGAACTCTCCCGCCGCTTCTAAGCAGGAGACTTTGCGGCGTTCCATGATGGGATCAAGCGTCACAGCAGGTTGGAGTGACGCAAGTGCGTGTGCCGGAATACGTCAGAACCAGCCCGCTGGACCCCCTACTGACCTGTCGGCGCCGCCTTAGGGTCCCCAAGCGAACCGGCCGGCCCAGGAAGGGGAAATGCGCGGGTAATGGTTCAACACCCGAAGTGCGTGCGCGACCGCTCGGGTCGCAAAATGTCACCGACGAACAATGCGGCCGAAGGTACGCCTCGGTCGCATGGTAAGTGTCGCCCACGCGATCAGCTCGTCATGCGCTGCTTCGCGGGTTTCCTGCGGCGCTTTGCGTTCGCGCCGTCGATTTTTCGCCCGGCATCGACCGATCGGCCCAGTCGCTCGTTCCTCCAGCCAAGAGCAACAGATTCAGCATCTGTTCCAGCTTTTGAATGTGTGGTGCGATCTCTTCGATATTCGGAACGTCGAGTCGGAGATAGTTTTGACCTCTCACCCGGCTGATTCTTACTCCGTTGCGCAAGGACGCCTTTCCGGAAGTTAAGATCGAAAAGATTTCACGCGTTGGCGCATCGGGCGACACCGACTTCGATCGTTCAACGACCTCGGCTTCCCCGACTTCTTTTACGAGCTTACGCAATGTTGCGACATCGGCAAACGAGAGACTCTTACTAGCAAACAGGCCGACTACCGACTCAGGTAAGCGAGCCGCCGCGATTGTGCGTGAGATCTGGAATATAGACACGCCTAGTTCGAAGGCCATAGCGGTTTGGCTCGGCCAGAGATTCCGCTCAACCATCGAAAGATAGAAACGGCCCATCTTTAGGATGGGTGCGTTTTCTTCCTTCAGGCGACGATGGTACGCAATCGCCGTTCGGCGATTGGGAATCTGGGTCTGCGAAAGATTTTGGCTTTGCATTGTCGGTCCAATCTGCTTGGTGGGCTGTGTGACAGCGCTGCAGCGGAGCCGACGCAAAGCCGATCCGCGACCCGGTGTAGCAAAGAGCGTTAGAACGCCCGGTCAGTGTTTCCCGAGGCGACGGAAAAGGCGCCGTTATTCGTCGCCGAGCCCCATTCTCTTTAGAAGCGCGTTGGCACTCTCGAGTAGATCTGTCGCAGCCTGACCGTTAGGCTTCGACAAAATAACAGGAATCTCTGATTCTCCAGGTATTGCCTTAGAAAAGTCCCCGCTTCGACGGATGGATCGTTCAAGCCAAGCGTCGCGATAGGCTTGCGTGCAGGTCATCAACTGCCCCAAGACACGAACGCGATTGGGATCGAAAAAGTTGCCTACGATAATCAGTTCAGGATTCCTATCGAATTGCTCGCGAATCTCTGTCATAACACTCGAAAGGTACGAGAGCGCTTTGGTCGAGAATTTTTCCATCGACACTGGCGAGATGACGTAGTTGGAGGCTAGCAAGGCGCCACGCGTGATCCGATTCTTCGCAGGGGCTGCGTCGAACAAAATGATGTCGTAATCAGAAACATCGAAATCCGGATCTTTCTTCGATAAGCCGTCTCTGATGAGTTCTGCGAGGATGAGATCGGAATTGCGACCCTCCAGCGTTCCGTACGCCAGCATCGTGTCTAAACGGTCGAGATTCAAATCTGCAGGAACAATGTGAGGCCCGTACTCTCCAAACGGCTTCTTGATTGTCTCTTGAAGCCTCACGCGCCCCGCCGGATAGTTCGGTATGAGATTGCCAAAATGATATTCGACGATACGGGACTGGCTAATTCCGGCGTCGGCCGCCTCTTCGGGTGTCAACTCCGAGTCGTACCCGAAACTCAGCGTCAAGTTCGAGCGGAAATCGAGATCGATGATGAGCGTTCGAAAACCTTTGAGGGCGAAGATTGTCCCGAAATTGCTCGCGAGTGTCGTCTTGCCGACGCTTCCGTTAGGCGCATAGACCGTTGCGACGACCTGTTTATTTTTCCTCGTCTTGCTGCGTCGTTTCGCACGGTAACGGGCGAGTTCAAAAATATTTTCAATGGAGAAGAGGCGGGTCCCAGGCCCTCCCTCCTGACGCGTGACTTCAATGCCGGACTCGTCGACCATCCGACGGACCGTGTCGCTGGAAGTCGCAAGCAAATGTGCAGCCGCTTGGACCTTGAATGGTTTGGTCGCCAACAGATACCTCGATGCAATATACGTATTGGGCACAGATTGTGCCGCCTGGTAGGGCGTCGGTGCAAGGACGCTTTCTACAAATGCAGGAAAAACCTTGCAGGCTGGTGGTAGCTTGGCTGCGAGGGGGGGAACGGGTAGCGATTCCACGATACAGCATAGAGCGGGGGTATTGAGGGAGCCCGGACGAGGTTTGCAAAATGATGCGAAAATGGATACAAAAAGCCTGTATTAGGATCTGTATCCCTGCATAGTTGCGAAAAATGCAAAAGGACTCTGAACCAGTTCAGACAGGTAGCAATCGACGTCGCCAGGCCACCGAGCAGGATAGTTCTATGATTTAAAAAGACATTCGCCTTTTACTCGTTGCAAGAAAGGCACGAATTCCGCGAATTTTGCACGTGCAAAACATCTCGATCACAAACGGCTCGCCCAGTGACTCTAAACGGTTCTTGATAACTGGCCAACGGCAAAAGCTGGTGAAAATTTTGCAGCTTTCTGGGCAACGCCTCTGAACCGGCTAAATCGTGGCACGGCAAACCGGTGAACGCTGGAAAGCGACTGCAAATCGCATATCTTTCGCATGACTTGATTCCCCTGGGGACTGATTCAATTGAGTCGGCCCAAATGGATCAACCGTCATGCGTCTATTTCGCAGTAAAAAGCAGGTAGCTCTCTCGACCGCGCCAGGCGGTTATTCCGAAGAAGATCCCGAAAAGATCATCTTCGATATGGGCACGCGGCTGCGCGTCGAAGCCAATCACTGGAAGACCTTCTGCTTCATTCTCGCATTCGTTGCGGGCGGGGCAGTCTATACGCGCAATCCGCCACCGTCCGTCGTGAAGTCGTATGGCGTGTCTTCGGACGTGAATGGGCATCCTGTCGTCACGCAGCTCACCTCGTATAAACCTGACGATCAGGCGATCCGAACGTCGCTGCGCGAAACCGTCGAACGGTGGTTCACGATTGAGCCGGTGCTGACTGACGACATCCAGTCCTCGCGCATGGCCCGCAACATCAACGGCGTAAAAGCGATGATGACGGGTAACGCGCGCAACCAGTTTGCAGACTGGATCAAGGCCGACGCGCCGTTCCAGTCCATCACGCTTAACCCCAAGCTCGTGCGTGAGGTGCGCGTGACCAACGTCGCGCTGCTCGAAGATTCGACAGCGGTCGTCGAATTCACGGCGAGCACTACACAGTCGCCGACGGACAAGCCCGCTGTCCAGAAATACGCGCTGACCTTCCGCTATCAGATCGTGCCACCGGCTTCCGAAGATGCGCTCGGCTCGAATCCTTTCGGCATGTTCTATCCGTTGTTCTCCGTTCAAAAGACCCAATGATGATCGCCTCCCGCACGCTCGCTCTGTGGGTCGCCGCCTTCGCGTGCGCCGCTGCTGCCACTCCGCCTGTATTTGCTGCGAAGAAAGGCGGCTCGTCGGCATCGTTCGATCTGGCCACGGCGATAAGCGATCCGCTGAGTCCGATTAATCCGTACAACGCTGGTTCGGACCCCGTCACCATGCCAGGCGACGCGCGCATGGCGGTCTTTCCCTATAGCCGCGACCAGATCTACCGGGTCATGACCGCGCCGCTGAAGAACACGACGATCGAACTAGCGAAGGGCGAGAAGCTCACCACCGATCCGGCTATGGGCGATTCGATCCAGTGGGTGATCGATACCGATGGTGAAAACCACGTCTTCGTGAAACCGGTCAAGCCAGGTCTCGTCAACACGTTGCACCTGACGACGAACTTTCGCGAGTACGACATGACGCTTGTGTCATCGCCGATGGGCGGCCTGTTCTATCAAACCGTCCGCTTCAACTATCCGGGGTCGGTGATGGCCAAGGTCCGCGCACGGGAGCAGGCCAACGACGCGGGCGGCGGTCGCAATGACGATGGAAACGGGGCGACGGATTCCGGTCCGATCGGTGTGTCGCCCGACAAGCTCAATTTCGACTACACCGTGTCCGGTTCGGCATCGTTCCGACCGGAAACCGTTTTCGACGACGGTAAGTCGGTGTGGCTGCGCCTTCCCGCCAATGCGCCATTTGCCGTGCCGCTGGTCAAGGATCACGGCGACACCGTCAGCCCGAACTTCATCCGTCGCGGCCAGTACATCGTGGTCCAGGAACTGGCGAGCGAGATTGTGCTGCGCGCACCGAATGAGGAGGTGACTGTCAAGCGCCGCCGTCCGGGTCTGTTCGGCTTCTGAGGCTGACGATGAACCAGCAGAACGGACAGCAAAACGGTCAATCGGGCGTGCAGACTGCCCTTTTCAAGGGTAAGTCGCCACGTAACGCGCTGATCGCAGCGGGCCTCATCACGGCCCTTGTCATCGGCTCTCTCGGCTTCTACTACCAGGTAAAAGAGAATGCGAAGGCAGACGAGGAAGCTGCACTGAAGAAGAAGGCGAAGTCCGCCGAAGTAGTTGACAAGTCCAACAGCACGCAGGATCTCGACAAGACCATCGAGGACCAGCTGAGTGCCGCGCACAAGCTGGCGGCATCCGAGGCGCGTGCGGCCGCCGCAGCGCGCGCCTCGGCACAGTCGCCCCAGTCATCCGATTCCGCGCAAGGCTCGCGCGCCGGTGCGCCTTCCCTGACTGCCGACGGCTTCCTCAACGATCAGCATACGCAGTCGATCAAGGCGCAGTCGGATGAAGACGCGATCTACGCGTCGCCGATCTTCAAGGCGGGGCTGAAGGTCAAGGATTCGGTGCCGCAACAGTTGAACCAGATGCCGGGCATTCTCACGCCCGCGCAGGTCGCGGCGCAACAAGCCGCCGCCCAGCAGGCCGCGGCTGGCTCGGCAGGTGACCGTGTCGCTGCTGCGCTGTCCGCCGCCGGCGTTGGTCAGCAGGCCGGATCGCGTCCGTATTCGACGCAGGATCACGACAGCGCCTTTATGAAGAATGTGTCGGCTCAGTCGGAAAACGGCCAGGATTTCGCCCGCACCGGCTTCGTGGGCCAGGCGCGCGGTTGCGTACTTTCGCCGCCGCATCACATTGGCGTGCTCGCAACCGAGAAGCTGAATTCCGACCGTCCCGGCGCGGCCGCGCTCGTTGTCGAGAAGGACGTGTACGACAGTATCCGTGGCGATTGCCTGATGATTCCGAAGGGCAGCCTGATCACCGCGCCCTACAGTTCCGACATCCAGCCCGGGCAGGAAAGCATCCTTGTTGCCGCGACCGAGCTGCGTTTGCCCAATGGCAAGCATGTGCCGCTCTATGGCGCGCAGGGCGCAGACGGCGACGGTGCGGCAGGGTTTTCGGGTGACGTGAACAACCACTTCCTGAAGATCTTCGGTACGTCGTTCCTCACGGCGATCCTTCTGGGTGCATTCGACAAAGGCGGCACTTCGTCGACGACCACTGGCCCGCTCGGCGTTACGCAGGTTGGCACGACGGCCGGACAGGTCGCAGCGCAGACCTCGCAGTCCGTGCTGGAGCGATACAAGAACATCCCCCCGACCATTACCGACGATCCGGGCAAGCGCCGTTTCATGCTGAAGGTCAATCGCGACATCGTGCTGGAGCCGTATCACGATGAATAAGCAGGTAGCCGCGCGGCTGATTCTCTCCGCGATGCTGAGCGCGATCGCGCATCTGGCATCGGCTTCAACGATTGCTGAAGTGATCAGTCCCACGAACGTCGTGCTCGTGCACGGCAACGCGCGTGTGCTTGCGTCGTTTGACGGAAAGCCCGTGTTCTGGTGCGGCCTGCGCGCATTCGAGTCGTGGGCTGCACCCCTCGTCGGTCAACCGGTCGCAAGTAGCCCGGACATAGGTATCACGGTCTCGGTCGACGCGCACGATGTACCGCTCGAGCGCCTGCTCGTCTCAAAAGGCTGGCTGCAGCCGGTGGCCCTCGATGACGACGCCCAGGCCGCGATTGCGGAAGGCCGCGGCGGGTGGGCATGCGCGAGCGTGACCGCGCCGTTTGAGCTGATGCATACGAGTGTCGATCCGAAGGTGCTGGCAGGCATCGCGCTGAATGAATCGGGCCTCAATGGCCGGGCGTGGCCGTGGACCCTGAACATCGCGGGGCAGGGCTTTTTCTTTCGCACGCGGGAGGACGCCTACCGTGTTGTTCGGTCGTTGATCGCACACGGCCGCAGCGATTTCGACGTCGGCATCATGCAGGTGAACTGGTGCTATCACGCGCGGCGCTTTACTTCGCCGTGGCAGGCACTCGCGCCCGCGACCAGCATCCGGGTTGCCGAAGACATCCTGAACGAGAACTACAGCAAGACGCAGTCGGTTGCGAAGGCGATCGCCTATTACCACAGCGCCAATCCGGTTCCGGGCCAGGCGTATCTCGCGCGTTTTGCGCGGCACCTCAACCAGATCCAGGCCGGACTATGAAGCACACTGTTTCCCGCATCGCCTTCGCCTGCGCCACGCTGTTTGCCGTAGTCGCCTCGCACGCCGCGAACACTGACCCATTCGATTTCGATTACGAGATCGCGGGCGGAATCGCTGAGCGTCCAGCCCTCATCTTCAACGACGGAACGAAGACCTACATCCAGCCTCGCGCGGGTCAGGCCATTACCGCCGTCGGGGGCCATGCGGAAGGCCCCTATGTCGTTGTCGATGGCACGCCCGAAACGATCACGTACACGGTGGCCGGCCGCCCGGCCAGCGCGCGCTGGACGAAGGCGAATACGTTCATCGGCGGCGGGGCGCGCGGCGCGCTCGCGGCGCTGCGCGACGATCAGCCCGCCGCTTTCGACGGCTTCACAAATCGACTCGTCCTCATCGGCATGCATGGTGCGCTCGAACCGGTCCGCGCACTCAAGGCGAGCATGCCCGTGGCCAGCTTCGTCAAGGCGCTGGCCCCGCAGGGCTGGACGGGGTCTGCACAGAAGGACGTGGACATCACGGATGCAAGCGCCTTTGCCACGCGTGCGGGCGAGAACTGGATGCAGGCGCTCGATCGCCTGATGACGCAAAGCGGACTGTATGCGGACGTTGATTTCACGTCGCGCCACATCCGCCTGCACCGCGATGCGCCGAAGTCCGGCGCGCTCAACTATGCCGCTGGCGAAAAATCGCAAGCTGATGCGATCGCGCAGACCGCGGCTGCGAAAACAGAGGAAGCGGCGCCGCCCGCTCCGCCCGCTTCCCTGCTGGCCGAATACTTCGGCGCACAGGCGATCCGCGACGGCGACGACACACATACGCAGATCCGCTTCGCAGCCAGGCCGACGGGGGATCTCACGTTCAAAACGCCCGAAGGCCGTTCGCTGCATCCGAAGTGGGATGCCAGTGCGAACGTGATGACAGTCGAGCGCGCTGAGCGCATGGTCGTGTCGGACGGCACGAAGACGGTCGAGCTCGCGCGTTCCGCGGGGACGGTCTATGACTTTGACGCGGCAAGCCCGGCGCACCTTGAAGCTGTCTTTGAGCGCGACGGGCACACCTATTTCAAGTTCGCTGACTCGGTGGTGCAGATCAACGTGGCGGACGTGAAGCACCTGGGTTCCGGCGAGCAGAAGGGACGCTACTACATGTTCAACGGCACGTCGGAGCAGTTCATCGTCACTGCGGATGGCAACACCGTGAACGTCACGCGTCGCCACGACGTGAAGTACTTCGAGCGTCCTGCGCCGGGAGCGACTGTGCCGGCACCAGTCACGACCGTGGCGAAATCGTGATGAAGGGCGCGCTTCGTCTGTTCGTTGTGCTCGGGTCACTCGGATGCGCAACCGTAGCGCGGGCCGACTGCCTCGATGACGCGGCTGCGTACCGTCACATCAGCGCGCAACTGGTCCGGGCGATTGCGCAGCACGAATCGGGCATGCGCCCGGGCGCCGTGAACGTGAACAGCAACGGGACCGAAGACATCGGCCTCATGCAGATCAACTCGTCTTGGCTGCCAAAGCTTGCCCGGTATGGCATTCGCCGTGAGCACCTCTTCGACACCTGTGTGAACGCCTACGTCGGCACGTGGATTCTGGCCTCGAACATCAGACAGTTCGGGCCGACCTGGAAGGCCGTGGGTGCGTACAACGCAGTCTCGGCGCAAAAGCAGCTGATCTATGCCAACGTCATTTATCGCCGCCTGCAGCGGCAGGGGCATTAACCAAATGAATGTGACCATCGAACGCAATGAACGGGTGCGCGTGATCGCGCGTGTGCTGGCCGCGCTGGCGCTGGCGGGTTTGTCAGGCTGGACGCATGCTGCGATCGACCCCGATCAGTCGCACGTTGCGCCCCGATCCGGCGATGGCTGGCAGATCCTCTCCGCAGCCCCGTCGTCCCGCGCGACGACGGCGAATCCCGCGCCAATGGCATTGGCGTCAATAGCCGCCGCTGCGCCCGCTGCACCTGCCGCCGCTGCAACGGTCGCGCTCGCACCGACCTCATTGGGCGAATCGACAGGACCGATTGCGACGCGTGTTGCATCGGTTGTTGTGCCTGGCACGCCGGCGACACCGGGTGGCGTGCTGACGCTTTCCCTCGCGCCGCAGGACCTCAATCTGCGCAACGCGCTCGATCGCTGGTTGCAGACGCAGGGCTGGCAACTCGCGTGGAAGGTCGATGACGATCTGCCGCTCGAATTCAACGCGACCTTCTCCGGTGACTTCACGTCTGTCCTCACGCAGGTCATGAAAGCGACCAATCACATGCGCGTGCCCACGCGTATCTGCCGTCACACGAACAACGTCATCCGCGTCATCGCACGCGCGGCCAACTGCCAGGACTAACACCATGCGTCACGCTTCGATTCCCAAGACTGTCCTTGCCGCTGCCTGCTCGCTGATGATCGCCGGTTGCGCGGTCTATCAGAGCGACATCAACTCGGCTTACGACGGGGTTCATCACACCGCGAGCGACGCGATGGCCAACCTGCCTGGCTCGATGGCGCTGGTGGAAGACGTGCCGACGGCGTTCCTCGGCGACCGGCTTGTCCCGGTCGCGTATGAAGCGAAGCTGCCCGCGACGTTCCGCGAGAAGAAGGTGACGATGCCCGCGAACATCGGGATCAAGGAGATTGCGGCGCTCATCTCGGGCGCAACGGGTTATGCGGTCCATCTGAGCCCCGACGTGTTCGTGCCGCGCAGTTCGCTGGTGCCGCGCGAGTTGGCGGGTTCATCGGGTGGCAAGGGCGCAACGACAGGGTCGGGCGGGCTGAACGGCAAGGCCTTTGAAGAGCCGTTTTACGGGCAGGTTTTCACGGGCTATGCGGGCGAGTATCTGACCCGCATGACGGAAGACCTCGGTCTCGACTGGTCGTTCGACGGCTCGACCATCAACATTACGCGCTTTGTCACGCGCATGTACCAGATCGCCGCGATCCCGGGCAAGGTGTCGATCAAGTCGACCATGTCGAAGGGTATGGACACATCGACGGGCAACCAGGCGAACGGCAGCGGTGGATCGGGCGGCAATACGGGCTCATTCTCGGCACAGACGTCAACGGGGCGGGAGGGGAATTTTGACCAGATCGAGGCGATCAGGGACGCGCTCGACAAGCTGCGCTCGCCGATGGGTCGCGTGAACGTGAATCCGCAGAGCCGTCTCGTGATGGTGTACGACACGCGCGAGGCGGCAGACCGGATGGGCAGGCTGCTCGCCCAGGAAAATGCAGTTTCGACGCGTCAGGTGATGCTGCGTGTGCGCACGCTGCAGATTGCGCTGACGAGAGGCAGTCAGGCGGGCGTGAATGCCGATGTGGTGTTCAACTATATCCAGAACGGCCTGGCGAAGTATGCGATCAGCTTCACGGCACCCACGTCGCTCGCCTCGGGCGGGGGTACGGTCGGCCTGTCCGTGCTGCAATCGAACGCGCCGTTCTCGGGCACGAATGCCGTGCTCAATGCGCTTAACCAGTATGGCCGGACGGTGCAGGACAACACGCAGACGAAGCTGACACTCAACGGCCTGCCGGTTTCCATTGCGTCGTTCCAGAGCGACGACTATCTGCGTTCGACGACGGCTTCGGCAGGCAGCCTCACGGCCACTTCCGGTGGCGTGCCGGGCCTGACGCCGGGGACCGTGACGACGGGCGACTTCGTCAATATCCTGCCGTCGGTCAACGACCATAACCAGATCATCCTCGCGTACTGGAGCGACAGTTCAAAGCTGAATGGTCCGTTCACGTCGGCGTCGGTCGGGTCTGGCCAGACGCTGCAACAGATCCAGCTGGCGCACACGACCGGCACCAAGGACGATCAGACGATCGCGCTCTCGGACGGCCAGACGGTGGTGCTCTACGGCCAGATGACGGACCTTGCGGACAGCACGACGAATGGCGGTATTGCGGGTATCACGGGTCTGTGGAACAAGTCGAAGACCTTCCAGGTGATCATGCTGACGGCTACGGTCGTCCCGTCGATGTGAGCGCGGGCATGCACATTACCGATCCACTGCCGCGCGACAGGAACGCGCGCCTGGTCTTCGGGCTGGACTGGCGCGCCTATCCGGCCAGACAGATGCGCGCCGAGCGCCGCCGTTACGCCGACGACTTCGGTGCGACGCACTACGTCGAGTACCGGAGCGGCAAAGACATCATTGGCGGCTTTTGCGCACCTGACACGGGCGAGATCAGGGGCGCCAGGCTCTACTCGGGCGCGGCTCGCATTGCGCAGCATGAACGGGTGAAAGGCAAGGCTGCCGTACTCGTGATGCTGCAGGACGACCAGCGCGTGCATGTTGTCTTCGTGGTGCGCGGTGTCGTGCGCAGCGACGAAGTCCTGACGGCCCCGAAGGCGCACGAGAGGCGTCTGGCGATCGAGCAGGAATGCCTGAGGCTCAACCTGACGCTGACGACGCTCGGCTCCGGCCAGGCCGTTGGCGACGTGGACGAGAACTTCGGCGCTGCCGCGCTGCTTGGGGATCGCAAGACTGGCCGCATCGCGAAGGTACCGGTCAACCTGCCGACAGTCGTGCCTCTGCTGGTGATAGTCGCGGCCGCTGTCTTCGGGGGCATCAAGCTGATGGACTCGTTCAATCCGCCGCCCCCGCCTGCGCCGAAAGAGCCGTCGTTCGAAGAGAAATATGACGCGCTTGTGCGTCAGACGTTCGCCGCGAAGATGCCGCGCGCGAATGAACTGGCGCCGGCCATCCTCGCCGCACTTGGCAACAGTGAAACGGTCATCGCAGGCTGGGTTTTTGACAAGGCAGTCTGCGCGTCAAAGGGCAATTGCATGATCACCTACAGGCGCTACGGTGGCAGCTTCGACGATTTTGGTCGCGCTGCACCCCAGGCGCTGCGCCCGCTTCATTTCGACGCCGATGGTCTGCATCTGGGCGCACGTGGTCCGTTGATCCCTGAGGTCAATGTGGTGGCGAACAACGATGCGAAGACGTGGCCGTCGGAACAGGCTCTCATCGACATGCTGCAGACGCCGCCCCAGCGGTTGTCGACGAAGCCATTCGAGCTTGCCAGCTATGGCTACAAGGTGAATCTCGAGCCGTCGAAACCGCTGCTGGCGATCACGCCTGGCACGCCCGGCGCGCGGCCGCCACGCATGATTCGTGTCGGCGCCTGGGAAATCAGCGGATACCGGTGGCAGGCGGTTCTGCTCTCAAAGCTGCCTCCCGACATGACGCTCGACAGCATGACGGTCGAGCTGAAGCTCGATGAGCGCGGCGCTTCACGCAACCAGTCCAACCCGGCAAACGAGCAGGCCGGTATCCATTTCATCGCGAAGGGCAAATACTATGTTCTCGACTAAACGGCTGACAGCGATTGCCTGTGCCCTGGCGCTGGTATCTGGCGCCGCGCAGGCACAACAAAACAGGCCGGCTGCGCCACACACGCAGCCAGCAGGCGCGCGCGTACCCACAGCCGATATCGACATGGGTTCGCCCGCGTCCGCGAGCGTTGCAGCGGCTAGCGGTGCGGCGACAGCCAGCCCTCTGGCCAGGTCGCCTTCTGCGGCATCCCAACCAGCCGCGCAGCCGGTATCGGCTCCCGCCACGCCGCATCTGTCGATCGACGACATCGACCAGATTACCCGTTTGCAGATCGCACGCCAGCTTGGTGGCAATGGCGGGCAGCAGGGTAGTTCGGTCGCGCCGGCCAGTGCGCCCGCACCGGCACCCGTCGTCAGGGCGACGTCTGCGAGTTCCCGGGCGGAACCGGTGCGCTTCGTTGGCGCTTTCAGCGACATGCACGGGACGTCGGTGCTGTACGAGTACCGCAACGCCGCCTATCCCGCGCACGTCGGCGCGAAGCTGCTCAATGGCTGGACCGTGAAGCGAGTTGATGGATTCGTCGTCACCGTCGCGGATGGCAGGCGTATCTGGACGGAAACCATCAGCGGCGGCACGGCCAATACGCCGGATAACCCGCAGGCATCCGGCATTCCGGCGCGAGCGCTGAATGATCTGGGTGGACCGCTCCCTGCTGGCACTCCTCTTTCTGCGATGGGGAACTGACGATGAGCCTGTTCAACGGTATTGAAAAGGACGAGCCGTCTTCGCGCGGCATTCTTGGGCGGTTCCGTGCGTTGCGCGCCGGGTTCACGGACGAATCCGCGGCGTCGATGCCTATCGCCGGTGCAGACGGCAAACAGGACACCGATCGCGAGCCGCGCTTCGTGCGCAAAAGCAGGCCGCTGAAAGCAGAGCCTGTGGACACGAAGCCGGGACAGCCGATGACGCTGGGCATGCGGCTGAGAATGGCGGACGTCACCGACGTCGACGCCAATGAAGGGGACTCGCATGAAGCGGTGGGCGTTGGTCTGACACAGCCGGAAGCAACTGCGCACTCAGCAACTGGGCACGCAGCGCAGGATGAACCGGCGATGCATCGCACGGCTGAAGCGCAACCGGTCGCCGACAGCGTCGCAGCAACGAAGCGCTCCGTTGCTCCCGAATCAGCGATGGAGCCTCCCATGATGGAGCCTCCGATTGCTGAGTCTGGCGAGCTGCGGGCCGAAGCGCATGACGTTGTGCCGCCGACCGAGCCCGTTAAAGAGGTGCAGGAGGTGCACGAGCTCCATGCGCACGCGGATCTGGTCAGGCAGCAGGCTGAGTTCCTGCCGTCAGGCCTGCCGCAACTGGTCGCCGCCGACGCACTGACTTTCAAGCGCATTCTGAGTGAGCGGGGCCAGGATGCGACGCTGCGCATTACGGATGCCGCACGCCGTGAGTTTGTGGCGGTCGAAGTGCAGGCCGGTATGGCAATCGTCGTCACGACGCGGGCCTTTCATGAGTCCGCGCTTTATCCGACCTATGTGATGGATCTCGAGCGCGCCGATATCAAGGTGCATGAAGAGATGATCGCGACGGACACGGTGATTGCCGCGATCTACGCACGCGAGCGCAACCGGTCGGCGGCGATCATTCCTGAGAGTTCGCGCGCGATCGGCACGTTCCGTGACGTTACGGAAGCCGCGCATAGCTACGGTGCCAGCGACATTCACTACGAGTACCGCGATTTCAACGACGATGTCGAAGTCCGGTTCCGTGTGAACGGCGACCTCTACACGTACCGCAGGCTGCCCAAAGCGCTGGTGCGTCGCGCGCTGTCTGCCGCCTATCAGGATCTCGTCGCGCGCAACACGAACTCCGGCGAGACGTTCCAGCCGACCGCGCCGCAGTCGGCGATGATCCCGCTCGTTGTTCATACCGACATTCTCAACATCCGCTGGCAGAGCACGCCGCTCGTCGGTGGCTTCGATGTGGCGCTGCGTCTGCTCGACGGCAACTTCCGCAACTGCAAGGTGCTCATGCCCGAACAGATGGGGCTCGAGCCTAGCCAGCTTCTCATCATTGCTTCGCTGTGTAACGTCAGCGGCGGCGTCTCGATCTTCACAGGCGAAACGGGGTCGGCGAAATCGACCTTGCTGCGTGCGCTCTCGTACATGCTCACCGCGCGCGATCTGCGCAAGCAGTTCGCTGTGAACGAACCGTCCGAGTATCCGCAGCCCTGGCTTTCTGATATTTCGATTCCGCGCCGTCCCGATGAGACGGACGAAGAAGCGAACCGCAAGTGCGCCGAGGTGATCCGCTCGCTCATGCGGATGGACCCGGATGATGTGACGGTGGGGGAGATCCGCGATCGTGTCGTCGCCGGGCTCGTGGCGGAACTCGCGCTCACCGGGCACCCGGTCCGGACCACGCTTCACGCCGATAGTGCGATTGGTGCATTCATGCGCCTCGCCGGCGGGCGCCTGCAGTTGCCGATGGACGAAGTGTCCTCCGAGAAGTTCGTCAATGCCGTCGCGAACCAGAAACTGATCCCCCTGTTGTGCCCGCACTGCAAGGTGCCGGCACGTGACGTGATGTCCGCGGCGCAGATCGAAACGCTCGAACGCAAATTCGGCCTGGACACTTCGAAGATGGCGTGCCGCGACGACGGCGGTTGCGAACACTGCCGCCTGAAGGGACTGTTCACGCGGGCGGGCAAGGTGGCGGCCGGCACGAAGGGGCAGACGCTTGCAATGGAAATCTTCCGGCCAACGATGGAGTTTCTCGACTGTGTTGCCGAACGCGACTGGCGCGGCGCGGAGCAGGTATGGCGATCGGCGCGCACGACCGGCTTTGATAGCGACGACATGACGGGCAAGACCATCTATGAGCACGCGCTCTACAAGGCGTCACAAGGCATCATCGATCCGCGCTTCGTCGACACCGCGATGCGCCCATTCGGCGACTACCGGATCTTCGGTGACCGCGACGGGAGAATGCCGTCGTGATCCGCGGACTGATTCATTCGCTGTTCATGGCGCTGCCGCAAAAGGAGCGGCTGCGCATCGCCAGATGGCGCTTCCAGAAGATGCGCGAGACCTTCTATCGCGAGACGCGTCTGGACGTGGCGGCCAAGGGGCTGCGCAATCGCGAGACGCTGCTCGAGCGGCTGAACACCCTCGAAAAACGTCATCGCTCGCGCCAGTGGCTGACGTGGCCAGTTTTCCAGGCAGTCGCGAAACGCATGGTCGCCGGCGATGACTTTGCCACTGCGCTCAGGCCGTTCGTTCCAAGCCAGGAACACACGCTCCTTGACATTGCAGGTACGTCGACGCGCGAAGACGCCGCGGTGCGGGGCTTGGAGCTGGCGGAAATGGCCGCTCATGCAGAAGGGGTGCTCGCGTCGACGACGTCGCTGGAAATGGCCTATCCGGCGTTCCTGATTGTCTATCTCTACATGTTCTGCATGCTGTTCGGCGGAGAGATCTTCCCGGCTGTGGCGGACACGAAGCCGGTCGATCAATGGTTGCCGATGGGGCAGACGCTCTATGCGATCGACACGTTCTGCTACCAGTACTGGTGGCTGAGCGGTGCGATCGTCGCGGGCCTCGTCTCGTTGTACTTCTGGACCCTCAAACGCTGGACCGGACACTTCCGTAACCGCGTCGATGCCATGCCGCTGATGTGGCGTAACCGTCGCGACCTGCGTGCGGCCCTGCTGATCGTGTCGCTTGCGGGTCTCTTCGATTCGAACCTGGTCTTACGGGCGGCGCTCGACCGTTTTGCGAAGACCGCCGACCCGTGGCTCAGGTGGCACGTTGACCGCATGAGCCGGCGGCTCACGCAGCGCCCGGATGAACCGATGCGGGCGCTCGACACCGGCATCTTCTCCGAAATGGTGATCGACACGATCGCCGACGCGGCGGGTTGCGACCAGTTCGTCCAGGCCATCAAGACTCTCGGCCGTCATTCGCTGGACCGCGTCGTCGCCACCGTGCGTCGCAATGCGCGCATCACGCATTACGTGCTGCTCGGCTTCGCCGTCATGCTGTTTTTCGTGCTTGGCATCGGATCGTATGTCGCGACCGGCGCTGCGAGCTTCGACTCTTCTCCGACCACATCCGCTGCAATCAATTGACAGAGGCAAATCAATCATGAACAACAAGCCGAACCAGATCCAGACCCAGGAACAACGCAGGGCAGCGATGCTGCGCATGGCCCGCCGGCGCAGGCAGTCGGGCGAGCTTTCGATGATCGAGGCGGCAGCCGTCATGGCGGGTGCGGCGCTGCTCGCACTCATCGTCTACCAGGGCCGCAGCTTCGTGATGGATCGTATCCACGCGCACCAGTTCAAAAGCGAGGCGCAACTGTTCCGCAGCGGCATTCAGGATGCAACGTCGAACGACATTGATTTCTCGGCCGAGTCGCTGCTCACGCTTGCACAGAATCACGCCTTCGATTCGGCAGGCGCCAGGGTGAACACGGCATCCGGCACCCTGACCGGCATCTTCGGCGGCTCGGTGACGGCTGTGCCCGCCACCATCGCAACGACGGACGATGCAATGGCCGTGACCTATCCGGTTCCCGACACCGTCTGCTCGCTGGCGGTGGGCGCAATTGCGGGCGCCTATACCAAGGTTACCGTCAACGGGACGACGGTCTCCGATCCGAATACGACGTTCAATGGATCGACGGCCGGGACGGCGTGCAAGTCGGGTGGTGCAACAGCGACCATCGCGATGTACGCGACGCACAACAACTAAGGATCGCTGCCCATGTTCAGCATCGTTGAGATGGTGGTCGTGCTGGTGGCCGCCGCGCTGATGACCACGGTCGCGATCAGGGAAGACGCCGCGAAGCGGCGCACGCAGGTCATGACGGCGGAAGGTGTGAACGAGGCGGTCATCAACTCGGCGCTATCTGACTGGGTGACGAACAACTACACAACGCTGATTGCGGGCGGCCCTGTCCCGGTCATCACCAATCCGCCGACCATCAATGACCTTTTTACGCAGGGGAACCTGAAACAGCCTCACGCGCCGGGGCCGTTCTGGGGCGGGTCATACGTGATCAGCATGAGTGTCGGACCGGCAACGTGTACGGCCAGCGCGGGCGACTGCCACGTCACCTACGTCATGTATCCGTCGAAGCCGCTGACGCGTGGCGGAAAGCCTGATGTCGTCGGCGCGGCGCAGATAGCGCAGGCTGGCGGCAACGCGTTCGGGTATTCGAAAGTGCAGAACGCGGGAACGATCACCGGTCTCAACGGTGCGTGGACCGCGACCAATCCACTGGGCAGTGTCGCGGCCGCCATTCTTGCGACCAACGGGCCAACGTCGGACGGGAACTCGGTCTATATCCGGCGTGACGGCGCGCTGACATGGACGGGCGATCAGAACGTCAATCACGTCAGCCTGCACAACGTTCACGATCTGGATGCAGAGGGGACGGTGAGCGCCGCGAATGTTGATGCCACGGGCGCTGTGGCCGCAAGCGGTGCGGTAGCCGCGGGCACCAGCGTCACCGCCGGCACGACGGTCGTGCCAGGCGCCATTGGCTGGCCCCGGACGGCGTGCCCGAAGGTCAATGCGATGACGGGCGCGAGCGACAACTCGGGGCTGATGCTGTCGTGCCAGAACCTGTCCGGTGTCCTGCAATGGATGCCAATTGGCGGACCGAAGCTCTGGTACGGCTACACCGCTATCCCTTCCGGCGGCGGTACCTATGTGCCGGGTCCCGTGTGTCCTGCGGGCGGCACGCCAGGGATCGTGGTGACGGGGCAGAGCACATACACCGATCCGACTGCCGCGATCAATTACCCGACGACTGGAACCGGCCCCTGGACGGTCTACATCACGGACGGCAATGGAACGGTCATAGCCGGCAGTGCCGTCGCTAATACATTTTGCGCCTATTGATGGGAGAAAGAATGAGCCTGACGAAGGTCTTCATTAGAGTTTTGCTGGTTGTTTGCACGATGCTCGGTAGCCGCGCCGCTCTGGCAGGGCCAGTGAGGTGTTCGGTCAACAACCAGGATTCAACGTGCGTCGGTCATCTCACAACAGCGTGGCAGACCGCGCCCACGTGTCCGAGTACACCAGGTTATACGACGATAACCCCAGCGAAGTGGATCGGCTCGCAATACTCAGCGCCGGTGTGCAACTATCAGGCACCGCCTGTCTGCCCACCAGCAACTACCCAAACTTCTGCGCCGACATGGACCGGATCGAGCTGGACGCCCGCGTTTTGCCAGCCGACAACGCCACCGCTCACCATCGTGTCGGCTACCGGATTCGATGTATGGGAGGATTGCGCAGCCTTCACGAATGGCAGCAAGAGTGGCACGATGCCCGTATTGCTCTACCAGGCGACCTGGTCGGATGGCTCCACTTCGTACTACCAGTACTGGACCGGTCAGCGACTGCCGGTATTGCCGGACAGTTCGGGCAATTTCTACCTGACATCGTTTGGCGACAATTGGCCAGACGCATCGTTGTACCCGACCGGCGCCCAAAACCCCGACCCAAGCGCCCCGCCGCCGCCAGACCCCGCGTATGCGTGCAGTGGCTCCAACCACTAACCCGTGTAATCCACAAATGGAAATGCCCCATCGTCAACTGATGGGGCATTTTTTTATTTCATCTCACCTGGCGCCGCTCATCCGTCTGCGGCATCCGGATCACATCATCCGATGATGTTGCCCGTTGTGAAAGTGAAGTTCCGCGAAAACGCGGTGCCGTTCACCGTACCGTTGATCGACACTGTGTAGTTTGCATTCGGCGTAAGCGGCGCGGTGGGATAGGCGACGGCCTCGAACGCCGGAAGTAGCTTGTTCGGATCGCTCGCCGAGTCGAGTACCTGCAACGTAATGACGTTGCCCGCCGTATCTGTCATCGTGCCCGATTGCAGACGGATCGTGTCGGTCAGATTGCCGGCGACAGCTACCGGGGTCCCCCAGTTGCCTGAGGTATTCGGCGGTGTCGGCGTTTCGCCACCAGCCGAATAGGCAACGCCTGTCGTGCCCTGGCACGGGAAGGTCAAGGGCACGCTCGCCAATTTGGCTTGCATGTTCGCGAAGGTCAGCGACGCCCAGAGCTGCGGGAAGCCGTTGAACGTCGTTTCATAATTGCCGATACCGACCGACGTTGCCGGCCACACTGCGATTGCGATGTGATAGATGCCAGAGAGCCACCCATAGACGAGCTGTTGACCGTACTGGTCTTCCGTCAGCTTCTGGCTGGTGTAGAAGCCAGCACTCACACCAGCGACCGAGATAGTCTGCGGATAGCCAAAGTGCACCGCCCGGTCGCCATACGTCACTCCGGTAAAGCCTGCGTTGCCCGACACTTCGGTATCCGAGATGCCGTTATTCGTCGTAGCCAGATACTGAGCATGGGACTGTGCTGCCAGGTCCAGCACCGCATTGTCCTGAAACGCCGCAAAGCCGCATTGCTGACGCTGCGCGTTGAGCAGGTTGAAAGCCGCGAGTTGCGCGCTACCCGTCGCGTACTGCGGCGTCGTCAGATTCGTGACTGCGGTCGATGTGGAGGCTGCCGCAGTGTTGCTGCTCCCGCTGCTGCCACCGCCGCCGCCGCCGCATGCAGAGAGGGCAAGCGCGGCGGCAAAAGAAACGGCGGTCAGAGAAATGTTCTTCTTCATTATTAACTTCCTTGGATTTGTTTTTGGCCGTGCCCCTTGCGCGACCTTGATTCCATCTTAACGAGCGCCGAGCGAAGTCAAGTCTTCGTGCTGCCGCGTGCGTTTCGCGTCTCGATTTCGCATAAATGCGCATTTCCAGCGCGTCGGCATTGTAGATATATCGGAAATTATTCGTAAGTCTTGAGCCGAGCGGGCAAGCTAGCGACGCTGACGCCTGCGCCGATGAAAAATCCGCAGCCCGATGAAGGCAACCACCAACCCAAAGCCAGTGGCTTCCGGGAGAAGCCTCGCCAGTTCTGGCACGAGTCGCGCCCCCATGAAGATTGCAAAAAGCGCTATGGCTATCCGGCCGACCCATGGCTCCGCGAGCAACGTGACCAAGCGGGAGCGCTGCTCGCTCGCCCATTTACCGTATCCCTCGTTCGTCTTTTCGAGATCGAAGCCAGCCGCGTCGATTGCACGTTCGCTCTGATAGAAGCGCTCGTACCGTTCGAAGCGACCGTCCCCGTGTCCTTCCAGCCAGGCCGCGCTGCTCTCCGGTGCCATGTAATCGAAGTCGTCCATAGCCTCAGTGCATACGCCCGGCTTGCCAGCCGACAGCGCCGACAGCATTGACGATTACCTGGCCGTCTGCTTCAGCGTAGTAAACGCCGGTCTCGGGGTTCTGCCATCCGAATTGCGCATTGCCGTCGACGTCGAAAACGACCAGGCCGGCTGGCAGATCACGGCAAGTGCTCGTATCAGGCGTCAGCATTGGTCCTCCGTGCTGCGCGCTTGCGCGCGCCGAGCTGCTGCATACAAGCGGGGCAATGGAAGCGGTTGTGCATTTCGATCTTCGCGTCGTTGTTGGAAACAACGTAGTGTGTGCCACAGCCGCGGCACGGTGCGACAGTGAGACGGGCGTCGGCCGCCATGGAACGGATCAGGTTCCAACCGCGGTCCGGCATGATGAGCCTGTTTCCGCCAAACAGGCGATCGTAGACATCGTTTGTCGCAAGCAGAGCTTCGGCCGGATTTGCGTCCATTGCTGTCGCCGATCGATACAGCCATGCGTAGACGGTTGCATGCAGGCGGTGAATCGGCGTCTCGACAAACCATGACAACGACGTCGCCGTGTTGCCGCAGGGCGAGCTTTTGCCGTGGATCTGGTGATAGCGGGTACGCATCTGGTGCTGATTCAGATTGAACAGGTTCGATGCAGTCGAAGCCCGCAGGCCATATGCCATCATGGCGGTCGCGAAAGCCTCGTTTTTCAGGCGGCCTAGGCGCAGTTCACCCCACTGCGCTGCGTACGGCAGATTGCCGACGCGCGACGGCGAAGTCAGCATGATCTGATGGGCGACAAGCTCGTCCGTCAGCGTACTTGCAGTGAACTCGTACCAGAATGTCGGGCTGTCGAAGCGCCAGCGGAACAGGGGGAGTTCCTTCATGCGCGTCACGGCAAGATTGAGTTTGTGAGTCGGGACCGATATCAGGTACTTGGCCAGCTCCGTCGAAATACCGAGCAGGGGTGCGCTCATCACGCTGATATTGAGCACCTGGGTCATCAACGAAACGAAAACGACGTTCTGCTGATTCACTGCGTAGGCCAGCAATGAATCCAGCGGGGGCGTCTTGCGACGAAGCTCGTCGACGGCAACGGTCGTCGCCGTGTTGTCGACGAAACAGCGCCAATCTTCAACTGACTGTAGGGTCGGCTCGACCATCAGGAACGGAGCACGCAGCAGACTCCGCAGCGAAGACTGGTTGAGTTGCAGCTGCTCGATCTCTTTGCGCTCGACGTTAAACACCTCGTTGAAGCGCCCGTCGTTTTTCAGCATCCATTTGAGATGGTCGACCAGATTGAAGTTGACCACCTGGATCTGGTCGATGAGCCATTCAGGTACGTGGAACCGGTCGATCGCCCGATAATTTTCTTTGTTATTCACTGCTTTTGTCCTTTTATCTCTCTTGTTGCTAATTGCCTGAGGCCTCAGGCTGCGCGAACTGCTGCCACCAATTCCCCGTGAAACTTGCCGATGAGATCAGCAAGCCCGCCGAGCAGGCCCTTGTAACGGTTGACCGAGCCGTCCGCCGTCACTAGTAGCTGTGCGCTGTGGTAATCCTGAATGAAGGAGCCGAATTTCTCGACCAGTCCGGAAACCCGCTTTTCTACGGCCTCCATCTGCTGGACTTCGGATTCCTCCTTCACCTTGCGCTCTGCGAGGTCGGCAAGACGCGTCTTTGCGGCGTCACACTCAGCCGTCACGCGTTTGAGTTCCGCGAGCTTGGCTTCAGTGGCGTTTTCCAGATTCCTGATGGCCTCGGGCGTCACTTCGACTTCGACTTCCTTGATCTGCACTTTCGCGTGCGCCTCGGAGAGTTCGCGTGTCTTGTTCGTGACTTCGCGCTCGAGCTTGGCAATTTCGCTCTGCAGGCCGCTTGTCGCCTGTTCCGCATTGTTCAGATCGACCATCGTCTTGCGCAGAGACTCCTTGCCCTGCTGGAGTTCCTGGTTCAGACGCCGTGCCTCGACCGTCAGACGTTCGTTATCGTTCTTGGCGTCGTCAAGCTGGCCGTAAATCTCGGCGAGCTGGCTCGTCACCGTTTCCAATGCGCTATCCTTGTCGGAGATTCGATCCTCGTATTGCGCAATGAGTTTTTTGACGTCGCGCTTGCTCAGTTCAGCGTTCTCACGCTTTGCTTCAATAACCATCGCGACGACATCGTCGTCCTTGTTGACCAGCAACTGCATATCGCTGATCGAAAGCATTTCGACGGCGCCGCTGTTCGTGCTGAACCGCTCGTAGCAGCGCATGTAGAGGTAGACCGAATCCCGCTTTTTCCGGAAGGTGGCTTCGAGGAAGCTGTAGACCAGTTCGGCTGCTTTGTGCCGGACCTGCTTCGTGTCGCCGAGGGTGTTCACGAAGTGACCTTCGACGCGGGTACGGATGTGGTAGAACGAGCCGCCGATCCGCATGTGTTCCAGCAGGATCTTGCGAGTCGAGTGTGCGACGTCCTCCGCTTCTTCGGCAATCGAAGCGCGCAGCGCATCGCCGATCGCGTCGCCGCCAAAAAACTGTTTGACCAGTCGGCTGATTTCCGTCTCTGAGGGAACGTGCGCAAAGGCGAGGGGAAGATCGCGCTCGATTCCGTTGTTGTCGTTACTTTCGTTACCTTCGGGCCGCGTCGGATCAAAATCGTCGTCGTCGGCCGCCGTTGCGATGTCGTTACGGTTGCTCATCAGTTACTCCGGGAAACCCCGCCATTCATGGCGGGGAGGAAAGGAGCGCCGCCAACAGGCGGCATTCCCGCGTTAGAATTACCGGCATGGTTCTCGTCTACCGCTATCGCGTGAAGTCGCTTAACGGCCTGTTGAACCGGCAAAGCCGGGCGGTGAAAACTACGTCTGGAACTTCTGCAACGACACGCAGAAGCATGCGCTCCGGTGGCGCAGGAAGTGGCCGACTGGCTTTGACCTGAACATGCTGACCACCGGCAGCAGCAAGGAACTTGGCATCCATTCCGGCACGGTCAATGCAACTTGCGAGCAGTACGCGAAGTCGCGCGGCCAGCACCGGCGTGCTTACCTGCGCTATCGCGGCAGGAAGTCGCTCGGCTGGGTACCGCTGAAGGGCCGCGACCTGAAGCGTGAGGGTCAAGCGTTCCGCTTTGCCGGCAACACGTTCCGTGTGTTCGACAGCCGCCCGCTGCCCGAAGGCAAGATCAAGGACGGGACCAACTTCGCTCAGGACGCGCGCGGCAACTGGTTCCTCAACATCGCGATCGAGGTGGCCGACGTCCCCGCACGCCCGATTCGCACGGGTGTTGGCATCGACCTTGGTCTGAAGCACTTTGCCGCTCTCTCCACGGGCGAAAAGCTGCCCAATGACCGGTTCGGCCGGCGCACGGCCGACAAGCTTGCGCTGGCGCAGCGGGCGCGCAAGCACAAGCGGCATATCGCGAAGCTGCATGCCAAGGTGGCCAATGCCCGCGCCGATTCCCAGCACAAGCTCGCGCTCGATCTGGTGCGTCGGTTTGATTACATCGCAGTCGGAAACGTATCGGCCGCAAGGCTCGCCAGAACCAGGATGGCGAAAAGCGTCTACGACGCATCCTGGTCTTCCTTCCGGGACAAGCTCCGCTACAAGGCGATCGCGCACGGGGCCACGTTCGAGGAAGTGAACGAAAGCGGTTCTTCCCAGTCCTGTTCGTCGTGCGGCTCGAAAGACAGCACGACGCGGCCGAAAGGTATCGCGGGATTGCGAGTAAGAGAGTGGGCCTGCAGTAGCTGTGGTGTCGTGCATGATCGTGATACCAATGCTGCCTTGAACATTCTCCGATGCGGACGTGCATCGCCAGTTGTGGGAATCCCCTGCCTTTAGGCAGGAGAGGACGTCAACTTGCTCTCTTGAGGTTGGTCTTGTGGTCGCGCTTGGCTGGATTGGCGCTGGACGAGAGGCAGGCTGCGCGGACTCTGTCGCACGTCGCGGCAGGGGAGGCGAGCCGGCGCAGTGAGCGCGGGGAACGTGCATGCACATTGCGTTCAATGGCATTTCATGTCGCATACAACAAAACTCCATTCTTTTTGGTTCTTGTTTCACGCTCGGTCCAAGCATGGCGGATCGGACTGGTATGAACCCTGTCTTCGTCGCGCGTACGCCCAGAATACGCGTCGTTTTCGGCCCGAAAAGTCGCTAAGAAGCACAGCTTCATATAGCTTTCACGGTCTTGTGATCGGATTGCCGTCTTTTTAGCCAACTTTCAAACGGCAAGAAATTCTGGAACTTTAGGAAAAATGCGGTAATTTTTTAGGGTTTTCCCTCACTTTCAATCGATGACGGTGGATAGAATCCGATCCCGTTTCAGCGAGAGCCATTAGAGCCTCGCGAGCGGAATGGACGTTGACCTGCACTCGACCGCGCTTTTCGTGCAGCGCCATTCGAGTGCGTAGCCACTGGCGCAGATCATCGATCCGCATGAGGTTGACGGGCAGTGCCGGCGATAGCTCGCAGTTTTTGTTGGGAAACACGGCGATGCTTTCGACCCACCAGACAGCGGGCAACACGGAGCGAAGAAAGCCGACTTTCGAGCGGTTTTGAGCCAGCGGCGAACGGCGGACTTCGCTGTGCCCATCGGCGCCCACGCGTACGATCGAAAGTTCATCGCGCCCTGGCATGATCTGGCCCGTCCAGTTCTTCGTTTCGACAACGAAAATGCCGAAAGGGGTGATGGCAAGATGATCGACCTCGGCGGTCGGAAATTCGGTGCCAGGAGCGTGGTTCAGAAGGAGAGGGCCATCATGTAGATAGAAGTTATCGCCGCATAGCCAGGAGAGCGTTGCATGAAGCTCTGCCTGAACGATCGCCTCGCCTGCGTCACCGCTCTGTTCGCTCCGAAGGGTGGGAACGGCGGCCTGATTCGAACGCCCGACTCGGGCGTTCGCCTTCCTGCAGAAAAACCGCCACGCCAGATAAACCGCCGCCGCAAAAATGATCCAGTGCATGTACCTGCTCCTTAAGAAGTAACAGGTTCAGTCTGTCTGGATTTCGGCAAAGTCAAGTCGTCGACTGATCGCGGGCGGGCCGTGAGCTTTCACGACGCCCCGAAAGCTACATGGTTTGGTCGAGGTTTCCGGGTTAAGGCTCTGAACCGGCTAAGGCGGACCAGGCCGAAGCGTGTCCTCACGCGTCAAAGCTGCACGACATTCGCAAGCATTCGGCGTGGCCGTTGCTGCTGTCGCGGTTAATCTGGTCCTGTTCAACCGCGTCTTGCGACGCATCGATCTGCCGCGAGTGATCGCGCGCGTCCTTCGTATTTCTTACGCTCTCGTCGGTCTGCCAGTGCTTTCGTGCGCGCCTTTCCCGGGTCCGCACGAAAGCGCTTCGCGCCGTGTTTCCTTGCTCATCGAGCATCGAAGCCACCGGACATGGTCCGGACATTCCCTGTTGATTTTTCTGGAGAGAAAAATGTTGCGAGTCCTGTTCAAAGACGCGGCTAAAGCACCGGGCAAACTGCTCGCCCTGTGCTTCATCGTGTACTTCGCATCTCAGTCGTTCATCATCGATGTCTTTCTCTTCCTGTTCGCTGTCGCGTGGGTAGCGTCGGCAATGAAGAAGAAGTCCAAGGCCATCCTTGCAGCTGAAGCGGAAGCTGAAGCTGCGCGCGCCGAAGCTGAAAAGCTCGCCGCGGCTGCACGTGTTGCAGCCCAAGCGAAAGCACAGGCCGCTGCAATGACGGGCATGCCTGCGTCGAACGACAGCAATGCCAAACCGGCGTCGACGAAGCAGTACGCGAAGTCGGCCGTTGTTATCCCTTTCAAGACCGGTACCTGACCCAGTCAGGCTATCGCTAGTCCTTACCGTCATCTTGGGCTCTTTTGCCCAGGTGACGGCTCCTGAACCCCGCCGGGAATCCCATTCCCGCACACGGGCCATGAGATTGCCGGCATCACGGAGCAATCCCATGGAACCCCAAGTAGCTGCATGGCAGCTCGACATGTTCGGCGACTCGTCGCCGGTACTCATCACCCCAGCCAGGCCGGACCCGCTGCCCGATCCGCACCTGTGGAGCGAGGAAGTGCGCGACAAGATGGTCGACGCATTGATTTCGCTTGCAAGCGACAGCCGACGCGGCGATAGCATGCCTGAGTCTCTTATGGACTGTGCGGACCTGCTCGCGGAGCGCCTGCGTAACCGCAAGATCGACGCGGACGATTACCGCGCGACGCTCGGTTGGATCATGGGTTACTGGGATGGCGCGCTGCCTTACGTATACGTGTGCAAGGTTAACGGGGTCGATCCTGAGATCATGCAGGACGTCATTCTGAGCACGCCGTTGCTTGCGCGCGATCTGCGCGAACTGCAACGCATGTGCTTCGGCACGCTGCTGTAGGAGAAAAGACATGCCGAATGCTGCAACCCTCTTTTCCCGCGTACTCGCGGATATGTTCCCTTGCAAGACTGCCACCTCCCATCAAGCTCCTTCTCAACCCCATCAAAACCCGCACGCCGCGGCGTCGAGTACCGATGACGCGTCGGCATCAACCGTGCGACATAACGTTCCGCATCATGTCGTAGGGCAGGGGGCGCCGAACGAAACCATCGTGACGATCGGCGATGTCCCACATCTCTTTGTCGACGAGGGCGATCACATTGTCCAGTTCGCGCCGGCATTTGACGATCATGCCGAGCAAACTGAGTTCGGCATGAAGATCGTCCCCGACCTCATTCCGTACTGGTCTCAGGTCTGCATCCATCGTTGTGCGCTCAAGGAGGCACTGGCCACTGCGATCCGTCAGGTCCGCACAGGTGCCGTTCAAGGTGTGGCAAGCGCACCGCAGGCGAGCAACATAGCGCCACAAGCCACAGCAAACGAAGGCGATGAGCCGTTCGAGTCATCGGGCGGCAGGCCCGCGCGCGAGCGGCGTGTTTCGAATCACGACGGGGCGAGCGTTATAGGCCGCATCGTGTCGTGGGGCGAAGAGAAGTTTCCGGATCGCAAAAGGCCTGGGCGCTTCTATGAGTCGTTTGCGATGCACATCGAAACCGGAACGGGAGAACGCACGCTTCAGGGCGAAGGCCTCAAGGAAGCGATTGCCGAGTGCCGTTGCTCCGTTGGCGATGTCGTTTCTGTTCGCCGTCTGCGCAAGATCCAGGTGCCCGCAATACGGACCGACGGCACGCCGAAGATGGTCGACGGCAAACAGGTCATGTGGGACAAGTGGCTCTGGTCCATTACTAAATAAAGGAGTTTTAGATGGCATCTGTGAACAAGGTTATCCTCGTGGGCAACCTCGGCGCTGACCCGGAAGTACGTTACCTGCCCAGCGGCGACGCTGTGGCCAATATCCGGCTCGCAACAACCGACCGCTACAAGGACAAGGCTTCGGGCGAGATGAAGGAAGCCACCGAGTGGCACCGGGTCTCGTTTTTCGGGCGTCTCGCGGAAATCGTGTCGGAGTATCTGAAGAAGGGCTCGTCGGTGTACCTCGAAGGCCGCATCCGCACACGCAAGTGGCAGGCGCAGGACGGTACCGACCGCTATTCGACTGAGATTGTCGCGGAGCAGATGCAGATGCTCGGCGGTCGCCCTGGCGATGACCGGCGATCACGCGATGACGATGATCAGTCCGGCCAGCCGCGCGCGAGTCGTCCGACACAGCAGCCTGCTGGTGGACGCCCGGCTGCGCAACCGCGTCAGCCTGCACATGCTGAGGGCGCGTCTATGGACTATGGCGGCGGCGGAGGCTTCTCGGACATGGACGACGACATACCGTTCCATGGTTTCCATGCACGCGCGGCGTGGTCCGTGATTTGATCCCGCAAAGTCTCACCGTACTTCTTTAACCTCTCCTGTATTGCCTCACCTTCGTTGCAACGGCACACCTTCGGGTGTGTCGTGCGACGCATCTCTTCGCCAGCGTTGGCGACATCGTCTGTTCCATATACCCAATCCGTCTGCTGAAAAAAGCCGCCCGCCGATGCGCGGACCGCTTTTTTGAGCACGCGTTTTTACGCCTGTCTCAGGCACCGACCAAAACCCACTCACTTCAAGGAGAGTGATTCATGACTGTAAGAGCAAAAGAGCTGACGCCCGAGCAGTACGCGTGGCTACAGCGCAAGCTGGCCGGGTTCTCGCTCTCCCCGGAGCAATGGATTTCGCTCCTGGTGAGCTATGGCGTGCCTGCAGACCGTCTCACCGGCGACGCATGTGCATGCCCTATGTGCGGCGGAACTGACCGCTTCACCTACGACAACAAGCGTGGGCGAGGCGACTGGGTATGCCGCCATTGCAATAATGGCGATGTGATGGCGGGCGACGGCCTTCAGTTAATCACACGCGTCAACCGGATGGGGCTGTACCGGCTGATGCGTGAAATTGACGGTGGCCCTGCACCGCGGGCAACCCGTATCGCTGGCGCTGCTGAAGTACCAAAGCCTAAGCGCAAGGCAAGCCCGGAGTTCACTGCCAAGCGTCTGAACTCGATGTGGAATGCTGCGAAGCCCCTGTCGGCTGGTGACCTGGTGATGCGTTATCTGGGCGCCCGCGTGGCCGGCTTACGTGTTGCACCCTCGCCGGCGCTGCGACTCGGCATGCTCGAGTATCGGCACGAGAAGAAGGTGATCGGCAGCTGGCCAGGCATCCTCGCGCGGTTCGAGTTGCCCGATGGACGGCTCGGCACGCTGCACCGGACTTTTCTTGAACGATCGACGCCGTCAAAGGCGCAGATCGTTTCGTCCGACGGCGAAATCCTCGACCCGAAGCTCAACGACATGACGCTCAATCCGCTTGCTGGCGGTGCCGTACGTCTGATGGAGCCGAAGAACGGAGAGATCGGCGTCGCAGAGGGTCTGGAAACGGCGTGCGCCGCACACATGCTGACGGGTGTACCGATGTGGTACTGCCTGAACATCGGGCTGCTGCGTCAGTTCGTGGTGCCAGAAGGTTTCGGCATTCGCGTGGTGCATATCTTTGTCGACTTTGACGCTGTCGATCCTAAGACCGGCAAGTCTGTCGGCGTTGCGGGTGGCGTCGAGCTGGCGAAGCGTCTGCGTGCAGAAGGCTTTACCGCGATCGTTCATCGTCCGCGCTTGCGCGGCACAGACTTCGCGGACGAGTGGATGACGCGCAGCACGAACAGTGTTCCGCTTTTGACAACGCAGCGGGTCG
This sequence comes from Paraburkholderia ribeironis, assembly GCF_900019265.1. Classification (GTDB taxonomy): domain Bacteria; phylum Pseudomonadota; class Gammaproteobacteria; order Burkholderiales; family Burkholderiaceae; genus Paraburkholderia; species Paraburkholderia ribeironis. The sequence goes on from NZ_CYGX02000001.1 coordinate 45,136, forward strand.
CTCGATCCGCCGCGAAGGCTGCAGCAACAGCCTGATCTGTAACTTGAATGGCGGCGTGCGCCGCTGACAATCAACTCGCCCGGTGGGGATACTCCCCGCTGGGCAGTATTCCGTCGGGCTTTTTTCTGGAGCAGAAAAATGGCCTCGTTCAAGATTCTGTTGGGCAATTACTCGATCGTCGCGACGAACGGTGCAAGTGGTGGTCGCCAGCCGGTTGGCAAGTCGGATGCCGTGTCGTTCGATGTCATCGACCGTCGTTCGCAGGGCAACGTGCAGTTCGCTGCGCGCGATCAGACGTTTTCCGAGGCGTGGGATTTTTGCGCACGTCGTCTCCTTGTTATTGCTGCCTCGCGGCCGCACTGAACCGTGAATGCAAAACGGCTCCCCCAGTAATGGGGGAGCCTCAGACTGCTGACAAAGTCCCCCTCAAAGCCTGGCCACGCGCCGGGCTTTGTCGTTTAATGAGCGTCATGCTCAAGAACCCGACACCGATCCAGCACGAACTCGAGATGGT
>NZ_CYGX02000191.1 GCF_900019265.1 Paraburkholderia ribeironis
TGCCTGAGTTGCTCGCGATGCCGCCGTACGGACCCATTACGCCGCCTGCATGGTTGCAGGTGCCGCCGCCGCACGACGCCGCATGCGCGCCGCTATACGTGCCGTGCGACGTGTACGCCGTGCCGTGGCCGTACCATCCTGCCCACGCCGGCACGCTGACGAGCGATGCGCTTGCGCCGACCACGGCGGCGGCCGCCGCGAACGCGATGCGCCGCGACACGCCGCGCGCCATCGTCGCGGACGACGAGCGCTTCAGCAGATCAGAAAACGAGGAGAAGACTTGCGAGCGGATTTTCACGGCGGTGTCCTTCACGGTTCGGGCCACTTCGCAGATGCAGCGTGGCGACGGATGAAACTGTAGGAGAACCTGCCCGCCGAGTCAGTTCAAAAACTATGTCGAAAAATGTCATGGCGGCGTGCAAAAACTGCCCGCGCGCGGTGGCCGTCGTGACCGCCGCGACATCAATGGACTCGCGCGCGTCGGCGCGTGAAAAAGGCTTTAAAAAGGCTGTGAAAATCGTCGCGCTATGAAGAGCGGTCGCGTCCGCGCGCGCGGGTCGCGCCCGTGACGACGCCGATGCCCAGCAGGATAACGTCGACGATCGCGACGTAATGTTGCGCGACGTGCATGGTGATGAGAGCCCACGAGACCGTACT
>NZ_CYGX02000062.1 GCF_900019265.1 Paraburkholderia ribeironis
CAACCCAAAACCCCACCGGCGCGCCGGTGGGGTTTTGGCGTTTACGCCGCCGGGCGCGCGGCGCGAAGCCGCATCGGCGGACCCTGCAGGACCCTGAAGCCCTGAAGCCGGCGCCTCACGGAACGACAGCGCGAAACGACAGCGGGAAACGGCAACGCAGCCGGAAAAACACCGCACACGACACTTCCTGGCGCATAAGCGTTGCATACACAGCAAACAACGCTTCTGCTCTCAGCACCGCCGCGCGCATCCGCAAGGGTCGGCGCATGCCCCGCCAATCGGCGCGAAACGCTGCCTGTTACTCTTGTCGATCACCGGGTACTGTCAGCCACACTCCAGCCCGTCAAGGTTTCAACACCGTGATCAATTACGATTTGTTTGCCAGATATGCCAAACAGTGCGTGGTCTAAGTGACGGATCGTCTTGATGTGAACGTTGCGCCATTCCTTGAAAGCCTTTCGCAAAGGGCCAAAGTGTTGGTTCAATTTGAACCGACCCGGGAATCGTGGAGGCTGGTTGGTTTAAGTTGATGCCGGCGCAGCGATGGTATTGCTGAATTGCCGGTAGTAGTTTGCCTCAGCTTCAGCGGGCGGGATATAGCCGAGAGGTTCCATCAACCGATGATGGTTGAACCACGCCACCCATTCCAGCGTAGCCAGCTCGACAGATTCACGCGTTTTCCACGGAGCGCGCCGATGAATCAGTTCGGCCTTGTACAGGCCATTGAACGTTTCAGCCAGCGCATTGTCGTAGCTGTCGCCGCGGCTGCCGACGGATGGTTCGATGCCGGATTCGGCCAGCCGCTCGCTGTATCGAATGCTGACGTATCGCGATCCCCTATCGGAGTGGTGAATCAACGTGCCATCCTTGTCTGGTTCGCGAGCGTACAGGCTTCTTCAAGTGCATCCAGAACGAAGTCCGTGATCATCAACGCACTAACACGCCAGCCGACAATGCGCCGGGCGAACACCGATCCAGCGGGCGTGCAGCGACAACATCGGGAATGGTCGTGCGAACACGCTTGCCACGAATCACGCCGCGCAAACCATGTTGTTTCATCAGCCGCTCGACCGTGCAACGTGCCACCGTAATACCTTCCCGGTTCATCTGCTTCCAGACTTTATCGGGCCCGTAGACCTGCGTGTTGGCCTGCCAGACTCGCTTGATTTCCGGACGCAGAAACTCATCGCGTTTCGCTCGGGCACAGCGCCGCGACGGATCGCGAAGCTGTGCGGCATGACGCCGATAACCCGACGGGGTAATCCGCAAGACCTTGC
>NZ_CYGX02000048.1 GCF_900019265.1 Paraburkholderia ribeironis
CCGACTATCTCACCGAAAGAATCGAATAACCAGAATCAAATCCCGAAGCGGTTTTCACGAAGCAATGTTCGCTATCACGCAACCGACCGTTCTTTTCGTGTGTTCATTCGCACATAAGCGAATAACTGCGGCAGCGGAGTGAGGGCAACCCCACAGTCAGGCCACGCGCGAAGCACCTCTGCACGCCACCCTGATCTCGACTCGACGCGACTCGACGCGCGAGCCAGTCAGCAATCAACTGCGACCACGAGCTTCACTCGAAGCCCTCTCACGCATGCTTGCGCGCTTCGTGCGTTCGCCCACAGAGTGAGCAAAACGCCGGATCGGGCGACCATCGAAACATCGCAACGTCATCGACAACGGCAAAGCCCCAGCCCGGAGCGGAACCCGCACGCACGCTCGCAGGCAACGTGCAAAGTGTCGCTGCGCAACCACCAGTGCCGCGCGCAACCAACACTTCGCCGCACGCTCTTTTCCCGAAGCATTTCCACCATCCTCGGCGCCGGCACGGTTTATCGCCGCCGATGCGCCCACGGACGCCTGTCGGGCGAGCATTTGCGCGGCATCGACCGCGAGCGCGGGTTTACCTGTGTTTGACTTGCGGAAACAGCTCCGTTTACTGGACGCAACCCAACCTCTCAATACGCTTTCGATTTACTTCGGTTAGCTGATTAGCGTTCCGGGAGGACCCTCCACTTCCCCATGAGGTAAGCCATGGCAACTGTGTCCAGCAGCGCAATCGACGAATTGAAATCCGGTATCCGAGGCCAGCTCCTGCTACCTGGCGAGACGGGCTTCGATCAGGCGCGCAGTATCTGGAACGCGATGATCGACCGCCATCCGGCGATGATCCTGCGTTGCGCCGGCGTGGCCGACGTGCGCCGCGGCGTCACGTTCGCACGCGACCACGATCTGCCTCTGGCGGTGCGTGGCGGCGGTCACAACATCGGCGGCAGCGCGCTATGCGACGACGGTCTCGTGCTCGACCTGTCGTCGATGAAATCGGTGCGGATCGACCCGGCTGCGCGGCGCGCGTACGTCGAACCTGGCGCGACGCTGCGCGACTTCGACCACGAGGCGCAGGCGTTCGGACTCGCCACGCCGCTCGGCATCAATTCGACCACGGGCGTCGCGGGCCTGACGCTCGGCGGCGGCTTCGGCTGGATCAGCCGCAAATTCGGCATGACGGTGGACAGCCTGATTTCGGCCGACGTCGTCACCGCCGAAGGCGAATTGCTGCACGCCAGCGCCAATTCGCACGACGATCTGTTCTGGGCAATTCGCGGCGGCGGCGGCAACTTCGGCGTCGTCACCTGCTTCGAGTTCCAACTGCATCCGCTCGGCCCGCTCGTGTACGGCGGCCTCGTCGTGCTGCCGATCGAGCAGGCGAAGGACGCGCTCGTCAAGTACCGCGCCGCGACTGCCGGCATGCCGGACGAGCTCAGCGTCTGGGCGGTCCTGCGGCTCGCGCCGCCGCTGCCGTTCCTGCCGCCCGAAGTGCACGGCACACCAGTGGTCGTATTCGCGATGTGTTATTGCGGAGCGCCCGAAAGCGGGCCGTCCGCGGTGGAGGCCGTGCGCGGTTTCGGCACGCCGGTCGGCGAACATCTCGGCCCGATGCCGTTCGCAATGTGGCAACAGGCATTCGATCCGCTGCTCACGCCGGGCGCGCGCAACTACTGGAAGTCGCACAATCTCGCCGGCATCGAGGACGGCCTGATCGACGCGCTGCTCGCCGCGATCGGCAACCTGCCGTCCCCGCAATGCGAGATCTTCCTCGGGCAGATCGGCGCGCAGACGCAGCGCGTGCCGGTCGCGGCCACGGCCTATCCGAGCCGCGACACGCAGTACGCGATGAACGTGCATGGCCGCTGGGATGATGCGGCCGACGACGAACGCTGCATCGCCTGGTCGCGTGCGTTCTTCGACGCAGCCGCGCCGTTTGCGCTCGGCAGCGTGTACGTCAACTTCATGACGCAAGAGGAAGGCGGCCGCATCGCCGATGCTTATGGGCCGAACTATGAACGGCTCGTCGCGGTAAAAGGCCGCTACGATCCGCACAATCTTTTCCGGCACAACCAGAACATTCGTCCGGCAGTCTAGATGGCAATCGCGAGGGAATCAGCCGACACCCCCGCTGATTCCCCGCCCATGCGGGACACCGCGCCGTCCATGCGCAGGCGGCGTGCCCGGGTACGTTATCTGCTATTTTGAAGATCGAGTTCGGGGCAATGTCGGTGTCATGGCACACTGCCCGCTACAGATCAGAAGCAGACGAGCAACCCCTTCCGCAATTTTCATCACGCAAAAGGAAAATCAACATGCGCAGACGACAATTCATCCTGACCGGCAGCGCTGCTTTGGCCGCAACGGGCCTCAGCCTCGCCGGTTGCACGACGACTTCGCCGTCCTCGGGTGCATCGGCTTCAGCCAACGCCGGCAAGCGCGATACGATCAACGCAGGGGTCGACTCGACGCTCGCGCGCCTCTACGAAAACGTGGGTGGCTCGCGCGATCTGGTCGCCAAGGCGCGCGGCGTTCTGGTGTTCCCGTCCGTGATCTCGGCGGGCTTCTGGTTCGGCGGACAATACGGCGAAGGCGCAATGCGCGTGGACGGCCGCACCACGGGTTACTACAGCACGGTCGCGGGCTCGTTCGGTTTGCAGATCGGCGCGCAATCCAAGGCACTTATCTTCCTGTTCATGACGCAGGAAGCGTTCGACGGATTCCTGCACAGCCAGGGCTGGGCGGCCGGCGCGGATGCCACGGTGGCTGTGCTGAAGGTCGGCGCGAACGGCACGGTCGATACGTCCACCGCCACCAGCCCGGTCGAAGCCTTCGTGCTGACGAACGGCGGCCTGATGGCCGGCATCTCGCTCGAAGGCACCAAGGTGTCGCGTCTGATCATCTGAGTCCCCCGCTCATCGTCACGCGGCCGCGAGGCCTCGCAGACTGCCCTTGCCCCGCCTGAGCAGCGCGTGCTTCAGCGCTGCGACGCGACGGTTCATGTCGATTCAGGGCTAACGGCGCAATGGCGGAAAACTTCAGGTGCTGGCGTTCAGTGCGTTGAGGTGGAGCGGTCGCGGCGGCGGCGTGAACCCTCACTCGACCGGCAACGTCAGCGCGGCGACTTCGCATCGCGGCCACTGCCGCAGCACGTCAGGCGCGAGCAGCAGCTTGGCGGCACGCACCCCGGCGCCCATCACGATCTGCACGCGCTCCATCACCGCGGCATCGACCAGGATGCGCCAGTCGGCCGGCAAGCCGAACGCGGTAATCCCGCCGAACTCCATCGCGCTGTGCTCCACCGCCGCCTCGCGTTTGGCGAACGAGAGCCGTTGCGCGCCCAGCGCCGCCTTCACCGCGCCGTTGATGTCGAGCCGCCGTGAACCGAGCGAGACCAGCGCCGCGTAATGCTCGGCGCCCTCTCGCTTGTAGCGGACCACGATCGTGTTCGCGCAGTCTTCGAGACCGAAGCCATAACGCGCGCTGAATTCGGCGGTGTCCGATGCGTCGTCGCTGACTGCAAAAACCGTCACGCCATGAGCCGGCAACTGCTCGACGACATGCGCGGGCAAGTGCGCGCCCAACTGTTCCGCTGCAATGACGTCCAACTGCTTTACGAGTTCGTGCGAGTGCATAGTGAGCAAGGTGTGGAAGGATCAGTGCGCATTCTAACGGCACACCTGGCTCGCGGCGTGCCGCGCAACAACCGCGGGCATGCGCCGCGAGTTCGGCACGCATTGGCCGCACCCGTTAGCTTGTATAGTGACAGGCACAAGATCTGCGCAAGACATCGATGCGCAGACCGCGCCGGCATCATCTCGAGGGTTCGCACACGGCGGTATCGCGCGTCAGCAACCGATGGAGATACACGACCATGGACACCGACACCCTGTCCGCCGAGAACCTCCAGCGTGCGGCCCGCAAGCAGGCCAACTGGGCGATCGGCGCATTCAGGCAGTTCGCGGACGACCGTTGCACCGAGATGGCCGCCAGCATCGCGTTCTATGCGGCCTTCTCGCTCGCGCCCACGCTGGTCATGGTGATCGCCGTGGCCGGCTGGGTCTTCGGTGCCGCAGCCGCACGCGGCGAGCTGTATTACCACATTCGCGGACTGCTCGGCGACCAGGCCGCCGCGGGTGTCCAGACCATTGTCGAGAACGCGCATCACCACGGCGGCGCCGGCGGCATCGCGGCGATCATTTCGTTTTCGGCGCTGGCAATCGGCGCATCGGCCACGTTCTCTTCACTCAATAGCGCGCTCAATCAGGTGTGGCCTTATACCGGACCGCGCACGTCGAGCGTGATCGCGCTGGTGCGGGTGCGCCTGATCTCGTTTGGCCTCGTGCTGGGCGTCGCGTTCCTGTTGATCGTCTCGCTGGTGCTCGATACGGTCATCACCTTCATCGGCAAATGGCTGTGGGCTGAGTCGCCGTATGTGGTGATCGGCAATCTGCTGCAACTCGGCGTCGGCCTGGTGGTGCTGGCGTTCGCGTTCGCCGGCCTGCTCAAGTTTCTGCCGGACGCCAGGGTGCGCTGGCGCGACGCGCTGGTCGGCGGAATCGTCGCGGCCGTGCTGTTTTCAGCCGGCCGGAAACTGTTCGCGCTTTATCTGGCTCACGCCGGGATGGTCACGTCGTTCGGCGCGGCGGGTTCGCTCGCCGTCCTGTTGATGTGGCTGTACTTCTCGGCCGCCGTGCTGCTGCTCGGCGCGGAGTTTTCGGCGGCGCGCGGACGCATGCACGATCCGCGTGGCGGCTGGGGCATCCAGCAAGGCGCGCCGCCGGGCAGCCGCGCGAAGCTCGCTTCTGTGCTGGCGGCATCGACGGTCGCGGCGAACCCGCTGCCGCGCACCGACGACCGCGTGATCCGCGATGCCGGGTGCGCGGCGGGCGACGGGCTGTCTGCCGCGGCGCCGGCGGTGGCATTGCCGGGGCAAGCGCACAGCAAGGCCGCTACCGCGCACTCGACCGCGGTCAACGTGGCGCGCAGCGTCGTATCGGCCGAAGCGCAGGTCACCCGTATCGCGGCCGACGCGCTGATCGAGGCCGGCCGTCAGGCCGTGGCGGCGGATCGTTATGTGAAGCGCAATCCGTGGACTTCGGTAGCGCTCGCCGCCGTGGCTGGGCTAGCCACGGCAACCGTGGCGCGCCGGATCATCGGTGAGCGTTGATCGCCGGTGTCTGCTCTCTGCTGATAGCGTCGGCTGCCGCCGCGATGGTCGACCAAACGCCTCGGGCCACGGTTGCACTCCTGCGCCCCGCGTGGTTGCGCCTGCACACACCACGTCGATTCTGTCTAGCCAGCCGGTTGGGCTGGACGTCTCATCGCCTTGACGCGTCCTTGGCGCAATAGTCCAGACGATCAGACGACCAGATTACAGATACCCTGCAAATCAGTGTTGAAACTGCTGATGCTCAAACGGTCAATATCAACGAAACAACAATAATGCACGTCGACGAATCAATATTGCCAAAACAGAAACAATCCATAACCAGCTTTAAATACAAGGCTTTGCGCCGATTGTCGGTTTTTAGAGACACTCTTTTTTTTCCTGTTCTAACGGATAGACACGGTGAGCTATTCTGCTTTCCGCAACAACGAAACCAATCATCGCGTGGAGAAATGATGAAACGAATCGCACTGTCTACCCTCTCGCTGGCGCTGCTCGGCGCGACCGGCGTGGCCCATGCTCAAAGCAGCGTCACCCTGTATGGCCTGGTCGATGAATCGATCCAGTACGTGAACAATGCAACCCCCCATGGCGGTAGCCTTGTGCAGATGTTCGGCGGCAACCTCCAGGGTAACCGTTTCGGCCTGAAGGGCACGGAAGACCTGGGTGGCGGCCTGAAGGCAATCTTCCAGTTGGAAAACGGCTTTGACATCAACACCGGCAAGCTGCAGCAAGGTGGTTCGATGTTCGGTCGCCAGGCTTACGTCGGTATGACCGGCGATGCCTGGGGTACGCTGACGGCTGGCCGCCAGTACGACCCGCTGGTCGACATGATCCAGCCGCTGACGGGCGACAACTACTTCGGCAGCACGTTCGCTACGCCGGGCGACGTCGACAACAACGACAACAGCTTCCGCGTCATCAACTCCATCAAGTATGTCTCGCCGGTGTGGAGCGGCTTCCAGTTCGAAGGTCTGTACGCACTGGGCGGCGTCGCAGGCGCGGCGGGTTCGGGCCAGACGTGGGCGGGCGCGGCAACGTATGCAACGGGTCCGTTCAGCGTCGCTGCTGGCTACCTGCACGCAAGCAACGCCAATTCGGTGGCTACGCGTACGACCGCAGGCGGCTGGGCTGGTACCGCAGCGCCGTTCGGCACGTTTGACACCAACTTCCCGACGTTCGCCGGCATCAACTCCGCTTACGTCGCGTCGAAGTCGATCGGCATCGCTTCGGTGGCGGCCCAGTACGTGACGGGTCCGTTCACGGGTAACCTGAGCTACAGCAACGCGCAATACCGGCCGGACGCAAATTCGGGCTTCGCGACGACGCAGAAGTACAACGTCGGCCGTGCATACCTCGGCTACCAGGTCACGCCGGCAGCGCTGGTGGGTATCGGCTACGCATACACGCACGGCTCGGGCGACGCAACGGCGACGTACAACCAGGTGTCGCTGGGTGCGGATTACTCGCTGTCCAAGCGCACGGATTTCTACGCAGTTAGCGCATGGCAGCACGCCAGCGGCAGCCAGCGTACTCCGGGCGGTGGCCTCGTGCCCTCTACGGCTTCGATCGGTTCGTACGGCAACCAGTCGGGCACCAACAACCAGGTCATGGTCAGCGTTGGTATCCGTCACAAGTTCTGATCAGGACTTGATACGTAGCTGAAGCAGACGTAGTAGAAAGCCAGCCAGAGGCGATGCCGATGGCTGGCTTTTTTTCGTCTCGAGGTTTTTGCCGTGTGGTGGGGGGTCGCTGCGGGTCGCCGCCGTGCTTACTGCTGCGCAGAACCCTTGGGTAGTCGGCGGCTACGCCAAAAAACAAGGGCCGCCGACGAGCCCGTTGTCGGACTCGCGACGACCCTGGTTTTGAGATCCGCGGATTAGCGCCAATACTGCGACCCACTACGGCCCGCTACAGCGCATAGGCACGCGCGTCGCGTTACCACCAGCGGCGTTGAACCGCCGGCACGCTGATCTAACGCCGCTGCGTCTTGCCCTTATCCGCCTGCGCGAGCGTCTGCGCGGGCTTCGCATCGAGTTCGTGCTCGATGCCGTCGGCACCCACCGGCGCACGATGCAGCACCAGCGCGCACTCGCGCTGCAACAGCGGCACGTCCGCCGAATCCTGCCAGTCCGGATCGGGAATCGCGCCGAACACCCGACGCAGCTGCTCGCCCCAGGTCCGGTGAATCATCCCGAAGTACGCGTTGTCATGGTCGATCGACACGAAGCGCGTGACGCGCAGCGCATCCTTCTCGTACACCAGCAAATCGAGCGGCAGACCCACCGACAGGTTCGAGCGCAGCGTGGAATCCATCGAGATCAGCGCGCACTTGGCAGCCTCGTCGAGCGGCGTGGATGGCGTCAGCACGCGATCGATGATGGGCTTGCCATACTTCGCCTCGCCGATCTGGAAATACGGATTCACCGCCGACGCTTCGATAAAGTTGCCCGCCGCGTAGATCATGAACAGGCGCGGCCGGTTGCCCGCGATCTGACCGCCGAGAATGAAGCTGCAATTGAAGTCGACACCGAATTCCTGCAACGCGTGCGCCTCGCGCTGATGCACGCTGCGCACCGCGTGGCCGACCACGCGAGCCGCATCGGCCAAGGTCGGCGCGCTCCACAGCGTGGGCAGCGTGGGATCAGCGGGCTCGGACAACTCGTGCAGCACCGCTTGCGTGAGCGACAGATTGCCGGCGCCCAGCAGCACGAGCAAGCGTTCGCCCGGCTGCTCGAACACCGACATCTTGCGCGCGGTGCTGATGTGATCGACGCCCGCATTGGTGCGCGTATCCGACAGGAACACGAGTCCGTCGTCGACGGACATCGCTACGCAGTAGGTCATAGGGTTCCCGCAAAAAACATCTGAACGGCGCTATTGTAATGCGGCCAGCATGCGCCTCTGTTCCGTATGACGGCCTTTGCGGGCTCGATCTGAAGATAAATGACGGTTGGCGCTCGCTGAAATCCGGCAATCCGCTCGACCAGCCGTTCGCGAAGCGCGCTTGGCCGCCTTTAACGGCCCTTGGCGGCCCCTTGGCGGCCCCTACTGCGACAGCTGCGCGCTGACCGTCACGGACACTTTCAACTGCTCCTCCAGCCCGCCGATGCGCCGGCCGCGCACCGGCGCGGCGGCTTCATAGTCGCGGGCGACCGCGAGCCGGCAGTAGATCTCGCTGGCGAACGCCGCATGCGTGACGTCGATCGAAATCCAGCCCTTGCCGTCGAGCCACACGTCGACCCAGGCATGGCTCGCGCCGTGCGGCGCCTCGCTGGAAGTCTGCGTGGGGGGCACGTCGCCTGGTTCGATATAGCCGCTCACGTAGCGCGCCGGAATGCCCCGCGCACGGCAGCACGCCAGCATCAGATGCGCATGGTCCTGGCACACGCCGTTGCCGAGCGCGAGCGCGTGCGCGGCCGTGCTGGTGACTTCGGTGACGCCGGGGTTGTACTTCACGCGCTGCACGATCTGTTCGGACAGCGCGATCAGACTCGCCGAGCTCGCAAGACTCGGCACCGACTCGGCCAGCTCGCGGATCGCCGCGTCGGCCTCGGTCAGCCGCGTCGCGCAGGTGAAATGTTCGAGCGGAATCGGCCCGGCCGCGTCGCGCAGCAGACCATCGGCCAGCGGTATCGTGTCCACCTCGCCGGACACATGCAAACGGATCTCGCTATGCGGCTTGTTGATGACCAGCGTATGCAGGATGTTGCCGTACGCGTCGAAGGTCACATCGAGCTTGCCCGGCGCATCGATGCTCCAGCGGCGTACCACCTGCGCGGCGCCGCTCGCCGGCGTCAGACGCAACTGCTGGATCGAATAGTGGACCGTCGCTTCGTAGCGATAGGACGTGTCGTGGCGGATCGTCAGGTACATAAAAACTCCGTCAGGCGACTGGCAGCATCAGATAGGTGCGCGCAATCAGATTGCCCAGCTCGAACACGCGGGCGAGGAACTGGGTCAGATAGGCGTGCAGGCCGGCTTCGAAAATCTGCCGGATGTCGGAATAGACCAGCTCGGCGCGCAGCTTGCCGGCGAAGCGTTCGCACTGATTCGAGCCCGGCGTGCGCAGCATCGCGAGATTCGTGCAGACGCCGTCGAGCGATGCGAGCAGCGAACGCGGCATCTGCTGGTTCAGGATCATCAATTCAACCACGCGCGCCGGCGTGACAACGTCGCGATAGACCTTGCGATAGATTTCGAGCGCCGACACCGAACTCAGAATCGACGTCCAGTAATAGAAATCTTCGAGCTGACGCGCGGCGTCGCGTGAATTCGGTTCGACGTCCGCGAAGCGCACGTCGAGAATCCGCGCGGTGTTGTCGGCCCGTTCGAGGTACGTGCCGAGCTGCGTGAAGAAGAACGCGTCGTCCTGCAGCGCGGTGCCGATCGTCACGCCACGCGACAGATGCGAGCGGAACTTCACCCATTCGAACAGCGCGCCCGGGTTGTTGGCCGCCTGGCCGGACGAGCTGCGCTCGTTGAATTCGAGCCAGGTGTCGTTGATGGTTTCCCACCACTCGGTCGTCAATGTGCCGCGCACGGCGCGGGCGTTTTCGCGGGCGGCCTGCAGGCACGAATGAATGCTCGACGGATTGGTCGCGTCCGCGACCATGAAATCGAGCACGTGTTCGCGGGTCGGTTCGTCGTAGCGCTGCGCGAAGGCGCTCTCGAGCTCGGAGATACGCAACACCGAACGTTGTGCGCGCGCCTCCTGGTCGGGCGTCTGCGGCAACAGCAGCGCCTTCAGGTTGATGTCGAGCATGCGGGCGGTATTCTCCGCGCGCTCCATGTAGCGGGCCATCCAGAAAAGGTGATCGGCGGTGCGGCTTAGCATGACGGCGTTCCGTATCTGATGACGCGAGGCTCTGATCGACGTAGCAGGCCCGCGCTGGTTATCCGTATGCGCCGGCGGCGTGCAGCGTGCCGCCCCGGCGCGGTGGGTTACGCACGCGCTGGCCGGGTGACGCGATGAGCGGCATCGGCGAGCGCATTGGCAACCGCGTCAGTCGACCATCCACGTATCCTTGGTCCCGCCTCCCTGCGATGAATTGACGACTAGCGAACCTTCCTGCAATGCCACGCGCGTGAGGCCGCCCGCCACCATCGTGACGGTCTTGCCGGACAGCACGAACGGGCGCAGGTCGATATGGCGCGGCGCGATGCCCGACTCGACGAAAGTCGGACACGCGGAGAGCGCCAGCGTGGGCTGCGCGATATAACCGGCCGGACGCGCGATCAGGCGTGCGCGGAACGCTTCGATTTCGGCTTGCGTCGAAGCCGGCCCCACCAGCATCCCGTAGCCGCCCGCGCCATGCACTTCCTTGACCACCAGCTCCGGCAGATGCGCGAGCGTGTAGGCCAGATCGTCGGGCTTGCGGCACTGGAACGTGGGCACGTTGTTGAGGATCGGCTTTTCGCCCAGGTAGAACTCGATCATCTCCGGCACGTACGGATAGATCGATTTGTCGTCGGCGATGCCGGTGCCCATCGCGTTCGCGAGTGCCACGCGCCCGGCGCGATACGCGGTCAGCAAACCCGGCACGCCGAGCGCCGAGTCGTTGCGAAACGCCAGCGGATCGAGAAAGTCGTCGTCGACGCGGCGGTAGATCACGTCGACCCGTTTCGGTCCCTGCGTGGTGCGCATGAACACATAGTTGTCGTCGACGAACAGGTCCTTGCCTTCCACCAGTTCCACGCCCATCTGCTGCGCGAGGAAGGTGTGCTCGAAATACGCGGAGTTGTACATGCCCGGCGTGAGCACCACCACGACCGGATCGTCGACGCCTTCGGGCGCGACCGAGCGCAGCGTATCGAGCAGCAGATCGGGATAGTGCGCGACCGGCGCGATGCGGTTCTGCACGAACAACTCGGGAAAGAGCCGCATCATCATCTTGCGGTTTTCCAGCATATAGGACACGCCCGACGGCACACGCAGATTGTCTTCGAGCACGTAGAACTCGCCCTCGTCGCCCGCGCGAACCACATCGACTCCGGCGATATGCGCGTAAACACCGAGCGGCACATCCACGCCCTGCATCTCCGGCCGGTATTGCGCATTGGTATAGACCTGCTCGGCCGGCACGATGCCGGCGCGCACGATGTTGCGATCGTGATAGACGTCATGGATGAACAGATTGAGCGCCTGCACGCGCTGACGCAAACCGGCTTCGAGCGTCTGCCATTCACTGCGCGGAATGATGCGCGGGATCAGATCGAAAGGGATCAGCCGTTCGGTGCCGGACAGATCGCCGTTCACCGCGAACGTGATGCCGACCCGGCGAAACAGCAGGTCGGCTTCCGCACGCTTGCGTGCGATCGCCTCGTTGCCCTGCTTGACCAACCATCGCTCGAAGCGCGCGTAGTGTGGCCGCACGGCATCGTCATGATGACGCATCTCGTCATAGCATCGCATGTCACGCCCCGCTCTTGTTGTCGGATAGAAGGCGAATGCGCTGCGCATTCGGTGTTCGACAATCGATCAAGCAAGCGCTATGCCATTGAAGCCCGCACGCGCGAACCACGTTGCATGCACGCTAGCAGCGCATCCCGACTGGCATGCGTCGCTGTCATCGTACTGCTGCGGCCCATGATGCGCTAGTACGGTGCATCGCGGCACCGTGGTGCACGTTACGCATGTGCAAAAAAATCCCCGTGGATTCACACCCACGGGGATTCGGACTACTCGCACAACGAATCAACTCAAACGTCAACCATGGTTAGCCGCATTCGCGGCCCACCACAGCGACGCATGCCTGGTCGATCAGCTTGCTGCAGCGTCTTTCAGCTTCTTCAGCGCACGTGCCTTGATGCGCACGCTAGCCGGCTTGGCCGGGAACCAACGCTCTTCACCCGAGAACGGGTCCTTGCCGAAGCGCTTCTTCTTCGCCGGCACAGCTTGCACGACGATCTTCAGAAGACCCGACAGCGTGAATTCGCCAGCGCCCTTCTTGTGCACGGCGCCGAGGATCGTGTCTTCGAGCGCGGCCAGCACGGCCTTGGCGGTTTTCGGTTCCACAGCGGCGCGCTCAGCAACGTGAGCAGCCAACGAGGCCTTCGTGAAGGTGTCCTTGATCGGCGACGGTGCGCCGGACGCCTTCACGGCGACCTTCTTGGCTGCGACGGCCTTCTTCGCAGGAACTTTCTTTGCAGCAACCTTCTTGGTCGGTACCGGGGCAGCAGCCTTCTTGGCCACCTTTTTTGCGGAAGTCGGCATGTTTCTCCTACCTGTTGTGGTCAGTGAATTGCACGAAGCACACACGCCATGTGCATGCTTCAACGCCGGATTCTACAAGCGCTCATGTGATTTGCGCGACTCTTTTATCGCTAACAACCCAGGTTTGTTGCGCGGCGCAGACTGCGCCAACCATTTTGATGCTTGTTTTAGCGGGTAAACCTGTGTTCCGATGCCGGCAACACGAACACGTAACGAAGGTTTCAGTTCGTTTCGATGCCTGAATACAGGCACTTTTCGTTCGCGTCAGCGCCCGACACGCGGCAGGATGCCAGCGAGTTTCGTGAGCGCCGCGTCGATATGTTCGACCGCGATGCTGCCGTAGCCGAAAATCAGCCCGGGCTGAGGCCGCGCACGCCGGTGGAACGGCGCGAGTCCATACAAGCCGATCGAGGCTGCGCGCGCCGCGCCGACCAGCGCCTGTTCCGTCAGTGGCGCGCGCAGACGCGCCGCCAAGTGGATGCCCGCGGTCGGCACGATCGGCTCGAACCAGCGCGCGAGCTCGCCATGCAGATGGTCGAGCAGCATCGCGCGGCGCGCCGCGTAGATCCCGTGCATGCGTCGCAGATGCTTGGCGAAATCGCCGTTGAGCATGAACGCCGCGAGCGCGCTTTGCGTGAGCGTGCAGCCGTGGCAGTCGGTAATCCGGCGCGCCTTGAGGAGCGGACCATGAAGCGATGCCGGCGGCACCACGTAGCCGACCCGCAGCTCCGGGAAGATCGTCTTCGAAAACGTGCCCACGTAGGCGACGAGGCCGGCACGATCGAGGCTTTTCAGCGGCTCCATCGGCCGGCCTTCGAAGCGGTACTCGCAGTCGTAGTCGTCCTCGATGATCACCGCGCCGCGCTTTTGCGCCCATTCGAGCAATTCGACGCGACGCTCGAGACTCATCGGCATGCCGAGCGGAAACTGATGCGACGGCGTCACGTAGACGAGCCGAGCCTTGTCCGGCAGCTTGCTGACGATCAAGCCTTGCCCGTCCACCGGCACCGGCACGACGCGCGCCCCGGTCGCAGTGAAGCAGGCATGCGCCGGTGGATAGCCGGGATCTTCGAGCGCGGCGACTTCGCCTGGCCGCAACGTAATGCGCGCCATCAGATCCAGCGCGTGCTGCGCGCCTTGCGTGACGATCACGTCGTCCCAGTTGCTCGACACCGCACGGTTGAAGGCAAGGTAGCGCGAGATCGCGAGGCGCAGCTCCTGTTCGCCGGCGACATCGCGATACATGCCCGGACTGCGCGCTTGCGCACGCAGCGCGTGATTCACGCAGCGGCGCCAGACGTCGAACGGGAACAGCGACTTGTCGGTCGCGCCGCCCATGAAGTCGAGCGGCGGCGGCACCGAAGGCCGCGACAGCGGCAAGCTGTCGGGCATCTGCTCCCACAGCGGCTGGGGCGCGTGCGGCGGCTAGCGGCGAAAGCACCAGCGGGCCCGGCACATGTGCAAGCCGGCATGAGTCTGCTGCCGCGCGCTGGAATCGGCAGATGGCGCGATAACGCGTGCGGCGTGTCAGAAGATCACCGAAATCGCCACCGCGAACCAGATCGCGAAAACGCCGGCGAGAAACAGATGGCGCGCAACGCGAATGCGGGCGTCGCTGGTTTCCGGCTCGACGGGGCTCGTCGCCATCCACGGCACGAGCCCGAGACAGGCGAAGCCGCTCAGCGCGGACACGAAAACCACGACGTCGACGGCGCGCCATCTGGTCGGCTCATACAAGCCCCAGTAGCCGAGAAAGACGATCCCGATCGAGAAGATCGTTGCCGAAGCAGCACTGAGCGCGGGCACCGATCCGGTTGGACTCGGCATGCTTCACCTCCGATCGACAGGTTGCGATGGTGGTCCTTCCCGATACCTTGCGTTTCCCGGAGCGGCCCCGGCAACCATTCACGAGGTGTGGGCCTGCCTCGCTTCATACGTCTTCAGATGACTATAGGCGATACGCAGCAGCGATAAGCCATGCTCGCCATGTTGCGCGTCACCGCCACGCGCGATCAGATCGCCGAGAATATGATCCGCCTCGGTATGCGAGTGGTTTTCCACGTCGCGCAGCATCGACGCGGTCAGCGGTGTCGGCGTCAACAGCGTCTGGGTGGCGCGGGCGTCGAAGTCCGGGCCCATCGTAAAGCCGTTGTGCTCGGCCACCGCCCGGCACTCGCCCAACAGATTCTCGACCACGCGCTTGCCGTCAGGCGCAGCCAGAATATCGCCGACCGACCCACGCATCAAGCACGTGCTGCCCGCCAGGGTGGCGAGGAACACCCACTTCTCCCACATGCGCAGCAGAATGCTCTCGCTGACCGCCACGTCGAAATTCGCGCCGGCCATCGCGTCCGCGATTTGCTGGACGCGCTCCGACGTACCGCCGCCCGCCAGTTCACCAAACGTGATTGCGTGCAAGTCGTTCAGATGCACGACGTGCTGCGCGGCGTCGAGCGTTGCCGCGATCACGCATTGACCGCCCAGTACGCGGGCCGCGCCGAATTTCTCGACCAGCACGTCGATATGGCGCATGCCGTTGAGCATCGGCAGAATCAGCGTCGACTCGCCGACCAGCGGTGCGAACGAATCGATCGCGTCGTCGAGGCTATAGGCTTTGCAACTGAGCAGCACCAGATCGAATGGTTCGGCGCTGACGCCCGCGAGTATCGTCTTGACGTCGCGCAGCGTGAGATCGCCGCGCGGGCTGCTGATGACGAGTCCGTCACGCTGCAGCTTTTCCGCCCGACCCGCACGCACGAGGAAGGTCACGTCCTGGCCCGCCGCCGCGAGACGGCCGCCGAAGTAACCGCCCACCGCGCCCGCCCCTACTACTAGAATTCGCATCGTTGGCCTCTCGATAGATTTCGGTCATGCACGCCGCGTCCGTCGGCGAAGCGTTGCGGGCCGCGTACGCAGTGCGTGCAGAAATGTAGCAAAGATTGATATTCTGCACCGGCCTCGATTGGCTGGCCCGCCTGTGCTGCAATGCACCGTGGGCTGGCTCAATTCTGGTCAGCCCGGCTCACCTCACCTCTGCTCATCCCGGTTCGTCTCGTTCAGATTACGCGCTGCGGCCCGTGCAATGCAACCTGGCTCCGCCAGTTCGCGCGACGCCCTTCGCACATGCAAGCATGCGCCGGCCCCTTGCTGAAACGTTCGCTAGAGCGTGCCGCAAATGGTGCGCTCATAAAGCGCCAGCATGCCGGGCACATCCACGTCGATACAGACCTCGCATGCGGGCCGGCTATCCCAATCAGGCGCGAGCACCGGCATCGTCGAAGGCTTCTGGATGGTCTGGCCCACCGCGATGCCGTCGGTGACGACCCGCACGGGACCGCTGCGGGTGGTGTAAAGATGCGGCGCCAGCACGTACGCGACCGCCGACGGATCGTGCACGTAGACGCCCTGCAGTTGCGCGCTTTGCCAATGAAACGCCTCGTAGTGCCGCGACACGTCCCACAGGAACTGTCCCGCTGCGCCGCCGCGATCACGCAGCGACGCCAGGTAGTCGCGGCTCATGATGGTCGGCTGCGTCACGTCGAGTCCGACGATCGTCACCGGCCACGCCGCACCGAGCACGCTGTCGGCCGCCTCGGGGTCGCCCAGGATGTTGGCTTCCGCCGCCGGCGTCACGTTGCCGAGCACGCCGTGCGTACCGAACGCGCCGCCCATGATCACTAGCTGTTTGACGAGCGACGCGATCCGCGGATCGTCGGCGAGCGCCAACGCGAGGTTCGTGAGCGGCCCCACCGCGAGCAGCGTGACTTCGCCGGGATGCGCGCGCACCGTGTCGATGATGAAGCGGTGTGCGGGACGCGCGTCGAGCGCAGCCAGGCCGGTCGTGTCGAACGCAATGTTGCCGAGCCCGTTGTCGCCGTGAATCGACGCCAGCGGCTCGGGCGCGGCGCGCCTGAGCGGCGCCGCCGCGCCCCGCGCGACCGGCACGCCGGGGGTGAAGCGCCCGGCCAGGAAGCGCGCATTGCAGGTAGTCGTCTCGATCGACGCGTTGCCGAATACGCTCGTCAAACCGAGCAGCTCGATGTCTGGATGCAGCGCCTGAAACACGAGCGCCATCGCGTCGTCGACACCCGGGTCGGTGTCGTAGATGATCTTGTGGCGGCTCATAGGTAGAACGCGTCCGGCAATTGCTCGCGAGCGGTGGTGTCGCGCGTCGCGCCGCGCAGGTTGCCGAGGCGAATCGGCAATTCGGGGCCGCCCAGTTCGATGATCACCTGGCGGCATGCGCCGCATGGCGCGATCGGGCCGTCCGTATCGCCGATCACTGCAAGCGCCGCGAACTGGCCGCGCCGATAGCCCGCCGCGATCGCGCTGAAAAACGCGGTGCGTTCCGCGCAATTGCATAGGCCATACGCTGAATTCTCGACGTTGCAGCCGTCGAACACCTGGCCGTCTCTGGTCAGCAGCGCGGCGCCGACCTTGAACTTCGAATAAGGCGCATAGGCCTTTTCTCGCGCGACAGCCGCGCGTTCCAGCAGTTGTTGCATATCCATGCGGCGATCCTCGATTCAATTCAGCGTGACGCAGCGCGCGCCATCGTGGCGCTCATCGGGTTCGTGCGCGGCGTTCAGGCGTAACGGCGCTAGAGCCGCACGACGCGCACGACACGCACGACACGCGCGACACGCACGACACGCACGACACGCACGTCAGGATAGCAATGGTACGCGGATCGGGCGCTTGCCGGCCGGCGGCGCTCATGCTCGCGGTGTCCGCGGTGTCCGCGGTGTCCGCGGTGTCCGCGGTGTCCCGCGGTGTCCTTCAGGAAGCGATGGGCAGCACAGCAGCGATCGGCATGCGGTTACATACGATCCCCCCTCATCGGTCACCGATCCGCCGCTACCGCTGCCACCGCGTCCTGCACATCCCACCCGCCGCCAAGCGACCGATACAACGCGACCGCTGAGAGCGCATGCTCGCGCCTCGCCTGGTTCAGCGATTCCGAATCGCGCAGATACGCCTCCTGTGCAGTGAGCACATCGAGAAAACTCGACGCGCCGCCCTTGTACAGTTCGGTCGACAGCCGCAGCGCGTGACTGGATGCATCGAGCGCCCCGCCGAGCCGTTGCACCTGTGCCGCACCACTCACCAGATCGCTGCGGTTGTCCTCGATTTCCTTGAGCGCCTGCAGCATGGTCTGCTGCAAGCCGAGTTGCGATTCGCGCATGCGGCTCTCGCTCGCGTCGATATTCGCGGTGATACGGCCCGCGTTGAAGATCGGGCTCGTCGCGTTCAACGCGGCGCTAAAGAGGTTGTCGGTCAGCGTCGGCAAACCGAGGTACGACGAAGCGAGCAGACCGTCCGCGAGATTGATTTTGAATTGCGGATAGCGCTGCGCCTTCGACACCCCCACTTCCGCCGCGCGCTGTTCGACGGTCGCATACGCGGTGCGCACGTCGGGTCGTTGCAGGAGCGCGTCCGACGGCAGCATGCGCGGCGCGCTTTGCGCGGGCACCGGAATCTCGCGGGCATCGCCGAGCAGCAAACCATCGACACTCTCCGGCGTGCGGCCCGAATACACCGCAATCAGACTCAATTGATGCTGCACGGTGGACTGCACGCGCGGAATCTGCGCCTGCAAATCCTCCAGCTGGTTCTGCGCCCGCGCGACGTCGAGTTGCGTCGACAGTCCGTAACGCAAACGCTCCTGCGTAAGCTTCAGTGCGCGAGCGCGAATCTGTTCGTTGTCGCTGAGAATTTGCAGTTGCGCCTGCGCCCAACGCAGATCGATATACGCCGCTGCCGTGTTCGCGGCGAGCGCGAGCCGCAGCTCGTTCAATGCCGCCGTGCGCCCCGACACCTGCGCCTGCGCCGCCAGCACCGCGAGACGTTCACCGCCGAACACATCGGGCGTCCAGCTCGCCGACAGGCCGAACCCGGCTTGACGCACGTAGCCGAGCGGGGGCGGCGTGTTCTGGCGCTCGGTGGAAGCGGTCGCGTTGGCGCTCAACTCGGGCAGCAACGCCGCGCGATTTTGCGTCACCAGATCCTGCGCCTGCTTGATGCGCTCCACTGCGGCCTGCAGGTCGAGATTGCCGGTCAGCACCGACTCGACGAGTCGATGCATCACCGGGTCGCCGAATTGCGCCCACCACGCGCCGGCGCTCACGCTGTCTTGCGGGGCGTCGACACTCCATGCGTCCGGAGCGACGGTCTTGACCGTCTGCGGCAGATCCGCGTGCGTGGCCGGTTGCACCGCGCATGCCGCGAGTGCGAGCACTGCCGCGCTCGTCAATACCTTGATAACGAAAGCCTTCATGTTGGATTCCTCAATGGGCGTCAGGCGGCGGCGCGGCGTTGCCGAATGGGTGCGAAAACAGCACGCTCAGCAACCCGACCACGAAACAGAGCGACACGGCGAAAAACGTGTCGGAGAAAGTGAGCACGAGTGCTTCGCGCATCAGCAACGCGTGCAACTCGGCGAGCCCCGCATTAGCCGCATTCAACAGATCTCCGCCGACCGCCGCGAAATAGTCGGCCTGCTTTTGCAGGATCGCTTCGACGACCGGCCTGCCCGCGTTGAGATGCTCGTCGAGCCGCTCGAAGTGGAGGTTCAAACGGTCGTTGAGCATCGTGCTGCTCACCGCGATGCCGATCGCGCCGCCGAGGTTGCGCATCAGGTTGAAGAGTCCGCTCGCGGAGCGCAGCCTCGATGGCGGCAACGCCCCGAGCGCCATCGTGACGATAGGCGGAATGCAGAACTGCTGGCCGATGCCGCGCAGCGCCTGCGGGATCAGCAATTGCTGCCAGCCCCATTGACTCGTGAGCGGCACATACAGGTAGCAGCCGATGCCGAACAGCGCGAGCCCGAACACCATCAACAAGCGCATATCGACAAAGCGCGCCAGCGTCGAATACGCGCCCAGTGCGAGCAATTGAAAACAGCCGACCGACAGCAATGCCAGACCGATCTGCAATGAGTCGAAGCCACGCACGCGTGATAAAAACACCGGTGTCAGAAACACCGTGCAGAAGATCCCGATCCCGGTGATAAACGACAGCAAGCTGCCGATCCCGAAGTTGCGCACCGCAAGCGCGCGCAGATCGACGATCGGCTCTTTCGCCGTGAACGCATGCACGAGAAAAAGAAACCCGCAGATCGCCGCTACCCACGTGCATAGCACGATCACGTCGTCCCCGAACCAGTTCTTGCGCGGGCCTTCTTCGAGCACGTATTCGAGGCAGCCGAGAAAGCCCGACACCAGCACAATGCCGACGTAGTCGCCTTTTTTCAGCAACGACAGATCGACCTTGTCGATGTGCACGAACCTCGGCACCATCAGCGTGACGATGACGCCCGGCACCAGGTTCAGGTAGAACAGCCAGTGCCACGACCATTGGGATGTGATCCAGCCGCCGATCACGGGGCCGATGGTCGGCGCGAGCGACGCCAATGCGCCGATCGTGGTGGAGGCGATCAGCCGCTGCTTGCCGGGAAACAGGACGAACGCGGTGGTGAACACGGTCGGAATCATCGCCGCGCCGAGCGCGCCCTGCAAACCGCGAAACAGGATCATCGAGTTGATGTCCCATGCGAGTCCGCACAGCATGCTGGTGACGGTAAAGCCGAGCGCGGAGAACGTGAAGAGCCAGCGCGTCGAGAACACGCGGGTGAGCCAGCCGGACATCGGGATCACGATGATTTCGGCAATCAGATACGAGGTCTGCACCCACGAGAGTTCATCCTGGCTCGCGGATAGTCCGCCGCCAATGTCTCTGAGCGAAGACGCCACGATCTGGATATCGAGCGTCGCCATGAAGAAGCCAACGCACATCAGCGTGAACGCGAAAACCTTGGTGCGGGTCGGCTGGTCGGCGGGATTGTCGAGGACTTGAGTCATGATCGGCTTATCCGCGCACCGGTTCGCCGCCGGCATTCACATGTACCTTCACGGTGGCCGACAGGCCGGGCCGCAGCACACCCTGCATGTCCTTCGGCACGTCGAGGCGCACGCGCACCGGTACGCGCTGCACGATCTTCGTGAAGTTGCCGGTGGCATTTTCAGCGGGCAGCACGCTGAAGGTCGCACCGGTAGCCGGCGCGAGGCTCTCCACCACGCCGTGAAGCCGCTTGCTCGACGCGTCGAGATCGACGTCGACGCCGTCGCCGACGTGCATCTTCTTCAACTGGTCTTCCTTGAAGTTCGCGTCGACCCACAGGCCGCTCGACGGCACCACGGTCAGCAGCGAAACGCCCGTGTTGGCCAGCAGCCCCACGCGCGCCGTGCGATTGCCGACATAGCCGTCGATCGGCGCGCGAATCGTGGTGTATTCCACGTTTAGCGCCGCGACGCGCTGCGCCGCTTGCGCCGTCGCGATGCGTGCCTCGGCATCGCCGATCTGCGCATCGAGCACGGCGATCTGACGCTGCGCCGCAATCAGCGCCGCACTGCTGCGATCGACGGCGGCGTGCGCTTTGGTCAGATCGGCATCGGCCCGCTCGACCACCTGGTTCGATACCGCGTCGTCCTTCACCAGTTCCCGATAGCGCGTCTGATCGGCGGCGCTGCGCGTCAGCTCGGCGCCCGAAGCGCGGACCTCGGCGGCCTGCTCGTTGATGGTGGCGAGCTGCAAGGACTTCTTCGCCTGCAACTCGATGACCGCGGCCTGCGCGCTGCGCACTTCGGCGTCGGCCTGCGCGAGACGGGCGTCGTAGTCGCGCGCATCGAGCCGCACCAGCACCTGATCGGCGTGGACGAACTGGTTGTCATGCACCAGTACATCGGTGACGAAACCGTTCACCTTCGGCGCCATCACGGTCACGTCGCCGCCCACGTAGGCATCGTCAGTCGCTTCGACGAAGCGGCCGGCAAAGAACCAGTAGGTCGCCGCGACCGCCAGCGCGACGAGCACCGACAGGATGGCGAGCAGCATCCACGGTATGCGGCGCGCCGGCTTGGCGATGTGCGCCGCACTCGGCGGGGCGATGGTCGAAGGTGTAGTGGACATGGTGTCGATATGTGCGTATGCACTCGTTGCGTTGAAAAAAACGGCGCAATGCGCCGGCCCTCATTACCGCTGCAAGCGGTCTCAGATTGAATCCTGTGTGATGGCAAACAGTTCGCCGCGCAACGCAGCCGCGCGCTGTTCGCCGAAGCGGTGCTCGAATTCAGCTTGCGCGGCATACCAGTGCTTGCGGCCCGCCGTCAGTCGCTCGTCGCCTGCCGCCGTGAGCGCAATCGTCAACGCACGCGCATCCGCGCCGAGCGCCTCGCTCGACACCAGCCCGTCGCGGCGCAGCGGCTGAAGCGTGCGGACCAGTGTGGTGCGCTGCATGCGCATGACCTCGGCGATCTGCTTCATCGTCATCGGACCGGTGCGTTTTAGCCGGCACAGCAACGAAAACTGCGTGATAGTCAGGCCGACATTCGCCAGATGCCGGTCGTAGATCTGCGACACATAGCGCGCGGCCTGGCGGATCGCAAAGCAGTCGTCGTCGAATAGGGCTTCCATCACTACGTTTCCTCGTAGGTCAGAGTGCGTGAGTGCGTATGCACATATTGGGGCGTGCCGATGGCCGCTGGAACAAGCTCGTGCGCCCTGTTTAACCGGTAATACTGAACAACTCCGCGCGCAGCGTTTTGGCGCGCGCACGGCCGAACTGCTTTTCAAACTCGTCCTGCGCGGCACGCCATGCAATCGCGGCCTGATCGAACATGGTTTCGCCCTGCTCCGTCAGACTGAACAGAAAAGTACGGCCGTCATGCTCCGCCGGTTCCGCAACCACCAGACCGTCGCGCTGCAATGGCTTCATCGCGCGAACCAGCGTGGTGCGCTCCATCACCATCGCGTCCGCCAGATCGGCCATCGGCAGATTAGGCGTGCGCGCGAGCTTGGCGAGGATCGTGAACTGCGCAGCCGTCAGCCCCACGTCGCCGAGATGGCGTTCGTAGATTTGCGTGACGTGCCGCGCGGCCTGACGCAGCGCGAAGCAGTTGCATTCTTCGTAAGTAAGAGGACGGGTCATGTTGGGCAGTGTATATGTGCATACGCACAGAGTCAAGTTTTTTCGGGTATCCGTGTTCCGCGGTTGATTTGTCATTGTGCGGCGCAGTGAAAGCGGCGGGATGCCAGTGGCTACAGAGGTGTCGCCGAACGGGCCATGAGCGGCCAGTCGACAGCGTGGCACAGATCGTTGACAATCCGCTCGCAGTATCACCCGCCTGGTAATGGCCACTCGCAGATGATCTAAATGGCCGGGCCTTCGGCCCATGCTGCCGGCGGCGAAAGCAGGCCAAGAAGCGGGGTCCGAGTGCCCGATACAATTTGGTACTCCCATCAAGCCCGTGACAGTGAGCCCAAATGGCAAATCGCAGAATAATTGAGTTGGTACAGGAGGCGCTCGCGGTTCGTGCAAGAGCTTACGGCCCGAACAGTGATTCCACGTGGGTAGAGGTTAAAAAGCGAATGCACGAACTTAGGACGCTCGCAGCGACAGTCGAGAGCAACGAAGTTCGTCGGCACGTGATTGTCGCGTCGATCGCAACGCTTCAGACGTTCGTTCGCTTTTCAATCTCCGAAATCGTCAATTCCGGAGCGCAATATCGCCTACGCGCGGCGGAAAGGATTCCGGAGAAGTATTCGGTGAAGGACGTCCTCATGCTCTTGGACGATCAGACCATCAGCTTTGGCGAACTAGTGGCGCATATCGCTTCGTACAATTCGGTTACGGATGTGACCTCTTGGCTCGGTGCGATACTTGGACTTGATCTGAAGAGTGCGCTATCTGACGCCCGTAGTCATTACATGCTGCGCAGAGGTTCAAAGGGGGCACCTCTTCTGGTTGCCGACGTGGATCAGTTGTTAGCTGATGTAGAAAACACCTTCCGGCTCCGGCATATATTGGCCCACGAGATGGCCTATGGACTTTCTATCGAATCCGAAGAGTGCCGACGCTTGGTAGGAGCGGTGGACCGATTTATCGCGGCTCTCAACGCAGTTATCTGGAACACCGCTTACACGGAAGCGCCATTATCGCCGGAGGAATTCTACGCGCGGGTAAGCGAAGCGCGACGCGCTGCTAGAAGCGAGCTTGCTATGAGCCTATTTCGAGCAAGGGAGGTGGCTCGGATACTGGGATCTTCAGCGTGGCTCCGCAAAAGTCACCTTCACTGGGTGCGGTTCGGGCGAGCGTGGGTGGGAGGAGGACTAAAAGACGAGCTCGTGGGACCCATGCCAGAAGTTCTTCGATTTGGAGAGACAGACATGATACTTCGACGAGCTGCGCAGGTAGCAGAATGGCTCGCCTTTTGGGGAGACCCACTTACCCTTAAGGATCGCTGGCGAAAATAGCATCACAGGAACTAGGGCGCGCTCTGCAACCGTGCGTTTACGCGACAAGCCACTGTACTGGGGATGAGAGCATCCATCCCGATGCATGTCGGGGTTAGATATCCGCCGCTCGTGCGAGTGCGTCACACTGAAAGGAAAGCCTTGAATACTTCAAAAACGTATTCGCGGGAAATTGGTCTGTTACGCACCCTCGCGATCCACCTTGAGAGACGGCCCCTGCCATTTGAACGGCTCACGCAGGCGGCGCTACGACGAGAAGGTCTTGGGCATGTACGTGAGACTGCGGCTGGTGTCATTGCCATTCGCATGCCTGGACATCACGCGCTCACCGAACTCACTGACTGCGTTTTAGACCAAATCCCCGGTCTGGAGCGGGGCGCAATATATGCAGATATCGAGGCGGAGCTGTTCAACTTCATCGAGAGCTACGTCGATCGTGAACCATCGAGCATTGGAACCGTCGACGCAGAGGCCCTCTTGGCGCGCTTAACGAACTGGTTTACTGCGAGAGCGACGCCGCGACGTGTTTTTGTGCCTTGTCTAATCAGTCGCACGCCTGCGCCGCGCTTCGAAATCGGCCCAGTTACGTTTGAATTTTCCGACCGCATCACTACGAGTGACTTTTATCCGCAGGGTCGCGGGGATGGGATATTCGATCGGCGTGGATTTGACGATCTCGTGCGATGGATGCGCGACGAAAAAGCTGATTGGCTGGCGCGCGTTGACGTCGCTGGTTGTGAGCAAAAGCGCGCTGAAGAAATAGCGGAACTTGCGGTCGATCTTGTAATCGTTGGATTGCAGCTCGCGGCGCCTTATCTCGACACGCGCACTATGGCACGGCTCGGTGCGAGGCGAGGAACATCGCAAAAGCGCACTCTGTCGGAAGCAAATGGCTACTTTAGTAGTGGCTGGGCGCGCAAAGAGCCGGGAATGACAATTGGCCAAGGAACTCTACCTGAGATCATGAGACAGGCCGCGCCCATTTTTACTGCAGTCGGGAACGTAGTACGTTCGTTCGCTACTGGGTCCCTTCGTCTGGCGGTGCTTGAGCAGGCCTGGTGCGACGCTGCATATTGGTTTCATCAAGGATTGACAGAGTCGATAGACTCCATCGCGATAACAAAGCTCGAGACGGCGTTGGAGGTGTTGGTGCGCGCAGAAAGCAGTAAGGGAAGCGAGCGGCGTATGTTTGAGATATTAGGCGCGTTTTTTGGTTTGGAGCCGGATGATCCGATTGCGCCCGGGTCCACGCTAACCGCAAGGCAATTTGCGCGGAATGTGGTTCGTGACCGTTCTCGTATTCTGCATGGGACATGGTCCACTTTGAACATGCGCGGCATAGACAGAGCAGGCATGGAAGGCTTCGTAAGTACAGTCCTCCGAACGGCCGTCATTGAGCTTGAGGCTTACACGCATCTCGCACAGCGGCCTGATGACATCGACCATTTTCTCGACTGGGTTGGGCGCCGGAGAGCGACATCTTTGTGATTGTAAGTTCGTGAGGCCATCATCGAAGGCTGGCGATCCAGGAGCGGTGGGGGGGCCGGAGAGAGCGTATGTCTGCTGGGCCTTAGAAGCAGTCGCTGAGGTTTCGAAGTCCCCAACGGCTGCAACGGGTCCGAAATGCGTCCGCCGTCCGCCGGACGGTTGGCGCCCCCGATTTTTGCGATGCAGCAGAGAACGCCTGTATCAACCCCAAAATACGGATACCCGTTTTTTCGCTGACCAGAAGATTTGCCGAAAGGATTTGCCGAAAGCGCTAAAGCGCCAGCACCGTCACACCCACTTCCACACGATGCGCGCCGCCGCCGAGAATCATGCCGCGCAGCAACGACACATCGCTGTAGTCGCGGCCGATCGCGAGCGTCACGTGATCCACGTCGGCCAGCATGTCATTGGTCGGATCGAGGTCGATCCAGCCGCTGCCCGGACAATGCACCGACACCCACGCATGCGACGCGTCCGCACCGATCAAACGCGGCTGCCCCGGCGGTGGATCGTTGCGCAGATAACCGCTGACATAACGCGCCGGCAAACCCAGCGAGCGCAAGCAGCCGATCATCACCTGCGCGAAATCCTGGCACACGCCGCTCTTCAATTCGAACGCGCGTTCGGCGGGCGTATCGAACATCGTCGCCGACGCCTTGTACGCGAAATCCGCGTGAATCCGGTGCATCAGATCGATCGCTCCGGCCGCGATGGGCCGATGACTTGGAAAGCTCGGCAACGCATACTCGCGCAGCGCCGGCCACAGCACGATATTCGGCGACGCGAAACAGAATTCGACTTCGGCCCGGAACTGGCCGCCGACCCGAAACTGCAACGCATCGGCCACGTCATCCCATGCGGGCGTCGTGTCGGGATCGAGGTCGGTCCAGCGCGGCGTCAGCGACACCATGGTTTCGCTGACGAGTTGCAGGCGCTCGTGCGGCGCATCCAGCGCGAAGTACAGTACATCGTTGCCGAACGCATCGATACGGCTGTTCAGATACGACGGCGCCGGCTCGATCCGCTCTTCGTGCGAGATCACCCGCTGCCACGAGCAGGCGATCGGCCGTATCGTCGCGAGATGCTGCGCGGTCTCCACGTAGGTTGAATAATGGTAAGTGGTCCGATGCGATACGGACAACACGGTCGGCGCGTGCTTCATGACCACACCTGCGAGGCCACGGTGCTCGCGTGACTGAAATAGCGCGCGCTGATTTCGTGCGCCGCCGCGCCGACAAACCCGCCAATCTGATCGCAGACCGTGATCAGCTGAGCGTACGCGCCCTGCTCATCGACTTCGCAGAGCAATTCCAGCATCGGCAGCGATGCGGCGGGCGGCATCAACTCCGCGAACGGACGATGCCGGCGGCTGCCCGCGGCCACGGCAATCTCGTCGAGCTTGTTGCACAAACGCTCGTACACGCCGTAAATGCCGCGCGGGTTGGTCGGCTCGATCACCAGCAGGTCGAGCAGGGCCGGCACTTCGAAGCGCCCCGGATAGAGCGAACGGTACGTCAGCGTACAGTCGAACAGTTGCAGCAGCAGATCGAAACCGGCGGGCCTCGCGAGCTGGCCGTTATTGGCGACCACGCGCACGAATGACGTCATCGCCTGCACGCGTTCGATATGACGCCCCGCGAACAGCAAACGCCACGCTTCGTCACGCGTCATGCGGTCGCCTTGCGCACCGCTGATCGCCGACAGTTGCACCGACAGCCGTTCGAGTGCGCTCATCAAGGTCACGCGGTCGTAACGGTCGTGGTGGTCCTGGTATTCGCCACGGCCGTTCGCACTGCCGTTGCCGTTGCCATTACCGCTTCCCTGCAATGAACCACCGCCCGAACCCGCGCCCGGCATCAGCGTTTGCAACGCATCGCGGAAGTCGTTGCGCGCCGCGAGAATCGTGCGCCAGTGATCGTTCGACAGCCGGCCACGCACTTCGCCATTTGAGCTCGCCTGGCAACTGAGGTTCTGACCGATGCCCGTGATCCCCGTGCTCTCGCTCAGGTTGGCAACCAGCGCGCGTTCGAACGCTTGCGGCGAATACGGCGCGAACAGGTCGCCGGATTGCACCAGACCGCAGTACATCGCGAGGTCGACCAGGGTCGGAAACATCGCGTCGGCGTCATTGCCTTCGAGCGAGTCGAGGATCAGCCGCAACAGCCGCACGTTGTTTTCGGCGCGCTCACCATAACGGCCAGCCCAGAAGAGATTTTCCGCCGCGCGGCTCGATACCATGCGACGCTTGCGCGCGAGGTCGGCGGGTTGCATCGGCGAAGGCAGCAGCGTGAACGTCGAACTCGGCTGGCTCGACAGCACCCAGGTGTCGACGCTGCTGCCGCCGTATTGCATCGACACCGTCGCCTTGCGTTCGGCTGCCATTCGCGTGAAGCCGCCCGGCATCACATGCCAGCCGCCGTTGACATCGGCGATCGCATAGACGCGCAGCACCGACGGACGCCCGCCGATGGTGCCGTCCTCGTAGCGCGGCGTGCAGGAAAAGCGCGGCACCTGCTGGATCGTATACGTATCGGGCATCGCTTCGATGCGTTCGCGCCACGCCAGCAGCTTCTGCGTGCCCTGCTCGGCGCCGGGCGGCGCGTCGCGCCCGGTCACCGGCCACGTCGGCACGATGAAGGCCTCGTCAAGCCGCGTGAACGCCTGCTCGCGCGCCGCCTGTTCACCGCACCACCAGCTCGCGACCCCCGGCAATACGAGCTCTTCTTCGAGCAGCGCCTGGGCGATGCGCGGCAGAAAACCATGCAAAGCCGGCGACTCGACAAAGCCCGAGCCCGGCACGTTCGACACGATCACATTGCCCGCGCGCATCACCTGCAACAGGCCCGGCACGCCGATGCTCGAATCGGCGCGCAACTCGACCGGATCGCAGAACGCATCGTCGAGACGGCGCAGCACGACGTGCACGCGTTCGAGGCCGGCGAGCGTCTTCAGATAGAGCATGTCGTCGCGCACGGTCAGGTCTTTGCCTTCGACCAGCGTGACGCCGAGATAGCGCGCGAGGAACACGTGCTCGAAGTAGGTTTCGCTGAACGGTCCCGGCGTGAGCAGCGCGATGTGCGGCGATGTTTCGGCGCTCGCGTCGTGCCGCATGGTCGCCTGACCTGCCCGCACGAGCGTCGCGATCAGTTGCGAATAGGTCGGCGCGAGACGACTCACGCGCATCGAACGGAATGGATCGGCGAACAGCGTCGACACGATCAGGCGGTTTTCCAGCGCGTAACCGAGACCCGACGGCGCCTCGGTGCGATGTGCGATCACGGTCCAGTCGCCGCCCGGGGCGCGTGCGAGGTCGACCGCGACCACTTGCAGAAACTGGCCGCCGGGCGGCGCGTAGCCCTTCACCGAACGCAGATAGCCGGGATGCCCGAACACCAGCGCGGGCGGCAGTTGGCCGCGCTCGAGCAAGGCCTGCGGCCCGTAGATATCGGCGACGATCGCATTGAGCAGATGCGCGCGCTGCATCACGCCGCGCTCGATGTGCGCCCACTCGTGCTCGCTGATCAGGAACGGCAGCAGATCGAGCGCCCACGGCCGGGACTCGCCTTTGTCCGCGTAGACGTTGTAGCTGATGTCGTTATCGCGGATCTGCTGGGCGACCGACGCGCAGTGATCCTCCAGCCGCGCGACGCCGTCCTCGCCGAGCCGCTCGAAGAATTGCCGCCACGGCTCGCGCAGCGCGCCCGCTGCGTCGCGCAACTCGTCCCAATGCCCCTCGTGACCCGGCAATAGCCGCAACAGAGACGAAGCGTCCGCGTGGACCGCGGACGCTTCGAACGGAAAAGTCGATTGAAAGGCCAAGATCGTGTCGTTTCAGGAGTGAGCGGGCTTCACCAGTAACGCAGATCGAGCGTGAACGGAAACTCGAGACCGCGCTGCGGCACATCGACCGTGAGCGGCCCCGGCGTATGACCCGACGCGAAGAAGCGTGCGCGCCGCCGGCTTTCCGCCTCGTAGGCGTTGACCGGGAAGGTCTGGTAGTTGCGCCCGCCCGGATGAGCGACATGATACTGGCATCCGCCCAGCGAGCGGCCAGTCCATGTATCGACCAGGTCGAACGTGAGCGGCGCGTCGACGCCGATGGTGGGATGCAGCGCCGACGGTTGCGACCATGCGCGAAAGCGCACGCCGGCCACGTATTCGCTGACCCGGCCGGTCGGCTGCAACGGCACCGGCACGCCGTTGACGGTCAGCACATGGCGGTTGTCGTTCAGGCCCAGCGCGAGCACTTCGAGCCGCTCCACCGATGAATCCACGTAACGCACCGTGCCGCCCGCCGAGCCCTCCTCGCCCATCACGTGCCAAGGTTCGAGCGCGTTGCGGATCGTCAGCGAGACGCCGTTCACCGTGGTCTCGCCGACCAGCGGGAAGCGGAACTCGAAGTGCGGCGCGAACCAGCTGCTGTCGAACGCGAAGCCGGCGCGGTTCAGTTCGCCGAGCACGTCGTCGAAATCCATCTTCACGAAGGTGCCGAGCAGGAAGCGGTCATGCAGTTCGGTGCCCCAGCGCGTCAGGCGCTGCGTGTACGGCGTGTGCCAGAAGCGCGCCACCAGCGCGCGCAGCAACAACTGCTGCACGAGACTCATGCGCGCGTGCGGCGGCATTTCGAAGCCGCGCAATTCGAGCAGGCCGAGGCGTCCGGTGGGGCCATCGGGCGAATAGAGTTTGTCGATGCAGAACTCGGCGCGGTGCGTATTGCCCGTCACGTCGATCAGGATATTGCGCAGCGAGCGGTCGATCATCCACGCCGGCAGATTCGCGCTGTCGCGAGCGCCGAGCAGATCGATCTGCCGCTGCAACTCGCGCAACGCAATCTCGAGTTCATAGACCTGGTCGTTGCGCGCTTCGTCGACCCGCGGCGCCTGGCTGGTCGGTCCGATGAAGAGCCCCGAGAACAGATACGACAGCGACGGATGGTTATGCCAGTACGCCAGCAGACTCGCGAGCAGATCGGGGCGGCGCAGGAACGGACTGTCGGCGGCTGTCGCGCCGCCGAGCACGAAGTGATTGCCGCCGCCCGTGCCCGTGTGGCGGCCGTCGGTCATGAACTTCTCGCTGCTGAGATAGCTCTCGGCCGCCGACTGATACAGGTATTCGGTGTGATCGACCAGTTGGTCCCAGTTGGCGGCCGGATGAATGTTCACCTCGATCACGCCCGGGTCCGGCGTCACCTGCAGCATTTTCAGGCGTGCATCGCGCGGCGGCGGATAGCCTTCGAGCATCACCTGCATCTTCAGCTCGCCCGCCGTCGCTTCGACAGCGGCGAGCAGCTCGAGATAATCGTCGAGTTCGGTGAGCGGCGGCATGAACACATGCAGCAGCGTGCGGCCGCTGCCGAAAGTCTCCGTCTCGGCTTTCGGACCCGCCGCGCGTTTCGGGTCGCGTGCCTCGACGCAGATCGCCGTGCGCAGCGTGTCCTTCGACGACTGGCCGCGCGCCGGTGGCGACTCGCCAGGCTGACTCGCATAGGCCAGCACGCCGCGGTCCGCCGCGCCACTCAACAAGTCCGCCGCCGACAGCGACCGCGCGGCCGCCTGCCGCGCATCGGCCGGGGTCGGCGCGCGCCGTGCGGCGTCGCTGGTCTGGCCGCCGCGCAACGGCTCATCATATTGCCGGCGCAACTGCGCGGCGGTGCGCAACGGCACCGGCGGTGCGAACGGATCGTGCGCGTGCTGATACGGATAGTCGGTTCTCGACACCCAAGGCAACGAGTCGAGCGGCAGCCGGTAACCCATCGGCGAGTCACCCGGAATCAGGTACATGCGCTCGTCGCGGAAGAACCAGCGGCCGCTCACCCACTTCGGCGCCGCGTTCGGCACGTCGCGTTCGCGCGCTAGCGGCAACACGTAGCCGCTAGCGCCACCGAGACCCGCATCGAACACGCGACGCAGGCGCACGCGCTCCAGCTCATCGTCCAGACGCGCGTCGAATGGATCGACGTTGACCGGCAAGCGCCGCTCGCGCCACAGGTAGTACCAGACGTCTTCGTAGCCGGGCTGGATGCAATCCGTGTCGAGCGACAGCCTGGTCGCGAGATGCGTGATGAACCTTTGCGCATCTCCCGCGCTGTAATTGCCCGGCTCCCGTTCGTCGGCGAACAGCGCCGGGTTCTGCCAGCATGGCTCGCCGTCGGCGCGCCAGTAAAGCGACATCGCCCAGCGCGGCAACTGCTCGCCCGGATACCACTTGCCCTGGCCGATATGCAGGAAGCCGTTCGCGCCATAGCGCGTGCGCAGCTTGTCCATCAGCGCGACCGCGTAGCCGCGTTTGGTCGGGCCGAGCGCATCGGTGTTCCACTCGGCGGCGTCGCGATCGCGCACCGACACGAAAGTCGGCTCGCCGCCCATGGTCAGGCGCACGTCCATCGCGGCGAGACGTTCGTCGACCTGCGCGCCCATCTTCAGCACGTCGCCCCACACCGCTTCACTGTACGGCTTGGTGACACGCGGCGTCTCCAGCACCCGCGCGATCGACATCGTGTGGTCGAACTCGACTTCGGATTCATCGACCGCGCCGGAAATCGGCGCGGCGCTACCCGGCTCGGGCGTGCAGGCGACCGGGATATGACCTTCGCCCGCGAGCAGACCGGAAGTCGGGTCGAGACCGATCCACCCGGCGCCCGGAAGGTACACCTCGCACCATGCATGCAGATCGGTGAAGTCGACTTCGGTGCCGCTTGGGCCGTCGATGGATTTGACGTCGGGCGCGAGTTGCAGCAGGTAGCCGGACACGAAGCGCGCGGCCAGCCCCAGTTGCCGCAAGGTTTCCACCAGCAGCCAGCCCGAGTCACGGCACGAGCCCGCAGCGCGCTCGAGCGTTTCATCAGGCATCTGCACGCCCGGCTCCATGCGGATGAGGTAGCGGATCTCGTGTTGCAGCCGTTGGTTCAGCGCGACGAGGAAGTCGGCGGTGCCGGTCGGCGTGCGGTCGATGCTCGCGACGAACTCGGCGAAGCGCGGCGTCATCGGCCGCCTGGTCCGATACGGCGCGAGTTCGAGCGCGAGGCCCGGTGCGTAGTCGAACGGGAACTGCTCGGCCGACGGTTCGAGAAAGAAGTCGAATGGGTTATAGACGGCCATCTCGGCGACCAGATCCACGGTCACCTTGAATTCTTGCGTCTTCTCGGGAAACACGAGGCGCGCCTGATAGTTGGCGAACGCGTCCTGCTGCCAGTTGATGAAGTGTTCGGCCGGCTCGACCCGCATCGAATACGACAGGATCGGGGTCCGGCAATGCGGCGCGGGCCTGAGCCGCACGACCTGGGGCGACAGCGCGACCAGCCTGTCGTAGCGGTAATGTGTGACGTGATGCAACGCGACGCGTATGGACACACCGGACTCCTGGACGAAGGATGGCAGCCCGCCAAAAAGCAAGCTTCATGCCGTTGCTGGAAAAACCGCGTGTACTGCCTGTTGCGGACCCGGATCGCTACGTGCCGCGAAGTGTGCCGCGCTCACGCCGATCATCCGGACCATCGAATCGCGCGCCGTTCGCCTCGCACCAAAGCGGCGCAGCGCCGATCCACGATCATGCATGTAATGTGCGTTAAGCCAGTGACGACTGGCAAATGCGGCATGAAGATTGCGGCGGGTTGTCGCTCACGCATGCCACCTCGACATCAGGTTCGACCGATGAAAACCTTCCACTGCAATCGTTGCTCGCAGCTCGTGTTCTTTGAAAACGTCCGCTGCGAACGGTGCGAATCGCTGCTCGGCTACGTGCCCGAACTCGCGGAAATCAGCGCCTTCGAAGACGCCGGCGAAGGACGCTGGCGCAGCCTGCATCCCGGCGCAAACAGCGCGCTGTTTCGGCAGTGCCACAACTATGCGGTCGAAAATGTCTGCAACTGGATGATTGCCGCCGACTCACCTGACACATTGTGCCGCGCCTGCCAGCTGACCCGCACGATTCCGAATCTGGCCACGCCGGACAATCGGTTTTACTGGTATCGGCTGGAAACGGCCAAGCGGCGCCTGCTCTACACACTGGCCGCACTCGGCCTCGACGTGCCGTCGCGTCAGGCGGACCCCGAACATGGCCTCGCGTTCGAATTCCTCGAGGACGGCGGCGACGGTTCGCGCGTGGTGACAGGCCACGACAACGGACTGATCACGCTGAACATCGCGGAAGCCGACGACGCGCATCGCGAGAAGGTCCGCACCGCGATGGGCGAACCCTATCGCACGCTGCTCGGCCACTTCCGCCACGAGACCGGCCACTACTACTTCAGCCAGCTGGTGGAGAATAACCCGCGCTGGCTCGAGCCGTACCGCGAGCTGTTCGGCGACGAACGCGCCGACTACGGCGAGGCGCTCGATGCGTACTATCGCGACGGCGCGCCGGCCGACTGGCAGGCGTCATCCATCAGCGCGTATGCAACGACCCATCCGTGGGAGGACTGGGCGGAGACATGGGCGCACTACATGCTGATCGTCGACGTGCTGGATACGGCGACGTCGTACGGCCTCGCGCTGCTGCCTGACGATCCGACCGAGCCGACGCTCACCGACCGTACGCCGGTCGAAGACGCCAGCTTCGAGAATCTGATGAAGCGCTGGTTTCCGCTCACCTATGCGTTGAACAGCCTGAACCGCAGTCTCGGGATCGCGGACGGCTATCCGTTCACGCTGGCCCCACGGGTGGTGGACAAGTTGCGCTTCGTGCATCGGGTGATCGCGGCGGCGAGCGACAGGTCGCAGCCGCTTCAGGGGTCGGCGGCGGTGGCCCCGCCGCCGGCTGACGCGCACACCGCGCGCCTTCGCTAGCCGGGCGGCTGCGCGACGACGGTCCACGACGCGGATATCAACGCAAAAAAATGCCGCGGCAGGCTCGACGACCAACCGCGGCATACAGCGCTTGAACGAGACGCGTCGCAAGCGGATCGAGTGATTCGACGCGTTCGCGCCCGCTACTTCTTCTGCTGCAAGAGCGACTTCAGCTCCTGCACATTTTCTTCCACGCGCTTCGCGATCACCGCATAAGACTCGGCTTGCGTCTGATACGCGGCTTGCGCGAGTTGCTGCATATCGGCGAGCGCCTTGTGCAAACTCTGCTGGATCAGCTCGGCGGTTTTCGCCGAAGGCGCGACCCCGCTGGCCGACAACTGGCCCGTGAGCGACTGCAATTCGCCCAACGTCGTGCGCAGCATCTCGGTCTGCTTCTGCGCAAGAGACTGCATTCCCTGGAAGGCAGTCTGATTCGCCTGAACCAGTGCTTCCATGTCCTTGCGTCGCGCTTCCATGATGGCGGGCACGTCGAAGCCTGGGAGCTTGAACTGCTCCAGCATTTTTGTGAATTCGCCAAACGGATTGGTGGCGTCAGGTTGGGCCATGCGAAATCCTCCTTAACGGTTGACTACTCGCCGACGCTGCATCGCCGCGACCTGTTGCTCGCAACGTCTGCACCGGCGGCGCCGTGTGCCGCATATCCCGCCAGGTCATGCCGGTTCTGGGGTCGGACGGCACATTAGAACAATCATGCGCCATCCGCCGACATTGCGCCAGCGGGCTCACCCTGGCTCGCGGCGCGCGCCTGCGGCTCGCTCGGGTGGCGTCGGCCGGTGGCATGCAAGGCTTGGTAAGTTACACAACGGCTTCAGTAACGCTTCAGTAACCCTACGAAGCGGCAGCTCGACTATCGTTGTTGATGTGCCGGCGCATGGTGGCGCCGGCGTTGTCTCAATGGGAGCGAGCTCATGAAAAAAACAATCTTCAGCGCGGCCGTGACCGCGATTCTGACCGTAGCCGCGACGGCTGCGGTAGCCCAGGAAGTGTCGGCGCCGCCGTCGCCAGGTGCGATGCATGGCGAGTCGCAGCGCTTTGACGGTCCGCCCCCGCCGCATGGGGCGATGGGGCCGATGATGGGTGCGCGGGGCCCGAGCTTTGCGGTGATCAACGATCTCGAACAGTTGCGTCGTCTGTACGCGATGAGCGGACATCCGGGCGAGATCATCGCCGTGTATCACGACGTGCTGAACAAGACCCAGGACCCGATGCTGAGGCACTACATCTACGATTCGCTGGCGCGCGAGCAATTGAAGCCTGCCAATCCCGAGCAGGCGATCGCGACGCTGCGCACGAGTCTGACGGAGGACCTGGCCGCGGCGAACAAAGCATCGCAGGTTGGCGCGGCTGGGACGCCGGCGCCGGGGCAAGCGCAATGAGTTACGCCGGTCTGTCGGGGGCGCGAAAGCACGCATCACGCTAACGAGTGCCGCTAACTGCAAACCATTCGCGCCGCTGGAAGCGCTCCCTGCAAGATGCGGCGCGCAGGTTCTGATCGCTACGTGGGCTTGCCCACATTGCCGCTTCACTGTCACTTTCTATCTTCCATCAGGTGATTAGGATAGGAGCACTGAATCGCTAGTGCAGGGTGAAGCATGCGCTATCCGCTGAATCTGGCCGTCGCCGCTGTTCTGCTGGTTTTCGTCCTGTGCTGCATCGTCAGGCTCGCCCTGAGCTGAGGACCGATTCACAAGGCGCACTTCGCGCCGTTTCACGACTTCACGCCTTCACGACTTCACCACTTCACGACACGCGCAAATGAAGTCCGTGCTGGCCAGCACACCGACTCTTCACTGACATCCGCTCAGTTATCCGCCCATTTCTGAAGCCACGCGGTAACCGCCCGCCAACATGGCGCGCGTCGCAGCGTTTTGCCGTGACTTTTCGCCGTGATGTTTTGCCGTGATGTTTTGCCGTGATGTTTTGCCGTGATGTTTTGCCGTGACTTTTCGCCGTGACTTTTCGCCGTGATGTTTCGTCGTGATGTTTCGCCGTGATGTTTTGCCGTGACATCGGGCGA
This sequence comes from Paraburkholderia ribeironis, assembly GCF_900019265.1. GTDB lineage: Bacteria > Pseudomonadota > Gammaproteobacteria > Burkholderiales > Burkholderiaceae > Paraburkholderia > Paraburkholderia ribeironis. The sequence goes on from NZ_CYGX02000048.1 coordinate 36,012, forward strand.
AATAATTGTTGAATGGAGTTCGACGGGCGACTCGCCCATACTTCGTCTCGCTGCCGGTGCGTACGAAACAAAGACGCATGAGATCAAGGGTGCTCCACGTGCGAATACACGTGCGAATACGTTCGCCGATGATCGACGATCCCACGGTTGCACGATCATCGGCTGAGACGTTTGAACTCACCGGCACCGCGTGCCGACGACAGGATGAAGATGTTGAACTCCGTGAATTTCCTCCGCAAGAATGCCGGCCGTTTCCTCTGCGCGGCGATGGTCTGTTGCAGCGCGTTGCTGACCGGTTGCGCCGGCAGCAGCATCAGAAACGCCAGCGAAGCTAGCGCGCAACCGCAGGTGCGACCAGACACCATCTATGTGTACACGTTTGACGCCAATCCGCAGCAAGTCAAAGTCGACGGCGGCATGCTGCAGAAATTGAAAACGCAACTCAGCGGTTCGTCCGACGCACAAAAACAGGTCGCCGATGCGGACCAGGTACGCGAGCAGGTGGCCAATGAAATCGGCCGTCAACTGCAATCGATGGGACTCCACGCGATTCGCTCGGACGTCCCCGCGCCCGCCGATCAGAACGCGCTACTGGTGCAGGGCAGCTTCAATACGATCGACTCGGGTAACCGCCGCCGCCGCATGCTGATCGGCCTCGGCGCGGGCGAGAGCGAGGTGGGAAGCTCGGTGCAGATTCTGTATAAGCCTGCAGGCGGCACGCCGCGTCTGGTGCAAAGCTTCAACGCCGACGCGGACAGCGGCAAGGCGCCTGGCATGGTCGAGACCGCCGGCGTAGGCGCGGCGGCCGGCAGCATTGCGACGGCGGCGGCAGTGGGCGGCGGCGTGCACGTCGTATCCGAAACCAAACGAGCCGGTGTGTCTGAAGACGCGAAGCGCCTCGCCGACTCGGTGGCGAAACAGATCGCGCAGATCGGCGTGGAAGGCGGATGGTTGTCGACGCAGCATACGAAGGGATAATCGCATCGCTCGTGATTGGATGGCACGGGTGAAGGCTCTTGCAGATTACGAACACCCAACATCAGCACGTCAATCAAAGCGCGCAATCACGAACGACATGTTCTCGGTCAGGCAGCCAGTCAAACAGGAATAAACGTCCCTGCCAGTCGTTTACTGGCCACGCTTCGCCCGCATTCGCGTTTGTCATCGGACGATCCACTTCCCGTTGTGCATGAAGCGCAACTCGCTCGCCGCGCATCCGCCGGCAACAGGTCTGCTTTTGCGCGGTTTACATGATTCGCCCCACCGCTGCCGACGCTGCGCGACCCGCGCTGGAGTCGCAGGACTGCGGTGCTGGTGTCCGTTGCGCGGACACGGGCGAAGTTCGCTAGCGGCGGCCGGCACGCGATGCGTGCAGCGAGAACAGACGCGCCCGCCCCGCAACTTTCATGGAGGGCTCTGTCATGAATCTCGTCATACCTGGCCTCACTCCGACAATCAGCCGACAACCGCACCAGCGTGTTACCCATGGCAAAGGCCGCCGGCTAAAGCGCTTGCTGTTCGCAATGCTCTACGGCACCGGTCTCGCGCTGTGCGCAACGGGCGCCGCCGTTGCCGGCGAGCTCACGCCGCTGCTTCCGCCCGCATTCGTCACATCGCCGACGGTGCCCACCAACGGCGACGTCAATCCGTACGGCGTGGCCTTCGTGCCTGATGGCTTTCCTCGCTTTGGCACCATCGCCCCGGGCGATCTGCTCGTGTCCAATTTCAACAACGCGAAGAATCTGCAAGGTACCGGCACGACCGTCGTCAAGATCGTACCGAACGACAATCCGGTCACGTTCTTTCAGGGCGGACCCGGACTCGGCCTAAGCACCGCGCTCGGGGTGCTCAGGGGCGGTTTCGTGGTGGTCGGCAGCGTACCCACCACCGACGGCAGCTTCGGCACGATCAAGCCCGGTTCGCTGCTGGTGCTCAACCGAACCGGCGGCCTCGTTGCGCAATGGACGCCTGCGATGGCAAAGATCGACGGTCCATGGGATCTGACGATCTTCGATCAGGGCGGCCAAGCGAAGATCTTTGTGTCGAACGTGCTGAACGGGACGGTCGTGCGTCTGGACGTGAGCATCGACGACGACGGCGTGCATCTGAATCGCAGCACGCAGATCGCCTCCGGCTATCCGTTCCGCGGCGATCAGGCAGCGCTGGTCGTCGGACCGACCGGACTCGCTTACGATCCGCAACTCGACATACTCTATGTCGCGTCGACCGTGGATAACGCGATCTTCGCCGTCTCCGGTGCGGGCAGCTCGCAGCACGATGGCGGCAAAGGCGTGGTGATCTACGCGGACAACGCGCATCTGCACGGCCCGATTGCAATGACCTTGGGACCGAATGGCCATCTGTTCGTCTCGAACGGCGACGCGATCAACGCCGATCCGAACCAGCCGAGCACAATCGTCGAATTCACGCCGCAAGGCCGCTTCGTCGCGCAGTTCTCCGTCGACCCAACGCCAGCCAGTGCATTCGGACTTGCGTTCGCAAATCCGAGCCAGCAGTTCGTGCGCTTTGCCGCAGTCGACGACGCCACCAACACCATAACCGTCTGGAAGTTGCCTTTCGAGAATAATGGGCAATAACGCCTGAATCTGCACGCCGGCCGCTCAGTCTCATGCGTTGTGCGCCGGATGCCACCTACGCTACGGGAATCCCGGCGTCGCATCCGGTGTATGGGTGAATCGACATGCACCGGATGCGACGCCGGCTATGGTGCCATCGCGGATATCGTCGCGCGGTGGCCCGCTCAATGCCGCTCCCGCCGATGAGCGGTCCGCAGTGTGCCCCTCTGTCTATCTACGGCTGGCTACAGCGAGTCGAAACGCCAGTCCGGCGAACACCGATCCAAGCACATACTGTGGAAGCCGCGATGGTCGACGACGTGCCATCAGTCGGCGGCTAAGCTGACTCGCGCACAGGATCACCACGCCATTGACGACCAAACCGATCAGGTTAAGGACGCTTGCCAGAATCAGTATCTGGAGAGCGACGGCCCCGTCTTGCGGGCGCACGAACTGCGGAAAGAGCGCGAGCACGAACAAGGCCATCTTTGGATTGAGAAGGTTAGTGAGTAGCCCCTGGCGAAAAATCCTTCCGATCGGATGACGAGCTTGAAACTCTACCCCTGCCACGACTGTTGAATCTGCACGAAAGGTCTTCCAGGCAAGGTACAGCAGGTACGCGGCGCCAGCGAAGCGGACCACGTCGTAGGCCACCGGAACGGCCAGAAACAGCCGGGACAGACCAAACGCCGCCGCCATGGCGTGGCAGTAGGTTCCCATCTGAATCCCGGCAAGCGATGCAAAGCCGGCGGACCGTCCCTGGCTGACGCTTCTCGACGCTATCAGCAACATGTCCGGACCGGGGGTCATCGTAAGAGCCAGACAGGCTCCAGAAAAAAGAGCGAGTGTGGAGAGGCTGACCATGGAGATTCCTTTTGTCGACAGGACCACAAAAGGGATCTCAGTCTATTCGACAGACCGGAGAAGATCAAATCGCCAGACGGGCGCACCACTTGCGCACGCCATCGCCAATTTCTGCATCCGGCAGGAATACGGCTCCATCATCATTCGTGGCATCGGCTGCGAACAAAAGCGATAGAATGCCCGCTACAAAAGACAATCTTGACGGGGTAGTCGGCATGAGGCGGCCTGGCGCGCGGCGTTGGCATGAGCAAACGTTTCTAGGGGTCTTTCGCGGACAACCCGAGAAGGAGCAGGCGCTCCTCCGGATAGGCCTGGGCACTGTCGTGTTGCTCGGCTATCTCGCCGTCGCCGCGCTCCAACGCACGGCTGCCGCGTACGCCACTCTCGGCGTGGTTTTCGCATATGTCATATTCGGCGTGGCCACCTATGTCGCCGCGACCGCCGCGACCGTCTGGCCGCGCCTTCGGTTGACACTCGCCACCATTGCCGATCAGACATTCGTCATGCTGGCTCTCGCGCTCGGCGGGCGCGTGGCGCTGCCGTTGCTGTGGGTCGTGTTCTGGTTCCTTGTCGGGGCCGGTTGTCGCTACGGCAAGCGGCCGTTGCTGCTTTCATGCATGGTTGCGCTTGCAGGCGTCGTGATTTTGATGCACGTGGAACCGTGGTGGAAAGAAAACTTCGCGGTGGGATTGGGCGTCATGCTGAGCATCGCGGCGACTTCCGTGTACTTGATGGCTCTCGTGCATCGGCTCGAACAACAAGCGGCAACCGACCCTCTCACAGGGCTCAGCAACCGCACCCGCCTCGAGCAGGCGATCGCCAAAGCGAAGACGGCGCGAGACGACGATAAAGGACAGTCGGTCTTGCTGTTCATCGATCTCGATGGCTTCAAATACGTCAATGACGCTTACGGGCATGCGGTGGGTGATGAACTGTTGCAGCACTTCGCCAACGGACTGCAGACACGCATTCGCCGCGGCGATACGGTCGCCCGCCTCGGAGGCGACGAGTTCGTAGTGCTCGCCCGCCATGTGCATGGCAAGGCCGGCGCACGCGCGATTGCCGACGGTATTCACGACATACTTCATGGGCTTCGGGAGATCAGCGGTCATCCCATCGCCGTATCGGCCAGCATTGGCGTGCGCATGCTCGATACCCATCGCGCGGGCGACCACATCGATGTGCACGCATTGATGCGTGAAGCCGATAGCGCGATGTATCGCGCCAAAGCGAACGGGACGGACAAAACCTCATTCTTCGATGAGGCGCGTGCCGGCGCGTAAGCGGACGGCTGTCCGTAACAAAACGACCGTTCACCCTCCTCTTCATTGCATGGCCGGGCCGCTGCTGATTGGCTCTGCAACCATCGCGTCACTCGCGACGTTCATCGCCGTCATCTCCTCAGCTCGCCGGCCACGCAGTGACATGCCCCGCGCATCGATCGCCGAAGCATCGCAAATGCGCTACACATTGCAGTAGCGGGACGCGAATGACTGACTACAATAGGTGAGTGCAAGCGAAGCAGCAAAGGCAATCTCTTCAGACGCGATCAGTCTGGACATAACGATAATAGTGTGACGTTTCAATTCCTTCATTGGAGGCATGGTCATGACGTGCCTGAAAGAAAGGATTGTCGGCGCAATATTTTTTATGCTGAGCGGATTTGCATTCGCAGGCGGCCTTGACAACGATTTGCCCGAAGCGATGACGGTTGCGAACGTCGCGCCTCCGCCCATGGTGGTTGCTGCGCCCATTCCGGAACCGAAACGCTATGTGTACCGCTATGCAATGGAATATCAGTCGAATCAGGGTGGACAGTCTCATACGCAAATCGAGAACATCTATAGCGCGCAGGTAACCCATGAGTTCCTGGGTGGCACCGGCAAAGCCACTCCACCGCCCGCGGCGGCGCCTCAGCCCGCATCGCACTCTCTGCATCTGGGTCCGTCGACGGCACCGCAGCTCGCGCTCATCGACGTGGCGAATACGACTTTGACGCTCGGTGCGCAACCGCAGAGAAGGCTGTCGTTGACCGTCGACAATTGGGTCTTTTCTGCGACGGCACGCATTGCGATTCTGCATTCACACAGTACCGGGGCGACGCTGAATGTCCGGCACCGCTTTTGATCGAAGCATGCGGGATACGTGGATAACGCTCGATAGCCAACCTCGGGATGCGCGAAGTCCTGCCGCGTCGGGATGAGACCGACGCGGTATCGCCTACGTCGAAGTCATAAAAGCAACGTCGCGCTATCCGATCGATGTCGCGAACCGTGGCTCAATGGTAGTTACATCCTTCTTTCGCACTTTCAATCTGTTCGTCACCGCCCTGACTCCGAGCACTGATCTCGCTGCGTTGCCAGCGCGCGAGATCTGCCAGGTCTCCGGTACCCACCCGGTGAGTGTGACGACGCCGTGGCTCGCCCGGATGTGAATCTCTGAATCATCCATCTCCGGTACGCGCCTCAACGCACGGCGAACGTCGCGAATGATCGAAGTATCCGGCTTGGTTCCTGGCGGCGACGTCGAGACCGCCTCCATTTGCCCGGCTGCATCGGCCGGCGCACTCACACCTGTTTGCGCGTTCGCATAGGTCGCACAACTCGCGATGGCCGCGACTAACATTGCGTCGATTATTCTGTTCGCACTGTTTTTGTTCATGCTGCCTCCTTTGAGTTCTGTCAACCTGGCAGTGTAAAGACGGACGAGTTGGGCGTGGCTCTATCGTTCATAACGCAGTTGACAGATTGTGTGTCACTTTCGTGAACTTGTCCCACACAGCATGGTTGTTGACGCACAGCCGCCTTGACGATCAATTGATTTGCGCCGTCCAGCTTCGAGATGTGTGATTTCATCGCGAGATGGAAGCGAGTCCGTCCTCCTTATCCCCGCGTCTTATACAACTCCGTCAACGTGATAATACGCGGCGGCACAAGCGACGAATTATTTTTCACGCCTGATCCTTAACGAACGCACGTTCGACACCCCGACCACAATCGTGGCCGGCCGCAGTCATCAGTTCGCATTCGGCGCGAGCAGCCTCGACGTTGTTTCATCGCAGAGCACTACAACTGCTTACAAATCTCACAGTAAACCGGTGCACCGGTTGGTCGGATGCGACGTTCTTGGTGACACACATCAACGGAGCACGACATGAGCACCAATCTGACTTCAAGTTCGCCGCAGCGTGGTCGTATTCATCCCCTGCTTGCGGGTGCGGCCGTGGCCGTCATAGTGGCCAGCGCCACGGGTATCGCGGCGATGACCGGCATTCTGCCAACGTCCCGAGCTGTCACAGCGCCTCCAACGCAAGTTGTACCTGCCGCCGCTCAGGTTGCGAGCGCGCCTGCAACGTCGTTGCAACCGAACGCCGAGCAACGCGTTGCACGGGACGAAGCGCCAGCCCAGCCGCGCGTCCATCATCACCGTAGCGCTCCTGTCGAGCAGGCTCCGAGGTACGGGAGCAACGGCGCATATCAGGACCCGGCGCAACCTGCGCCGAGACAGGTCGCCGCTGACCCGAACGCGGGCGAAGTGGTCGCAGTCAACACGGTCCAGGCACCCGAGCCGACGACGGGTCTCGGCGCGGTCGGCGGGGCGGTCGCAGGCGGGTTGCTGGGCAATCAGGTCGGTGGCGGACGGGGTCGCGTTCTGGCGACGATTGCTGGCGCGGTCGGCGGCGGCATTGCGGGCAACGGCATCGAACACGCGGTGCGTAAGGCAACGACGTACGAGGTGCAGGTCAAAATGCAGGATGGCAGCTACCGCAATTTCAACTACTCGACGCAGCCGCAAGTCCAGGTCGGTCAGCGCGTCCATGTCTCCGGCGACTCATTGAGCGCGTCGTAATCCTGGTCGGAACCGGCAGTACCCACAGCGAGTGCTGCCGGTTACGGAATAGATGGGGAGTCGCTTGACGAGATGCCCTCTCTGGTGCGCGCCGCGCTCTGTGGTCTAGTCGGGCCAGAAAAGGCGAACACCTGGCGTAGCGCCGCTACCCGCTCGACGACCTGGTACTGCCTGAAACAAATGGACATGTCGTTTCAATGGCTTGCCACCTGAACAGGCGCTCTCGCGAGCCCGTTGCAAAAGGCTGCCCCATGATCTTCTTTCAAGCTTCCCGATAGTTAAGCCAGACTTTCATGGGCCCACTTTCCCGGTTGTGCCATGCGAAGTACGGAATGGCGATCAGGGACACCGGCTGCGTCTGCGCCGCGCGAGCGCCATGCATGAGCCCGAACGGCCGATACGACGCGCCGGACCATGACGAATCGATTGCGAGCCGTTGAGCCGGGCCCGTCAGGACCACCACGCCGTTCAGCAACGTCGGATCCCACGAGGCTTGCACGTTCGACGGATCAATAAAAACTTCGTCCAGGTCAACGCCCTGTATATCGGCTTGCTCCGCGCAGTACAACACCGGACCTCGGCTCAGCGCAACCCGGCCACGGTTGTCCGGCACCTTCGGATGGCTTTGCCACACGCGAACATACATCGGAAGATCGAGACGTAGCGTGTCGCCGCGCCGCCAGTTCCGGCGAATCTCGACATAGCCGTCGGAGCTGATCGCCGCCTCGACGCGCTCTCCATTAACGGCAACATCGAAAGATGGGTCTTTCGTCGTTCCGGAAGACAGGTCTGCGGCCGCGTTAACCCACCCGGGAATCCGCAACTTCAGCGTGAACGCTGCATCCGTGTCCAGGTGGATCGTGATCACGCCGTCCCAGGGGTAACGCGTACGTTGGCTAACCCGGACAGTTTTTCCGGCCACGTCGATCGTCGCATCGCTGTCGATGTACAAATTGACGTATAGAGACTGCTCGTCTGTTCCATAAACGTAACCTGGCAATGAGGCAATCGTACGCGCGACGTTCGGTGGGCAACACGAGCATTCGTACCATGACTTGCGCCGATGCGCACCGTCGTTTTCAAGAGGATTGACGTAATAGTAGGATTGTCCATCCAGCGACCAGCCAGGAAGCATGCCGTTGTACAGCGTCCACTCGAACAGGTCGACATAGCGCGCGTTGCCGGTTGCGGCAAACAACCGATGGCACCACATCATATTGCCGATTGCCGCGCAGGTTTCCGTGTATGCCTGGCCGTTGGGAAGCTCGTAATCGTTACCAATGGACTCGCCGTCATGACGCGAACCCACACCACCGGTGATGTACATGCGGTGGGCAGTCAGCCTGTCCCAGAGCATCTCCAGGCGCCGCAGCAGACTTGTATCGCCGGTTTCCAGATACAGGTCGGTAATGCCGCAGGCCATATACAGCGCCCGCACTGCGTGCCCCGAAAGCGATTCCAGGCGCTCGAATGGAACATCGTCCTGGAAATACGCGTCTCCGAAACGCCCGCCCTTCAGCAAGCCATGGCCGCGAGCTTCGATGAAGTACCGTGCCAGATCGAGGTAGCGTGACCGGCCTGTCGTGCGGGCCAGCTCGATCAACGCCATTTCGACCTCTTCGTGACCGTCGATCCCTTCCACCTTGTTTTCGGACGCCGGCCCGAAGCGCTGGCAGAGCATATCGGCGAATCGCGTAGCGACGTGCAGCAGGCGCGCGTTGCCTGTCGCGCGGTGGTGTGCAATTGCCGCCTGAATGAGATGTCCGCCGACATACATTTCGTGCAAATCGCGCAGGTTCGTCCACTTTTCCCGCGGTCGATCAACTGTGAAGTACGTGTCGATGTAGCCGTCATCCTCCTGGGCGCGCTCTATCAGACTGATACCTTCATCGATGCGCCTTTCGAGCTCGGCGTCGGGCCCCTTCGCAATGGCCCATGAAGCGGCTTCAATCCATTTGTACAGATCGGAGTCGTTGAAGAACAGACCGGAGAACGTCCCTTCGTACTCCCCAAAAACCCGGCGGAAATTGTTCAATCGCCCAGTGGACTCCAGCAAATCCCATTGACCTAACAAGGTGTGCTTACTATTCAGTTCGCAACGATGCCCCCAGAAGGGTCCGCGCAAATCGACAGAAGCGACAGGAACCGGCCTGACTCTCGCGAAAGTGGACACGGAAAGGTCTACGACTACCGGACGGAGGGTAGGAGATTCGTTCATGGTTTTCCGATGATTTACGCCTTGATCGCTCCCGCGATCATGCCATGGATGTAAAAGCGCTGAAGCAGCAGGAACAGCACCGCGCAGGGAAGAATCGAAATCGTTATGCCGGCTTGCATGAGCCCCCAGTCGATGGCGCCCAACTGTCCACTCTGCGCATTGAGCAGCATGACCGGCAGCGTATAGTTTGTGGAATCGTTGATGAGGATAAGGGCTGCGAGCAGCTCGTTCCATGATCCAAAGAATGCGAACAATCCCGCTGTGACGAGCCCCGGCAATACGAGTGGCAGCATGACCATGCGCAGCGACTGGAGCGAGTTGCATCCGTCGATGCGCGCCGCCTCTTCGATTTCACGCGGAACGGCATCAAACGAGTTTCGCATCATAAAAACGGCAAACGGCAACTGGAACGTCGTATACACCAGCGAAAGGCCGAACAGCGTGCCCTGGATATGCATCCAGCGCAGCAACACAAACAGCGGGTTCAGGATCGACTGAAAGGGAATCATCAATGTCGCAAGGATGATGACAAAGATCAGGTTGCGCCCTCGAAACCGGAAGCGGGAAAAGCCGTAACCACCAAGCGTCGACAAGACCAGCGTCATCGTGACCGTCATACCACTGACAGACGCACTATTGCCCAGGTATCGCCAGATCCCTACGCCATAAGCGGCGAGGTTAAGGTAGTTTTCAAAGGACAGGTGTGACGGCAGATATTTCGGCGGAGATGCATTGGCGTCCGCCGATGGGTAAAGCGACGTGAAAGCCGCCCATGCGATCGGAAACAGAAACACAAACATCAGTACGCTGCACGCCAGGTAATGAAGTGACGTCGCCACGCGCTTCCTGTGCTTCGCATAGACTTCGTTCTTATGCGCTTGCCGTTGCCCGATCACGACAGACGCCGGGTCGCCTGTTCCCAGATCCGTGCCACTGGAATTCAGCACGTCATTCATTGTCGTCTCGCAAGAGGAACATCTGAACCACGCTGAGGACCAACAGCACGATCAACAGCACGACAGACATGGCCGACCCGTACCCCAGCTTGAAGTAGGTGAATGACGCACGGTAGATCCAGTGAACTACCGTGATCGTGCTGTTCATCGGACCGCCATGCGTCATTACGTAGAACTGCTCGAACGCGAGGTACGAGCCGATGACGCTCATGATGAGGGCCAGCGCAAAGGTACGCCGCATCAAGGGCACGGTGATGTACCGGTGCTGGGCGAACCATCCGGCGCCATCGATGCAGGCGGCGTCGTACAGATCTTCAGGAATGGCCTGCATTCCTACCAGCAGGATCACCATCGTGAAGCCCGATGCCTTCCAGAGCACCATGACGGTGATCGACGCCAGCGCGGAGTTCGCATCTCCCAACCATTGAACCGGCTGGTCAACAATCCCCAGCTGGATGAGTACTGCACTGAGGATGCCGACCTGGTCGTTGAACATCCACAGCCACAGCAAGCTGGCCGTGGTCATTCCGATTACGACGGGCAGGAAGTACGCGGTGCGAAATATACCGACCAGGCGACCGGCTCGATTCACAAGCAACGCAAGAAAAAAAGCGAGGGCGAAAATCGACGGCGTGACGATCAGCGTGTATTTGGTGGTGAACCACAACGCGCTCCAGAACGATTCGTCTCGCAGGAGATCGACATAATTCGTCATCCCGGCGAATGTCGCCTTGCCCATCAGTGGCCATCGGTAAAGCGACATTCCCAGCGTCATCGCCAGAGGGACAATGAAGAACACAGTCGTGAAGATCACGCACGGCAACACGTACCAATAGCCCTGCCACGCGCGATCGGAGCCGCCACGTTGCATGCGTGCCCGGCGTGGCGGCAGCTCAGGTTGGCCGTGCGCTGGTGACTGAGTCAGGACCCTCATTGCGAATTGCCCCTCGGTAGCGTTACTGACCAGAGAGAATCTGCGTGAAGCGCTGCTGAGCCGTGGCCACCGCCGCGTCAACCCCCTTGCCTTGCACCGCCTCCTGGATCATTGCCAGCCACGGGCCGTTTGGATCGTTGATCAACTGATTGAAATTCGCGCTGTATGGCGTGCGCCCTTTGGCCATCGCCGTGGAGGCGATTTCGTAGCGGGCGTCGAGCTTGCTGTAGTCGTTCGATGCAAGATCGGTGCGTACCGGAATGCTTCCGTTCCTAGCAAACTGGTCGATCTGCACCTGCTCGCTGAGGCACCATTTGATGAATTCCATCGCCTCTTTCTTGTGCTGCGAGCTGACGGGAATCGCAATCACGTCGCCGCCAGCGAAGCTGGACCAGTTGCCATCCTTGCCGGGCAGGTACGCGAGGCCAAAATCGAGCTCCGGATGTTGCTTCTTCAGAAGGCCAATCGAAAACGCCCCGGACCCGACCATGCCGATCTTTCCTCCCATAAAGGCGCTAATGAAGTTCTCGCCGCCGTCCGTCTTTGCCCCGGTGGGCATGTAACCCGCTTGCCACATCCTCCGGTACATCGCCAGCGTCTCTTTCAGGGCTGCGTTGTCCAACGTTGCGCGCTTGCCGTCTTCAGACAGGACATCGCCTCCAGAAGCCCAGACGTACGGCATCAGCGTAAATATGTTGCAGCCGCCACAACTTCCGGAAAAATAAAAGCCTTTTACGCCGCCACCGAGAGCCGTGATTTTCCGCGCGTCTTCCTCGAGTTGAGCCCAGTTTTTCGGCGGCTGATCAGGATTCAGTCCAGCCTTTCGGAAAAGGTTTTTGTTGTAGAGCAGCACAGAACTTTCCGCGCTGAAAGGCAGCGCGTAAATCTTGTTCTGGTATGTAGCCAGACGCATGTGCGACGGACTCAGGCTTTGGTAAAACGGAAGCTTCTTTGCCTCGTCGGTAATGTCGGTGAGTTGACCAGCCTGTGAAAATGCCGGTGTGAAGATCAGGTCGATGGCAACGACGTCTGGCGCTGCGCCGGCGGCAGATGCCGTGCCGAACTTCGTCACGAAATCGTCGGCCGGTATGATCGTCAAGTTCACCTTGGTCTGGTGATTGGCGTTCCAGGCCTTGACGACGGGCGTAACAAATCCGCTGTCGGGCGCGCGCACCCAGAACGAGATATCGTCCGCGTGCGCCTGATTTGCCACGAGTGCTGCCGCGCTCCCCAATGCAACGAACCAGCGCTTGTATCGAACCATGTTGTCTCCTCTGATCCAAAGCACGTTGCCAGGCGTCCGCACCGCTTCGTGAAGACGGTTCCGCGTCGTGGCACATGTAGATGTTCGTTAAGCAACATTGCTTCTTCTCTTTGTCCGTGAAGAGCATTCGAACAACGCGCTCAATGCACGGCAGCCAAAGATTGACATGTGGCGACGCCTGCCACAAGATGAAGAAACCCCATCAATACGTGCTAATTCCGACTTTTCATGGACCCTTCTACATTTGAATGGTCGAGCCGGCTCGGACTCGAGGCAAGCAACGGCGGGCTCTTCGTCTCGCGTGGGGCGGGTGGCCATCCGTCACGGATCATCCCCTCGTATGAGCTGATTTACGTGAAGCACGGCACACTCCATCTTCATGAACGCGGCGTCCCTTTCGAAGTGTCAGCGGGCGAAACACTGCTGCTTTGGCCCGGGCGCCAGCACGGAGGAACGGCTCCCTTCGCCCCTGGCCTTCAGTTCTATTGGGTACATTTCACGACGACCGAGCCTGAACGTCGTTTCGGTTCCGTTACGCAACGGCAACAAGAAGCGCCGCTGGAACCCGTGCTACGCGTTTCCCAACACGCGCGGATCGAACGGCCGGATCACCTCACGGGCCTTTTCCAGAGGCTACTGAACGACCAGGAAATATATGGCATTCAGCCGTGTCCGGACGCACTCACGATCCTTTTGATGCTGTGGGAAATTACCCGCTCTCATGATGCTAACGCCGGGGCGGACGGCGCGCCGCAACGTCTGGCAGCCAGTGCGGATCGCCTGATTCGCACGCATTTTCATCAAGCCGTTAGCGCCTCGTCCATTGCCCATCAACTTGGCTGCAATGCTGACTACCTGGGCCGGATTTTCCGGTCGGTTTACGGCAAAACCTTGACTGATGCCGTTCACGAACGGCGGATACTGTACGCCGCCACATTGATGGCGGACGGACATCTCACCATCGATCAGGTCGCGCGACAATCCGGCTTCGAAGACAGCGGCTATTTCCGACGCATCTTCAAGCGCAGCAAAGGCATGACGCCAAACGCTTTTCGGCGTCTGCATCTGCGCTTACATGTGAATACGGCGTGATGTCTGCTACGCAGTCAACGCCAATTGCTATGGACGTCGCACGCCATAGTTAAGGAGTCGGGCAGCTGGGCTGTGGCGAAATATTGTGGTCAGCCGCCTGCCCGTCGCGTGCGAATGCGCGCGACGGGCAACCACTCCCGCGCCGTCAGAGCGGCGCCGCGTCGTTCAGATAGACGCCCTCCGACAGCCCCGCCTTCACCTGCCGCGTGAACTCGTCGGTGGACACTTCCTCCGCGCCGGCCTCGATCGCGTCGTACGCCTCGCGCACGACGTCGGCCGGCGTCGCCTTCGGTACTTCCAGTCCGCGCGTCAGATCCGTGTCGATAAAGCCGGCATGTAGCCCGACGACCTGCGTGCGCTGCTCGCGCAGCGAATGGCGCAGGCCGTTGGTCAGCGCCCACGCGGCCGACTTCGACACGCCATAGGCCGACAGGATCGGCCGGTTCACCCAGCTCGCGACGGACAGCACGTTCAGGATCGCACCGCCCCCGTTGCCGGCGAGACTCCCCGCGAACGCCCGCGACATCGCCAGCATGCCGAACACGTTGGTTTCGAAGTGATCGCGCAACGCGTCGAGCGCGCCGTCGTCCGTCAGGCTGCCGAGCCGCGCGATGCCCGCGTTGTTGATCAGCAGCGTGACGTCGCGCGCCGCGTCGGCGGCTGCGGCGACGGCCGCCGGATCGGTCACGTCGAGCTTCACGGGCACGACGCCCGGCAGCGTCACGCTGGCCGGATCACGTGCGCCCGCATAAACTTTCCGCGCCCCTCTTGCTAGCGCCTGCTTCGCGAACTCGAGGCCAAGCCCGCGGTTCGCGCCCGTCACAAAAACGACAGCACCTTCAATCTTCATGATCCTTCCTTTCGCAAATTGAATCGCATGCGCGCGGCTCGCCGCACGCGTGAGATCCGGTGGAAACAAGGCTGCAATTGCGTATCGAACCGTTGCGCCGCCGAACGGCCGGCAACGGCCGGCAACATCGGGCGCCCGCCGGCGCCAAGAGCGCGGCGGACTGCCATCCGTGCCGCGCCGACGTTGCTTCGCGTTGTGCGCAAAGTCGGCTACACTCGATGTCAATGTCGGTCACCATTGTCTTTCGACGCATTGTGTCAGCGCGATTCAGGCACGTCAATGGTGATGGCCATTATGTTTTTTAATCGACGCGATCGTCAGAATCAAGGAGGAATCGATGGGCGTCTCGAGACAGCAGGCCGCCGAGAACCGGAACGCGATCGTCGCTGCCGCCGAGCGGCTGTTCCGGCTGCGCGGCGTCGACGCCGTGGGGCTAACGGAACTGATGAAGGAAGCCGGCTTCACGCAAGGCGGCTTCTACAACCACTTCAAGTCGAAGGACGCGCTGGTCGCCGCGGTGATGGAAAAGGCGATGCAGGACCGCGCGGATTCGCCGAACGCCGGCAGCATGGCGAAGCAGGCGGCGCTCTACCTGTCGGCCGCGCACCGCGACAACGTCGAGGCGGGGTGCCCGCTGTCCGGCTTCGCGGGCGACGCGCCGCGGATGACCGATGCGGCACGCGCGTCCTATGCGCGCGGCGTTGCCGCGTATCTCGACCGGCTGGAAAGCATGATCGCCACGCAAGGCGCGACGGCGAAACAAACCCGTCGCGACGCGATCGCGGTGTTCAGTCAGATGGTCGGAACGCTCGTGCTGTCGCGTGCGATCGCCGGCGTCGATCCAGCCTTCGCCGATGAAATCCTCACCGCGGGGCGGCGCACGCTCGTCGACGCGCTCGACGACCCGGCTGCGTAGGTGTAACGTCCCGCCCGGCGCTCGGCGCGCGCTACGCCACCGCACGCGCAGAGCGCCGCATGTTTTGCTCGCACATCAGTTCGCGGTTCTACATACAGCAAGGGGTTCTGGGAACGATCGAGCCGATCATTGGTTCCGCGTGCTGGACTGCGCACTTACGATCGTCGCGAACCGTACCCACGTAGAATCATCGAAGGTTTCAACCTGTTTCAAACGGGATGCAGCCCCAGCCTTGCGTCACTGGGGTCACCAGATGCGTTCGGGGCGGCGACCCGACCGGCTTGCCTCGCCTTGACTGGCTGCGGATGCAGCAACACGGCGCAATGGGTGAGGCGCCAACTCGATGACGGAGCAACCCACTATGCGAAAAATCAAGTGGACTCTGTGGTTAACGCTGGCCGTCGTCACGCTGGCATGGCTCGCGTCGGACCATCCCTTCCCGCGTCCGGTCACGGTGTTCTCGCTGCGACCGGTCTGGACGCAATACACCGGACTGATGGCGATCGCGGCAATGAGCGTCGCGCTAGTGCTCGCGAACCGTCCGCGCTGGCTGGAGAAACCGCTCGGCGGCCTCGACAAGATGTACCGTCTGCACAAGTGGCTCGGCATCGCCGGGCTGACGTTCGCGGTGCTGCACTGGCTGCTCATCAAGGGCGTCGAGTGGGCGGTCGGCTGGGGCTGGCTTGCGCGCCCGCAGCGCGGACCGAGGCCTCCAGTCACTTCGGCCGTGCAGCAGTTCCTGCGCGAATATCGGGGGCTCGCCGAAACCGTCGGCGAATATGCGTTCTATGCAGCGGTCGTGCTGATCGTGCTCGCGCTGATCCGGCAGTTCCCGTATCGGTGGTTCGCGAAGACCCACAACTGGCTCGCCGTGCTGTATCTAGCCCTTGCGTTCCACACGGTCGTGCTGCTGCGCTTCGGCTACTGGCGCGCGCCAATCGGCGTCGTGGTCGTGGTGCTGCTCGCGGCCGGTATCGTGTCGGCCGTGCGTGTGCTAGTCGGGCATGTCGGTAGCCAGCGTAAGGTCGAAGGGCGGATCGCGTCGCTCACCTGGTATCCGGAGCTGCGCGTGCTCCAGACGGCAATCGATCTGCGGTCCGGCTGGCCGGGGCATGCGTCGGGGCAGTTCGCGTTCGTCACGTCGGACCGCAACGAAGGCGCACATCCTTATACGATCGCGTCCGCGTGGAACCCTCGCGCACCGCAGGTGGTGTTCTTCACGAAGGAGCTCGGCGACCACACGAGCAGGCTAAAGGATCGCCTGAAGGGCGGCATGCCGGTGATGGTGGAAGGGCCTTATGGCTGTTTCACGTTCGCAGACCAGCGCACGCACCAGATCTGGATCGGCGCGGGCATCGGCATTACGCCTTTCATTGCGCGGATGAAGGAGCTGGCGCAGCATCCGGACCGGCGTCATCGGATCGATCTGTTCCATACGACCGCCGACTTCTCGCAGAAGGCGATCGATCAGCTCGTAGCTGACGCGAAGGCAGCTGAAGTGCAGCTACACCTGCTGGTGGATGCGAAGCACGGCAGGCTGAACGGCGCGCGCATCCGCACGGCGATTCCCGACTGGGCGAGTGCAAGCGTGTGGTTTTGCGGGCCGCCGGCATTCGGCGAAGCCGTGCGCAACGATCTCGTCGCACACGGTCTCGATAGGGCCGACTTTCATCAGGAGCTGTTCCAGATGCGCTAGGTCGTCGTGGCGCCTTATTGACCGACGGGCCTCACGATCAGCAGATTCCTTACCGAGGTCACACCCGCCACGCCACTCGTCACCTGTTCCGCAAGCGTACTCTGCGATTGCTCCGGCACCCAACCTTGCAGCGTCACCGCGCCGTTCATTGCGCGAACGGAAATGCCGGAGGCGTTGAGCCCCTTCGTATGCGCCAACGCGTAGCGGACCTTCTTTTGCAGGGCACGGTTTGCCGCGCGCATTTCCTTCGCGCTGGAAGCGGTCGTGGCGCCCGCTGGCGCCGAAGTCTCGCTGCCGCCTTGTGCCAACGCGCCGCACGCAGCGATTGCCAGCGCAATGCCACTGATCCAGCGTACTGCTTTCGATGATTTCATGAGTTCGTCTCCTGCCGTTGTGTGTTCTGTTGTGCGTTCTGCTGCGTGTTCTGCTGCGTGTACTGGTACGGCCCATCGGCTACGCGCGGCTCACGCAGTCATGCCGCCATCGACCGACAAGGCCGCGCCGGTGACATAGGCTGCCTGACCGGAAAGCAGCCACACCACTGCGTCCGCCACTTCGTTTGGCTGGCCGATCCGGCGCATTGGAATCATTTCGTCGAGCAAATGAATGTCGCCATTCGTCGAGCGCATGTAATTCGGCGTCTGCGTAGCACCCGGACACACGGCGTTAATGCGGATATTTTTAGCCGCATACTCCTTCGCGACCGCGCGTGTCAAACCCACGACCGCATGCTTGCTTGCCACGTAGTGCGCAATGCCTTCCATGCCGCGCAGCCCGAAGATCGACGCATTGTTGACGATCGCCCCGCCGCCGCTGCGCAACATGGCTTCGATCTGATACTTGACGCCGTAATAGACGCCCTTGAAGTTCAGGTCGATCACCCATTCCGATTCCTCGACCGGCGTCGCGTCGATCGGCTTGAAGTCCGCATGGCCTCCTGCGTTATTGAACGCAAAGTCGAGGCGCCCGAAGCGCGATTCCGTGAACGCCACGAGTGCTTCGTTATCCTGACGACGCGATACGTCCGCGACGTGAAGCTCCGCTCGCCCGCCTGCGCTCACGATTTCGTCGCGCACGCCGCTCAGCTTCGCCTCGTCACGACCCGCGAGCACGACACACGCGCCCTCGCGCGCCAGCGCGAGCGCAGCCGCGCGGCCCATGCCGGAGCCGCCACCGGTTACGAGTCCCACTTTGTCTTTCATTTGCATTGGTTGTTCCATCGAAATATGGCCCGCGATGTGTTGCCCGCCATCCGTTGCCCGCTAAACCGCCTGCGCCTCTTCCGGCACGCGGCTCTCGTGGATCGCCAGATCGCGCCGCAGCACGACGGGCGCGCCGCCGTGCGTCTTCTTGTTGATCCACGCCGAAAGCGCCGAATCCATATAGTCGGCGTGGCCTGGAAACCAGTCGCTCAAGGCCTTCGCGAGACGCTTCACATCGCTCAATCCCACGGCGGCGCTCGCGGCGAGCGTCGTCACCTTCTGCACAGCGTCCAGTACGCGCTGATGTTCGTCGAGGTGACAGTCGGCAGCCGGAAAGTCCGTTTTCTCCATCCACTGCCGCTCGACCTCGAAGTGAGAAAGCAGATGCTTTTCCACCGCCCGCAGGCAATCCAGCGCGGTATGCTGGGTGGAGTGCGCGAGAGCGGTCACGACCTCCACGAACTCTTCGTGCGCGGCGTCGATCGGCCCGTGGCCGAGCAGCATCGCGTCGGACCACGTCAACCCGCCGTCGTCGCCGGCCATCTTCGCCGGAGCGCCGTCCGGACTACCCTGTCGATCAGTCATCTGCTTCCTCTCCTGCATCAAGTCTTCAGCCAGCGCGACTTACTTCGCCGCCGCGCCGATCAGCACCGCCATCATCACCGCCGGCGCGTCGCTGCGGTTGCGCCAGGCGTGACGGGTTCCGTTCTGCACCACGATGTCGCCCGCCTTCAGGTGGCGAATCTCGCCATCGTCGAGTTCGAGCCACAGTTCGCCCGACACGATGATGTCGTAATCGACCGTCTGCGTGCGATGCATGCCCGAGCCGTCTGGCTCGAACGCCTCTGCAAGGCCCGGCAGATGCGCGGCGTATTCCTGCGCCGCCGCGGCTCCGTCGAATTGCGGCGAAGTCATCACGCTGTCGGGCGGGAACTGCACGACGATCAGGCGCGTTCCGTGCGGAGCGGGCACCACCGACTCGATCGACACGACCGGATCGCGGCCATCGTCGGGCAGCGGCGGGACCGCCTGCGAAGTCGCCCACGCGAGCGTGGTCTGAAAACCGGGCACCGCAGCGTAATCGTGCGTATTGGCCACCGGCCCATCGGACAAAATCACTGCCCGGCCATCGCGCTCGCCGGTCACGACACGTCTAACCATGATCATTTCCTCCTGTGATTGAGTTTGTTTTTCACACGCCGCCGGTCACTGCAAGATGACGACGTTGACGAAGCCGCCCGCGCGCTTCTCCGCGTCGGCGAGCGCCTCGTTTGCCTGCTCGAGCGTGTAGTGGTGATGTTCGAATACGCTCAGGTCAAGCGTGCCGCCCGCGGCCATCTCCGCGAGATCCTGGCCCTCGGCGACCGAGAACCAGAGCGAGCCCAACACGCTCACCTGCGCGCACATCAGCTCATGGAGATTCAGCGGCAGCGGATCCGACATCGCTCCCACCTCCACGAGCTTGCCGCCGCGCCGCAGCGACGAGATGCAATCGAGCGTGACCTGATGCGAGGCGCCGGGCCCGATCGCATCGATGACCGCGTCCACGCCAAGCCCATCGGTCTGGGCATGCGCCCAGTCGGCAAGCGACCCGCTTCCGTAGGAGAACGTACGAATGCGCTGCGGGTCGAGCGCGCGCACGCGGGCGAGCAGCGCCTCGTTGCGGGCGACGCAAAGAATGCGCGTGGCGCCCATTGCCCGTGCGATCTGCACCGCGCCGAGTCCGAGCGTGCCGGTCGCGCCGCTGATCAGCACCGTGCGCCCAGCGCCCACGCCCGCCTTGCGCAGGCCCGAATAGGCAGTGCCGAGGTAGCCGAAACGCGCGGCCTGCTCGAAGCTGACGGCGTCGGGCAGCTTGACGAGACCATCCGCGGGCGCGCTGGCGAATTCGCTGAAGCCGCCATACGGGTACTGCTCGTAGATCCGTTTCGATTTTGGGCCGAAGCCGAAGTAGCCCTGGAAGGTGAACGCCTCACAGTTGATCGGCTCGCCGATACGACATGCCTGGCACGAGCCGCACGATCGGCCGGGATTGATATAGACGCGATCGCCGACGGCCACGCCGGTCACCGCGCTGCCCACTTCGGCCACGACGCCTGCCGCATCGAGCCCATAAATCGCGGGCAGGTCGGGCACCGTGAGATAGGCGCGGTCGCCATAGTTGCTCATGACGTTCCGCAGGTTCGGCACGACGCCGGAAGCTTTGACATCGACGAGCACGTCCGTCGGTCGAAGCAGCGTCGGGCGCGCGATCTCGTCCAGCACGAAGCGTCCGGCGGGTTCATGAACGCGCATGACGCGCATGGTGTTCGGTACAGTCATGTTGTCTCTCCAGTTTGCGTTTTTTGATTGACAGTGACGAAGCGTGCGCTCGGGCACGCGTCAAAACACATGCAGCAGGCCGATGTTGCCGGTGACCTGACTGCCGCCCGATGCCGGACCGGGCACGAGCGAGATCCACGCGGGACCGCCCGATGCCTGCTGCAACGCGATACCGCTGTAAATGCTGGTGCGCTTCGACAGCGAATACATCACCGACAGCGTTTCCTGATGGGCTTTCTGGTTCTTCAGCGTCTCATTGCCCTTCATGAATTGATACGCAAGATTCGCGTGGACGAAGGGCGAGAAAGTCCACGTGACGTCGGCTTCGTACACGGCCACGCGTGCGCCGTTCTCCGTGTTCTCCGTGTTGGTGTACAGGGCCGCCAGTTCCGCCGGTCCCACGACCCACGATGCGCCAGCCCCCATGTTGCGGATGCCGTCGTTACCGTGGTTCAACTCGGGATACTTCACATAGGTGTAGGCACCGTTGAGCGCAACCGTGCCGATGTGATAGTTGACGCCGAAGCTCTGCCCGCTGTTCTGGCCGAACGATCCCGCCTGGCCGCCGAAGCTGTATTGCGCGCCCACCTGCAGTCCGGCGATCGTCGGGCTCAGGTACTTGACCGAGTTCGGGATCGGCGCGCCCAGCGTGCGGTCGAAGTCGAATGAGCCGTTGCCGGGCGGGCCGTTCGGGATATTCAGCCCCGCAAACGAGCCTTGCCGCAGGCTCAGCGAACTCACGAAGGGAAATGCCGGACCCCAGCGATCGACCACCAGCGAATAGAACATGAAGTCGATCTGGTTGCCCGCTGTCAGCGTGCCCCAGCGGTCGTCGCGCAACCCCACGTAGGTCTCGTGGCCAAACAGGCCGTTGACCGACGCGCCGTTGTTCAGGCTGAACATGCCTTCCAGCTTGAAGACGGCCTTCAGTCCGCCGCCCAGATCCTCGGTGCCGCGCAAGCCGAACAGGTTCGGCGCTGCGGTGCCCGGATCGGCGAGCCAGTTGCTGTGACCGCCGACGTTCGAAACGTACATCACGCCCGTATCGATGATGCCGTACAGCTCGACGCTACTCTGGGCATGCGCTGCGCCCGACAGCATCAAAGCGCCGAGCACTGCCAGTTTTTGCATTCTTCTCACCACACTCTCCTCCGTTTAACTGCCTTTGATTCACTCGCCAGCGCTTGCCCGCACGGCTTTGAAAGGCCCTGCGCCCGGGTTGCTGAAAGCATGTACAAACGCCTGATTTATTTAGTATTTCTAATTTTTTGACGATGCTGGGTCGCTTGCCGCTGCACTTGCCCAGGGAAACCCCTGGAGCCGGTACACGCGCCGTATGCGGTGGCAATCGTCACTCGCTGCGCAGCGGCTCCAGACGGGCTCCAATCGTCTTTGTCGTGACAATGATCAAGAGATGTCACGTTGATAACTGAGCGAAGATTGATTGAAAATAAATTGACTGTCAATTTAAGTTTTCGTAGTCTTCGCTCACAGCGTCGGATCCGATGGTCCCGGTGAGCGGGCCGGGCCGGGTCAACCTGTGGAGCAAAAGCGCTCGCGAAGCCTCGCGCAGCGCACGCGAGACCATCAAAAACCAGGAGATACCCTATGAGCGATACGCCCATCGTCCGCCGGCGAAGCAGCGGCGCCCGACTGAACAACATCAGCGATGCACGCGTCAACGACGCGAAGGTTCAAAGCCAGTACCAGCCGTACAAGGATGCGGCGTGGGGTTTCATCAACCACTGGTATCCGGCGCTGTTCAGCAACGAGCTGCCGGAAGATGCCGTCGAGGGCATCCAGATCTGCGGGATTCCGATCGTGCTGCGCCGCGTGGACGGCAAGATCTATGCGCTGAAGGACCAGTGCATTCACCGCGGCGTGCGCATGTCGGCCAAGCCGATGTGCCTGACGAAGGACACCATCAGCTGCTGGTATCACGGCTTCACGTTCGAGCTGGAGACCGGCAAGCTCGCCACCATCGCCGGCAACCCTGACGACAAGCTGGTCGGCACAACCGGCGTGACGACCTATCCGGTCGAGGAAGTCGCGGGCATGATCTTCGTGTTCGTGCGCGAGGACGATTTCCCGGACGAAGACGTGCCGCCGCTCGCCCACGATCTGCCGATCCGCTTTCCGGAGAACGACGAGCGCTTCCCGCATCCGCTGTGGCCCTCGGCGCCGAGCCTGCTCGACAAGGACGTCGTCGCCTACGGCATGCATCGCACGGGCTACGCGAACTGGCGCATCGCCTGCGAAAACGGCTTCGACAACGCGCACATCCTCGTGCACAAGGACAACGCGATCATTCACGCGAAGGACTGGGTGCTGCCGCTCGGCATCGTGCCGACCTCGGACGATTGCATTGCGGCCGTGGAGGACGAAAACGGCCCGAAGGGTCTCGTGCAATGGCTCTTCACCGAGAAGTGGAATCCGGTTCTCGAGAACCCGAAGGTCGATCTCAAGGTCGAGAACCTGAACGCTCGCCCCTACCGGACTTCGGTGTTCATGCCCGGTGTGCTCATGGTGGAAAACTGGCCTGAAGAGCACGTCGTCCAGTTCGAGTGGTACGTGCCGATCACCGACGACACCTACGAGTACTGGGAAGTGCTCGCCAAGGTCTGCAAGACCGACAAGGAACGCAAGGACTATCGCTACCGCTACGAATACATGTTCAAGCCGCTGTGCCTGCACGGCTTCAACAACTGTGACCTGTACGCACGCGAAGCGATGCAGGACTTCTACGCCGACGGCACCGGCTGGGACAACGAGCAACTCGTGTCAACCGACGTTTCGCCCATCACGTGGCGCAAGATCGCCTCGCGCTGGAACCGCGGCATTGCGAAGCCCGGCCGCGGCGTGGACGGCGCGATCAAGGCTTCGAGCATCCGCATGAAGAAGACCGCGGAAGGCAAGCAGCCCGCCTACTTCGTCGACAAGATCGAAGCAGAGAATTGATCAACGCAGCACAAGGGTATCCGTATGTCTTCCGTTAGAAACGTCACTTTCAATTTCCGCGACGGGAAAGCGACATCGGTTGCCGTGCAGCAGGGCGAGAGCGTGCTCGATGCCGCGCTCGCCGCCGGCATTCCGGTCCTTCACCAGTGCCGCTCCGGCTCGTGTTCGAGCTGCATGGGCCGGCTGGTGGAGGGCCGGGCCGGCATGCGCGCCGGCGCGAGCTCGACGCTGCTGCGCAGCGAGTTCGACGCCGGCGACCGCCTGCTGTGCCTGACCGAACCCGAAACCGACTGCACCTTCACGCTCAACTACGAAAGCGACGCGGGCGCGGCGGGCGCCGTGAAGGCGCATGCCTTCGTCGACAGCGTCGAGAAGGTCGCGTCGAACGTCGTGCGCGTGACGCTCGAACTCGCCGAGGGGTCGTGGTTCGATTTCCGTCCCGGCCAGTTCATCCAGGTGCGCGTGCCCGGCACGGACATCACGCGCAGCTACTCGCCCTCGAGCACCGCCGCCGACCTGCCGAAGATCGAGCTGCTCGTGCGCCTGCTCGAGGATGGCGTCATGTCGTCGTGGCTGGAGCACGCCGCCAAACCCGACGACGTGCTCGAAATCGAGGGGCCGTTCGGCAACTTCTTCCTGCGCGAGAAAGTGCCGGCGCCGCACATCATGATCGCGGGCGGCACCGGTCTCGCACCGATTCTCTCGATGATCGACACGATCCGCCGCAAGCCGGGCCGCAAGCCGCCCGTGCTGCTCAGCTTTGGCTGCGCGACGCCCGAGCAGTTGTTCTGTCTCGGCGACATCGCGTTGCGCCAGCACTGGCTGCCAGGCCTCGCCACCCGCATTTCGGTGGATCAGGGCGCGAGCGGCGACCTGCTGAGCGGCAACCCCGTCGACGCGATCCGTCACGACGACGTGGGGCACGCCGACGCCGTTGCCTACCTGTGCGGCCCGCCGCGCATGATCGAAGCGGCCACGCAACGGCTCGCCAATTTCGGGCTGCGCCCGGAGAACATTTACGCCGAACAGTTCACACCGTCGAACTGAGCCGTACGGCAAACATCCGGAGAGAGCCCCGTGATTTCAACGACACCTTTACCGTTTTCCACCGAGCAGCAGGCGTGGTACGAGCGCGCCTGCGCGAAACTCGACACGCGGCGCCTGCAAAAACTGCTGTTCGAACTGACGGGCATCCACAGTCCGACTGGCGCCGCACGCGAGGCGAGCCAGTTCATGGCGGATTACCTGGCGCGCGCCGGCCTCACCGCCAGCTATCGGCGGATGAACGATCAGACCGGCAACGTCGTGGCCGAACGGCGCGGCAGCGGCGGCGGCGCGTCGCTGATGCTGTACTCGCCGATCGACACGCACCTCGAAGGCGACGAAACCGATCAGCCGTGGATCGGCGAGCCCGATTATGTCGACCTGAAGCCCAAGCCCCGCATGGACGGCGACTGGGTCTTCGGGCTCGGCGCATCGAACCCGAAAGGCATGATCGCCACGCTGACCGAAGTCGCCACGGCGCTGATCGAAGCGGGCGTGCCGCTCAAGGGCGACCTGATCGTCGCGATGGCCGACGGCGGTATGCCGGTGGACCTCGCGGCGCGCGACCAGGCGGGCATGTCCGCGGGCGTCACGCATCTGCTGAGCCGCGGCGTGGCGCCCGACTTTGCCATCGTCATGAAGCCGTGGAACTGGGTCTATCACGAAGAGCCGGGCATGGGCTGGTTCAAGCTCAAGGTCAAGGGCTCGCTCGGTTACGCGGGCGTGCCGCGCGGCACGCCGGGCTTTCGCAGTTCCGTGGTTCCCGCCGCGCACGTGATCCTCGAACTCGAACAATGGCTGGTCGACTATGCCGAGCGCAACACGTCGGGCGTCGTCAAGCCGCACGGCTGGATTTCGGGCGTTCGCGCCGGATGGCCCGAGCGCCCCGCGTTTCCTTCCGCGGTCACCGAAATATTCTTCGATGTCCGAATCAATCCACGGACCACTCCCGGCGAGGTGAAAGCGCAGTTCGCGCAATTCGTGGCGGACCTGCGCGCACGGCATCCCGACTTCGATCTAGATTGGGAAATGTACGGCTCCGTTCCGGGCGGCACGACGTCGCCCGAGAACTGGATCGTGCAATCGGCGCGCCGCGGCTGGGAGCACATCGAGCAGCGCGCCCACCCGACGCCCGACTATCTCGGCGGACAGACCGACGGCGCCGCGCTGCGCCGCTTTGGCATCCCGACCGCGCGCATCGGCTGGCCGTGGCCCGCCGCGGGCTCGCCGGAGCCGCTCGCGGAAGGTCTGGGCGGCATGGGCGCCACCTATATCCCCGACCTCATGCCGTGCGCGCACAAGATCATGTATGCGGTGATCGACACGCTCACGCGCACGCGCGAAGAAGTCGGCCTGTGACCGCGCAATCTCACCAACCACGAAAGCCACGATGACACACTCAGACCTGCATTATCTGGACGCCGGTGCGATTGCGCATCGGATCCGCACGCGCGAAGTCTCGCCGGTCGAGCTCACGCGCATGATCCTCGAGCGGATCGATCGACTCGACACCACGCTGCACAGCTACGCACGCGTCATGCGCGAAGAAGCGCTGGCACAGGCCGCCGCAGCTGAGCGGCAAGTGCTGTCCGGCGAGCCGCTTGGGGCCCTGCATGGCGTGCCGATTGCGATCAAGGACCTCTATTGGGTGGAAGGCGCGCCAACGGCGGCCGGCACGACCGTCCACCGCGACTTCGTGCCCCGCGAAGATGCCACGGCGGTCAAGCGGCTGCGCGAAGCCGGCGCGATCGTGCTCGGCAAGCTCCAGCTCACCGAAGGTGCGTTCGCGACGCATCATCCGTCGGTAACGCCGCCCGTCAATCCGTGGCACGCGAACCATTGGGCGGGCGCCTCGTCGAGCGGCTCCGGCGTGGCGACCGCCGCGGGCTTGTGCTACGCCTCGCTCGGCACCGACACCGGCGGCTCCATCCGCTTCCCTTGCGCCGCGAACGGGCTCACGGGCATCAAGCCAACATGGGGACGCGTGAGCCGCCACGGCGTTTTCCAACTTGGCGCGAGTCTCGATCACGCGGGCCCGATGGCACGCAGCGCCGCCGACGCGACGCTGCTTCTCGGCATCATCGCGGGCCACGATCCGCTGGATCCGACTTCGCTGCCCGAAGCGCAACTGTCGTTGCCCGATACGGCGCACGACCTGCGCGGACTCACGATCGGCATCGACTACGCGTGGAGCACCACCGGCGCCGACGCGGTCATCGTCGAAGCGCTCGATCGCGCGCTCAGGACGCTTACCGACCTCGGCGCCACGCTACGCGAAGTCAAGTTTCCCCATGTGCGCACGGTCGTCGACGAATGGGAGACCAACTGCGGCGTCGAGGTTGCCGTCGCGCACGCACAAACGTACCCGCGACTTGCAGCTGAATACGGTCCCGCGCTCACGCGCCTGATTGAAATCGGCCGGGAAACCAGTGCGATGCGCTATCAGGAGGTCCTGCTCAACCGCGCGGCGTTCCGCGGACAAGTGAACAAGCTGATGAGCGGCATCGATCTTCTGATCGCGCCCGTTCAGCCGTTCGCCGCGCCGACGCACGAACAGCTCGGCGCACTCGCGCAAGACCCCGAGCTCAACGCACAGCTGATCCAGTTCACCGCGCCGTTCAACTCGAGCGGGCACCCGAGTATCGCGCTGCCCGGCGGATTCACGGCGGGCGGAATGCCGATCGGCTTGCAGTTCGTGGCGGCGCACGGCGCAGAGGCAGTATTGTGCCGCGCCGGCATGGCCTACCAGCACGCGACGGACTGGCACCGCGCACGGCCGCTGGACTGACGTCCGCTCGCGCTCAGGGCCGCAGGAGGCGACGCCGCAGAAGACGGGCGTCAGCTCTCCTCTGCCTTGCGTGGCGTCTTGCGAGCCGGCTTGGGCTTGGGTTTGGGCTCCACCTCTACGGTCTGCGGCGTGATGGTCGCGGAATCGCGCGCCGCCTCTTCGTAGATGCCCGTGAGGAGCGACATGAAGCGCGCGCCCTTTTCGAACTTGTCCTGGACGTCGGTGATTTCCTCGAGGCGCTTGACGAGGATCTCCTGCCGGACCTTGTAATACTCGTCGGTGAGCTTCACGCCCAGCTCGCTCGCCACGTAGGAGTAGGTCTTGCTGTTCTTGTCCTTGCACTTCTCGATCAAGCCGGCCGATTCGAGCTTTCTGAGGCTGTATTGAATGTTGGGAATGTCGTCCCGGTTCATCAACCGCGCGATCGTCGCGCTGTTCTTGGGCCGGTCCTGCATGCGAATCACATGCAGGATGACGTGCTCCTGATACTTGATATCGACGCCCGCCGCGATGGTGATCATGCCGGTGGTCAGCACGAAGCGCGAAAACGCCTCGTAAAAGCGTATCAGCGACCATTCGAATTCGGTTGCCTGGTACTCCATGTCCGACTTTGCGAGGTGCCACCCGCGATAGAATTTTGCTTCCATTCCTCGACCCGAATAACTGTACGTTCCACCTGCCGGTCCCCTTC
Organism: Paraburkholderia ribeironis; assembly: GCF_900019265.1. Taxonomy (GTDB): domain Bacteria; phylum Pseudomonadota; class Gammaproteobacteria; order Burkholderiales; family Burkholderiaceae; genus Paraburkholderia; species Paraburkholderia ribeironis. The sequence continues at coordinate 64,232 of NZ_CYGX02000048.1, forward strand.
CGTTTGTCGGATATGGCGTTCGCGCACCTCGACAAGGTTTGTGCAAACGGGAACCGCCCGGCAATATAAATCGATCGTCCACTGATTAACGATCGATAGTTTAACAATCATTTCAGGCGCGGGCGCGGTTTCAGGAACCGTCGCGTGTCACGCTCCGGCTCGCATTGTTCCGGGCTCGTCCACTTGCATGGCGTAGCTAGAGCTCACTGCGCCTGAGCAGATAATCGAGGCCGCCAACCCGATACCATCGGTATCCGTAGGGTTCGAGCACCACCGCATGATGACCGTCAGCGCCCGCCTGGCTGTGGTGGTCGGACAGTAGATTGATCAGCCGCTCTGCGCCGGTTCGTTGCAGCCCGAGCGGAAAGGCCAATTTGAGACATTCGACATGGATGCCTGATTCGTCCACAATCCGACGAAACCGCGTCTCACTTCTATCGAATTTAAGGAGCTGGTCGGTGACTTACGTCCTCTACTATTCACCGGGTGCCGCAAGCATGGCAGTCCATTGGATGCTGATTGAGACAGGGCTTCCGTTTGAGGCTCGGCTAGTCGACATCGACAAAGGCGCACAGCACACCGCTGAATACCGACGTTTGAGTCCCACCGGGCGGGTTCCGACGCTTGTGGTCGACGGTGTGCCTCGCAGCGAATCAGCTTCCTTACTCATGTTGCTGGCTGAGCGCCATCCCGCCACTGCCTTGGCGCCATCCCCTGGCTGCGCCGATCGTCCAGAGTGGATGGAGTTGATGATCTATCTTGCTAACACGCTGCTACCCGCGATGCGCGACTGGTTCTACGCTGGAATCGACGGTGACCCAGTCGGGGCCGATGCAGTCAAAGCTCTTGCCCAGAAACGGATCGAACAAGCATGGGACAGGCTGGAGGCACTTCTCAGCGACGGCCGAGCTTACTTTGTGGGGAACGCGCTCAGCACGGTCGACTTTTTGGCCTTGGTGCTCATGCGCTGGTCCCGTAATATGCCGCGCCCGGCGACAACCTGGGAACATCTTTCGATGTACATCCAGCGACTTCGTGCTCTACCGTCGTTTATCGAGGTAAATGCACGCGAAGGCCTCACGGACTGGTCCAATTCGACTGCATAACGCAACCATGAATTGCCTCGTGCAAGTCATCCGGCAACGTTCGTTGCGGTATCCCGTGGGGGAAGTCGAATGGCAGTTATCGCGAACACCGATCGTCTGGAGGATCGCCTCATGCCTTTTGCATGGAATGCGCCCCCGAGACGATCGTGGCGTTCGGTCGTGAGACGAAGTGCGCCATCAAGATCAGTGGTTAGCCCACCACTCAGTCGCTTTTTGCTTGTCCCAAGCGGGAAGGACGTCACGCTCGATCGACGCATTACTCAGCGCGGGGAAGTCTTTTTTGAACGCCGTAACGTCGTTGTCGAACCGGTCTGACACACTGATGTCCCACGTCCCGCCGCTAAAGCCAGTCGCCGCCTGATCAATCAGCGGAATGACCGGCCCTGCACGCAACTCACCGTCTTTGCGTTCGACGACCGTGGCGTCGATATGTCCAAGATATACGATCGAATTCGGCTTGACTTCGACGACCTCGTGAAGCGGTGCGAAGAACATGCCGTGGAACGGGAATATACCGCTTTGACCCGTGATTCCGCGCATCACATATTTTCCTGGGGCCAGCGGAAGTCGAATGAAATAGTGGTTGCCGGAGTCGCCTGCAGTTGCTGCCTGGTCGTCAAACTTGAAATTCAATCGGTCTGCGCGACTGTCTGCTGCTCCGCGTTCCAGGTTCACCACGATAGGGCTCGGCTGATAGCTGGTGTGATACGCGTTCTTTAATGTCACCGTCATCAAGGCGTACGAGTTTTTCGTCGTATCAACGGAACTCGTTGTCGTCGTCGGTGACATTGTAGAAACGGTCGCGCAGCCGGAAGTCAAAAGCGTGCCTACGGTGGCGAAAATCGCGATGTACTTTTTCATTACAGATCGGATGGAGAGTAGTGGTTAAGGTTTTGTTCTAGTCAAAATTTCGATTTGCCTGGCACGGGAATCGTCCGTGTCGATTATGCTGCGTGAATGATGTGGCACACGACGCATGCCAGGTAAACGACAGAAAGGCAAAAAACTTGAGTGTTTCGTTGATTTAGGTATCTGAAGATACGGATGACTAATCCAATATGGAGTGCTCAGCACAGTGGTGTTCATCTCGGCTTTCTTATTCGACTAGTAGGTTGAACGACCGCTTTTCGCAAACCTGAAGGTCCGCTGCGGATCGAGACTTCCCATCCACATGCAGCGGCACCCGACGTTCGCACTGGCGAGTGTCAACACCAGGAAAACGACCTGCAACGACCTCACGGGAACCAACGTCTGAGTATCGGCAAAGCGGCAAAGGGGCAAAGGCCGAATTCAAGTCATCCGCCACCCGTACCGGACACCATCTCACAAACCGTACAGGTACTGTACTGGCCAGCGTCGCTAGAATGTGCTCCACTGCCCTTTCGCCGACACCGGAGCCGACCATGTCTTTCCTCAGTCTCAGCGCGCTGCCCGCCGGCATGCTGTTCGCGCTCGTCACCACCATCACGCCCGGTCCGAACAACACGATGTTGCTGGCCTCCGGCGTCAACTTCGGTTTTCGCCGCACGCTGCCGCATGTTTCCGGCATCAGCGCCGGCGTCGTGCTGTTGATGCTGTCGGTCGGCATCGGTCTCGGCGAAGCGTTCGTCCATTTCCCCGCGCTATACACGGTGCTCGAAGTCGCGAGCGTCGCCTACCTGCTGTATCTCGCGTGGAAAATCGGCACGTCGGGCGAGTTGAAGGTGAAGAACGGCGAGCGCCGGCCCATGCGGTTTCATGAGGCGATCGCGTTCCAGTGGGTCAATCCGAAGGCATGGATGATGGTGTTGACCGCCGCCACCACGATCCATCTGAGCGAAAGCTACAGCATGAACGCCGTCGCGATGGCGGTGATCTTCTACGTGATCGGCTTTCCGTGCATCTGTTTGTGGGCGGGCTTCGGCACGGCGATGCGCGAGGTGCTGTCGGACCCGAAGCGGCTGCGCATCTTCAACGTGGCGATGGCATTACTGCTGGTGTTTTCGCTCTATCCGATCGTGCTGAAGCTGCTCGGCCACCCGGGCTGAGCGAGCCTGCAACGTCTCCTAAAGCTTGCCCTGCCCGACTCGCTCGATGAAGCGCCACAGCGCGTCATCGGTCGAGTACGGTACGTTGAAGCGGAACCACGCGCTCGGCGCATCGTCCGGGCGGAAGTACGAGCCCGGAGCGAGCCAGATGCCGTGCTCGAGCGCGGCCGTCGCCACTTCGCTGGCCCGCTGTGCGTCGATCGGCAGACGCACCCATAGAAAGAGACCTGCCCGCGGCCGGTAAAACACGTCGAGGCCGAGCGCGTCGAGCCGCTCCTCGACCGTCGCGTGCGCGAGCTTGAGCCGCTCATTGACCGCCTCGACATGACGCGCGTAGCGCCCCTCGACCAACACCTTGTCGACGATCCGCTCGATCGCTTCCGACGACGTCAAGCCCACCGCCATTTTCGTGCGCGCCAGTTCGCGCAGCACCGCCCGCTCGGCGACCACGTAGCCGCAGCGTAGCGCCGGCGTCACCGTCTTCGAAAAACCGCCGACGTAGAGCACGCGCTGCAAACCTTCCATCGCGGCGAAAAGCGGCGCGCCCGCCGGTGCAAGTTCGCGGCTGACATCGTCTTCGATCACCCACGTGCGCTGACGCTCGGCGATCTGCAGCAACCTGAACGCCGCCGACATGCCGAAGGTCGCGCCGGTCGGATTCTGCAGCGTGGTGTTGACGAAGATGGCCTTCGGCTTGTGCTGTTCGACCAGTGCTTCGAGCATGTCCGTATCGACCCCCGCCGTCGTGCGCGGCACGCCATGCACGACGAGTCCCGCCAGCTTGAGGATCTGCAGCAGATTGCAATAGCCGGGGTCCTCGACGATCACGGCATCGCCCGGGCGCAGCAGCGTGCGCACGATCAGATCCAGTCCCTGGGTCGCGCCCTGCGTGAGCAGCACATTCGAGACGTCGACCGGCAGGCCGCGCCGGTCGAGCTGCTCGGCGATCCGCTCGCGCAGCGGCGCGAACCCGTACGGATGGCCGTAGTCGCCGAGCCGCGCCGCCGGCACCCGGCTCGTGGCGCGCAACGCGTGTTGCAGGCCGGTCTCGTTGATCCACTCGTTCGGCAGCCAGCCGCCGCCCGCCTTGATCGGCACCGAATGGTCGGCGAACACGTCGGACAGCAGCCAGGTCGCGGTGAGGCTCGGCGGCTGCCAGTCGGTGGCGGCGACGCGCGTGGCCGGCGAGCGTGCGGCGACGCGGTAGCCGGAGCCGCGCCGCGCAACCACGAGGCCCATCGACACCAGCCGGTTGTACGCCTCGGTGACGGTGAAGGTGCTCAGCTCATGGCTCTGCGCGAGCTGCCGTACCGACGGCAACAGCGCGCCCGCGCGCAGCGATTGCGCCTCGATGGCGCGCGCAAAGCCTTGCACCACCTGCTCGACGAGCGTCGGGGCGGCGCGGCGGTCGCGTTCGAGTTCCAGTTCGATCATGGTCGTGACGAAGAAGCAATCCGCTGCGCGCGGCCGGGTTGTAAATACGTACGGCACTGCGTAATGCCGCAGTGCGGCAGCACGTGGGCAGCACTGCGGCAGCACCGCAGCAGCACTGCGCGGTCCAGCACTGCGCGGTCCAGCACAGCGCAGAACGCACCGCCGCGCCGGTCAGCACGCCGATCAGACAGCGCGTTCATCGACACAGTTGGCGCGAATCCACCATTACAGTTAGCACCACACTACGTCAACTGTTTATGCCGCCATTAAACCGCGAACGCTACAGTTTCGCTACGCCACTTCGAGGAGATACCCATGACTTCGCGCCCCGTCATCGACGACCTGTCGTCTTTCTGGATGCCCTTCACGGCCAACCGACAATTCAAGGCCGCGCCACGCCTGCTCGAATCGGCCAAGGGCATGTACTACCGCAGCACGGACGGGCGCGAGGTGCTCGACGGCTGCGCGGGTCTGTGGTGCGTGAACGCGGGCCACGGCCGTGACGAGATCGTCGCGGCGATCACCCAGCAACTGTCTACGCTCGACTTCGCGCCGACCTTCCAGATGGGCCACCCGCTCGCCTTCGAAGCGGCCACCAAAGTCGCCGGGCTGATGCCGGCCGGCCTCGACCGGATCTTCTTCACGAACTCAGGGTCCGAATCGGTCGACACCGCACTGAAAATCGCGCTCGCGTACCACCGTTCGCGCGGCGAAGCGCAGCGCACGCGCCTGATCGGCCGCGAGCGCGGCTATCACGGCGTGGGCTTCGGCGGCATCTCGGTCGGCGGCATCGCGGCGAATCGCAAAACCTTCTCCGGCGCACTGCTGCCGGCCGTCGATCATCTGCCGCACACGCATAGCCTCGAACACAACGCGTTTTCGAAGGGTCAGCCCGCTTGGGGCGCGCATCTGGCGGAAGATCTGGAGCGCATCGTCGCGCTGCACGACGCGTCGACCATCGCCGCGGTGATCGTCGAACCGGTGGCCGGCTCGACGGGTGTGCTGATTCCGCCGCAAGGCTATCTGCAAAAGCTGCGCGAAATCTGCACGAAGCACGGCATCCTGCTGATTTTCGACGAAGTGATCACCGGTTTCGGCCGCATCGGCAAGGCCACGGCGAGCGAGTATTTCGGCGTGACGCCGGATCTGATCACGATGGCGAAGGCGATCAACAACGCGTCGATCCCGATGGGCGCGGTGGCGGCCAGCCGCACGATCCACGACACGATCGTCAACAGCGGCGCGCAAGGCGCGATCGAGCTATTCCACGGCTACACGTATTCGGCCCACCCGGCCGCGGCCGCCGCCGCTATCGCGACGCTCGATCTGTATCGCCGCGAAGGGCTGTTCGAGCGCGCAGCCACGCTGGCCCCGGCCTTCGAAGCCGCTGCCCACTCGCTGCGGGGCGCGAAGCACGTGAAAGACGTGCGCAATCTCGGCTTGATCGCGGGCGTGGAACTCGAATCGCGCGACGGCGCGCCGGGCGCGCGGGCCTACGAAGCGTTCGTCAAATGCTTCGAGGCTGGCGTGCTGATGCGCTTCACGGGCGACATCCTGGCGTTTTCGCCGCCGCTCATCATCAATGAAGAGCAGATCGCGCATATCTTCAAGACCGTGGGCGACGTGCTGGCGACCGTGCAGTAACGACGCGGCGACACGCCGGCGAGAAGGCGGCGGCACGCGTTGGCGTGCCGCCGCCTTCTTCTTTCTGTCAACGCGTGCGGCTTTCCTTGAACACGAGCATTCCGCCCAATCCGCACGTCAGACACGCTCCGCTCGCTCGATACACCCAGCACGCACCCAACTTCAGTGATGCGCGCGTGTGCGCGCTCCCTTCTTGGCCGCCGCAGAACGCCCCGCAGCGCCCTTCGTCGCGGCAGCCTTCTTCGCCGCCGCAGAACGGCTCGCCGCCGGGCGTTTGGCCGCCGCCGACTTCGCCTGCGTCGACATGGCCGCAGCCGATGCGCCCGCGCGGCTCTCGCGTTTCAGTGCGTTGGTGGATGCGCGTGAGCGCTTCGCAGTCGACTCCTTGCTCGCGGTTTTCTTCGCCGTGCCGCCGCGTTGGCCGGCAGCGATGTCCTTCTCCGCTTTCTTGCGGGTCGCTTCGCTGGTGGTGCCTTTTTTGGGCGCCTTCACGGCGACGCCCGCGCGTCGCGCTTCCGACAGGCCGATGGCGATCGCCTGCTTGGCCGACCTGACGCCGTGCTTGCCGGCGCGCACCTTGTCGACCTGTTCCTTGACGAATTCTCCCGCCTGCGTACTGGGTGCCTTGCCGGCGCGTTTGTCGGCCTCGGCACGCTTGAGGGTTTTCTGTTCAGGCATGATCGTCCTCCAGTTTTGGCTGTGGCCTATGTCATGCAGCAACGTCCGTGCCGGGGTGGCCGGGCGCATCGGCATCCGGTCGCGCAGCGCCATCGGCCGGCCGCTGCACGCTTGCGCATCGCTCGCACGCAATGGCGCGGCCCGCGCGGATCGCCGGCGTAAATTCGGCTATTGCCCGCATCGCCGCGCCGCTTCGGCAAATCGGTCAGCGGGGCTCGCGCCCGTCAGCCGGACGGCGTATGGTGTTGGCAAGGGTCGGCGTCGTAGTCCGACCTGACGGGAGACGTCCATGAAGATACCGACCGTTCGCGCAGGAGCGCATATCGAAGGCGTGCACTGGGTCGCCGAATACGTCGAAGACGTTCACGAGATTCGCATCTTTCGCGAAGGCCAGGAAGTGGATGTGCACAACGCGCCCTCCACCCTGTTCGGCGACGAGGAGAACGCGGGCTCCAAGAGCACCGCGGATCATCGTGCGATCGAAGCCGCCGTGCTGGCTTATCTGAAGCGTTTCGTCATCGAGCACGACGCTGAGGAGTAGCGGGTCGCGGCGCCGGTGCGGTGGCCGTGGCGAGTAAGGCGGCATCGTGCGCGCCAGGGTTCGTTTCCCGCGCGCCTGCGGCGCCGGCCGCCGCAGGCATGCTACCCGCACCATGACACGGACTCCGCGCCGCTAGCGCGAAGCTGGCAGAGCGAGCAAGGCGCTCAGTCCGCAGGCCGCAGCTTCCTGACCTCGGCGTCCGTTGGCTGCACGCTGGCGCCGTCGATATACCGGTACGACGTCATCACGCCCTTGCCGTCCTTCAACCCCGTCACGCCGACGTACGCGCCCATGGTCGACTGATTGTCCTGCGCCCGATAGGTGATCGGCCCAAATGGCGTCTGCACATTGAGGCCCTTGAACGCGGCGGCGAGTTTGTCCGGGTCGACCGAACCGGCCTTCCTGATCCCGTCCGCGATCGACATCAGCGCCGAGTAGCCCACCACCGAGCCGAGCCGCGGATAGTCGTGATATTTGGCCTGATACGCGTCGACAAACTTCCTGTTAGCCGCCGTATCGATCGAATACCACGGGTAGCCCGTCACGATCCAGCCGGTCGGCGCTTCCGCGCCCAGCGGATCGAGATAGTCCGGCTCACCGGTCAGCAACGACACCACGCTGCGGTCCTTGAAGAGCCCGCGCGTATTGCCCTCACGCACGAACTTGCCCAGATCCGCGCTGAACAGCACGTTGAAAATCGCATCCGGTTTCGCATCGGCGATCGCCTGGGTCACGGCGCCCGCGTCGAGGTTGCCGAGCGGTGTCGCCTGTTCGACGACGAACTGCACATCCGGCTGCGCTGCCGTCAGCAGCTTCTTGAAGGTCGCCACCGCGGATTGCCCGTACTCGTAGTTCGGATAGACCAGCGCCCAGCGCTTCTTCTTCAGTTTGGCCGCTTCCGGCACCAGCATCGCGACCTGCATGTAGGTCGACGGACGCAGACGGTACGTGTATTTATTGCCGTCGGCCCAGACGATCTTGTCGGTCAACGGTTCGGCGGCGAGGAAGAAGATCTTCTTCTGCTTCGCGAAGTCGGCCAGCGCGAGGCCGGTGTTCGACAGGAAGCCGCCGAACAGCAACTGCACCTGCTCTCGCGCGATCAGCTCCTGCGCGACGCGAATCGTGTCGCCGGGGTTGCCGTTGTCGTCGCGCGAGACCACTTCGAGCGGCTTGCCGAGCACGCCGCCGGCGGCATTCACCTGCTCGAGCGCGAGATTCCAACCGTTCTTGTAAGGCCCGAGAAAGGCGGGCTGCGCCTTGTAGCTATTGATCTCACCGATCTTGATGGTCTGCTGCGCGCTCGCGCCGAAGGCGGCAAGCGTGCATACCATCGACACCGTGAGGCGAGAGATCCATCCTGCGCGCGTGGTCATGCGTTTCTCCGTTATAAGAAGGATTGTGTGAATGCTGATTTTTTTGGGGTGTGCGGGCGGGCGCTCACACGCTCAGATAAGCGCGCCTGACTGTTTCGTTTTGCGCGAGTTCGCCAATCGTGCCGCTAAAGCGGATCTGCCCTTTTTCGAGCACATACGCGCGGTCGCTGACCAGCCCGGCGAAGTGCAGATTCTGTTCGGACAACAGAATAGATAGCCCTTCGCGCTTGAGTTCGAGAATCATGTTGGCCATCTGTTCGACGATCACCGGCGCGACGCCTTCCGATGGTTCATCGAGCAGCACCAGATACGGATTGCCCATCAACGTGCGCGAGACGGTCAGCATCTGCTGCTCGCCGCCGCTCATCTGGCCGCCTGGACGACGCGGCATTTCACCGAGGTTCGGAAAGAGGCGGAACAGTTTATCCGGCGTCCATTGCGGCGCGCCTTCGCGCGGCGGCTGACGACCGGTGTCGAGGTTCTCCATCACCGTCAGGTCCGCGAACACGCGCCGGTCTTCGGGCACGAAGCCCATGCCCATGCGCGCGACCCGGTACGGTGCCAACGCACTGATGTTCTGCCCGCGAAACGTCACTTCACCGTGACGGCGCGGCAGCAGCCCCATCACCGCTTTCATCGTCGTCGATTTGCCCGCGCCGTTGCGGCCCATCAGCGCAACGACTTCGCCCCGGCCGACTTCGAGATCGACGTCGAACAGGATCTGCGCGCGGCCGTAGAACGCGTTGAGGCCGCAGACTTTCAGCAGCGGCTCACTCATTGCCGCGCTCCTCGCGCGGGCACGCGGCCAGTCGTGTCATCCAGCGATGCATGCGGCCGGAAGGTCTTGCCGGTGCCGAAATAGACTTCCTGCACGCGCGGGTCGTTGCGGATCGTTTCGGCGTCGCCCTCGGCGATCAGCTTGCCGCGCGCCAGCACGATCATGCGATCGGCGTACGCGAATACGACGTCCATGCTGTGCTCGGTAAACAGCACGCCGATCTGTTGCTCGGTGACGAGACGTTTGGTCAGGGCCATCAACTCGTTGCGCTCCTGCGGGGCCATGCCGGCGGTGGGCTCGTCCATCAGCAGCAGCTTCGGCCGGTTGGCCAACGCTATGGCCAACTCGACGCGCTTCACGTCGCCATAGGCGAGCACGCCGCACGCGCGGTTCGCATGCGCGCTCATGCCGACCTGTTCGAGCAAGGTGAACGCTTCATCGGCGTAGCGCGATCCTGTGGACTTCCACAGGCCGAAGGTTTTGCGTTCGCGCGAGACCAGCGCCATCTGCACGTTTTCAAGCACGGTCATCGAGTTGAAGGTCGCGGCGATCTGGAACGTGCGGCCCACACCGAGCCGCCAGATGTCGCGCGCACGCATGCCGACCAGCTCGTGACCGTCGAGACGAATGGAACCGGCCGACGGCTGCAACTGCCCGTTGACCATGTTGAAGCAAGTCGATTTGCCAGCGCCGTTCGGCCCGAGCAGCGCCAGCAGCTGACCGGCTTCGAGATTGAACGACACATCGTCCAGCGCCTTCAGCCCGCCGAACGAGCGCGACAGACCGGCTACGCGCAGCAGGCTCATAGACCCTCCTTGACCGAGGCGGCGCGTTGCGACGACGACACCGCGCTGCCGTCCGCATGGTCGGCTTTATCGGCGGAGTCGTCGCCGAAACGCTCGCGCATGAAACCCACGATGCCTTGCGGAAACGCCATCACCAGCAGCAGAATCGCGAAGCCCAGCAGCGCTTGCCAATAATCGGTTTGCCGCGCGACGGTGTCCTGCAGCCACGTGAACACGGCGGCGCCCACGATCGGGCCGCTCAGTGTCTGGAGGCCGCCTAGCAGCACCATCACGAGGCCGTCCACGGAACGGCTCACGCTGATGACTTCCGGCGAAATGGTTCCCTTCGAGAACGCGTACAGCGAGCCGGCCAGCCCGCAGAACAACGACGCAATCACGAACGCCGCCCACTGCACGCGCTTCACGTCGATGCCGATCGCCTCGGCACGCAACGCGGAATCGCGCGCCGCGCGCATCGCGTAGCCCAGCGGCGAAAACAGCATCTTGCGCAACAGCCACACACCGAGCACCGCACACACCAGCGTCAGGTAGTAAAACGCCACCGGCGACGACAACCAGCTCGACGGCCACAAGCCGAGCACGCCGTTGCTACCGCCCGTCACGTCGTCCCACTGGAACACGACCGACCAGACGATCTGCGCGAACGCGAGTGTCAGCATCGCGAGGTAGACGCCTGAAAGGCGCACGCAGAACCAGCCGAACACCAGCGCGCCACCCACTGCGAGCAGCGGTCCGAGCAGCAGCGCGGCTTCCATCGGCAGGTTCAGCACCTTGAGGAACAGCGCGGCGCCGTATGCGCCCAGCCCGAAGTACGCGGCGTGGCCAAACGAATGCATGCCGCCCGGTCCCATGATGAAATGCAGGCTGGTCGCGAACAGCACGGCGATCAGGATTTCGACCAACAGCACCGGCATGTACGGAAACGCGTTGGCCGCGAGCGGCGCGAGCACGAGGACCAGCAACGCGAGCGCGGCGAGCCATTTCAGGCGCTTGCCCGCCGGACGCAACGGCGTCTCCGGCGCCGCCATGCCACGCACCGCGACGCTCGCGCGGCCAAGCAGACCCCACGGCCGCACCACCAGCACGACCGCCATCACGACGAATTCGGCCACCAGCGTGAAGCGGCTCAACGACAGGCCCACGCCGAAGATCGCTACATGGCCGATGCCGATGCACAGCGCCTTGATCTCCGCGATGATCAGCGCGGCGATGAACGCGCCCGGAATCGACCCCATGCCGCCGACCACCACCACGACGAACGCATTGCCGATCGTCTCCAGATCCAGCGACAGATTCGCCGACATGCGCGGCCCCTGCAACGCGCCGCCGAGTCCGGCGAGAAACGCGCCGACGAAAAACACCCCGGTAAACAGCCACGCCTGATTGATGCCCAGCGCGCCGAGCATCTCGCGATCCTGGGTCGCGGCGCGCACCAGCGTGCCCCAGCGCGTGCGCGTCAACGCGTACCAGAGCAGCAGCAACACCACCGGGCCGATCACGATCAACGCGACGTCGTAGGTTGGCAGCGGATAACCGAGAAAATCGACCGCGCCTGCCAGGTGTGGCGCACGCGGTCCGAACAGGTCCTCGGGGCCCCACAGCCACAACGCGGCGTCGCGAAAGATCAGCACCAGGGCGAAGGTGGCGAGCAGGTGGAACAATTCGGGGGCCCGATAGATGCGTCGCAGGACGATCATTTCGACCAGCGCGCCCAGCACCGCGACCACCAGCGCGGCTGCCAGCACCGACAGCCAGAAGCCGCCCACGGTATGGCCGAAGCGGCTCGCGATGCTGTACGCGACGTAGATGCCGAACATATAGAACGAGCCGTGCGCAAAGTTGACGATGCGCGTCACGCCGAAGATCAGCGACAAACCGGCGGCGACCAGAAACAGCGTCGACGCGTCGGCGAGTCCGTTGACCAGTTGTACCAGCAAATTCGAAAACATCACGACCCTCAGCAGCTTGCCGGGCGGCACATGCGCGGCACGCGCAGCGCTCCCCTGCAAACGTTGCAGCGCGTGCGGCACCATGCGCGCACGCGTCAACGGCAGGACACTACCAGCGAAACGAGCGGATGCAAAACCCAGCGCAACCCGTCTTCGCCCTCGATCCCACTCACCTGCAAGCCGCCGACGCGCGCCAGCGCGGGCAATAGCGCAAGCGACGGCGGGCACGGCTGCGGTCGTGGCGACCCGCAGCGCAAGCGAACACGAGCACGGCAGCGCATAAAAAAACGCGCGCCGGGGTTTGCCGGCGCGCGCTTTGCATCGCGGGACCGCGGATAGTATTACGCCTTCGCTGCGGCTGCCGCTGCGTCGTCTTCGCGGAACAGTTTGTCGGCCAGATGGAACGCTGAATTGGCGGCCGGCACGCCGCAATAGATCGCGGTTTGCAGTAGCACTTCCTTGATCTGCTCGCGCGTCACGCCATTGTTCTTCGCGGCGCGCAGGTGCAGCGCAAGTTCTTCGCTGCGATTGAGCGCGACCATCATCGCGATGGTCAGCAGGCTGCGCGTATGACGCGGCAAGCCATCACGCGTCCAGATTTCGCCCCACGCATAGCGGGTGATCAGGTTCTGGAATTCTTCCGTCAGCTCGGTGCGGTTCGCGAGCGAACGGTCGACGTGCGCGTTGCCCAGCACCGCGCGGCGCACACCGAGTCCGGCTTCGTAGCGGTCTTCGTCGTTCATTTGGTCTCCGTCAGGAAGTCGAGCACGGTCTTCGTGAAAGCGTCCGCCTTCTCGACGTTGGAGATGTGCGCCGCGTCCAGTTCGACGTAGCGCGCGCCGGGAATCGCCTGCGCGAGTTCGCGGCCTTGCTCGGGCGTCGCGGCCAGATCGTGCGTGCCGCTGATCACCAGCGCCGGCACCTTGATGCCAGGCAGTTCCGGGCGCAGATCGGTCGCGTCGATCGCGTCGCAATTCGATGCGTAGCCTTCCTTGTCGGTGTGCACGAACACGTCGCGGATCATCGCCAGCACCACCGGTTCGCGTTCGAAGTACTCGGCCGTGAACCAGCGCGGCAGCACCGCATCGGCGAGCGCGAGCATGCCTTCGCTGCGGGCCTTCGCGGCGCGCGGCACCCACACTTCCGGCGAACCGATGCGCGCCGCCGTGTTGGACAGCACGACGCGCTCCAGACGATCGGCATGGCGCGCAGCCAACGCGATGCCGGTCAGGCCGCCCATCGACACCCCGCAAAAATTCGCGCGGGCGATCTTCAGCGTGTCCATCAGGCCGAGCACGTCGCCGGTCAGCTGTTCGATCGTGTAGGGACCCTTCGGCGCTTCCGAGTGGCCGTGGCCGCGCGTGTCGTAGCGCAGCACGCGGAAGTGCTTCGACAACGCCGCGACTTGCGGCGTCCACATGGACAGATCGCTGCCGAGCGAATTCGACAACACGATCCACGGCGCGTTGCCGTGACGGTCACCGTCGATTCGATAGTGAAGCTCGGTGCCGTTGACTGCGGCGTAGGGCATGCCGGTTACTCCTTGGAATGGGCGCGCGTTGCGCGCGTGGTGTGAAGGGTCAGCGCGGCGTCCACATAAGCGTGGGCCTGGCCGACGTATTGAGCGGGGTCGAGCAACTGCTGCAAACGCTCGAGCGGAAGATGTTCGGTGACGGCGGGGTCGGCGGCGAGCACATCGTAGAGCGTCTGCCCATCGCGGATCGCGGCTTTCGATGCGCGTTCGACCAGATGATGCGCGTCGAGCCGGCCGATGCTGTCGCCAAGCGCGAGCATCACCGCTTCGCCGAGAATCAGGCCGTGTGTGACGTCGAGATTCGCGGCGAGACGCGCCACGTTGACGTTCAACCCGGCGGCGATCTGTTCGATATTGGCGAGCGCGCCGCCCGCCAGACGCGCGAGGTCCGGCAGCGCGTCCCACTCGGCCTGCCAGCCGCCGAGCGCGCGCTCGTGCTCCTGCACCATGCCGGCGAACACCGTGGCGACCAGTCCGGGCGCCCGCGTCGCGGCGGTCAGCACGGCGGCGCAGCCGACCGGGTTGCGCTTGTGCGGCATGGTCGACGAACCGCCCTTGCCGGCCGCGGCGGGCTCGGCGAGTTCATCGATTTCGGTTTGCATCTGCAACGAGATGTCGCGCGCAATTTTGCCCAGTGTGCCGATCAGCATGCCGAACAGCGACGCCGTTTCAGCGATGCGGTCACGCTGCGTGTGCCACGGCAACGTGGGCAGGGCGAGGCCGAGCTCTTGCGCGAGCGACTGCGTGACCTGCGGCGCGGCATCGCGCAGACTCGCGAGCGTGCCGGCCGCGCCGCCGAATTGCAGCACCAGCACGCGCTCGCGCAGCGCATCGAGCCGCTCGCGATGCCGCAGCAGCGCGTCGAGCCATTGCGCGAACTTCAGGCCGAGCGTGATGGGCAGCGCCTGCTGCAACCAGGTGCGGCCGATCATCGGCGTCGCGCGATGGGCTGCCGCGAGTTTAGCCACCGCGTCACAGGTGGACTGCAGACCGCTGTCGAGCAGATCGAAGCTGTCGCGCAACTGCAGCACCGTCGCGGTATCGATGATGTCCTGACTCGTTGCGCCCCAATGCACGTACTTGCTCGCCTCGGCGTCGGCGGCCTTGACGCGCGCCGTGAGTTGCTTGACGAGCGGAATCGCGAGGTTGCCGCCGAGCGCGGCGTCACGCGCGAGCGCGTCCGCGTCCAGTTGATCGGCGTGGCAGGCCGCTTCGATCGCGGGCACGGCGGACTCGGGAATCACGCGATGCGCGGCCGAAGCGCGAGCGAGCGCCGCTTCCACGTCGAGCATCCGTTGCAGCGTCGCACGCGGCGCCCAGATGTCGTTCATCGGCTGTGTGCCGCAAAGAAGGCCGGTCAGACGGGCACTGGAGTCGAGCATGATGACGTCGATGTTCGCGGGAATCAGAGGTGAAGGTTGAGGGCGGCGTGCAATGTGCGTCGTACGGCGTGCGTGGCGCGTGATGCAAGCGTCAACGCGCTGGCCGGCACTGCATGCACCGCGGGTCGCGTACCGCACGCGGCATTGCGCGCGTATTGGCACGTACTGCACGTATCGCGCGTACCGCACGTGTTGCGCGTATTGTGCGCCAAACGCGGCCGACACGGCGCGCAGCCGGGCAGCTCTGCGCGCCTCAGGTTTGCCGGGGGCGCGCCGGCGCATCCATGACACGTTGCGCGCCGCCTCGCCTCGAGCTGTCCTCAGCCACCCTCAGCCGCCAGCGGATCGGCGCTTGCCGAAGCGCGCCGACGGTCTCGCCGGCGCGCTGCGCATCAGGCCGCGCGAGCCGCCTGCGTGCCGTCGATCAGCGGCACGCCAGTCAGCTTGTGCAGCGCGTCGAAATCGATGTCCGAGAAGATCTCACGCACCACGAGTCCCTGCTCGGTGACGTCGATCATCGCAAGGTCGGTATAGATGCGATCGACGCAGCCCACACCCGTCACCGGATACGTGCACTCGGCGGTGATCTTGCTTTCGCCCTGCTTGGTCAGATGCTCCATCATCACGTAGACCTGCTTGGCGCCGATCGCCAGATCCATCGCGCCGCCCACGGCCGGAATCGCGTCGGGCGCGCCAGTGTGCCAGTTGGCCAGATCGCCGGTAGCCGACACCTGGAACGCGCCGAGCACACAGAAATCCAGATGGCCGCCGCGCATCATCGCGAACGAATCCGCGTGATGGAAGTAAGCGCCGCCCGTCAGCAGCGTGACGTGCTGCTTGCCGGCGTTGATCAGTTCGTCGTCTTCCTCGCCTTTGGCGGGCGCGGGGCCCATGCCGAGCAGGCCGTTTTCGCTGTGCAGGAAGATTTCCTTGTCGGCGCCGAGGTGATTGGCCACCAGCGTCGGCACGCCGATGCCGAGGTTCACGTAAGCACCTTCGGGGATGTCCAGCGCAACGCGCTTGGCCATTTCATCGCGGGTCAGTTTTTTCATGTCGGGTCTCCGGGTCAGGCAGCGGCGTCGTGAGGATTGGGCGTCGGGGCATGCGCCGCTTGCGGCACTTCGATCACGCGCTGCACGAAGATGCCGGGCGTGACGATCACTTCCGGATCGAGTGCGCCGAGCGGCACCACTTCCGACACCTGCACGATCGCCGTTTTTGCCGCGCTTGCCATGATCGGACCGAAGTTGCGGGCCGTCTTGCGATAGATCAGGTTGCCCCAGCGATCGCCCTTGTACGCCTTGATCAGCGCGAAGTCCGCATGCAGCGGCGACTCCAGCACGTAGTGCCGGCCGTCGATCAGACGGGTTTCCTTGCCCTCGGCGAGCTTCGTGCCGTAGCCGGTCGGCGTGAAGAAACCGCCGATGCCCGCGCCCGCCGCGCGAATGCGTTCCGCCAGGTTGCCTTGCGGCACCAGTTCCAGTTCGATTTCGCCGGCGCGATAGAGCGCGTCGAACACGTAGGAGTCGGTCTGGCGCGGAAACGAGCAGATGATCTTGCGCACGCGTTTGGCTTTGAGCAGCGCCGCGAGGCCGATGTCGCCGTTACCCGCATTGTTGTTGACGATGGTGAGATCGCACGCGCCCTGCTCGATGAGCGCGTCGATCAGCTCGGACGGCATGCCGGCCGTGCCGAAGCCGCCGATCATGACAGTCGCGCCGTCGTGGACATCGGCGACCGCCGACTGAAGTGACTCGAAAATCTTGTTGATCATGTCGAATTTCCTTGTGGGGCGCTGCGTGCCGCTGCGCCGGACTGCCGCTGGCCGACAGGGCTTCTGCGGGACGCTCTCCGGGCCAATGCTGGCGACGGCTCGCCGGTGGAGATGCGGGCTGGCGCCTTCGGTGGGTTCGCCGATTTGTTCGATATGTGAACATCGATTCGTTTAGCGAACGATCAGGCGATTATGGTTGTGCTACGGGCGGGTGTCAAGGCCGGGAAATCCCCTTAATCATAGGTTCTCGCCAGCCATCGCAGCACGTTCGTTGTCCTGCGGCGCTGCGTCGGGCGGGCAATGTACAAGCTCCGGCCGAAACGCATCGGCACGCGCGCCGGGGTGCGCCAAAGGAAACCCCACTATCCGCGAAGATGATTTTTCATCTACCCTTTATATCCATAGCAGATAGCCGTACCCGTCGTTCCCACCCCAGTCCAGTCCACCCGAGCATGTCCAACACCCATCTGGATCTGAACCTGATCCCCTACCTCGTCGCGATGGAAGACACCCGCAATGTCAGCCGCGCCGCCGAACAACTCGGCGTGAGCCAGCCGCGCGTGAGCACTGCGTTGGGCCGTCTGCGCGAATACTTCGACGACCCGTTGTTCGTGCGCACGTCCAAAGGCATGGAGCCCACGCCCCGCGCGCTCGCGATCCTGCCCGCCGCCCGCGACGCGCTGCTGCGCATCGAGAAAGGCATGCTCGACGTGCAGGACTTCGACCCCGCCACCAGCACCCATACGTTTTCGATCGCACTCTCCGACGTCGGCGAAATCGTGTTCCTGCCGCGGCTGCTGCAACTGTTCGCCGAACGCGCGCCGTTCGCGAATCTGCGGTCGGTGTCGCTGCCGCCGTCGCACGTGGAACGCGGGCTCGAATCGGGCGACGTCGACCTGGCGGTCGGCTACTTTCCGGACCTGTCGGGCAATAACTTTTTCCAGCAGCGGCTCTTCACGCACCGCTTCATCTGCCTGATGCGCAGCGGCCATCCGCTGTCGAAGGCGCCGCTCACGCTGGCCCAGTACGTCGCGTCGGGCCATGCGGTGGTACGCGCCGAGGGACGCAGCCAGGAGATCCTCGAGCAATTCCTGGAAAAGAAGCGCATCAAGCGCCGCGCGGTGCTCGAGACACCGCACTTCATGAGCCTGCCGTTCATCCTCGCGCGCAGCGACCTGCTCGCGACGGTGCCGCACGCGATCGGCTTCGCCTATGTGTCCGAGCACGCGTCGATCACGCTGGTCGAGCCGCCGCTGCCGTTGCCGCGCTTCGATCTGCGTCAGCACTGGCATCGCAAGTTTCATAACGACCCGCGTGCGAGCTGGCTGCGCGGCGTGGTCGCCGAACTCTTCAACGACGCCATGGACGAGTGGCCGAAATGACCGGCCAGGCGCGGCGCCCCGACGCTGACAAGGACATCGGCACGATGGCACGCAAAACATGGAACAATGGCCCCACTCATTGAACCCGCGCGGCGCTTAGCGCCGACGCGCGACCCCGGAGGAGCAACGCATGACCAGCAGCAAGGCAAAGAAAACCAAACCCGCAGCCGCGGCGCAACGCCCGAGCCGCGACGAAGCCGAAGCAGCCGTTCGCGTGCTGTTGCGCTGGGCCGGCGACGATCCGCAGCGTGAGGGCCTGCTCGACACGCCCGGACGCGTGGTGCGCTCCTATGAGGAGTTCTACGCGGGCTATCAGGTCGACCCGCGTGAGATCCTTGCCCGCACCTTTTCCGAAGTGGACGGCTACGACGAAATGATCGTGCTGAAAGACATCCGCTTCGAAAGCTACTGCGAACATCATATGGTGCCGATCATCGGGCGCGCGCACGTCGCGTATCTGCCCGCGCATCGGGTGGTCGGCATCTCGAAGCTGGCGCGTCTGGTCGATGCGTTCGCCAAGCGGCTGCAGATCCAGGAAAAGATGACGGTGCAGATCGCCGACACGTTGAACGATGTGCTGCAGCCGGTCGGCGTCGGCGTGATTCTCGAAGCCGCGCATCAATGCATGTCGACCCGTGGCGTGCACAAGACCGGCGTCACGATGGTGACGTCGCGCATGCTCGGCACGTTTCGCTCCGATCCGTCGACGCGTCGCGAGTTTCTGGCGATCGTCGGCAATCCGGGCGTGGTGTCCGTTGCCAATACTTGAGTACGCCTGACCAGCTCTGACCGCGTCTGGGCGGGCGCGTCTTGGCGCGGTCTGGGCGCGGCGGGTCCTGGGTCCGGCCGCTCACGCCGCGCTGCGCGATGCGCGGCCGCGGCCCAAGGTGGCCAGCAACACTGCACCCAGCACACATGCAACGCCGGCCAGCTGCGCTGCCCCGACTGGCTCGCGCAAGCCCAGCGCCGCGAACGCCACCGCGCTCACTGGCACGAGCGCGGTCGTCAGCCCGGCTTCCGCGCCGCTGATGCGCGCGGCGCCCGCATACCAGAGCACGAAGCCCAACAGGGTCGGCACGAGCGCGTAGTACAGCACGCCGCCCAACGCGCTCGCATCGACGGGCAAGCTCCACGGCTTTTCGAAGCACGCCGGCACGAGCGCCACCGCGAGGCCGATCCCGCACATCAACGCCGACAGCGGCAGCGGCGCAACCGGTGTGCGCAGCTTGCGATTGAGCAGGATGAAGAGCGCCTCGCAGAGCACCGCCGCGAACACGAGCGCGTTGCCGGCGAGCGAGCCGGCCGCATGCGGCGCGGTGATAGCGTCGATACGGACCGTGCACACCAGCACGCCGGCCGTCGCAAGCACGATCGCGCCGAGCAGCGCCGGCGCGGGGCGCTCGCCGAGCGCGAGCATCGCGACGCCCGCCGATACCGCGGGCAAGGTGCCGGCTATCACACCGGCGTCGGCGGCTGAGGCGAGTCTCATCCCGCTGATCAGCAACACCGTATAACCGACGCTGCCCGCCCCCGCCTGGGCGATCACGAGCAAGGTATCGCGCCGGTCCAGACGCGGCCAGCGCACACCACGCCAGCGCATCGCCAGCACGAACAATGGAAACGCGATCGCGAAGCGCAGCGCGGTCGCGCTGAATGGCGGCAGTCCGGCCGCGATTGCCTTGCTGACGACTACTGTGCTGCCGACTCCGAGCATCGCCAGCGCGCAAAACAGGTATCCCGCATATCGCGAGTTCATTGGTGCTGTCCGGTTGTTGGAACGAGCACGCAGGTTAGGTGGATGAACACCGACGGTCTTGAACGAAATTGCAGACCGACACCGCAACGCGTGCGGCGATGCGCGCTGCGCAATCGGTCGGGTATCCTGACTAAACTGTCCCGCATGTGAATCACGCACTAACCGGCTTGCATATCGGGAACACACTTTGCGTGCGCGCAATGTAGTCGTTGCAGTCGTTGCAGTCGTTGCAGTCGTTGCAGTCGTTGCAGTCGTTGCAGTCGTTGCAGTCGTTGCAGTTCCGCAGCACGCCAGCCCGGCCGCAGTCACAGGAGCGCCTGAATTGCTACAGTTTCCGTCTTCGGCGGTTGCAACCTGGGGCAGCGCGGTCGTCTTCGGCAACGTCCTGTTGACGCGCCTCGGCGTGCCGATCCCCGCCGTGCCGATGCTGCTGTTCGCGGGCTCGGCAATCGCCGCCGGCACCCTGTCGTTCTGGCCAATCTTTGGCGCGGCGGTGCTCGGCGCGGTCGTCGGCGACGGCACGTGGTTCACGGCCGGCCGTCTGTATGGCCGCAAGCTGCTCGCCGCGCTCGGCCGTCTGTCGCCTGCGGTGGATTCCAGAGTCGAGGTGGCGCGCTCGCTGTTCGAGCGCTTCGGCATGCCGCTCGTGTCAGTCTCGAAGTTCGTCCCCGGCCTCGGACTGATCACGCCGCCGCTGATGGGCACCACCGCCGTCGACGCTCGCATCTACGCGGGCTGGGAGCTCGCCAGCGTCGTCGCGTGGGCGACCTTCTGGCTGCTTGGCGGCGCCGCCGCGGAGCGGGAACTGCATATGCTGCGCGCCTTCGTGCAATCGCGCGGCGGCACGGTCGCCGACATCCTGGTGGCGGTGGCGCTGGTCTATCTGCTGTACCGCCTGCAGGCACGAAGCCGCGCACGGCGCCGGTTCGCACGCGGGGCATCGGCAACGAACGCGTCGCCAGCGGCGACGCGCGGCCGGCCGCATATCGCGCCGTCCAGAGTGCTCGACGCGCGCCCCGACACGCCGGCATACGACGCGCAGTGCCGCATTCCCGGCGCGCTATCGCTCGACGCTGATTCGCCCGAACAGATCGACGGCGCACTGCGCGCGCATGACATGGTGATCTACTGCATCTGCCCGGACAGCGCCACCGCCGCCGACATCACGCAACGCATGCGCCGCCACGGCTATACACGGATTCGCGCGCTGCGCGGCGGTCTCGACGCCTGGCAGCGGCGCGGCTTTCCAGTCGAGCCACTCGGGCCGGCAGGCGAACCGCTTGCCGGTCGACGTGCGCCCGCATCGCGTGACGACGCGCGCAACGCGATCACGCTACGCGGCTTTGCGCCGCGTGGCAGCGGGGGGACGTGAGTCTTGCGGCCATGCGCGCCGCGTTTGGCGCGCGACTCCCCGCTCACGCCGATGGATCGAGCGCGGCTTTGGCTGTCGTGTCCCGCAACAGCATGTCGACACCCTCGCTGCCATAGCGTGAGCATGTCGAGCGGGCGCGACATCGTTGCCGGGATGCATTCGGCCGCCGCGATCAATGCCTGGTCGCCGCTCGCATAGCCGGACGCGTCGTTGAATTGCCTGGAGTGGTCAATGCCGGTGAACAGGGCCGACAGCGGTTGTCGTGTGCGGGGGCGTGCGTCGTGTGCGTCGCCGCGTGATACCCGCTCATGCCGAGGCTCGCACCACGCGCCCTGTCATGTCACGTCACGGCTAGCGCAGCAGTTTGGCCGCCGCGCGGATACGACGTTTGCGCTCCTTGTGCAGCCACTGAAGCGCCGCGTCGGTATCGCCGGCGCCGGCAAACAACGCTGCATTCTCGTGCAGCAGCTCCTCACTCGCGACGACATCGTTCAGCGCCCCGAAACGTTTCTGAATCTCTACCAATCGCTTGAGCGTGCGTTTGCAACCGCCTTCCAACGCCGGTTCGAAAAACTCGACCAGATAGCGCAGCTTCTTGCCGGCCTTTCTGACATCGTGAAAGGCGGCGTAGTCCGAGCGCTTCGCGTGGCGCGCACGCTTCATGCACTTCTTCAACGATCGCGCTGACGCGTCCACGCGTTGCGTAGCGAATTTGCGCAGCGGCACACGCTCGTGCGCGGTATTCAATTCTCTGGACGTATTCGCCAACACGTCGCGCAGCAGATGTTTGACGTCGGCGTTCGACAGCGTTTCGCGGCTGGTCGCCAACGCAATGCCTCGGGCTTCCTGGAGTTTGGGCACGATGTCGCTCGCGCCGCTGTCCTGCTGGGTCAGCAATTCGATCGCGATGTCCCAGTCGCGCGTCTTGCCGGCCGCATTCGCAAGGTACTGGAAGAGCGCCCGTTGACGGGCATTCTCGTTCTTCTCGAGCAAGGGTTCGAAGGCCCACCACAACGACCGCAGCCGTCTTAGCGAAACGCGGAGCTGGTGCAAGGCTTCGGGGGACGCGTCTTCGCGCGCCGCAGCCGCAAGTTCGGTCGCATGACCGACGAGCGGCGCCGCATACGACGCGAAGGCCTCCTGCGCCAGGCGCGCTTCGCTGGCTGGATCACTGGCGGCGGACTGCTCATCCACCATCCCGCTGTCTCGGTTCATCGTCGCTCCCCGAACCCGCTTTACTAACAGCGTAGCAAAGATAGTTCCCTGAAGGTATGCGTACAAGCTGCCCACTCCGCGCTGGTCGGGTTGCAGCAGGAAAGATCTTCCCCGGCATGCGCTAGATCGCCGCGGCTCGGGCATTTTTACCAAAGTTCGATGGCGCCGGGCCGTGCCAGCGACTATCTTGATTGAACATGCGCGTGGGCTCGCGGCATCGACTCGCGGACCTATCGCTGTGCGTCAGGCAGCAGGTTCGCGATCATTCT
>NZ_CYGX02000211.1 GCF_900019265.1 Paraburkholderia ribeironis
TGTTTCAGGCGGCCGTGTCCGCGTCCCGGCCCGTTCAGCCGGTGTGCATGATGTACGAGGATGCGCAGGGACGGCAGTCGACGGCGCCCGCTTACATCGGCGAGATGTCGTTGCGTCAGTCGCTCGATGCGCTGTTGCGCGGGGGGCCGCTGACGGCGCATGTGTACGTGGGCGCGGCGCTCGCGCCAGGCGCCGACCGGCGCCTGCTGGCGGTCGAGGCGGAGCAGGCGGTGGGGGCGGCGCTGGCGGCGCTGCAAGACCCCGAGGCGCGTCGTTCGGGCCAGATTGCGGACCGTACGCAAGCCTTCATCGACGCCGCCGCGAACAACCCGCAGGAGCCGCTGACGGGTCCGGACATCGATTTGACGCGCCACGCATAGCACGCGAAGCGCGTCGTCCACCCGGCGTTCAGTTCACGACTGCGCGGCAGCCTTCGCATTGCACCTGTGTGACCGTGCGTTCGGCGGGCGAGCGCGCCAGCCGGACGGCCGACAGCTGCTCTCCCCACACGCAGCCCGAATCGAGGCCGATCAGATTGTCGCGGACCGTCAAGCCGAGCGCGGCCCAGTGGCCGAAGACGACGGTGATGTTCTCGGTCTTGCGCCCCGGAACGTCGAACCACGGCATGAAACTCGCCGGCGCCGAGCCCACGAGACT
>NZ_CYGX02000087.1 GCF_900019265.1 Paraburkholderia ribeironis
GAGCGTAACAGACCAGCGCTTCCGAATTGCACCACTACCCAGCCCGATACCTTAACCGATTTGCCTCCGCGATATTTGCACCAGATCCCCACAAATCAGAATTTGTGACGGATGGCCGCGCGAGCAAGGATCTGACGATTGCTGGATGAATCGTTCATGTTGGTGATGTTGGCAACTGCGGGCGTACCGAGAGACGAGATTCCCGACGCTTGCTGCCAACCAATTCCGAAATACACATCGGTGCCTTTTGACAAGAAGTAGTCGGTCGCAATCGTTATCTGGTTGAAATGCTGGTTCCCGATTTTGCGGCCCGCAGCGTTTGAAACGCCATTCGAGTGCAAGTAGTCATATGATGCAGCGACAGTCCATGCTGGGTTGAAACGATACAGTCCTCCAACGTCGTAATTGTTGAATACCGCAGTTCCGTCTCGGAGCGACGCGCCGAGATTTGCGTATTGAACGTTGGAGAACGAAGCTGCCAGGATGACTGGGCCGATCGTATAGTTGGCTCCTACGACTGCGGACTGGTACGTTTCGGCGGAAGCATATCCCTTGTTGAGGGCACCCTGAAGAGGAGAAGACCCGTTGCCATAAGCAGTAAAAAAACCTGCGCTTGGCGCTGCAGTGGGGTTCTTAAAATACTCGAATGCCACCCCCACTTTTAATGGTCCGTTCGCGTAGCCGGCACCTACGGAATAGCCGCTGGTAGTTGTGAAATTTCCCGGAACGCCACCTAAACTATACTCCCCCCCGAAAGTCACGCCGCGGATGTCAGGGCTCATGTATCGTACCGAGTTATTCACTCGAACCGTGTTGTACGCATTGTCCAGATCACTTGGGTGCCCGGCCGGTGCGCCTCCCACGAGCGCTGCGGCAGTGAGTGACTCGGGGAAGTAGAAGATCATGTCGTACTGACGTCCAAATGTCAGGCCACCCCAGTTGTCGCTTTTGAGGCCAACGAATGCCTGACGTCCGAATAGCAGACCGCCTTGAGCAGCCAGACCGTTGTTTATGTTCACGCCCGATTCAAGGGTGAAAATCGCATGCAAAGTTCGGCCGAGGTCCTCGACTCCGGTCACGCCCAATCGACTTCCCATGACACCGGTAAGCGAATCAAGCGAAAGCCTCTTTCCGCCGGCAACGTTGCTTTGATACATGATTCCTTCGTCGAGAACCCCGTAAAGGGCCACACTACTTTGTGCCTTAGCGAATGAACACGTTCCAAGTAAAGCTATACCGATCGAGAACTTTATCAAATCACTATGCATCATCACTTTTCCTATCTAACATCCAGTTATGTAACGACCCCTTGACTTAACTCGCCGGACCGTCATCCGCCCCGAGGGGAGCGAGGCGACTCTGACTCCTAGACATTACCTTTGCATAAGGATTACAGTGACGAGGCCCGCTGCCCGCGCAGTACCAGGTCCTCATCGAGCGCGCTGGCGTATGGCGTCCGGACGTGCCCTCGATTGCGAGCGCAGTATCGCTTCAAACCGGTGAGAATTCCGTGCATAGGTTATGCCGACTTAGGCCATCTATAACGAGAAGTTGGTGCAAAATTGCACTAGCAACTCCCTACCTCGGTCAATAGTTTCGGCAGCGCTGTCATTTATGTCGCTGTCAGCAGCCAAACCGGCCCGCGCAGAGCAGGGACGAACGACGGTTTGCACGAACGCGTCTTGAACGCAGCATTAATCCGAGCGGATGGACAACTCACACATCACCATACGATCGCTTACTGCTGACATGTTGGAATTCCCAAAAAATGTTTTAATGGGACCACCCATGTATGAAAGCCGCCATTTTGTTTGTAAGCATTCGATCAGTACCGGACAATTGACCTCGGCGTGACGGAATATCGGGTAGTGGTGCAATTCGGATGCGCTGGTCTGTTACGCTC
>NZ_CYGX02000019.1:0-59604 GCF_900019265.1 Paraburkholderia ribeironis
TTAATCAGCGCTTCCCTATCTGGTCGCGGCGAACAATCAGCACTTCGGCGCGGCGTCGACGCTGCTGATGCCGGGCCGCGGTGTGAACATGGGCGATGGTTGGGAAACGCGCCGCCGTCGCGAGCCGGGCAACGACTGGGCGATTATCGCGCTGGCGCAGCCGGGCGTGATCAGGAAGATCGAAGTCGACACGGCTCACTTCAAGGGCAACTATCCGGACCGCTGCTCGATCCAGGCCGCGTATGTGACGGGCGGCACAGACAGTTCGCTCGTCACGCAGGCGATGTTCTGGCCGGTGCTGCTCGGCGAACAGAAGCTGGAGATGGACAAGCAGCATGTCTTCGAAAACGGGATCGCGGCGCTTGGGCCCGTCACGCACGTACGCTTCAACATCATTCCGGACGGCGGCGTGTCGCGTCTGCGTCTGTGGGGCACGCTCGCATCATGAAAGCGCTCGCGATCGAACCACTGACCAAACAAGCGTTCGCCGCGTTCGGCGACGTGATCGAACTCGCAGGCGCGAAGCAGATTCCGATCAACCTCGGCACGACGATCCGCTATCACGATCTCGCGAAGGTCGACGTCGCCGACCAGCACGGCCGCACGCTCGTGAACCTGTTTCGCGGGCAGCCGCGCACGCTGCCGTTCGAAGTGAAGATGCTCGAGCGTCATCCGCTTGGCAGCCAGGCGTTCGTGCCGTTGAACGACAAGCCGTATCTGGTCGTGGTGGCGCCGCCGGGCGAACTGGACCCGGCGAAGATTCGCGCCTTCGTGACGAGCGGCTGGCAGGGCGTCAACTATGCGAAGGGTGTGTGGCACCATCCGCTGATCGCGTTGGGCGACGTGAGCGACTTCATCGTCGTCGATCGCGGCGGCGATGGGCCCAACCTCGACGAACAGGATCTGGCCGAGTCGTTATGGCTGACTGAAGATGCGTTGAGCGCGGTGGCGGTTTGAGATTGGCCGCTTCGGTGTAGCGACCGGTCGATCGGAAAAGGGCCCATGGCATGCCGTGGGCTTTTTGCCGTAGCGCTCGCGAAACAGCGTGGCGACGTTCTTGCCCAGCACCTGAACGTCGAGCCTCATGAGTTCGCGTCCGGGCTGCGCTGTTCAGCGAGGGCATCGATTTCGGCGATTTCTGCCCTCATTGAGCCCTTGAGACACAAAATGCCGCCTCCGAATTGTGCCTCATGGGCTACATTTCAAGCGAATTTACCTGTTTTGTAGCCTTTGAGCTACAAAAGATGGTCGCTAGCCTGAAACCACCCCGCCAAAAGGGCACAAAAAAAACGGGCTTGCCGCTTGCGCGAAAAGCCCGCTTCAGAGTTGCACGTCAATGGCCAAGCCGACCGTCACGGCCGGTGCTGCGCGCTCACTTCACTGCGCCACCTTCGAACCATGCGGCGATCTTCATGCGCTCGTCGTCGGTCATATGCGTGACGTTGCCGAGCGGCATCGCCTTCAACGTCACGGCCTGCTGATAGATCCGCTGTGCGTTCTGCGAGATTTCGTCTGGCGTATCCAGCAGCACGCCGGCCGGCGCGCTGCCCATCATCGTCGGATGCGCGGAGTGGCACGCCACGCAGCGCTGCTGCAGCACCGGTGCAATGTCGGCCACTTTGATCGACGGCGCGTTCGCCGCTTGCGCTTGCGACACGACCGCCTTCGGCATGGTCCAGAAGAGCGCGCAGAACATCAGCGCAATGCCCGCGAGCGGCAGATACCACAACACCTGGCCGCGGTGGCGCATCACGAAGAACTGGCGAATCAGCGCACCAGCCAGCATGATGATCAGGAGTACGGCCCAGTTGTACGGATGCGTATAGGTCATCGCATAGTGGTTCGACAGCATCGCGAACACGACCGGCAACGTGAAATACGTGTTGTGCACCGAACGTTGCTTGCCGCGCTTGCCGTAGATCGGGTTCGGCGTGTTGCCCTTGAGCATCGCATCGACCATCTTGCGCTGGCCCGGAATGATGACGAAGAACACGTTGGCCGACATGATCGTCGCCAGCATCGCACCCATGATCAGGTAGGCCGCGCGGCCCGCGAAGATATGGCAGGCGAGCCACGCCGCGATCAGCACGTACACACCGACGCAGATGCCGAGCACCTTGTCGCGGTTGCCGAGCAGGCGGCACAGCGAGTCGTACACGATCCAGCCTGCCGCGAGGAAGCCGAGCGCCGACGCGACGGCCACCACCGGGCCCATGTCGAGCACGTTCCTGTCGATCAGATACGTGGTCGGCGAGAACAGGTACAGCACGGTGAACAGAGCAAAGCCCGACAGCCACGTGGTGTACGACGGCCATTTCGACCAGTGCAGGTCCTCCGGCATTTCCGGCGGCGCGACGGTGTACTTCTGCATGTTGTAGAAACCGCCGCCGTGCACGTGCCACAGTTCGCCGAACACGCCGCGCTTGCGCTGGTTCGGATCCTGCGGCGGTGTCAGGCTGTTGTCGAGCGCGACGAAATAGAACGACTCGCCGATCCATGCGATCGCGGCGATGACGTGGAACCAGCGAATCGCCAGGTTCAACCAGTCGGTGATAAAGCCTTCCATGAAACTCCTCCACTTCTGATTCGTTGTATGCGCGATGACGTTCGCGCCGCAGCGGCCCGGCTACCCAGCGGCTCGTGAGCTGGCACGAGGGTCACTGCACTGAGCGCGGGGGCGCGGGGGGCGCAGGGCGAGGGACGCGCTGCGTCCAGTTCCCACGGCGTCGTTCTTTTTGGATCTCAGGTTCGGGTAGGTCCTCGCGGACGTCTCCTAGCTGCCGCGATACGTGCTGTACGACCACGGCGACACCAGCAGCGGCACGTGATAGTGGGCAGCGGCATCGGCCACGCCGAAGCGCAACACCACGCGATCGACGAAGCGCGGCTCAGGCACTTTCGTGCCAATCGATGCGAAGTAGTCGCCGGCGCTGAACACGAGCTCGTATTCGCCCGCGACGAGCGCGTCGCCTTCGAGCAGCGGCTCGTCGCAGCGGCCGTCGTCATTGGTGGTGGTGGTTTTGAGCGCGCGCCGCGTGTCGCCGGCGAGCGCGAAGAGTTCGATCTTGATGCCCGCACCGGGACGGCCGTTCGCGGTGTCGAGCACGTGGGTAGTGAGCTTTCCCATTCGCAATTTTCCTTATGTGAATGCGAGGTGTCGGCGGCAGCCCGATCCAGATACGTGTGCGGCGGATCGAGGCTCCACGTCAGTGGCTACATACCCGTCGGCGAATTGAAACGAGCGCCGTGGCAGCCATTGTAAAAAGCTTGTCCAGCTCAGCGCACGAGAGATAGGAAAGATAATAGCTGGCGCATGACGGACAGCCTGGTGAAAGCCACAGCGAGTCGATTCGTTCGACTGTTGCAACGTCTGTGTCCCCGCCGGACGATCGTACTGGCGTCAAAAAAGGTCCACTATATCGGCAGCGTGAAGTTGGGTATCGCGTTGGCGCGAGTTGTCAGCGTTATTTTGACCGTCGAAGGTTACGCCTGTGCGCCGCAGCCGCCACGAGCCGGACCCGGCCCACGCACGGCACGCGCCCCGAAGGAAGTCCCCTTGGGGGGCGCCCCGAAGGAAGTCCTCTCGGGGGATATCCCGAAGACGGCGAAAAACGCTGGGTAACCGGGCCAATTGCGTTCGACGGACGCGGCGGCACGGTTGGCGTGCCGTCACATCGTGTTCGAACGACTTTGCGCGGAAGCATTGAAGCGGAGAAACGGATGACGATGGAGCAGGCGGCGCAACAACCGACGCAAGGACCGGCGCAACAACCGGCGCAAGGACCGGCGCAACAATTGGCGCAACAGGCAGATAAGCCGAAGAAAACGATGCTGGTCCAGCACGCGGACGTGCTGGTCCAGCACGCGGACGTGCTGGTCACGATGGACGGCGCGCGGCGTGAATTGCGCGACGGCGGTCTGTATATCGAGGGCAACCGCATCGTCGCGGTCGGACCCACGGCGCAGTTGCCGCAAACAGCCGACGAGGTGCTGGACATGCGCGGCCAACTGGTGATCCCAGGCCTCGTGAACACGCATCATCACATGTATCAGAGCCTGACGCGTGCGGTGCCCGCCGCGCAGAACGCCGAGCTGTTCGGCTGGCTGACCAGCCTCTACAGGGTGTGGGCGAACCTCACGCCGGAGATGATCGAAGTCTCCACGCTGACGGCGATGGCCGAGCTGTTGCTATCGGGATGCACGACGTCGAGCGACCATCTGTATATCTATCCGAACGGCAGCCGGCTCGATGACAGCATCGCCGCGGCCCGGCGGATCGGCATGCGTTTTCATGCGGCGCGCGGCAGCATGAGCGTCGGGCGGAAAGACGGCGGCTTGCCGCCGGATTCGGTGGTCGAGCGCGAAGCGGACATCCTGAAGGACACCCAGCGTCTGATCGAAACGTATCACGACGATGGGCGTTACGCGATGCTGCGCGTGGTGGTGGCGCCTTGCTCGCCGTTCTCGGTGAGCCGCGACCTGATGCGCGAATCGGCGCGGATGGCGCGACAGTTTGGCGTGTCGCTGCATACGCACCTCGCGGAGAACGCCAACGACATCGCGTACAGTCGCGAAAAGTTCGGCATGACGCCGGCCGAGTATGTGGAAGATCTGGGCTGGGTCGGCCACGATGTGTGGCACGCGCACTGCGTGCAACTCGACGACGCGGGGATCGACCTGTTCGCGCGTACCGGCACCGGCGTCGCGCACTGTCCGTGTTCGAACATGCGGCTCGCGTCGGGCATCGCGCCGGTCGGGCGCATGCGGCGCGCGGGTGTGCCGGTGGGGCTGGGCGTCGATGGTTCGGCGTCGAACGACGGCGCTCAGATGATTGCCGAAGTGCGTCAGGCGCTGCTGTTGCAGCGGGTCGGCTTCGGGCCCGACGCGATGACGGCGCGCGACGCATTGGAAATCGCGACCTTGGGCGGCGCGCAGGTGCTCAACCGCGACGACATCGGCGCACTCGCGCCTGGCATGGCGGCGGACTTCGTGTCGTTCGATTTGCGTCAGCCGCTCTTTGCCGGCGCGCTGCACGATCCGGTCGCGGCTCTGGTATTCTGCGCGCCGTCGCAGGTGAGCTACAGCGTGATTGGCGGCAAGGTGGTCGTGAAGGACGGACAGCTCACGACGCTCGATCTCGGACCGGTGATCGAACGGCACAACCGGCTGGCGAAGACGCTCTACGAAGCGGCGGCGTGACCCGGGAAAACGACGCGGGGAAATGGCGAGAGGAAAACGAAGAGAGGAAAACGGCGCAGAGAGGAAAACGAAGAGAGCAGGGTCATCAACGCCCACCGCCATGCACCACACGGCTGCCGATTCGATAACCCGCGCAACGACGCGTCAAGGCTTGTCGATCAACGTCCTGGTCGCTTCAGCGACGAGGCCGCGCAGCCAGCGCACTTCATCGGAGTAGTGCACGCGCTCGTGCCACAGCTGGTAATACTGCATCGGCGGGAAATCGAGCGGCGCGGGCACCACGGTGAGCGGCAGGAACTTTGCGTAGTAGTCGGCAAAGAGGCGCGTCGTCGTGAAGATCAGATCGGACTTGATCAGCACGTACGGCGCCAGATTGAAGTAGGGCAGTGTGACGACCACATGACGCTTGAGCCGCTCACGCGCGAGATGCACGTCGATCGCGCCGCGTTGGCCCACCGAATAGGGAGTCGGCGCGAGATGCGGGGCATTCAGATACTGGTCGAGCGTGAGGCCGCCGCGTTTGGCGAACGGATGCGCGTTGCTCATCAGGCAGACGATCTGATCGACGAACAGGTTCGACAGATGCAGTTGCTCCGGCGGCTCCGGCCAGTTGCCGACCACGATGTCGAGCTTGCCGTCCTCGAGCGCGAGTTCGTAGTCGAACGCCGGGCCGAGCGAGTGAAATTCGAGCGTCGCGTTCGGCGCGGCCTGGCGAAAGCGTTCGACCACGGTCGGCACGAACAGCACGTTCAGATAATCCGGGCAGCCGATCCGGTAGCAGCGGATCGAAGTGGCTGGATCGAAGTTGTGTTGCTGGAACTTGATGCGTTCGATTTCGCGCAGCGCGTTCTGCACCGGTTCGAGCAGGCGCAGGCCATATTCGGTCGGCACCATGCCGGATTTGCCGCGCACCAGCAGCGGGTCGCCGGTGATGTCGCGCAAGCGGCGCAGCGCCGCGCTGATCGCAGGTTGCGACTGATTCAGCTTGACCGCTGCGCGCGTGACGCTGCGTTCCATCAACAGCGTGTGCAGGACGCGCAGTAGGTACGTATCGATCGCCTCGCGTTGCTGACTCATGACTTCTCCGAAATATATGGGCTGGCTGATCGAACGGGGGTGGAGATATATGGCTTTTAGTATGGACGAAAAACGGCGTCAAGCGTGGCGTACCCGCAGAGCGTGCTGTGGCGCGGGTTTGCGGGAATTTTGGCGGCTCGACTGAGCGGGTCGAATTGGGTATTGTCATCCGGTTGTGGTGACGGATCGTCCGCCGGCAAGGTGGACAGACGCGTCGTAACCGGCGGTCACTGACGTACTACGGAATCACATGAGCGACTCTTCCTATAGCGACGGCGCCGCCGCGCAGCCGGCAAACGGGCCGACAGACAAGCCGACCAGCGGGCCGACAGACAAGCCGACAAACGGGCCGACAAACGGGCCGACAAGCGGGCCGACAAACCGGCCGGAACAGACGGCGCCCCGGCTGGTGCTCCAGGGCATCACCAAACAGTATCCGGCCGTGCGAGCCAACGACGACGTCACGCTGGTCGTCGCGCCGGGTGAGATCCATGCGGTGCTCGGCGAAAACGGCGCCGGCAAAAGCACGCTGATGAAGATCATCTACGGCGCGGTGCGGCCCGACGCCGGTGAGATCCACTGGGAAGGCCAGGCGGTCGAGATCGCGAGCCCGGCCGCGGCGCGCAAGCTCGGCATCGGCATGGTGTTCCAGCATTTTTCGCTGTTCGAGACGCTCACCGTCGGCGAGAACATCGCGCTCGCGCTCGACGAACCGTTCGATCTGAAGACGCTCTCCAAACGGATTCGCGAAGTCTCGGCCGACTACGGTCTCGATATCGATCCGCAGCGGCACGTGCATAGCCTGACGGTGGGCGAGCGGCAACGCGTCGAGATCGTGCGCTGCCTGTTGCAGAATCCGCGCCTGCTGATCATGGACGAACCGACTTCGGTGCTGACGCCGCAAGCGGTGCGCAAGCTGTTCGCGACGCTGCGCCGGCTGGCCGCCGAAGGTTGCAGCATTCTCTACATCAGCCACAAGCTCGACGAAATCCAGGAGTTGTGCGACACCGCCACGGTGATGCGCGGCGGCCGCGTGACCGGCCACGTGAAGCCGAAGGGCGAAACCCACGCGTCGCTCGCGCAATTGATGGTCGGCCATTCGCTGCCCGACTACACGCGGCGCGAACACAATCCGGGCGCCGTGCTGCTCGACGTGAAGCAGTTGTCGGTGCAGAGCGACGACCCGTTCGGCACGTCGCTCGAGAACGTGTCCTTCAGCGTGCATGCCGGCGAGATCTTCGGTATTGCCGGCGTGTCGGGCAACGGCCAGGCGGAACTGCTGGCGGCGCTATCTGGCGAAAAGCAGGGTGAAAAGCGGCGCGGCGTGCGCACCGACGCGGTCACGATCTGCGGCAAGGCGGCTGGGCGCCTCGGCGCGGGCGGCCGACGCGCGCTCGGTTTCGGCTTCGTGCCGGAAGAGCGTCTGGGCCGCGGCGCGGTGCCGGCGATGACGCTGGCGGAAAATGCGTTGCTCACCGCGCATCGTCAGCAGATGGTGAGCTCGGGCTGGATCAAGGCCGGCGCGATGCGCGCGTTCGCGAAGCGCTGCATCGACGCGTTCGACGTGCGCTGCGGCGGCCCGGAAGCGCTCGCGCAAAGTCTTTCGGGTGGCAATCTGCAGAAATACATCGTGGGCCGCGAGATGCTGCAGGCACCCAAGGTGCTGGTGGTCGCGCAGCCCACATGGGGCGTCGACGTCGGCGCGTCGGCGTTCATCCGCCAGCAGCTGCTCGATCTGTCGGCGCGCGGCGTGGCGATTCTGGTGATCTCGGAGGAACTGGAAGAGCTATTCGACATCTGCGATCGCATCGCGGTGCTCGCCGGCGGTCGGCTTTCACCGGTGCGCGCCGTCGGGGCGACCAACGCCGAGGAGATCGGCCGCTGGATGGCGGGCCTGTTCGGCGGCCGCGAGGGCGCGGCGCCATCGGCGGAACAGCCGGCGCATGCCTGATCGCGCGAGGCTCGCCGCCCGGCTCGATCAACGGAACCCGAACCCGGTCAATCACCAATAAATCAAACGCTACCCATGATGCTTCCCTATCGACTCGAAGCCCGCACGACGCCTTCGCGCACGATGCAGCTCGCCGTGCCGCTGGTCGCCGCGTTGCTCACGCTCGTCATCGGCTTCCTGATTTTCAGCCTCGTGGGCCGCGATCCGCTGCAGGCGATGCACGCGTTTTTCATCGAACCGCTGTCCAGCGTGAACGGCTGGACCGAACTGCTGCTGAAGGCGTCGCCGTTGTGCCTGATCGGACTCGGTCTCGCGATCGGCTATCGCGCCAACGTCTGGAACATCGGCGCCGAAGGCCAGATGCTGCTCGGCGGCATCGCCGCCAGCGGTGTCGCGATCTATTTCGATCAGGCCACCGGCTGGTGGATCCTGCCGACCATGATGATGGCCGGCGTGCTCGGTGGCATGGCGTGGGCGGCGATCCCCGCGCTGCTGAAGAGCCGCTTCAACACCAACGAGATTCTGGTCAGCCTGATGCTCACGTATGTCGCCACGCAACTGCTGATCTATCTGGTGAGCGGTCCGTGGCGTGATCCGCAGGGCATGAATTTTCCGCTCTCGGAAATGTTCAGCGGCGACGCGCTCTATCCGACGCTATACGGCGACTGGCACTGGAAATGGCTGCGCGGCACGCGGCTGAATGCATCGGTGTTCATCACGCTGATCGCGATTCCGCTCGTGTGGCTCTTCATGCGCAAGAGCTTCGCCGGCTACCGGATGAACGTCGGCGGTCTCGCGCCGCTCGCCGCGCGCTATGCCGGCTTCTCCGCCAAGAAGACCATCTGGACCTCGCTGCTGATCAGCGGCGGCCTCGCGGGTCTCGCCGGCATGGGCGAGATCGCCGGCCCGATCGGCCAGTTGCAGGCGACGTGGTCGCCGGGCTACGGCTTCACCGCAATCATCGTCGTGTTCGTCGGGCGGCTGCATCCGCTCGGCATCGTGCTCGCGAGTCTGCTGATGGCGCTGCTATATCTCGGCGGCGAAGCGGTGCAGACCTCGATGCAATTGCCGCAGGCACTGTCCGGCGTGTTTCAGGGGCTGCTGCTGTTCTGCCTGCTGGGCGCCGACCTGTTCGTGAACTACCGGGTGCGCCGTCGAACGCTCGCCGCCACGGCTCACTGATTGGCCTACCGACACGCTCACTGATTTCGCCGCCGGATTTCCATGGATATTCAACAAGCCAGCGCGCTCACTTCGAGCGCCATCACCGCCGCGATCCCGCTGATGTTCGCGGGCGCGGGCGAACTCGTCGCCGAGAAATCGGGCGTTCTGAACCTCGGCGTCGAAGGCATGATGCTGATGGGCGCCGTGACCGGTTACGCGGTCACGTCGATCAGCGGCAGCCCGTGGCTCGGCCTGCTCGCCGCGATCGGCGCGGGTCTCGCGATGTCGCTGCTGTTCGCGTTTCTGACGTTGACCATGCTCGCCAACCAGGTCGCCACCGGCCTGTCGCTGACGATCTTCGGCATCGGCCTGTCGGCGTATGTCGGCAAGCCGTACACGTCCGCCGCGGTGCGCGCGACCATCGACACTTGGGTCATTCCCGGCCTCTCGAAGATTCCCGTGCTCGGCACTGCACTCTTCAGCCTGACGCCGCTCGATTACCTCGCGTTCGTGATGTTCGCGGTGATCGGCTGGTTCCTGTACCGCACGCGTGCTGGACTCGTGCTGCGCTCGGTCGGCGAATCGCCGCAAGTCGCGCATTCGGTCGGCTTTCCGGTGGTCGGCGTGCGCTACGGCGCGGTGGCTTTCGGCGGCGGCATGGCCGGGCTCGCGGGCGGGTATTATTCGATCGTCAATCTGCACCTGTGGCAGGAAAACCTGACCTCGGGACGCGGCTGGATCGCGCTCGCGCTGGTCGTGTTCGCGACGTGGCGGCCAGGGCGCCTGTTGATCGGCGCGCTGCTGTTCGGCGCGGTGACCGGCCTGCAGTTCTACGCGCAGGCGATCGGCGTGCCGGTGCCGACGCAATTCCTCGCGATGCTGCCGTATGTCGCGACGATCGTCGTGCTGGTGCTGATCTCGCGCAATCCGAACACGATCCGTCTGAATGCACCCGCATCGCTCGGCAAGCCGTTTTTCTCGGCGGGCTGATCGACCACCCGCCGGCCAGATCTCGACCGCACAAAACACGTTTCAACCATTCGCTCAACACCACAGGACTACAACATGAAGAGAAGAAATCTGCTGACCGCATTCGCCTGGGGCGCGGCGTCGCTGGCGCTCGCCGCGCCGCTCGCGCAAACTGCGCAGGCCGCCGACGTGCCGGGCGTCGCATTCGTCTATCTCGGCAATCCGGGCGATGCCGGCTGGACCTTCGCACACGACCAGGGTTCGCGGGAAGCGGAAGCGAAGTTCGGCAACCGGATCAAGATCACCCGCGTCGAGAACGTGCCGGAATCGGCCGACTCGGAGCGCGTGTTCCGCGACCTGGCGAACAAGGGCAACAAGATCATCTTCGGCACGAGCTTCGGCTATCAGGACTTCCAGCTGAAGGTCGCGAAGGATTTCCCGGATACGGTGTTCCTGCACGCGACCGGCTACAAGAAGGCGCCGAATTTCGGCACCTACGACGTGCGCATGTACCAGGGCGCGTATCTGGCCGGCGTCGCCGCGGGCCGCGTGACGAAGACCAACACGCTCGGTTTCGTCGCATCGGTGCCGATTCCGGAAGTGGTCCGCAACATCAATGCGTACACGCTCGGCGCGCGTTCGGTGAATCCGAAGGTGCACACCAAGGTTATCTGGATCAACAGCTGGTTCGATCCGGGCAAGGAAAAGCAGGCGGCCGAAACGCTGATCGGCCAGGGCGCCGACGTGCTGCTGCAAAACACGGATTCGAGCGCGACGCTCGCGACCGCGTCGGAGAAACACGTGCACGCGTTCGGCTGGGATTCGGACATGAAGAAGTTCGGTCCTGAGGCGCACCTCGGTTCGGTGGTTGCGCACTGGGGCGTGTATTACACGGCGGTGATCCAGCAGGTGCTCGACGGCAAATGGACGAACGCTCCGGTGTGGTGGGGCATTCCGCAGAAGGCTGTCAACCTCGAGAACCTGAACACGTCGGTCATTTCAGCTGACGCGCAGAAGCAGGTCGCGGCCAGGCGCGACGAACTGGCGAGCGGCAAGTGGGACGTGTTCACCGGCCCGATCAAGGATCAGTCCGGCGCGGTGAAGGTGCCGGCCGGCAAGACGCTGACCGATCCGGAACTGCAGCGTCTGAACTGGTATGTGGAAGGCGTCGACGGTGCGCTGCCGAAGTAAGGTGGAGACCGGCCAGCGCTGAACGGTTCATGAACGACCAGGCGGCGGCCTCAGCAACCGCTGCTTTGAGGAGCTGCGTCCAGTTCTGGACGCAGCTTTTTTTTCGCCTGCGAATCCGGCGCTGACGTGTCGACCTGTTGACCTGTTGGTCTGTCGACGCGCGCTGGACCGTGCGTCAGTCGATTCGCAAGCCGACCTTGATGGTCACCTGCCAGTAGGCGACCTTGTCGTTTTCGATCTGGCCTCGCGTTTCCGTGACTTCAAACCAGTGCAGATTGTGCAACGTCTTCGACGCTTTGGCGATCGCGGTGCTGATGGCGTCATCGATCGATTTGCTCGACGAGCCGGTCAGTTCGATCTGTTTATAGACGTGGTCTGACATGAACTTCCTCCTGTGGTCTTCGTTGATGTTCAAAGAGTATAGGCAACGGGGCACGCCGATACTGCCCATTAGCTGCCCATTAGCTGCCCATCACCTGCCCATCACACCAGCGACTGCTGTCGCACATCGCGTGCCCGGTATGCCGTGACGACGCGCGGCCGTTATCATGTCCGCGAAACTCAATCCGATAGCCGACGAGGTTCGAAAGTGGAAATTGGTTTTTGCGGTCCCGGCCTGATGGGCGCGCCGATGATCCGGCATCTGCTGCGCGCCGGGCATACGGTGCATGTGTGGAATCGGACGCGGGCCAAGGCCGAGGCGCTGGTGGCCGACGGCGCGAGCGTGGTCGATACGCCGCGCGAGCTGGCCGGACGCTGCGAGGCAGTGCTGCTGTGCGTGGCCGACGCGGCGGCGGTCGAGCAGACCGTATTTGGTCCAGCAGGTTTGCTGGGGGCCGCTGCGGCAGCGCCGGACCGGCTGCGCTGGATCGTCGATCACTCGAGCATTGCGCCAGCCGCGACGCGTGCGTTCGCGCAGCGCGCGGCGGCCGGAGCCGTCGAGAGCGCGGCCGGTGGCGCCGCTGGGGGCGCCGCACGCGTGGGCTGGATCGATGCGCCGGTGTCGGGTGGCGTAGCCGGCGCGAACGCCGGCACGCTGGCGGTGATGGCGGGCGGTGCAGCAACCGACATCGATGCCGTCAGGCCGTTGCTCGGCGCGTACGCCGCGCGCATCACGCACATGGGCGAAGTCGGCGCGGGGCAAACCGCCAAGCTGTGCAATCAGACCATCGTCACCGCGACGCTGGCGGCGATTGCCGAGGCGGTAAGTCTTGCTCAGCGCAGCGGTCTCGATGCCGCGAAACTGACCGAGGGGCTCGCCGGCGGCTGGGCCGACTCCGTGCTGCTGCAGATTTTCGTGCCGCGCATGACGCAGACCGGCCTCGCGCCGATCGGTGCGTTGCGCACGTTCCAGAAGGACATCGATACGGTCGCGGCAACTGCCTACGAGACCGGCACGCCGATGCCGGTGTCGTCGACGGTGCAGCAACTGCTGCGGCTGGGCGCGGCGATGGGGCTCGCCGAAGCCGACCTGTCGGCCTTCATCGACGTTTTGCAGACGCCGCGCGAGGTTCGCAGCCGGTAGAGCGGAGGCTGCGTGGGTTGAAATCACGATAACCTGCTAAAATGTTTGGTTTTTCGCCGATATCACCTTCAAAGGGACGCGCCGTGCTGTCTACCGCCAATATCACCATGCAATTCGGGCCAAAGCCCCTCTTCGAGAACATTTCGGTCAAATTCGGGGAAGGGAACCGCTATGGCCTGATCGGTGCGAACGGCTGCGGTAAATCCACCTTCATGAAGATTCTCGGTTCCGACCTGGAGCCGAGCTCGGGCAATGTGATGCTCGAGCCGAACATTCGCCTCGGCAAGCTGCGCCAGGATCAGTTCGCGTATGAAGATGTGCGCGTGCTCGACGTCGTGATGATGGGCCACACCGAAATGTGGGCCGCGATGACCGAGCGCGACGCGATCTACGCCAACCCCGAGGCTTCCGACGACGACTACATGCACGCCGCCGAACTCGAAGCGAAATTCGCCGAGTACGACGGCTATACCGCTGAAGCGCGGGCGGGCGAACTGCTGCTCGGCATCGGCATCGCGATCGAAGACCACAACGGGCCGATGAGCAACGTCGCGCCGGGCTGGAAGCTGCGCGTGCTGCTCGCGCAGGCGCTGTTCTCGAAGCCGGACGTGCTGCTGCTCGACGAGCCGACCAACAACCTCGACATCAACTCGATCCGTTGGCTGGAAGACGTGCTCAACCAGTACAACTCGACGATGATCATCATCTCGCACGACCGGCACTTCCTGAACCAGGTCTGCACGCACATGGCCGATATGGACTACGGCACGCTGAAGGTCTATCCGGGCAACTACGACGACTACATGCTGGCCAGCACGCAGGCGCGCGAGCGTCAGCAGGCCGCCAACGCGAAGGCGAAGGAACGTGTCGCCGACCTGCAGGACTTCGTGCGCCGCTTCTCGGCGAACAAGTCGAAGGCGCGCCAGGCCACCAGCCGTCTGAAGATGATCGACAAGATCAAGATCGAGGAATTCAAGCCGTCGTCGCGGCAGAACCCGTTCATCCGCTTCGAGTTCGAGAAGAAGCTGCACAACATCGCGGTGGTCGCGCAAGACATCTCGAAGAAATACGATCGCACGATCTTCAACGACTTCAACATCAGCGTGCAGCCGGGCGAGCGGATCGCGATCATCGGCGAGAACGGCGCGGGCAAGACCACGCTGCTGCGCTCGCTGCTCGGCAATCTGCAGCTCGACCATGGCACGGTGAAGTGGGCGGAAAACGCGAACATCGGCTACATGCCGCAGGACACGTACGAAGAGTTTCCGGGCGACGTCACGCTGATGGAGTGGATCGACGGCTACCGCAAGGAAGGCGACGACGAGCAGATGGTGCGTGGCACGCTCGGCCGCCTGCTGTTCAATGCCGACGACATCCGCAAGTCGGTCAAGGTGCTCTCCGGCGGCGAGAAGGGCCGCATGATCTGGGGCAAGCTGATGCTGGGCCGCCACAACGTGCTGCTGATGGACGAGCCGACCAATCACATGGACATGGAGTCGATCGAGTCGCTGCAGATCGCGCTCGACAAGTTCGAAGGCACGCTGATTTTCGTGTCCCACGACCGCGAGTTCGTGAGCGGTCTGGCCAATCGCGTCATCGAAGTGAAGACCAATGGCACGCTGAATGACTTCGGCGGCAACTATGAGGACTTCCTGGTGAGCCAGGGCGTGCAGTAAGCGTATCGACGCGACGCACGCGCGATTCGCGTCAGAGAGAACCGCCAGGCCCGCTTCGTCGAAGCGGGCTTTTTTCATCGCGTGCAGACGCGCAAGCTGACCGGCATCAACCAAACGATACGCGCGCCCAGTTCATCGATCAGCGCATTGACCTGCCGCAAAGCAGGCCTCGCCCGACCAACGATTATCGATGGTTTGATAATTTGTCATCGGGCCAGTCATGCTCAACTCTCATTCCTTCCCGCCGCTGGTGATCCGCGGCCGCTCGTTGCTGCCGATCGTGCAAGGCGGCATGGGTGTCGGTGTCTCGGCCCATCGGCTGGCCGGCAGCGTCGCCCGCGAGGGGGCGCTCGGCACCATCGCCAGTATCGACCTGCGCCATCACCACCACGACCTCGTCGAGCGCTGCCGCCAGTCGCCCGACACCGCGACGCTCGAACAGGCGAACCTCACCGCGCTGGCGCGCGAAATCCACCTGGCCAGAATGCTCAGCGAAGGCCGTGGCATGCTCGCCGTCAACGTGATGAAAGCGGTCAGCGCGCAAGCCGACTATGTCCGCGTGGCCTGCGAGAG
This sequence comes from Paraburkholderia ribeironis, assembly GCF_900019265.1. Lineage (GTDB taxonomy): Bacteria > Pseudomonadota > Gammaproteobacteria > Burkholderiales > Burkholderiaceae > Paraburkholderia > Paraburkholderia ribeironis. The sequence goes on from NZ_CYGX02000019.1 coordinate 15,326, forward strand.
CGGCGCCGACGCGATCGTGATGGGCGCGGGCCTGCCACTCGATCTGCCGGACATGACCCAGGGCCACGACATCGCGCTGATTCCGATTCTGTCCGATAGCCGCGGCGTCGCGCTGGTGCTGAAGAAGTGGCTGAAGAAAGGGCGCTTGCCGGATGCCGTCGTGATCGAACATCCGGCCCATGCGGGCGGCCATCTCGGGGTCGGCAACCTCGCCGACATGCATGATCGGCGTTTCGATTTTTTGCGCATCCTCGAAGAACTCGAGACGGTGTTCGCGTCGCTCAGCCTGAATCGTCAGGATGTGCCGGTGATCTTGGCGGGCGGCATCAACAGTCACGATGCGGTGCGCGAACTGCTGAGCGCCGGCGCGAACGGCGTGCAACTGGGCACGCCGTTCGCCGTGACCGAAGAAGGCGATGCGCATCCGAACTTCAAGCGCGTGCTGGCCGAAGCGACACCCGAGGACATCGTCGAGTTCGTCAGCGTGACGGGACTGCCTGCGCGTGCGGTGAAAACGCCGTGGCTGATGCGCTATCTGCGCCACGAAACGAAAATCCGCGCGAAGCTCGGCGTGCTCAAACACGCATGCCCGACCGCGCTCGAATGCCTCAGCGCATGCGGCTGGCGCGACGGCATCGAGAAGTTCGGCCACTTCTGCATCGACACCCGGCTCGCAGCGGCCTTGCGCGGCGATGTGGCCAACGGTCTGTTCTTCCGTGGCCGCGAAGCGTTGCCGTTCGGCGCAGCCATTCGCAGCGTGCACGATCTGCTCGAACTGTTGCTGACGGGCGCGACGCGACCCGCTGTCGCAGGACGATGGGCATACTCGCTGGGTTGATGCTGCTCAACGCGCGTCCTGGCGAGAACTTCGACAATGTCCTGAGGATAACAAAACAAAGGGAAGGACATGAAGTACTCCTACAGAAACAAAAACAGGAGCAGGATCAGGACCGCTGTTATCGCATCGAGCCTGCTATGCGCTGCCGTGCTGGCGCCGTCGGCACAGGCCGCCGGCGACGATACGCTGAGCGGCATTCACGCCGGCGATGTGCTGGTGCGCCTGCGCGCGATCAGCATCATGCCGAACGTGCAGACCACCGGGACGCTGTCGGCGCTCAACGTAGGCGTCAACAACGCGATCGTGCCCGAGCTGGATCTGACCTACATGATCCGCGACGAGCTCGGCATCGAGCTGATACTCGGCACGTCGCGCCATCAGTTGACGTCGAGTCTCGGCGGTCTCGGTGGCGTAAACGTGCTGCCGCCCACGTTGCTGCTGCAATATCACTTCAACCATGCGGGACGCATCCGGCCGTATCTCGGCGTGGGTCTGAACTACACGCTGTTCTACAACAACGGCCTGAACGCGGGCGGCCAGCCGATCTCGATTTCGAATCACAGCTTCGGCCCCGCGCTGCAGGCGGGCGTGGACGTGCAGGTCACGCGCTCGCTGTTCGTCAATGCGGACATCAAGAAGGTCTGGATGCACACGGACGCGTCGCTTGGTGGCCAGTCGCTCGGCCGGCTGAGCATCGATCCGGTGATCGTCGGAGTGGGTGTGGGTATGCGGTTCTGATTCGGCGCGCGAAGAGCCGCGTTTGCTGGAATCGCGATAAAAAACGCTGGGGCATCCCAGCGTCTTTTATGGTCGGCACGCGGTTTGGCCACGCGCTTTGTTATGTGCTTCACGTGCTTCACGTGCTTCGTGATGCCGCGATCACAACGGCGTGACGCGAGACTAGAGCCTGTCGTTCTGGAAGCGCATCGCGGTGCCTTCCTGCTCGATGCGCAGCCACACGGCGCGCTTTTCCTCGTCGCTCAGGAACACCCAGTTGGACACTTCGGTCGCGGTGCGGCCGCAGCCTTTGCACACTTCGTCGAAGAGCGTGGAGCACACGCCGATGCACGGACTATCGGGAAGATCGTGGAGATTCGAAGCCATCGGAAACCCTGGAGCGAAAAAGCGAAGTTCCGCTATGTTATCCGATGCGCGGCGCGCGCCTTGCACATCGATCAAACCGGACCGGGCTCACACCCACCCGTGCGGCGAATGCCGGCGAGCCGCTTCACCGTTTCCGCTTCACCGTTTCCACTTCACCGCTTCATGCGCACGCGGACCACCACGCCGGGCTACCCACCGAACGCCAGTTGCCACAGCAGCGCCCCGTTCAGCACGATGATAAACGCCGCCGACAGCCACGCCAGCGCAAGCGGCACGCCGCGCACGCGCCAGTCGCGCATCAGGCCGGCGTCCGATGCGTAGCGAATCAACGGCACGACCGCGAGCGGCAATTGCAGGCTCAGCACCACCTGGCTTGCCACCAGCAACTGATTCGAGCCGTGCTGGCCGAACAGCGCGACTGCGAGCAGTGCCGGTCCGATCGCGAGCGCGCGGGTGAGCAGCGCGCGCTTCCAGCGTGGCAGCCGGATCTGCAGAAAGCCTTCCATGACCGCCTGACCCGCGAGCGTACCGGTGACGGTCGCACTCAGCCCGCACGCGAGCAGCGCTGCCGCGAACAGGATGCTGGCCCAGTGCGTGCCGACGAGCGGCGCGATCAGGCGGTGGGCGTCGGCGAGATCGGTCACGTCGCGATGGCCGCTGGCATAGAACACCGCCGCGGCGACGATCAGCAGCGCCGCGTTGATCACAAAGGCAAACGAGAGCGACGCGAACGTATCGATATTGACGACCTGTAGCGCGGCCTTGATCTGCGCGTCGCTGCGTTCGGGCGCGTGCTGTCTGACGAGCGACGAGTGCAGGTAAAGGTTATGCGGCATGACCGTCGCGCCGACGATGCCCGCCGCCAGCCACACCATGCCCGCGTTCCTCAGCAGCTCGACGCTCGGCGCGGTGCCGGCCAGCGCGGCGTGCCAGTCGGGCCGCGCGAGCGCCAGCTGGACCACGAAGCACAGGCCGACGAAGCCGATCAGCCCCGCGACCACCGCTTCGAGCTTGCGGCCGCCTTTCTGCTGAAGCGCGAGCAGCGCGAAGGTGCACACCGCCGACATCAGCACGCCGACCGTCAACGACACGCCGAGCAGCAGTTGCAACGCGACCGCGCTGCCGACCACCTCGGCGACGTCGCAGGCGATGATCGCGACTTCGCTGGTCAGCCACAGGAAGAGCGTGCCACGCCGGCCGGTGCGCTCACGACAGATCTGCGCCAGATCGCGCCCGGTCACCACGCCCAGCCGCGACGACAGCCATTGCAGCAGCATCGCCATCAGGCTCGACAGCAGCACGATGCCGAGCAGGCGATAGCCGTAGCCCGCCCCGGCGCCGAGCGCGGTCGCCCAGTTGCCCGGGTCGATATAGCCGACTGCGATCAGCGCGCCCGCGCCGAGCAACGAAAACCAGTGCGGCGGACCTGCCGGCCCGCTGCCCGGCAAGCGCCGGCGGCGATTCGGTCGCAGCGCGAATGGATTGGTGTTCATCGGTGCCCGAGGTCGAAGACTGCATCGTTTCGCAAGCCACGTGCCCGCTGTGCATACAGCGGGCCGCGCGTTGGCCCGCAGGCGGCGCGCGACGAGCGCCGCGCCGTGCGTCGGTGCGCCAGCAGCTATCCAGCAGCTATCCAACAGCAGCTATCCAGCGGCTATTGTGCACCGTCAGCCGCCGGCCGGCTCGCGCGCTCGCGGGGTACACCTCGCGCCGCGCGCCGATTCGCATGAAAGCCGACGAAACGGGCCTGCCGCCGCCAACCGCGTTGCACCTCGCGCCGCGCTCCGACTCGCATGAAAGCCGGCGAAACAGGCCTGCCGCCGCCACCCGCATACTGGCGAAATGCGCCAGTACCGCGTCGACTTGACAGCCTGACGACGACACGGTCGCCGCCGGGGTTTTTTTCAGGTAGACATGCGCCGATAACCCGCTAAAATTGCGCCCATTTTCCAATGGTGCGGCCCGCGCTGTACCGTTTGCGCGACAACCCGGCATTTTTTTTGGAGCGCGCAATAATTAATGGTAGTTTTCGGGGTTTTCAGGGGAGCCGTGGGCGCGAAGCTGCGGCGTCAGTGACGACGGTCGGCGCGAGCCGGTTACGAGCGGAGAACGGGATGAAAAAACGGATAGTGGGACAAATGGCGGCGCTGATCCTGTGCGCGACGCCGTGGTTGACGGCCGCTGCGAAGGATACGCAGCTGAATGTGTATAACTGGTCCGATTACATCGCCAAGGACACCATCCCGAACTTCACGAAGCAAAGCGGCGTCCAGGTCAAATACGACAACTACGACAGCGACGACACGCTGCAGGCGAAGCTGCTCACCGGCAACTCCGGTTACGACATCGTCGTGCCGACCAGCAACTACGCCGGCAAGCAGATCGCCGCGGGCATCTTCGAGCCGCTCGACAAGTCGAAGCTGCCGAACCTGAAGTACCTCGACCCGTCGCTGACGGCGCTGGTGGCCGGTGCCGATCCGGGCAACAAGTACACGGTGCCCTGGGCGTACGGCACGACCGGCCTCGGGTACAACGTCACCAAGGTCCAGCAGATCCTCGGCAAGAACGCGCCGCTCGATAGCTGGGACATCCTGTTCAAGCCAGAAAATATTTCGAAGCTGAAAGCCTGCGGCGTGTCCGTGCTCGACGCGCCGGACCAGATGTTCGCCGCCGCGCTGCACTACATGGGCAAGGATCCGATGAGCACGAACCCGGCCGACTACCGCGCCGCGCTCGAGATGATGAAAAAGATCCGCCCGTACATCACGCAGTTCAACTCGTCGGGCTATATCAACGACCTGGTCGGCGGCGACGTGTGCTTCGCTTACGGCTGGTCGGGCGACGTCGTGATCGCCAAGCATCGCGCGATCGAAGCGAAGAAGCCGTACAAGATCGAGTACTTCATTCCGAAGGGCGGCGCACCGGTCTGGTTCGACGTGATGGCGATTCCGAAGGACGCCAGGCACAAGGAAGCGGCGCTCGAGTGGATCAACTACATCGAAACGCCGCAGGTGCACGCCGCGATCACCAACGCCGTCTACTACCCGAGCACCAACGTCGAAGCGCGCAAGTACGTGGACAAGGACGTGGCGAACGATCCGGCCGTGTACCCGCCGCCAGAGGTCATCAAGACGCTGTTCCTGCTCAAGCCGCTGCCGCAGGAAATCCAGCGGCTGCAAACGCGGCTGTGGACTGAGTTCAAGTCCGGCCGCTGACCCGCGGCAAGAAGGAAGGGTCGGTATCATCATGAAGCCCCCGGTGTTTACCGGGGGCTTTGTTCGTCAAACGCTGGAGTGAAGCAGCATTATGATCAGTAGTGACCAGTCGGGCGCACTGGCGGCGACAGGCGCGCCGCACGCGGGCCTTGCCGCCGTTACGGATGACGCAGCGGACCATTTCGTCCAGATCGTCGACGTCGTGAAGAAGTTCGGCGAGACCGTGGCGGTCAAAGGAGTCAACCTGTCGGTGAAGAAGGGCGAGCTGTTCGCGCTGCTCGGTAGTTCCGGCTGCGGCAAGTCGACGTTGTTGCGCATGATGGCCGGCCTCGAGACCGTGACCTCGGGCCGCATCCTGATCGACGGCGAGGACCTCGCGCAATTGCCGCCGTACCGCCGGCCGGTCAACATGATGTTCCAGTCGTACGCGCTGTTTCCGCACATGACGGTCGAGGCGAACGTCGCCTTCGGTCTGAAGCAGGAGGGCGTGCCGAAGGCCGAACTGAACGAGCGCGTGCAGACCGCGCTCGAACTCGTGCAGATGGGCCGCTTCGCGAAGCGCAAGCCGCATCAGCTGTCGGGCGGGCAGCAGCAGCGCGTGGCGCTGGCGCGTTCGCTGGTCAAGCGGCCCAAGCTACTGCTGCTCGACGAACCGATGTCCGCGCTCGACAAGCAGATCCGTCAGCGCACCCAGATCGAGCTGCTCAACATCCTCGACAAGGTCGGCGTGACCTGCGTGATGGTCACGCACGATCAGGAAGAGGCGATGACGATGGCCGACCGCCTTGCCGTGATGAGCGAAGGCGAGATCGTCCAGATCGGCACGCCGAATGAAGTCTACGAGTATCCGAACAGCCGCTTTTCGGCGGAGTTCATCGGCTCGACCAATCTGTTCGAAGGCCATACGGTCGAAGACGAACCCGACTACGTGTTCATCGAAACGCCCGATCTGCCTTGCCGCCTGTACGTGAGCCATGGCATCACCGGTCCGCTCGGCATGCCGGTGACCATCTCGGTGCGGCCCGAGCGCATCGCGCTCACGCGCAAACCGCCGGAAGGCGCGTACAACTGGGGCAAGGGCGTCGTCACGAATATCGCCTACATGGGTGGCTATTCGCTGTATCACGTGAAGCTCGAAGCCGGCAAAACGGTGATCGCGAACGTGACGAGTCTCGCGTTGACCGAGATCGATCCGCCCACGTGGGGCGACGAAGTGTACGTGCGCTGGAGCGCCTCGGCCGGCGTGGTGTTGACGTCATGAAGCGCACGTTCACTGCCCTGATCGGCTGGCCGGTGCGGCGCTTCAGTCTGACTGGCCGCAGCGCGGTGGTCGCGGGGCCGTTCATCTGGCTGCTGCTGTTTTTCCTCGCGCCGTTCCTGCTGGTCGTGAAGATCAGCTTCGCCGATTCGCAGCTCGGCATTCCGCCGTACACGCGGCTCGTCACGCTCGCGGAAAACGCGATTCACATCACGCTCGACCTGTCGCATTACGCATTTCTGCTGACCGACAGCCTCTATTTCGCGACCTATGTGAATTCGCTGGTGGTTGCCGCGATCTCGACGCTGCTGTGTCTGCTGATCGGTTATCCGATGGCCTACTACATCGCGCGATCCAATCCGGCGAGCCGCAATCTGTTGATGATGGCCGTGATGCTGCCGTTCTGGACGTCGTTCCTGATTCGCGTCTACGCGTGGATCGGCATCCTGAAGAACAACGGCTTGCTGAACAACTTCCTGATGTCGATCGGCCTGATCCATTCGCCGATCGAGCTGTATCACACCAACACCGCGGTCTATATCGGCATGGTGTATTCATACCTGCCGTTTCTCGTGATGCCGCTGTACGCCCATCTCGTGAAGATGGACCTGACCTTGCTCGAAGCCGCGTACGACCTCGGCGCGAAACCGTGGAAAGCGTTCTGGCAGATCACGTTGCCGCTGTCGAAGAACGGCATCATCGCCGGCTGTCTGCTGGTGTTCATTCCGGCGGTGGGCGAGTACGTAATCCCCGAATTGCTGGGTGGCGCGAACACGCTGATGATCGGCCGCGTGATGTGGAATGAGTTCTTCGACAATGCCGACTGGCCGATGGCTTCCGCGGTGACGTGCGCAATGGTGTTGCTGTTGCTGGTGCCGATGGCGCTTTTCCAGCATGCGCAGGCCAAGGCGATGGAGGAAAGGCCCTGATGAAGCCCAACCGGATTTTGCAGTGTATCGCGCTCGCGATCGGGTTTCTGTTTCTGTATATACCGATCGCCAGTCTGGTGGTGTATTCGTTCAACGAATCGCAACTGGTCACGGTGTGGACGCGTTTTTCGACGCGCTGGTACGCGGCGTTGCTGCAGGACGACGAACTGATCGCGGCCGCGTGGTTGTCGTTGCGCATAGGGTTGCTGACGGCTTTCGCGTCGGTGGTGATCGGCACGTGGGCCGGTTTCGTGCTCGCACGGATGGGCCGGTTTCGCGGTTTCACGCTATATACCGGCATGATCAACGCGCCGCTGGTGATTCCCGAGGTGATCCAGGGAATCTCGCTGCTGCTCCTGTTCATCGAAATGGCCAAGTGGCTCGGCTGGCCGGCCGGGCGCGGCATTTTCACGATCTGGATCGGCCACGTGATGCTGTGCATTTCGTATGTCGCGATCATCGTGCAATCGCGTGTGAGGGAGTTGCATCCGTCGCTGGAAGAAGCGGCGCTCGATCTCGGCGCGACGCCGCTGCGCGTGTTCTTCTTCATTACGTTGCCGCTCATCTCGCAGGCGCTCGTGTCGGGCTGGCTGCTGTCGTTCACGCTGTCGATCGACGATCTGGTGCTGTCGGCGTTCCTGTCCGGTCCCGGTTCGACGACGCTGCCGCTGGTGGTGTTCTCGCGCGTGCGGCTCGGGTTGAATCCGGAAATGAATGCGCTCGCCACGCTGTTCATCGCGGTCGTGACGGTCGGCGTGGTGGCGGCCAACTACTTCATGCAGCGGGCGGAGCGCAAGCGGGTGATGATGGCGGTCTAGCGTGCGATGCGCTCGCGCGGCGCCTGCATGGCGCATGTGTTGAGCCTGTATGGCGCCTGTGTTGCGCCTGTGTGGCGCACGTGCATCCACAGCGCGCATGCGTGCGTGCCGCGCTCAGACCTTGTAGCCGATCCGAAAGCCACCCCAATGACGCCCGGCCACGAACACCGGTGCCGACGCGTCCTTCATCAGCACGAACTGGCCGCCGCCCATATCGCGGCGATAGGTCTGCAGCAGGAACTGCCTGGTATGCGATGCGGCCGCGATGCCGGTGCGATCGTCGAACATGCGCCGGTTGCGGCAGTTCGCCATGTTCCAGACGACGTCGTCGCGCGGCGGCAATGAAAACTTGCGGTTGTGGGTCGGCAGATAGCCGCGCACGTCGATCGCGGCGCAGAACGCAACGCGTGGATCGAGCTCGAGCAGCGGCTCCTGGATGGCCGGCAAGACCCGATCGGTGAAGGCGGTAAAGCGCGTCAGAAACTGAGGCGGATTGCTGCCCGCGACAGGCACGTACTGTTGGTCGAACAGATCGTCGAGCGACACCTCGCCGCGTGCCACGGCCGCTTCGAACAGCTTGCTCACGGCTGCGGCGGCCTGCTGCGCCGCCTCGATGAAGCGGGTGTCCGCGGTCTCGACGCCGGTCGCGGTGGTCAGCTCGATCAGTGTTTCGGACACGCCGAGCAGATGGCCCAGACGGTCCTTTGCCTGCACGAAGTTTTCGCTCGAATCCTCGACGCCGCTCGCCATTTCCAGCACCTGTGCCTCGAGCCCGTCGCATTGCGTTTCGATTTCGCCGGTCAGCGTCGCGATTTGCCCGGCCTCGCTGTTCAGATGCGCGATCGCATTGCCCGTTGCCTGCACCACGTCGCCGATCTTGCGCGTGCTTTCGCGCACCCGGTGCGCTCGCGCGGTGTTCACCGAGCCTTCGTTGATCAACTGCTCGGTTTGCTGCGTGAGTTGCGCGAGCGTCGTCTCGATCTGGCTGGTGGCTTGCGCGGTTTTCGCCGACAGGTTCTTGACCTCGGCGGCCACCACCGCGAAGCTTCGGCCGGAATCGCCGGCGCGGGCCGCTTCGATTGCCGCGTTCAGCGCCAGCAGATGGGTCTGGCGGGCGATCAGCGAGATCTCTTCGGAGACTCGGCTCACGTGTGCCAACGCGCTGCGTAGCGCGCCGATCTGGCTTTCGATCACTGTCACGCCTTCGACCAGTCCGTGAATGTCGGCGAGAGATGCTTCGAGCGTCTGCTGCGACGCCTGCACGCCGCTTGCGGCTTCGGCCGACACGCTGCGCATATCGCGGGCGGCTGCGGCGATGCGATGATTGCCCGCGAGGGTTTGCGCGGCGGATTCGCGCAGTGCCTGGCAGACTTGCGCCTGGTGTTGCACGCGTGCGGCGACTTCATCGACGTGGCCTGCTACGTCGCAGATCTCGATGCCCAGTTTGCCGGCTTGCGCGGCGATGTTGCCGACGACCGTGTGCGGGCGGGTTGCTTTGCGAAAGCTGAAACGCTTCATGTTTGTCTCCTGTCGACCAGAGTTAGCGCTTCAGCGCTTACTCCAGTCCCTCAGCGGTCGACCAGATTTAGCGGTTTAGCTCTTACTCCAGCCCCTGGCACTTACTCCGATCCCCTGCCTCTCAATCGCTCGATGGCGCGGGTGACGCGAGATGGGCGCCGTCACCGGGCGCGAACGCGGTATCTTTCCGATGCGTTTACGGCAGACTTTCAATCAACTTCATACGGAGTATCCCGCAGTCGTTATGATGTGCGGTCGAACGGTAATTCACTATCCTTCCCGCAGCCTTTCCCCTCTTTACCGGCAACCATGATCGATTCCCTCGTGCGCGTTTCGGGCTGGCAACAGCTCTATCACCTGTGGGAACTGCTCGTGATGCTGTTCAAGTTTCTGTGGGCATTGCTGCGTCTTTTGGGGGGCGGTTGAGCGCGAAACCGGGCACGGGCCGATGCGCGGCTCGCAGCCACCAACCGGCACGCTCGCGACCGGCAAGCCCTTCGACAGCGTTTGAAGAAGTTCGGGAAGTTCGCGATGCTGGTGCCCAGATAGGCCTCTGCGCCATCGCGCTGCCACATTGCAGCGAGGTCCGCGCCGTCGTGGCCGGTCACGTCGAACGGTGCGCCGACGTCGTTGACCTGGAAGCCGGTGCCGCAGATGATCGCGTCGGCGTGACGTCTACATATGTCTACGCAGCGAAACGGGTAGGGTAGACAAGTGAGCACTTCGCTTCAAGATCGCCTGGAGTGCGGCTGTTCAATTAGACGCGCGTGCCGCTCAGTGATTTCAAGCCGATGAAATCCATTCCCGACGCACGCACGGTCTGCACAGCAGCATCACCGTGACAGAGACCGGCGGGAGTGATGGTCGACCTTGGGAAGCCGGTGACCGACAAGCCGATTTCATCTTCTTCATGACGTCATCGTAGCCGAGCGCGGTGCAATCGTGGCAATGACGTTGTGTAGCCTGTGGCACAGAAAAAGATAATTCATTCAGTTAATTTCGTTAACGCTTTTAACATGGTTCGCGACCCTACCAAGGCACTTCGGTATATCGAAGTGCCGTGCGCGTTCCGTCGTGAATCAATATCCGGTTTGCGACATCTAGCCGACGCATATAAAATTCGGAATAAAAATTAATGAACAGGTTATCGGCTGCATTTGCGTTGGTTCTGACTGCGGTTCTTTGTGCGTGTAGCGGCGGTGAATCAGGGAGTGATTCGAATAGCGGTGATTTCGCTGCGAATCTGGCGCAGCAGAGAAGTCATCTCATGACAATCGCCACGCCAGCGAAGGCGCAATGGTCGAACGTCACCACACTGTCTCTCGTTCCTTCCCTCGCGTCGCCTTTGCCCAACGGCAAGGTTTTGCTGTTTGCGGCAGACTCTCAATTCAGCTTTACGATGAATCAGTCCGGTGCGGGAGGCGCTCAGACCTATTCGACTTTATATGACCCGAACACCAATGCAGCCACAGACGTGCTGGTAAGCAATACGGGACATGAGATGTTCTGCTCGGGCACCAGTAACTTGATGGATGGCCGCCTGCTGATTGCAGGCGGTGGAGACGATGCCAAGACCAGCATTTATGACCCCGCATCCAACACCTGGACATCGTCTGGTCTACTGAACATTCCCCGTGCCTACAATGCGAACACGGTGCTCGCGAATGGTTCGGTGCTGACCTTGGGTGGCTCCTGGCTGGGAGGATCGGCCGACAAGAATGCCGAAATCTGGTCGCCCTCGACCGGCAACTGGAGTCTGCTGAGTGGCGTGCCTGTTTCGCCTTTTCTGGAGCCGGGACAAAGTTCTCCCGACCTCTATGTGGCGGACAGCCACTTGTGGCTGATTCCTGCCGGCAACGGCAAGGTCTTCCATGCCGGCGCGGGCGAGCAAATGCACTGGATCAGCACGCAAGGCAGCGGCAGCGTGACGAGCGCAGGGGTCCGTGGCGACGACGTATTCGCCTTTCACGGCAATACCGTCATGTATGACACGGGCAAGGTACTGAAAGAGGGCGGGTCGCCGCAAAACGTCAATGCACCGTCGAGCAGCGCCGCATACGTGATTGATCTGAACACCGGCGTCAATGTGCGCAAGATCAACCCGATGAACTTCACGCGTTCATACCACAATTCCGTAGTCCTGCCGAACGGGCAGGTGGTCATCATTGGCGGGATGACCGTGGGCGGTCAGTTTACGGACAGCAACGCGGTGATGCAGCCGGAGATTTTCGATCCCGTCACCGAAACCTTTACTTTGATGCCGGCAATGGCCGTTCCGCGGGACTATCACAGTGTCGCCGTACTGCTGGCCGACGGTCGCGTGCTGGCGGCCGGTGGCGGATTGTGCGGCGCGGGGTGTGCCGCGAATCACCCTGATTTGCAGATCCTCACGCCGAACTATCTGCTCAACTCGGATGGCACGCCTGCAGTGCGGCCCGCGATCACGAGCGCGCCGAGCTACGCGAGCTACGGCAGCGTCATCAATGTGACGACGGATTCGACGGTCACCGCGTTTTCGCTGGTAAGGGTCGCGTCGACCACGCATACGGTGAACAACGACCAGCGCCGCTTATCGCTTACTTTCAGCAGTAGCGGTGCGAACAGCTATCAGCTCAACGTCCCCAGCAATCCCGGATGGGCAGTGCCTGGCGTATACATGCTCTTCGGCATGAACAGCAACGGCACGCCGTCGATTGCGAAAATGATCACGGTTGGCGGCAACGGCGCCCCCGTGCTTACGCCTCCAGACACGCAGACCAGTTACGTGGGGACCGCTGTATCAGTCGCGCTTCAGGCAGGTGCGAACGGCGGTGCGGCGATTTCCTTCAGCGCCGCGGGTCTGCCTCCGGGTTTGAGCATCAATGCGTCCACGGGCGTGATCACCGGCACTCCGACAACCCAGGGAACCTTTTATCCCACCGTGACGGTCGCCAACGGCAGCAGTCGTGTCAGCTCCTATCTGGAATGGGACGTCGGCGCTACGGCTCCTTCGCGCGGCGTCGGGCAGGTGTACGGGTCTCCCGCTGCAGGTACGGCTTTTACCGATGCCGTCGCAGGACCGCTGACCGCCGTGAATCTGCATGCCGGATGGTGGCTGGATAGCATCCAGGGCGTGAACGCATCTGGCCCGCTCGCGTTGCACGGCGGGTCGGGAGGCAATGCCGCGGCGTTCACGGTGCCCGCAGGGCAATATCTGGTTCGTATCTTCGGCATCGCGGGCGATTCGGCGATTGCGCAGATCAGTTTCGTCACCAACACAGGGCAGACTTTCGGCTCGTATGGTTCCGATCAGGGGCAAACCCACAATACGCCGTTCGACTACACCGTCCCTCAGGGCACGCAGATTGTCGGCTTCACCGGCAGTGCGGGCCAGTACCTGAACGCACTCGGCGTGCTTTATAGCCCGGTCGTGACAGCGCCCGTCATGCCCGTTATCGCGACGCCCACTGCGCCCACTTCCTATGTTGGCGTGCAGACCTCACTTGCGCTGTCGGCCAGCGAGCCAGGCTCGAATACGTTGACGTATTCCGCCACCGGCTTGCCGCCCGGCGTGCTGATCAATCCGTCCACGGGCGTTATCGCCGGCTTCCCGACCGCGGCGGGCAGCTACCCCGTGAACGCGAGCGTCAGCGACGGGAATGGGGGCAGCGCCAGCACCAGCTTTACCTGGGTCATTCAACCGCCGATCCCTGTCATTCAGCCTGTTAGCGCACCGCCTGCCGTCAGTGGGGCGGCCGTCAATTACTCGGTAGATGCCGGCACCGGCACGTTCCAGTACACGTGGAATTTCGGCGATGGCAGCCCGACGACGGCCCTCAGTTCGGCCAACACAGCCAGCTATACCTATGCCAGCCCGGGTGTCTATACCGTCACTGTCACGGCGCAAAATTCAACAGGTGTTTCTGTCACGCGCACCTTCGTGCAAGCGGTTACGGCCAGCGCCGCTACAGGCGGCAGCGCGCAAAGTTCATCCAGCATCGCGGTCGAGAAACGTAGCAGTGCGAGCGATCGGCTTTGGGTTGTCAATTCCGACAACGGCAGCGTGTCGGTCATCGATACCGCAAGCAATACCATGGTCGCCGAAATTCCCGTGGGCAACGAGCCGCGCACGGTCGCCATCAATGGCGCAACGGCAGTCGTGACCAACAAGGAGTCCGCCACGCTGAGCGTGTTGAGCACCGCCAGCCTGAGCGTGGTCAAAACTGTCGCGATGCCGCGTGCGACGCAGCCCTACGGCGTGCTGATCGGTCCTGACGGCAGCGCATATGTGAGTCTCGAGGCCACGGGGCAGGTCCTCAAGTTCGACACCAGTTGGACGCAAACCGCGAGCGCGGCCGTTCCCGGTGTCCGTCATCTCGCGTTGAGCGCCGACGGCAAGCGTCTGTTTGCCAGCCGCTTCATCACGGCGCCGCAGCCGGGCGAGAACACCAAGTCGGTGCAAACGAGCGTCAATGGCGTGGCGACAGGCGGCACGGTGACCGAACTGAGTCCGACGAATCTGGCGCAGGTGCGCCAGATGGTGCTCAAGTTCAGCCCGTTGCCCGATACGGTTGTATCGGGGCGCGGCGTGCCCAATTATCTGGGTGCTCTCGCTATTTCGCCCGACGGCGCCAATGCATGGGTGCCGTCCAAGCAGGACAACATTCAACGCGGCAGTTACCGCGACGGCAATCCGCTGGATTTCCAGACGACCGTGAGGGCGGTGACATCGCACCTGGATCTGAGCGCCAATACGGAGGATCTTGCCGGCCGCGTGTTCCACGTCAACAGTGGCTTTGCGACTGCCGCCGTCTATCATCCCAGTGGCGCATATCTGTTCGTCGCGCTCGAAACTTCACGTGAAATTGCTGTGCTCGACGTCGCGGGCAAACGAGAAATCTTGCGTGTCGCAGCGGGTCGCGCTCCTGATGGGTTGAGCCTGTCGTCCGATGGCACGAAGCTTTATGTGTACAACTTCATGGATCGCACGGTGGGCGTCTATGATCTGAGCCTTCTGCTGAAGTACGGTTCGCTGGGGCTGCCTCAGCTTGCGACAATGACTACCATTGGCACGGAGAAACTGCCCGCCAACGTCCTGGAGGGGAAGCAGTATTTCTACGACGCGCAAGATACCCGCCTCGCACGCGACCGTTGGATGAGCTGTGCGTCTTGTCACAACGAAGGGGGACAGGACGGGCGCGTGTGGGATTTCACGAGTCTGGGCGAGGGCTTGCGTAACACCATCATGCTGCGCGGACGCGCGGGTGGTCATGGCAACAAGCACTGGAGCGCCAATTTTGACGAAATTCAGGACTTCGAAGGACAAATACGTTCCTTTGCCCAAGGCACGGGCTTGATGACCGATCAGCAATTCAATACAGGCACCCGCAACCAGCCGTTGGGTGACCCGAAGGCCGGCGTCAGTGCGGACCTGGACGCATTGGCGGCTTACGTCACATCGTTCAACGTCTTTAGTCCGAGCCCCTACCGCAACGCGGACGGCAGCCTGACAAGCGCTGCCGTGGCTGGCAAAGCGGTATTTGCCGCACAGTGCTCCAGTTGCCATGGCGGTGTCAACTTTACGGATAGCTACACATTTGCCGGCACTTCCACAGCGGATCTGCACAACATCGGCACGCTTTACGCCGGTAGCGGCAATCGCCTGGGAGGAGCGCTTCCCGGTTTCGACACACCGACGCTGCGCGACGTATGGCTGAGCGCACCGTATCTGCATGACGGCTCGGCACCGACCATTGGCGCGGCGATTACGGCACACACCAGTCTGAGCCTGAGCGCCGCGGACCTGGCGTCTGTTTCGGCCTATGTTTTGCAAATCGGCTCGGAGGAGTCTGCCGCTCCGGTTGCGCCCGGCTCCTATAACACGAGCCCCATCTTCGGTACGCCCTCCGCTGGCACTGCGTTCACCGACGTCGCCAAAGCGGGAGCGCCGCTCACCGGCGTCAAGCTGAATAGCGGTTGGTGGCTGGACAACATTCAAGGCGTGACCAGCGCGGGTGCGTTGGCGGCGCATGGCGGCACGGGGGGGACGGCTGCGAGCTTCGCTTTGCCAGCGGGTCAGTATTTGGTGGGGATTTCCGGTATCGCGGGCGATTCAACCATTTCGCAAATCTCTTTCATCAGCAATACCGGCAAAGCTTACGGGCCATATGGACAGAATCTGGGGCAGACGACCAGCAAACCGTTTAACTATACGGTGCCCGCGGGCAACAAGATTTACGGCTTCACCGGCGCGAGCGGCGTCTATCTCAACGCGATCGGGGTCATCTATGGTCCGTGACGGATGGCGACAGGGGACGCAAGAGGTTGGCGAGGCATGATCGGGCGCGACGCACGCTCGCGGGCGGTGCGCTGGTATTGGAGCGGGGCGCTCGTCGTTGTGGCATGCGTCTGGATCGGTTGGCAGGCACTGACCCGGTGGCAAACGTCGGTCGCCGCTCACGACGCGGAACTCGCCCAGGGCAGGCAACTATACGAAGCGGCTGTGCCGATACGAGCCCGACTTGCGGGCCACCATCTCGATCTTCCGCCGGCTGCCACACGCTGCGCCAATTGCCATGCCACTGCAATACAGATAGGGCAAGCCGGGTTCGCCCCGGCACTCACGGCGACGCTGCTGACCGAAAGCCATCCGCGGCGCGGCGGTCCCGCAAGCAGATATGATGTGGCCGCTTTTTGCCGGGCGGTGCGTGACGGGCTAGATCCGAATAGCGTCATCATCGACGAGGTGATGCCCCGTTACGACATGAGCCGGGAGCAATGCTCGGCACTATGGGTTTTTTTAACTCAGGAATACTGATTATCATGCATCGCTACTCTCACCCGGTTGATAGATAACGTTCCCATGAGCTTTTCACCCATGCGCAGAGCCGTGCTGCGCACCGCATCGGCTTTGGCGCTCTCTGGCGTATGTGAGGTGTCGCGCGCACATAACAGTGCGGGTATCGTGAAGCCGCCGCTCGACGTTCCGGACATGGATCTGATGCTGGACACGGGCCGCCAGACGACCTTGCGCAAACTGCTCATCGGTCGTGCAACGGCACTGCAACTGATGTTCACGGGTTGCAGCGCCACCTGTCCGATTCAGGGTGCCTTGTTCGCACAGGTGCAGAATTACTTGTCGAACAACACGCTGCCGCTTCAGTTGGTATCCTGCAGCATCGATCCGCTGGGCGACAATGCGCGAGCGATGCAAACGTGGCTGGCGAGGTTTGGCTCGCGTGCAGGTTGGGTGGGCGCGATTCCCGATCCCAGCAAGCTGGATGCGTGGCTCGATTTCCTGAACGGCCGGGCCGCTGGTGTCGATCGGCATACCGGTCAGGTATTTTTCTTTAACCATCAGGCGCAGTTGAATTTGCGTACGGTTGACTTTCCTCAACCTGAAGAAGTTGCGCGCTTGCTGGTATCGCTCGCGGGGCAAGGGCAAGGGCAAGGGCAAGGGCGGAGCTGAGGGATGCAATTCGCGCGCTAATGCATCGATACAAGACGCTCTAGCCTGGCTTTCGTTGCAGCCGCGAATTGAGGGTTCGCCGATGAACCTTCCACTGTCCGAACCGTCGTCCACGATCGGCCAGCTCGAACAGTTACGCAGAGCGGCGCCGCGCAGATTCGCGCGGCGCTATCGCACGATGCTCAGGTATCGGTCCAGCCGCCGGAATCGTCGTTGCTGCCCATGTCGACGTCGCCGCCGCCGCCGTTATCGCTCCAGTCGTTCGATCCCTGGCCGAAGTCGAGGCCGCCGCCATTGCCGCCTTCGTTGCGACGGCGCCGGGCTTCGTCGTCGACGATCACGTCGCGTTCCACCACGCGCTCACGTCCGGAATTCAGTGCCTCGCCGAGCAGCACGCCGGTCAGCAAACCGCCCATGCCGCCGCCGAACCCGCCGCCTTGCTGCACGATGACCGGCGGTTGCTGCTGATACGGCCCTTGCTGCGGATAAGGCGCTTGTGGGGGATAGGGCGCTTGCGGCGGGTTGCCGAAACGTTCGGCTTCCTGCGCATAGGGCGACTGCTGACTGCCGGCGGCTGGCGCGGCAGCCGGATCGGGCCGCCCGTCGGCGCGAGCGCGCAGGCTGCCGACGCGTTGCTCGAGTTCGTCGAGCTGATACGGCGGCAGCGGATTCTTGCCGTTCGACAAGGTTTCGACGACACCGCGCAGCTGGTCTTCGGTCGTTTCGACTTCCTTCTCCAGCGCCTCATGACCCGGCGCAGTGGACAGCTTCACATCGAGCTTCAGCGAGCGCACGGTGTTGAGCATGTCCGTCGCGCGCTTGAGTTGCACGCGACGATCGTCGTCGGCGCGCGTATCTTCTTGCGTGCGGGCGCGGCGCACGGTCCAGCGCAGCACCAGCGCGATCGCCACAAGCAGAACAATGATACCGATCCACATACCCACCCCCGGACCATGCCGTTGTTGCGCTTGCGAGATCATCGCCGACTGTTGCTGCACGGCAGGCGCATTCTGCTGTACGAACGGATTCGCGGCGCGATTGGATGTGTTGCCGCCCGCGCGTTCCGCGTCCCGGCGGATACGTGCTTCGGTTTGCGCGAAACGGCCCGGGTCGGTGAAGCGGATTTGCGGGTCGAGCGTCTTCGCCTGTTGCACCTGGGCGAGCGCGTCGCCATAGCGGCCTTCGCGATCGAGCACCTGGGCGTACAGATAATGCGCGCGAGCATTGTTCGGATGGGCCTGCAGCACTTCGCCCAGACCGGCATCGGCCTGTTGCCAGTTGCCTTGCGCCATCGCCGATTCGATCTGCTGAACCGTGGGCAAGGCGAACGCCGCAGCCGATACCAGCAGCAATGAAGCGAATACGGATGCAAGAAATTTTTTCATTTGCGGACCGGGCGCGCAGCGCCCGTCTCCTTCAGTCATGTCGAGTGGCCGCGCGAGGCAGCGGCCAGCATACCGACGCACTACACGCGGACGCCCCGCATGCGCACGCCGGCATGTACGGCTGGCGCATTACTGCGCCGGCGTGTTCAGCTGCTTCTTCAGCGCTTCCAGACGGTCTTCGACGGACGGGCCGCGGTTCAGGTCCGCGAGCTTGTCGTCGAGTGCCTTGCCGCTAGTCTCGTCGGCCGAATTCAGACGCGCGTCCGAACGGGCATTCGACAACGCGACCTTGTCTTCCAGCTTCTGGAAATCCTCGGACAGGTTCTTGCCGCCGATGCCGCCCAATGCGGTGGCCGCGACGTCTTTGGCCTGCGCGATCTGCTGCTTCGCCTGCAGGATGTTCGAGCGCGCGTTCAGGTCGTTGCGACGACCGCGCATGTCTTCGATCTGGCTCTTCAGTTGCGCAACCGATGGCTCGAGCGTGGTCAGTTCCCTGGCGAGCGCATCGCGTTCGGCTTCGGCCGTGGCCTGTGCGCCGAGCGCTTCACGCGCGAGCGCTTCGTCGCCCGCTTGCAGCGCGCGCTTTGCGCCGTCTTCATACTTCTTCGCCTTGTCCGCGGCGACGTCGCGCTTGCTTTGCTGCGTGGCCACTTGCGCCTGAATCTCGATCAGCGAGTTCTCGGCCTTGCCGATGCTGTCGTCGAGTTCGCGCACGATCTGGCGCGAGTCGCGCGACGGATCTTGCACGGAGTCGGCCGCGTCGTTCAGGAGACCTTTGAGCGTGCGCGAAATGCTGTCAAAAAGCGACATGAAAACCTCCAGGAAATGGTGTCGGCGCTGAATAATTCCGCGCGCTCAACTCTTGCTTTCAACCGCTACTCTACGCCGCTGCGCGAGATGCTGCGCAGCGTCCGGACCGAAGTTAGGGGCGCGCTCGCCAATTGCAATAGCGCGGCCGTCAACGGTTCGATTTGAATAGGAATGGCGGAGAGTTTCAAAGGTTAAAACGCGACGGGTGATTGACTTGCTGGCGGATATTACACCACCAGCGTTCTTAAAAACGGCTTAAAGGTGTCATGCCGAAATGGCCGGCCGGTGGGGCGCGGCGGGTATTGCCGGAGATCGGCGAGAGGAGCGGGCGCGCTGTGCAAAAGGGTTGTGCGTCAATGATTGCGGGCGTCAGGGCGAGGGTTGCGCCGCGTTTGGCGATACAGGTTCGGTGACGCAAATCATGCATACAGCGCATGTATTAAAGACGCTTTGTCTTCCACGCAGATTGCGATTTAACTGATAAAGCTTGCAATATCGAAAGCTGGCTAATTCGAAATCGCGCGAATGTAACGATATGCAACTTGCCCGTTCACGCCGCGCGAAATGCGGCGTAATTCTTAATCAGGCGAAGCGGCCGCCTTCGGTGCTGGGATCGTTGCGTGGATCGTCGTCGTCGCGCGCGCTGTCGATGCGCGGGCGCTTCGGCACACGGCGCGGCTGCGCTTGCGGATCGGTCTGCTGCAGCATCGCATCGTCAGCCGCCGCGGCTCGGGCCGCCGCGACACGCGCGACAGCTTCGGCGGTCGCCGCGGCTTCCAGATCGACTTCGGCGGCGAGGGCGGCGGCCAGACCCGCTGGCAACAGCGGCGCGGGCTCCGCCGTCACGGGCTCGCGCGGCAGACCGCGCGAGGCGGGCGCGGAATCAGCCGCGGCCGCCGAGGGCAGCGAACTCGCCGGGCCGATTGCCGGGGCGTCGGCCGCTGGCGCACCTGCCTCGTTGTCCCCGCGTGCCTGCAGCGCCACCGGCAGTGCCGAGCGCGCGTGCCGCGTGCCACGCGCCACCCGCTGGAGCGCGGCATTGAGCGCGTCCGGTGCGCGCGGCGCGCGCAGCCGGTCGACGATGCTGGCCGCTTTCACCTGCTCACTGGTCGCGCCGAAGCTCAGCACCGCGCGCCGCATCAGCTCGCTGACACTGATGCCCAGGTTCTCGGCGGTGGCCGTGATTGCGCGCTTCTGCGCGGGTGTGACGAAAACGACGATGCGCTCGCTGGGCTTGTTCATGATCGGCTCGCATACTTGTTGGCATTGGCGGGTCAAAGGGCTGGCATACGGCGTCGCGCGCATCGGGGTCGCCGCATGCGCCGCGTCCATCATATGACGAGTTGCACCGATGCGGAACGGCCGACGCATGAAAATCGCGTGACATCAACGGGTTGCGGCCTTTCCAGGCGGCTTGTCCTCAGACCTTTCAACATTTTCTGTCGACAACCCGCGCTGCGCGCACCGCAGACCGCCCGGAACCACCCGCTGGCATCGCGAAAAGGGATTTCTTACAAAAAAACTGTCTTGGAGCGCGCCTGATTTCTTTAAAATGCGCTGTTGCGTTGCGCCGGACATGGTTCCAGGCGTGCCGTGCGGCTGGCCGGGGGCAAGCGGTCGCGCGGCGGTTTGCGCCTCAGGCTACGATGCTCGACCACGACCCATGCGCGCGCCACGAGCGCGGGCCGAAAGGCGTTCTGTTACGCGCCCACTATTCCATTCATGCCAATCATCAAACGACCGCATTCCTCCCATTCTCCGGCCGGTGAAGACCGGGACTCGCGCCAACGCACTGCAGGACGCAACGCCGCCTCGCGCGAACCGGGGCCGAGCCGCGGTTCGTTCGGCGCGACCATCGCGCTCTGGTTTGCCGGCCTGCTCGCGAGCGTTGCGGTGGTGGGTGCGCTGATCATCGGCTATGCGCTGGTGGTGATGGGGCCGCAACTGCCGTCGCTCGACGCGTTGACCGACTATCGCCCGAAAGTGCCGCTGCGGGTCTACACCGCGGACCACGTGCTGATCGGCGAGTTCGGCGAGGAGCGGCGCAGCCTCGTGCGCTTCCAGGACATCCCCGACCAGATGAAGAAAGCGGTGCTCGCGATCGAAGACTATCGCTTCTACGAGCATGGCGGCGTCGACTTCGTGGGCATTCTGCGCGCCGGCTTTGCCGACCTCACGCACGGCGGCGCGTCGCAGGGCGCCAGCACGATCACGATGCAGGTGGCGCGCAACTTCTTCCTGTCGAGCGAGAAGACCTATACGCGCAAGATCTACGAAATGCTGCTCGCGTACAAGATCGAACGCGCGCTGACCAAGGATCAGATTCTCGAGCTGTACATGAACCAGATTTATCTGGGCGAGCGCGCTTACGGCTTCGCCGCGGCTGCGCGCGTGTATTTCGGCAAGGATCTGAAAGACATCACGCTGGCGCAAGCCGCGATGCTTGCCGGCTTGCCGAAGGCGCCGTCCGCGTATAACCCGGTGGTCAATCCGAAGCGCGCGAAGATCCGTCAGGAGTACATCCTGAGGCGCATGCTCGAGCTGAAATACATCAGCCAGGATCAGTACGACGCAGCGGTGAAAGAAGAGATTCACACTCGTAATCCCGGCAACGAATACAGCGTGCACGCCGAGTACATCGCCGAAATGGTCCGGCAGATGATGTACGCGCAGTACAAGGACGAAACCTACACGCGCGGCCTGAACGTCACCACGACGATCGATTCGGCGGATCAGGACGCCGCGTATCGCGCGGTGCGCAAGGGCGTGATGGATTACGAGCGGCGCCACGGCTATCGCGGACCGGAAGGCTTCGTGGAACTGCCCGAGCCGGGCGACGACCGCGATCAGACCATCGACGACGCGCTCACCGATCACCCGGACAACGGCGAGATCATCGCGGGCGTGGTGACGGACGCGAGTCCGAAGCAGGTGAAGGCGCAGCTGGTGGACGGCACTCAGGTGACCGTGCGCGGTGACGGTCTGCGCTTCGTCGCCGGTGCACTGAGCGCGCGAGCGGCGGCGTCCACGCGGATCAAGCCGGGCTCGATCGTGCGTCTGGTCGCCGACGACAAGGGCAACTGGCAGATCACCCAACTGCCGCAGGTGGAAGGCGCGCTCGTGTCGCTCACGCCGCAGGACGGCGCGATCCGCGCGCTGGTCGGCGGCTTCGACTTCAACAAGAACAAGTTCAATCACATCACGCAGGCGTGGCGTCAGCCGGGTTCGAGCTTCAAGCCGTTCATCTACTCGGCGGCGCTCGACAAGGGTATCGGACCGGCGACGATCATCAACGACGCGCCGTTGTACTTCCCGGCGAGCACGCCGGGTGGCGATGCGTGGGAGCCGAAGGACGACGACCAGCCTGACGGTCCGATGCCGATGCGCCTCGCGTTGCAGAAGTCGAAGAACCTGGTGTCGATCCGCATTCTGTCGTTCATCGGCACCAGGTACGCGCAGGACTTCGTCACGCAGCGTTTCGGTTTCGACGCCGACAAGACTCCGCCGTATCTGCCGATGGCGCTCGGTGCGGGGCTCGTTACGCCGCTGCAGTCGGCGGGCGCGTACTCGGTGTTCGCGAATGGCGGCTACCGGATCAATCCGTATCTGATCAACGAGGTGACCGACGCGCGTGGCGTGCCGCTGTCCAAAGCGCAGCCGCTGACCGCCGGGCGCGACGCGCCGCGCACGCTCGAGCCGCGTAACGCCTACGTCATGAACAGCCTGCTGCATTCGGTGGCGACGGCCGGCACGGGCGCGGGCACCAACGTGCTGCATCGTTCCGACCTGCAGGGCAAGACGGGTACCACCAACGATGCGAAGGACGGCTGGTTCGCCGGCTATCAGCAGTCGCTGGTGGCGGTCGCATGGATGGGTTACGACCAGCCGAAGAGCCTCGGCAGCCGCGAGTTCGGCGCGCAGCTCGCGTTGCCGATCTGGGTCGAGTACATGCAGCGCGCGCTGCGCGGCGTGCCGCAAACCGAACCGCAACAGCCGGACGGCGTGAGCGTGGTCGACGGCGAACTGTTCTTCACCAACATGACGCCGGGTAACGGCTTCGTCGCCAGCATCGGCCTGGATTCCGCCAATCCGATGGCGGGCGTGAGTGGCGACGCGGTCGGCGGCGTTGGCCCGGCGGGTTTGACACCGCCGGTGGTGCCGCCGCCGAGCGTGTCGTCGAGCGAGAAGAAACAGATCCTGGATCTGTTCGAATCGAACAAGCCTTGATGAGCGAGCGTGTGCGGGCTGTGTGGGCCGCACACGCAAGTTTTGTCTCCAGCACGACGTCTCGCCGCGAGCGGGACGTCTCTCTTCAGGACGCGCAGCGTCCGTACCGCGTCAGCAAAAGTATCTGATCCCGAATCCATAACGCGCTCAAGCACTTGATCGGAATCTCAAGGCGTTATCAACAGGTCTATGAACACATTCTGTGGATAAGGGGCAGCGCGCCGATATGTTCCGCGCCCGACTCGCATCCCTGTGTGCTGCTGCATCCAACCGCACCGGCCTTTACAAAGCGATTCGCTTCAAGCACTTAAGCGCGTAGCCCCGCGGTTATCAACAGTTCTGTCAACACAAACTGGGGATAACGTTGAGGCATCCCGAGCGCTTCATCGCAAGAACAAGCAGCCACTCGACTCCCGCTGGCTGATTCCACACCGCTTACCCAAATCCCCGCGCGCTCAATGCGTTAGCCCGCTTGTCAGATAGTTTTCAACAGGCTCTTCAACAAAAACTGGGGATAAGTTAGCTGTCTTCAGTACGGACTACCAGGTTTAGTTGGGCATGTACGTTTTCGCCGATGACGTCGAGGACGCTGCCGCTTCCACTAGCGGGCAGACGCACGTCTGCCCACGACCCGGGATGATCTGAACCTGGGAAGGACGGCTGAGGCAGCAGCGTGAATCGGGCTAGCGCCAACACGAGTCGCACGACGGTGATCGTCAGCACGACCAGGCGCCGCGCTGCATCAGCCGATGCAGCGACCAGGCGCGTGCGGAAGCGGGTGCCGTAAATATCCTGACAGGGGTTAGCCGTGTTTTCCTAAGCGCCTTGCCAATGAGCAGACCGGGTTGTTCGTGCGTTCAAAAGGAAATCGCATTTTTAGGAGTTGTCGGATTGAGGGAGGTGGTGCGCACTCTATAGGGTACTTGGGAAACAACCACGTACAACCAGTAGGGGATAACAATGAAAAGAACTGGAATTGCTGTCAAAGCGACAGGCCTTGCAACACGCCTGACAGCGGCGTTCATGTTTCTCATTTTCGCGCCCGGAGCAAACGCCGCCGATTGCTCCTCGCTTTACGCACAGTCCGGCGCGACGCCGGGTACACCCACCTGCAAGCTTGACGTGACTGGCAATACGCCAGGTGGTCTGGGCAACTACGCCTGTATCAACGACCTCGCTCAGATCGATCAGTGGTGCAACACCCCAACAACGCCGAACAACAACGCCACGCCTGACGACTCCTGCCCGGTGGCGGACCCGGTGCTGCCGGCAAAGGGGACGGTCACGCTTTCCGAAGCTGACTATACGAGCGGCGACGCCTCTCCACGTGTCTTCAGGCGCATCTATCTATCAAAACCCTATGACGCCTCGCAGGCATTGATGGGGAGCAACTGGATCAACAACTGGCAGCGAAGGATTGATTTGAGTCGGGTCAACGCGACCGTACCGACCATTGTTGCTTATCGAGGTGCCGAGCAACCTGTGACGTTCAAGTTGATCGGTGGAGCGTGGGTCGTGCCGGGAAATCGCGGACTGTCACTGACGAAAGCAGGGGATGGCTACTACTACCTGAAAGACGAGCAACGAGGGACGACAGAAGGCTACTCGGATACCACAGGCATGTTCTATACCGAGAAGACCCGCACGGGGATGCTCCGCGAAGTTGGATACGACGGGCAGCGGGTCGTGAACATTGGCCAGCGACCGGCTGATAGCACAGCGTGGACAGCGCAGAACGGATTGGTGCTCACGCCGGGTTACGACAGTAGCGGCCGCATTACGAGCGTAGTGCCTCCAACCGGGCAAGCCGTACATTATGCCTATGACGCGAAGGGCAATCTTGTTTCGGTAAGAGAACCGGATGCCTATGTGCATGAGTATCTGTACGAGGACGCGCGTTTCCCCAATGCGTTGACAGGAGCAAAGGATGAGTCCGGCTCACGGATCGCAACATGGAGTTACGATGCCAGCGGCCGTGTCGTCTCGGTTACTCATCCCGACACAACGCGCATTACGTCATTGAGCTACGGTTCTGGCGGGACGACAGTCAGTGACATGTCCGGCGCCAGCGTGTACACCTTTGAGGCGGCAGACACGTTGCGGCCTCGTTCAATTGCCACACCAGGCGGCACGGTGTCGCGCATGTGGGATGCAGCAGGCAATCTGCAGCAGAGAGTGACCCCTGACGGAAATATCCAGTACACCTGGGACAGCGCCAACCGGCCAACAAAAGCAATTGCAACGGTCGCGGGAAAAAAGGCGGTAACGTCGATCGAATATAACGATGCCAGCTCGTTGCGTCCCCATCTGGTCGCTACACCGGGCAAGATCCGTACGTTTGTCTATGACGCAAGCGGCAACGTTACAGGTTACACGGAGCGGCAAACGACGGACCTGACGGGCGAACAGGGGATGCAGGCGGTCGGGACCGGCAGTCAGTTGACGGTCAGTGCACGCTACGATGGAGCAGGTCGTCTTCTGTCGGGCACGATCGTTCAGGATGGCAAAACGATTGAAGACTGGAGCTACACCTACGACGTAAGGGGCAACATCGCAACGACGCGCGATGCCGTGTCGGGTTGGCAGATGCGGACGCTGGCGCGCAACCCCGACAATCGTCCGGGAACGATTGCGAGTAATAGCGGGCAGGCAGGCATTGTTTACGATGTGCGTGGTCGCGTATCGAGTTTTACCTATGATGAGCCGGCAGGCGTGGCGAATGGCGGACTCGCCCGCACATTGCAGGTCGTTTATAAGTACGGCCCGAACGGCGCGGTGTTGACGCGCACAGCGAATGTTTCAACGAACGGCGCCTGGTGGAAACCGATCAGCGATTCCGAACTGGATGTATGGCTCACCAACTGGTATTTGGGTGATGATCCGGTTTCGCCACCCGCAAACCTCACGGGATCAACGTCTGCGGCTGTTGCTTCCCCTCCGGCACTCTGCGTCGAGTGCTATATGGCGTGGAAGGCGAAGTTATCGGGAAAGCTTTTTGGTAGTGAGTTGACCGATATACTTCCGAAGTGGGGCGAGACAACGGAACTGATGCTGAGTGATCAGTCGCAGGTTCCTTATCCGATCCTCGTGCCGGACGTGACGGATTCTGCGAAAAGGTCAGCGCTTTATAGCACCGTCTTCGGAGCCGGGAATGGTGGTGGGGGAACGGTGAAGTGCAGTGCGAGGGAAGATCGCGAGGATGAATGCTTCGCGCAATACAATGTGCAGATGTCAATGTGCGATGCGATTGCTTTCCCCAGGGGGGCGCCCGGGATCTCGCGCTATGTAAACAGAAGGCATTTCAAAATTACCAATCCTGCAGGGGGTATTGATGGCGAATCATCCGCCGTACTGTGTGGTTCTGACCTACATGGAAGATCGTCAAGAGTTTGCCTTGCAAGCAGTTGATCGAGCTAGGCTGGCGCCACTCCTGGCCGGGCAATTCGAAATACCGATCTCGTTGAACGGACACGATTTCAAGCTTGACGACGAATTTGCGCAAGGGCTTGGAGCCACAATGCTGAATCTGATAGCTCTGGGCCAGCCCGAAATCAGGCAATACATGACTGTCACGCAAGAGCCAATCGATAGGCCACCGAGCAATTCGGAGTAACTCATGTAATCCTGTCCCGCCTGCTCGGTGAGCGGGCGAGATTGCGCTTGAACTGGCATTGCGTGTGGGGCCGAGGCCTGTGTGGATCGTGGCGTGCGGGCAGTCGCGTTGTGCAAGCAGAGGGTATTTCAAATCAATCAAGTGTGCAGAGGGCATTAATGCCTAAACATCCGCCATATTCTGTGGTTCTGACTTATTTCGAAGATCGTCAGGAGATTGCAGTGCAAGCTATTGATCGAGCCAAATTGGCCCCGGTCGTGGCCGGGAAATTAGAAATGCCAATCCTGCTGGACGAGCACAATTTCAGGCTTGATGACGCGTTCGCGCGTCGGCTTGGGGCGCTGATACTCACTGTGATAGCACTGGGGCAGCCTGACATCAAACAATACATGAGCGTTACGCAAGACCCAATCGGCTAGTCGTCAGCGCAACGAAGCAGCGGACAACCGCCGCCTCTTTTGTATATCGACAGCGCCGAGGGCAATAATGGATAAACATCCGCCATGTTCGTATCGAAGGCTAATCATCCGCCGTATTCCGTAGTTGTGACCTACACCGAAAATCCGCAGCAACTGATCATGCAAGCCGTGGATTCAGCCAGGTTGGCACCCATTGTGGCCGGAAGTATGGAAGTGCCGTTTTTTTGGGGCGATGACAATTTCGAGTTTGACGACGAACTGGCACGACAGTTGGGAGTAGCAATGCTCAATGTCATTGCAGCGGGCCGACCTGGTATCAAACAATGTCTGAACGTCACGCAGCACCCGCTTGACAGGCCGCACAGTGATGAGGATATCGATGGCGATTGATCCACCGCGCTCCGTGGTTCTGAACTATGACCAAGATCGTCAACGCATGAATGTGCAGTTAATTGACCCAGTCAAGCTGGCTCCGCTGCTGGCTGGAATATTCGAGGTACCGATACTGTTAGATGAATTTGAATTCACGCTTGACGATGAATTTGCGTGAAGGCTTGGAGTCGCAATGCTCAATGCGATCGCGCTGGGTCAGCCCGAAATCAGGCAATACATGACTGTCACCCAAGAGCCAATCGACAGACCGTCGAGCAATTCGGATGGCATGCAGCCCCCAACGCCCGCTGGCTGATTCCACACCGCTTACCCAAATCCCAGCGCGTTCAACGTGTTAGCCCGCTTGTCAGATAGTTTTCAACAGGCTCTTCAACAAAAAACTGGGGATAAGTCAGTTGTCTTCAGTACGGACTCCCAGGTTTAGTTAGGCATGCCGGCGCTCGCCGCTGGCGTAGATGACATTGCCGCTTCGACCAGCGGATTCCCCATCGCCTGAAACAAAGCCGCGGTGTCCGTCAAACGCGCGCTGGTATAGCGGATCTCATCGAGCTGAGCATTGCGAAACTGCTGCTCGCTCGAACGTGTCGCTGCGACCGGCAGCGCGCCCAGCCGATAACGTCCCGACGTCTCTTCGAACACGCCTTGCGCCGAGCGTGCGGCGACGTTCGCCGAGTCCAACGCCTGCGCATCATGTTCGAGCGCCGCGAGCGTGTCAGCAACATTCTGGAACGCAGCCAACACGGTCTGTTTGTACTGCGAGATCGTCGCGTCGTAGGTGTCCTGGGCCGCGCGTCGCTGCGCGACCAGCGCTCCGCCATGAAACAGCGGCTGCGACAACGACGCGCCGATGCTCCAGATCGCGCCTGCACCAGACAGCGCCACCGGCCAGCTAAAGCCGCCTTGTCCCATCGATGCGCTCAGCGACAGCGTCGGGAACATCTGCGCGGTCGCGACGCCGACATCGGCTGCGGCGGCCTTCACTGCGGCGTCGGCGGCCTGGATGTCCGGCCGCGAACGCAGCAACTCCGACGGCACCACCACCGGCACCTGCTCCGGCACGTGCAGGCGCGCGAGATCGAGGTCATCGGGCGCGGCGTCCGGCGTGCGGCCGAGCAGCACTGCCAACGCGTGACGTGTGGTCAGCCATTGTTGCTTGAGCGTCGGCAGGCTCGCCGCCAGGCTCGCCGCGCTCTGTTGCGCGCTCAACTGATCGGCGTGCGAGACCGCGCCCAGCACATAGCGGCGCTGCGTGTCGCGCGCCTGGTCGTTGGCGATCGCCACGAGCCGCTCGGTGGTGTCGATCTGCGCATGCAGCGCGGCGCTGGTGATCGCCGCCGTCACGATGTTGGCCGCCAGCGCACGGCGTGCGGCATCGAACTGGTAGACCTGTACGTTCACGCGTGCGGCGAGCGCGGCGTTAGCCAGACGCGACGCGCCGAACAGATCGAACGTGTAGTGCGCCTGCAATTGACCGACGAAGATGTTGTAGAGAAATGTGTTGGGGCCGATTTCGGGAATCGCCAGCGCGCGATTGCGGGTCGCCTGACCGCCCGCGTCGATGGTCGGCAGCAGCGAACTGCCGATCTGCGCGCGCAATTGCTCGCGGGCGGCGGCGAGATTCTTGTCGGTGGCGGCGAGTGTCGGGCTGTTGCGCAGACCTTCATCGACCAACGCGTTCAGCGCGTCCGACTGGTACTGCTTCCACCATTCGGGCACGGGCTTCGCGCCGACCACGAACTGCTGCGTGACGCCTTGTGCGGGCACAGTCTGCGTCGGCTGCGCGGCGGCGCCATAGTGCGCCGGCTGTGGCATCGCGGGCGGCTCGCCGCTCGGTCCGAACGAGCAGGCGGCGAGCGTGCAGGTGGCGACGGCAAGCACGCCGAACCGCGGATAGCGGGCGTATCGGGAGAGTGCGAAAGTAGCCATGCTCAATTCCCCGTGTACGTCGCGCCGGGCGCGGACGGCGTCTGCGGTTCGCGTTCGTCGCCACGCACCCTGAACGACGCGGCGTACAACGCCGGCAGATAGAACAGCGTGAGGATGGTCGCGCTCGTGATGCCGCCCATCAGCGCGGTCGCCATCGGGCCGAAGAAGTTCGAGCGCAACAGCGGAATCAGCGCGAGCACGGCGGCCGCCGCGGTCAACGTGATCGGCCGGAAGCGCCGCACGGTCGCGCCGACGATCGCGTCAAAACGCTTGTACCCCGACGCGATATCCTGCTCGATCTGATCGACGAGAATCACCGAGTTGCGCATGATGATGCCGAACATCGCGATCACGCCGAGCATCGCGACGAAGCCGAACGGCTGGCCGAACAGCAGCAGCGTGAGGACCACGCCGATCAGCCCGAGCGGTGCGGTGAGCACGACCATCAGCACGCGCGCAAAGCTCTGCAACTGGACCATCAGCAACGTCAGCACGGCGATCACCATGATCGGAATCTGTGCATTGATCGAAGTTTGGCCCTTTGCGCTTTCCTCGACCGAGCCGCCCACTTCGATCCGGTAGCCGACCGGCAGCGTCGCGCGAATCGGGCGCAATGCGCGGTCGACCGCATGTGTGACGTCGATGCCTTGTGCACCTCGCGCGACGTCGGACTGCACGGTGATGGTCGGCTGACGGTCGCGCTCCCAGATCACGCCGTACTCGAGGTCGTTGCGCAGATGGCCGAGCGTGCCGAGCGGCACCGGGCCATTCGGCGTGGGCATGGCCAGCGCGATGAGCTGCGAAGGATCGACGCGTTCGGCGCGCGGCGCGCGCAGGTCGACGCTGATCAGTTTGTCGCGTTCGCGGTACTGGGTGACTGTGTAGCCAGACAGCGTCATCGCGAGGAAGCTCGAAACGTCTTCGGAGCTCACGCCGAGTTCGCGGGCGCGCTTCTGGTCGATTTCGAAGCGCACCGAGCGCTCGGCGGGTTCGTCCCAGTCGAACTGCACGTTGCTGGTGCCGCGGTCCGCGCGCATGGTGGCGGCAACGCGTTCGGCGATCGAGCGCACGGTCGCGATGTCGTCGCCGCTCACGCGGAACTGCACCGGATAGCCGACCGGCGGTCCGTTCTCGAGGCGCGACAGGCGCGTGCGGATCGCCGGGAAGTTGTTGCGCAATTCCGGTTCGAGCCACTGCGCGAGCTTTTCGCGATCCTTCACCGACTTCGCCGTGATCACGAACTGCGCGAAATTGGGCTGCTGCAATTGCTGATCGAGCGGCAGATAGAAACGCGGTGCGCCCGTACCGACGAAGCTCACCGAATGGTCGATTTCCGGGCGGCCTGCCAGCGCCTTTTCGAGCCGCTGGGCCTGGCGCAACGTGGCATCGAACGAAGCGCCTTCCGGCAGACGCACGTCCACCAGCAACTCGGGACGGTCCGAACTCGGGAAGAACTGCTGCGGCACCAGGGTGAAGCCGGCCAGCGCCAGCACGAACAGCACGACGGTGATCGCCAGTACGACGAAGCGCCGCTCGATGCACCAGCCGATCCAGCCGCGCAAACGGGTATAGAAGCGGGTGTCGTAAATGTCGTGTTCGTGGTCTTCCGCTTCGTGCGCTTCACGTTTGCGCTCGGGCAGCATGTGATAACCGAGCAGCGGAATCAGCACGACGGCCGCGAGCCACGATGCGATCAGCGCGATCGCCGACACCTCGAAGATGGAGCGCGTGTATTCGCCGGTGCTCGATCGGGCCAACGCGATCGGCAGGAAACCCGCGACGGTCACGAGCGTGCCGGTCAGCATCGGAAACGCGGTGCTGGTGTACGCAAAGGCCGCTGCGCGGGTGCGGTTCCAGCCTTGCTCCAGCTTCACCGACATCATCTCGACCGCGATGATCGCGTCGTCGACGAGCAGCCCCAGCGCGAGCACCAGCGTGCCGAGCGACACCTTGTGCAGGCCGATGTCGAACAGATACATGCACAGCGCGGTGACGGCGAGCACCACCGGGATCGAGATCACCACCACCATGCCGGTGCGCACGCCGAGCGACACGAGGCTGACCACCAGCACGATCCCGACGGCTTCGGCGACGGCTTCGAGAAAGTCGTCGACCGAGCGCGCGACCGCGTGCGGCATGCTCGATACTTCGACCAGTTGCAGGCCGGCGGGCAGCATTTGGCGCAGCCGCGCGGTTTCCTGATCAAGCGCCTTGCCGAGGCGGATCACGTCGCCGCCCGGCTGCATCGTCACGCCGATGCCGAGCACGGCCTGGCCGCCAAAGCGCATTTGCGTGACGACCGGATCGTCGTAGCCGCGTTTGATCGTCGCGATGTCGCCGAGACGGAACGTGCGGCTGTTGATACGGATCAGCGTGTCGGCGAGCGCATTGACGTCGTTGAACTGGCCGGTGGGGCGCACGAACACGCGATCGTCGGTGGTGGTCAAGGTTCCCGACGGCGCGATGCTGTTCTGTGAATTGATCGCCTGGGCGAGTTGCTGGGGCGAAATGCCCAGACGCGTGAGTTGGGTGTTGGCGATCTCGATGTAGACGTGCTGATCCGGATCGCCGAAGTAATCGACCTTGCCGACGCCGGGCACGCGCAGCAGCACGGTGCGCAGCTCGTCCGCGTAATCGTGCAGTTGCGCGGCCGAGAAGCCGTCGCCTTCGAGCGTGTAGATGTTGGTGTAGACGTCGCCGAATTCGTCGTTGAAGAACGGGCCTTGAATGCCCGGCGGCAAGGTTGCCGCGATATCGCCGACTTTCTTGCGCACCTGATACCAGGTCTCGGGCACGTCCTTCACGGGCGCCGAGTCTTTCATCGTGAAGAACATCAGCGACTCGCCGGGGCGCGAATAGCTGCGCAGGAAATCGATGGCGGGCGTTTCCTGCAACTTGCGGCCGATGCGATCCGTGACCTGTTCCTGCACCTGCCGCGCGGTCGCGCCGGGCCAGAAGGTGCGGATCACCATCACGCGGAACGTGAACGGCGGGTCTTCGGATTGCGCGAGCCGTGTATAGGCGAGGATGCCGAACGCGGTGGCGAGCGCAATCAGGAATACGACCAGCGCCTGGTGGCGCAACGCCCACGCGGACAGGTTGAAGCGTCCTTCCTCTTGCGCAGTGCTCATGAAGCGAAGTCCTCGGGATGCAGCGGCGCGATCGCGCGGACCTTCTCGCCGGCGCTCGCGGTATGCACGCCTTGCAGCACGACGCGCTCGCCGTCCTTGAGTCCCGCGCCGATCACGATGGTGCGCTCGTTGTAGCGCGTGACCGTGACGCGGCGCAATTCCAGCGTGTCGTCAGCGGCGCGCACGACCCACACGGCCGGCTGCCGGCCTTCATGGAACAACGCGGTAACGGGCAAGATGAACGCAGCATTCTGATTCGCCGCGCCATTGGACGACCACGCCGCGCCGGATGTGACATCGGCGGTCATGCCCAGACGCACGTCGGGGCCGGGCTCGTTCAGTGTGAGTCGAGCGCGCCAGGTGCGGCTTTGCGGGTCGGCGGTGGGCGACAGCTCGCGCACGCGTGCGGTGAACCTGCGCCCCGGCAGCGCGGCGAGCGTGACGCTGGCGGGTTGCCCGACGGCGAACGCGGCGAGCGCGCTTTCCGGCACATCGCAGAGCACGTCGGTGTCGCCGCTCCACGCGAGGTTGTAGACGGGCTGACCCGCGGACACGTTCTGGCCGGTGTCGGCCTGTTCCGCAGTGATCACGCCAGCATGGCCGGCGACCAGCGTGGTGTATTGCAACTGGTTCTTCGACAAGGCCGCCTGTTGCGCCGCCTGGTCGCGCCGCGCGAGCGCGGACGCATAGGCGTTGGTGCTCTGTTCGAGCTGGGCGGGCGCGATCAGGTTTTCTTTCGCCTGCGCCTGGTCGCGATCGAGTTGTTGCTTCGCGTAGAGGAGGCCGTGCTGCGCCGCCTCGAGTTGCGCCTGCGCGCTCGCGGCGCTCTTCTGCGCATCGGCCGGGTCGAGCAGGGCGACGATCTGCCCGCTCTTCACGACGTCGCCCAGGCGCACGCGCCGCTCGATGATCTTGCCGCTCACGCGAAACGACAGCGGCGTGGCATAACGCGCCTGCACTTCGCCGGGCAACGACGCGGCCGGCATCGCCTGGCCGTCCGCGTGCACCGCGACCGCGACCACAGGGCGCGGCGCGGGCGCCGCCACTTCTTTCTTCGAGCACGCGCTCAGCGCGACGACGCCGGCCAGCGCAACGGCACAAGCTGCGCGGCGCACCTGCCGGTGCGATGGCCAGCGCATCGCTGACGATGCGGGAGGACCGGGACGCTTCACAATTACCCCAACTAGAGACAGCGAACCAACACGGCAAGCCGCAGCGGCCCGCCAGCAAAGACGCGCAGGCCGTTCATGCAATTGGCATACGCATCTGACTTGGAATGACGAAATGCATTCTAATACATACATGTATTTGAATGGGAATATGAATTGGAATTCTTTTCGGTGCTAGACTTGCGCCCATGAAACGTCAACGACTCACCCGCGAACAAAGCAAGGACCAGACGCGCGAGCGTCTGCTGGACGCTGCGCAAGCGATTTTTATGAAAAAGGGCTTTGTCGCGGCGAGTGTCGAAGACATCGCCGCGGCGGCAGGTTATACGCGCGGCGCGTTCTATTCGAACTTCCGCAGCAAGAGTGAACTGTTCCTGGAGCTATTGCGGCGCGATCACGAAGCGATGCAGGCGGGCTTGCAGGCCATCTTCGAAAGTGCGGCGGGGCGCGAGGAGATGGAAGCGCGCGTGCTGCATTACTACAGCATGCTGCATCGCGAGAACAAATGCTTTCTGCTGTGGGTCGAGGCGAAACTGCTCGCGGTACGCGACGGCCGCTTCCGGTTGCGCTTTAACGCGTTCATGCACGAGAAGCTCGAACAGTTGGGCGCGTATATCCGCGAGTTTTCGACGCGCGTCGGCACGCCGGTGTTGATGCCGCCCGAGCAACTGGCACTCGGTTTGATGGGCTTGTGCGACGGCGTGCAGTTCTTCTACACGGTCGACCCGCAGAATGTGCCGACGGAGATGGCGGAGACCGTGCTGGCGGGATTTTTCTCGCGCGTGGTGTTCGGGCGGGAGGCGTGATCGGCAGGGGGCGCGCACGAAAACGCGAGCGGGGGCGGTTGGTTCAGGCTGGGCCGCTACTTGAGCCGTGCCGAGCAAAAGGCGCCACTGGAGAGCGGCGCTGCGCAACGCAACGTATGGCGTGTAGAGCTGATGCGCTGCATCAGTTGATCGGCAACTGCTCGCAAATGTTGACGGCCGGCGCCGCGCAGGCGAATGAGTACTGTCCGCTGTCGAGCACGATCTGTTCGCCGGCATGCAGGACGACCTTGATATCCGGGCAGCGTTCATAGGCGATGAACGCCGAACAGGCTGCGGCGGACCAGCAGACCAGCGAAAACGCGATTTTTTCGAAGAGTTGAAAACGTTGGGTCATAGCGGTTGATTTCCTTTCGGCCGCTATATTACCAGCATACTAGGGTTTATACCTAGTCAGAATCCGGGGCAGGCATCGCGACGCCTGTCACAGGCGCCTCGCCAATCTGTCCGGAATGTCATGTTCAGGTCAGCGTTGGGACAGGGTCGGGTCGATACAATCGATTCGTTGGGCAAACCCGTGCGCGCCTTGCCGCGCGGGTCGACATAGGCGGCAAAGGTTGCGCCGGCCCGGCTTCACCGAGGCAGGAGTCGTCCCATGAATCAACTGCAGTCGATGCGCGTGTTCGTCAAGGTGGCGGACCTCGGCAGTTTCGTCGGCGCGGCGAACGCGTTGGATCTTTCCTCCGCAGTGGTGACGCGGCACGTCGCCGATCTGGAAGCGCGGCTCGGCACGCGTCTGCTCAATCGCACCACCCGCCGTCTGTCGCTGACCGAATCCGGCGCAACTTATCTGGAGCGGGTGCGCCACATTCTCGACGACCTCGAAGGCGTCGAGCAGATGGTCGTGGCCCGCAATCACGAACCGGTCGGCACCTTGCGGATCGTCGCACCGGTGGTGTTCGGGCTGCATAGCCTCGCGCCGGTGGTGCAGTCGTACGCGGCGCGCTATCCGGACGTGGTGCCGGATGTCACGCTCGCGGATCGCCAGGTCGATCTGGTCGAAGAGGGCTTCGACGTCGGCATTCTCATCGCGCGGCACATGCGCAGTGCGAGCATCGTCACGCGACGCCTGATGACCGGCCACCTGACCGTCTGCGCGACGCCCGCGTATCTGGCGCAACACGGCACGCCGACGCGTCCCGAGCATCTGCTGGAGCATCCGTGTCTGAGCCGACCGTCCGAACAGGGCGGCGAGGAGCGGGTGTTCAGCGGACCGGACGGCGACGTGCGGGTGCGGCCGGTCAATGCGGTCGCCGCGAACAATACCGAGATGCTCCGGCAATTCGCACTGCTAGGTATGGGTGTGGCGATCCTGCCGAGCTATCTGATCGGCCGGGATCTGGCGTCCGGCAGGCTCGTGCCGTTGCTCGGCGATTACCGGTTACCGCAGATCGAGATCACGATCGCGTATCCGAGCCGCCTTCACTTGCCGGCCAAGGTGCGTACTTTTATCGATCACCTTGTCGAGCATTTCGAGCAGAGCGGCCAGCAGGCCGGAGATACGCGGAACGTGACGCCGGCGAGCGCGGTCGGCGACGCGTCGTGCGAGGCGGATGAACCGAGGGTGTCCGCATTCTCGCCCAGCATGGCGCGGCGCCTGTCGAAGGCGTCGCGCACGCGAATGGTGGCGGCGTCGCAGGGTTGAGTGGTCGGGATGGCTTGGGCGGTTTGAGTGCTTTGAGCAGCGGCGCGTCGACGCGCGCCGCGTTTGGCCTTGCTTGCAGCTTCGGGACGAACGTTGAAGGATCAGAACGGATCCAGAACGGATCGGGAACGGATCACCAGGGGCTTATGCGCCCAGCCCCGGACCGTAGTTGCCGCTGATCAGGCGCGTGACGGAGTCGATGTCGACGTAATCCTGCTCCGGCATGCCGTCGAGCATCGCCAACACTTCATTGCTCGCGCCGGCTTCGCGTGCGGCGTCGACGAGGGCGTCCTTGTTGGTTGGAAAGTGGACTTCGCTCAGAAGGTCGGCGATCTGCAAGTCGATCGATTCGCCGGGAATAGCCGAGGCTGTCATGCAATGCTCCTGTATTGGCGCTGGGACCGGTTGTTGACGCTGGAGGGGAAGGATACTCGCAGGCGCGCACACAATGTACCGCCGGGTTGGCCCGAGAACCCAGCTCTGAACCTGCACCAAACCCGATCTCGAAACCCGATCTCGAAACCCGGCCTCGAAACCAGACCTCGAAACCAGACCTCGAAACCAGACCTCGAAACCCGGCCTTCACGCCGCCAACCCATCGAGCGCGATCGTGACCGCGCTCAGGTCTGCAAATGCTCGTTCTGCGCGTGCAAGCCGCGCTCGAGATGGCGCGATTTGGGCAGTGCAATATGCTCCCACCGTTGCGGGCGGATATCGTCCGGGGCGGCGACATCGGGGGCGGGTGGCGCAACCGGAGCCGCATTGGCGCGCTCGGCAAGGCTAATGGCATTCGTGCTGTCCGGCGCGGTGTGAACTGGCGCGGCAAAGCACGAGGCGGACAGCGTCACCATGGTCAACAGTGTCGAGGTTTTCATCGCCCGACCTCCTAAGCTCATGCGGCGCTGACAATGGAGCAAATGCTGTGCCGTCCCGCGTCGAAAGGAAGGCACAAGCTGGAGGCGGCATTGCGATGCGACCTGCGCGTGCGCAATGCGGCGCACCTTTCATCTTAGATGGCAAATACTGCAACGCGCGCACATTTGCGACAAAACGGTATTGTCGATTCCAAATGATCGCACGACTACGGCCACTCCAGCGCACCCGCTGCGCGGACCGTCGCGCGCCGCAGGATGATTGGCGCGGCGAACCGGGCGGATGCCCCTAGCGCAGTACCTCGAAGCGCGTCCACGGCCACGACGGCCGATCGCGCATATAGCCGTTCAGCCAGTTCCACTGCGGATGCCGTTTCATGAACGCCTGGGCATCGAACGGCCGCCCGCACGGATGCCCCCAGCGCGCAGTGAACGCCATCGCACGCGCCATCTCGCTGTCGACCACCTTGCCGTCGTTGGCGCCCCACGGATTGAACGGCCCATGGTCGGTGCCGCCGAAGCGCGCGTCGTCAAGCTCCAGATGGCCGCAGATGGTGCGCGAGCACGGATTGTCGGCGCGGTCGAGATACACGTCGTGATGGTCGGCGATCATTTCCTTGGCCAGCTCGACGTCGATCCGTCCACGATGCGTTTCTTCGAGCTGCATGAAGCGCAGACGTCGCGCGCCGTTCTTGCGCACGTCCGTAAAGTCTTCGCCTTCGCCGATGCATTCCTGGTTGCGAATCTTCAGATCGGTCGCGGTGTTGTAGCCGCTGTAGAAACCATCTTTGGTGGTCTCGAAGCCGGAATAGCGCAGCCCCAGTTCGTAGCGCGCAATCTCGCCGGTCTTGGTGTCGCCGAGCAGCCAGCTGTTCGCGTAACCGCCGTTATTGGCGAACGAAAACATCTCGCACCATTCGCCGATGCTGTTCGCGTACTGCGACGCGCGTCGCGAGCGATAGAACTCGGGCGCGCCCCCGGTGTTGTAGCCAGCAAAGTTGGAGATGGTGGTTTCCGTCACCATCAACCCGGCCGCCGTGACCCAGAAATCGGTGAGGCTGGAGATGCAGCCCGGCAAGCCCTGCATCAGGATGCGGTTGCCCCGGTCCGGCACGATGTCGAATACGACATTGAACGCGTCGCCGGCGGCATAGCGGTCCCACGAGTTGTGCGCCATCACGATGCGGCCGTCGCGCGTCGCGTTGCCGGTCGCGATGAACGCGCTGCAATGATGCCCACGCCGGCCGCGCCAGGGTTTCAGGCCGAGCTGCGGTTGCTGCTGCGCCGCGTGGCTCGGCCACCAGCTTTGCAGCAGATCCATGTAGCCGTTCCACGCCAGCACTTCGGCGAACGGCAGCTTCGCGCCGTCGGCGATGCCCTGGATTTCATCGGTGAATTCGGTGTCGAGCTTGCTCGCGAACTGGGCGACCGCCGCGTCGACGAAGGTCTCGAACTCTTCGCCGGTATCCCACTTCGCGAGATAGCGGGCGGTGTGGATCGCGTTGCGGATTTCGGTGGCGAGCAACTGGCCGTGCTGCTCGCCGCGATCGTAGGGCTCGCCTTCGATGTGCAGGAAAATCCAGCCGGCCTGATCGCGGCGCACGGCATCGAGGGAAGGTTCGCTCATCTTCGCTCCGATCGAACGGCGGGCGTCTCGATGCGCCCGTGCTGACGTAACGCGCGCTGTCGGCATTTTTTTGCTGGTTTTTTGCCGCAGCGATCTCCCCATTGTAGAGAATTTGCCGCGCTTTGCAGCGCGCCGCGGCGAGCAGGGCGCGCGCCTGGCGGGTCCAGGCGGGCCGAGGTGTGCCGAGGCGTGTCTTAACGCGTCGGATTCATGCGGAAATAGGCGTCGAGCAGCGAGGTCTTGTAGACCACACCGGCCAGCTTCGGCTGCGAGGCGCTTTCGACCACCGGCAGGCGCTCGCCCTGAAACGCGAGGAAGTGCTGCAACGCGTCGCCGAGCGACATATCCGGCGTGAGCACGTCGAAATGCCGCTGCAGGTAATCGGCCGCGGTGCGAGTCGACGTATCGCGGCGCTCGAGCAGATCCGACGTGATGTCCTTCAACGCGACCACACCGAGAAACGCGCCGGATTCATTCGCGACGTACAGATACTTCACCGGATATTCAAGGAACACGCGCGTCATGTCATGCACGGTCGCGTTGGGCAGCACGACGGTTTCGGCGGGCCGGATCAGCTCGCGCATCTGCGTGCCGCGCAGCCGTGCGCGCTCCTGTTCCTCGCGATTGCGCCGCAGCGTGATCTCGTACATCGAGGTCTTGCCGATCGCGCGTGCGATGAAATACGCGACCACGCACGACAGCATCAGCGGCAGCACGACCTGATAGCTGAGCGTCATCTCGAAGATCATCAGGATCGCCATCAGCGGCGCCTGGGTGGCGCCGGCCAGAAACGCGCCCATGCCGACCATCGCATACGCGTACGACGCCGACGTCGCGTGCGGCCACAGCTCGTGCATGCCCTGGCCGAACAGCGAACCGACCGCCGCGCCGACGAAGAGCGTCGGCGTAAAGACCCCGCCGACCGCGCCGGAGCCGGCGGTGGCCGCCGTCGCGGCGAGCTTGGACACCAGCACGACAACGAGCGCGCCCCACGTCCACGGCGAATGCAGGATCGAATTGACGACGCTGTAACCGTTGCCCCACACCTTGGGCTCCCAGATCGAGATGATGCCGACCACGAAGCCGCCGAGCGCGAGCCGCACGGGCAGTGGCACCGGCAGCTTGCGAAAGGCCGCCTTCGAGGCATCCAGCAGCCGCAGGAACTGCGGCGCCGCCGCGCCGCACAGCGCGCCGAGCGCGACGAACAGCAGCACTTCCGGCCCCGTCACTGCCGGAAACACCGGCATTTCGTAGGGCGGTTTGTAGCCGGCGAATTCGCGCATCGTGATGTTGGCGACCACCGCCGCGACCACCACCGGGCCAAAGCTTTCCATCGCGATGGAGCCGAGCACGATCTCGGTGACGAAGAACGCGCCCGCGATCGGCGCGCTATACGCGGACGTGATACCGGCCGCCGCGCCGCAGGCGACCAGCAGGCGCAGCCGTGGCGGATCGAAATGCACCCAGCGCCCGATCAGCGATGCGCCGAGCGCCGCCATTTGCACCATCGGTCCTTCGCGGCCGATCGAGCCGCCGCTCGCGATCGTGAACAGCGACGACACACTGCGCCACAGGCTCAGCCTGACCGGCACCACGCCGTCGCCGATCGCGACCGCTTCCATGTAGTCGGTGTGGATGTGTTTGTCGGCGTGACGCTGCGCGATCAGCAGAAACATGCCGGCGATCAGGCCGCCCGCGGCCGGCAACCAGACCCGCACGGTCCACGGCAGGCTGCGCGCCATTTCGACGAAGCTGCCCGAGCGGCCGCCCATCGCCAGCTGCAGCAGCGCGATGGCCTCGCGAAAAATGATCGTCGCGAATGCGCCGGCGATGCCGACCACCACCGACCAGACCAGCATCGTGTGGGCGTCGGAGAGACGGAACAGGCGTTGGGCGCGGGTGCGCAGCTTCAGCAGGAATGAAAGCACGTCGGCGGTACGGGGCGTGAGGGAGGGTTCGAACACGCGCACGGTAACAGCAACGCGCCCGCAGCGGAAGGCGGGCGCGTTACTGCGGATGGGCGAGGCAAGGCGGCGCGGCTCAAGTGGCGGCCTTGTCGAGTTCCGGATAGTGCCGGAAGACGCAGGCCTCGTTATGTTCGATGCGCCGCCCCGACTCCAGGTACGCGGCGATGTTCGGCCGTACGAGCACCGCGTCGTGCAAGGCGGCGAGCCGCGGATAGTGCTCGCCGAAACGCTTCAGCGCACGCGGAAACGCGTACAGCAGGCCGTCGATCAGCTGGAACATCGACAGGTCGACATAGCTCAACGCATCGCCGACCATGAAGGTGTCGCCGGCCGGATTCTGCTTCAGCACGCGCTCGAAGTACGACATGAACTTCGGAATCCGGTGGTCGATGAAGTCATGCGCGCGCAGCTTGGCCGCGTCTTTCTGGTCTTCGTAGTTCAGGCCGCTCGCGAGCGGATGGTGCGTGTCGTGCGCTTCGGTCACCATGTCG
Organism: Paraburkholderia ribeironis; assembly: GCF_900019265.1. Lineage (GTDB taxonomy): Bacteria > Pseudomonadota > Gammaproteobacteria > Burkholderiales > Burkholderiaceae > Paraburkholderia > Paraburkholderia ribeironis. Next base: position 56,952 of record NZ_CYGX02000019.1, read on the forward strand.
GCGATGGTCAGTTGCAGGCCGTTGGCAACGTAGCGCAGACTCTCGACCGACGGCGCGAGATTGAGCCGCGGACTGAGATAGAACAGGATGTTGGCGGTCTGCGCGATCACCAGATCGCCGTCTTTCAGAAACGGCGGCGCGAACGGCGGATACGGCTCGTCGCGGCTTTTCATGAGCGCCATCATCGCGGCGGTGCCGAGACCTTCCGACGACTTGCCGCGCACCACCTCGACGTAGTCGGCGCGCGCTTCTTCCAGCGCCAGCCGCACGAATTCACCGCGGCCTTGCAGGCCGTCCCAGTAGTACAGTTCCAGGCTCATCGTTCGATCCTCATTCCGGTCGCTCGGGGCACTGTATGAGCAGGCTGCATGAGCGGGTTGCAGGAGCAGGTGACGCCGGCAACCAGTATGCCGTGCACGCGCGCCGGATGGTTCGCCCGAATGCGCAAAACCCCGCACGCGGCGGGGTTGGTGTGAAGGCGGGAGCGGCCTAGCCGAGCAGGTGCTGGACAGCCCATGTGATTCCCAGTCCGCCGGCAACCAGCCACACGTACAGGATCAGGCCGGTGGTCAGCGCCCGGGGTCCGGCCTGACGGATCTGCGCGAAGCGCGTTTCGATGCCGAGCGCGGTCATGGCCATGGTCAGCGCGAAGGTGTCGAGCATATTGAGCGTGCTGATCGCGGCTTGCGGCAGCACGTGCAGCGAGTTGATCACGACGAACGCGAGAAAGCCGAGCGCGAACCATGGAATCGCCAGCTTGCGCGGCGCCGTATGCTGTGCGCCGTCTTGCGCGCCGTTGGTGTGTGCGCGCGCCGAACGGTTCACCCACATGCCGACCACCAGCAGCACCGGTACCAGCAGCATCACGCGGGTCATCTTGACGATGGTGGCGATGTGCGTCGCTTCCGGGCTCACGTTGCTGGCCGCGCCGACCACCTGCGCGACCTCGTGGATCGTGCCGCCGAAAAACAGGCCCGCGCCGATCGTGTCGAGATGCAGCCAGCCCGCGTTGAACAGCACCGGATAGAGGAACATCGACAACGTGCCGAACAGCACCACGCTGCCTACGGCCATCGCGCTCTTGTGCGGTTTCGACTGCAGCGTCGACTCGAACGCGAGCACGGCGGCGGCGCCGCAGATCGCGCTGCCGGCGGCCGTCAGCAAGGCGGTATCGCGGTCGAGCTTCATGATTTTCATGCCGGCCCAGGTACCGATGACGAGCGTGCTGACCACGATCAGCACCGATTCCGCGAGGCCGGGCAAACCGACCTGAGCGATTTCCTGCAGGCTCACGCGCAATCCGAAGAATGCGACCGCAATGCGCAGCAGCTTGCGCGCCGAAAAATTGACGCCGGCGGCCCAGCTGGCGGGCATGCCGTCGCGCAGCGCGTTGCCGTAGATGGCGCCGCCCACGATGCCGACGATCAGCGGGCTCAAACCCAGACCGGCGATCGCTGGAATCGCCGCAATGCGGGTCACGGCGGCGGCGAACAGCGCGACGAACAGGATGCCGTTGAGTTGCCCGCGGGTGGACGACCCGGCAGGGGAGGCGGCGGTGAGCGGAGCGGTGGACATGGTGCGGTGTCTTGGTCACTGACTGGATTCGATGGGTCTAATCCTAATTTAGATATATCGATATGAAAAATCGTGATTTAGAATGTGAAGTATCGGAACGACTGATATTTATGCCGTCATGACCCCTGACCAACTTATAACGTTCGCCGCAGTCGCCGAACATCGCAACATCAGCCGCGCGGCTGTCGCGCTGCATTTGTCGCAACCGGCGGTGTCCGGCCAGCTGCGGCAGCTGCAGGACGAGTTCGGCGAGCCGCTTTACCAGCGCGACGGTCGCGGCGTACGTCTGACGCCCGCTGGCGAGCAGCTCGCAAGCTACGCGACGCGGCTGCGCGACATCTGGCGCCAGGCGCACGCGTACCGCGACGCGCTGCGCGGGCTCGAGCAGGGCACGCTGCGGATCGGCGCCAGCACCACGCCGGCGAGCTATCTGCTGCCGTACCTGATGACCGACTTTCATCGCCGCTATCCGCACGTGAGCGTGCATACCGCGAATGGCAACACCGCGGAAATCGTCGGCGCGCTCGGCTCGGTGGACATCGCGATGATCGAAGGGCCGGTCGGTGCCGATCTGCCGCCGGACACCGCGGTGCATGCGTGGCGCGAGGACGAGATCGTCGCGATCGTGCCGCGCTCGCATCCTTTGGCGCAGGCAGGCGACGGCCGCCGCGCGGAGCTGGCGGCCTTCGGTGCGCATCCGCTGGTGTTGCGCGAGGCGGGGTCGGGCGTGCGGCAGATCGTCGAGCGGGCGTTCGTGCGGGCCGGTGTGCCGATGCGCGTGGCGCTGGAGATCGCCGGTGTCGAAGGCGTGAAGGAGGCGGTGCGGGCCGGGATGGGCATCGGCTTCGTCTCGGCAATGTCGATGCGACATGAGAACGGTGCGTTGTGCCTGTTGTCGCTGAGCCCCGAGCCGCTGACGCGCCGGTTTTCGATCCTCGTGCCGCATGCGAGCGCGCCGTCGAGAGTGGTCGAGCAGTTTCTTGCGCTCTGTCTCGCGGACGGCGGCTGAGCGGTGCGCGGTTCGCCGTGCCTGACGGGCAACATGGGCGCCGTGCCTGACGGGCAACACAGGCAACAC
>NZ_CYGX02000019.1:59614-109799 GCF_900019265.1 Paraburkholderia ribeironis
ACACAGGCAACACAGGCCTGGGGATTTCCTCTATGGTGCACGACGCGGGTCTCGGCGCACTATTCGGCCATCGCAAGGCGCTTCGGCGCTTTTTTTCAAAACGAGTTTGGAACCGGTTCCAAGTGCCATTTACTCGACAGTACTAGGTAGATTCGACATGGCTGACGCAGTCGACATCGTGATCGTCGCAAGCGCATTCGGGATGGATGCGGTCCGCACGGGCGGTCATGCGCGGTGGGCAGACGCGTGCAAGCGCGCTGGCGCCGCGGGTTTCGAAGTGCGTCGCGAGTTGTTCGCCGACGAGGCCGATGCCGCGCCGCAGCGTCTGCGCTCGCTCGGCGCGTCGATCGCCGCGCTGGGCTTGTGGTCGGTGTTTTCGACGCCCGCGTCGCTGTACACGTCGGACGGACAACTCGATGCCGTCGCCTTGCGTGGTGCGCTCGACGAAGCGGCGGCGCTCGGCGCGCGTCTGGTCAAACTGCAACTCGGCGGGTTCGCCGGTAATGCACAAGGCGCGGCAATTGCGCGACACCTTGCTGAACAGTCGCATGGCGCGCAGCCGCGGCTTGTCGTCGAGAATGGGCAACTGGCGCAAGGCGGCTCGCTGGCGCAATTCGTCGGCCTGTTCGACGCATTGGCGCGTGAAGGCCACGCCGGGGTGCTGGGCATGACCTTCGATATCGGCAACTGGGCGTGGCGCGACGTCGCGCCGCTCGATGCTGCCGAGCTGTTGGCGCCGCACGTCGAATACATCCATTGCAAGACGACGGTGGGCGAAGGCGCGCGGCGCTTTCCCGCCGCTCCGGCCGCCGACGACGCGCGCTTCATGGCGGTGCTCGACCGGCTGCCGCGCGATTTACCGCGCGGCATCGAATTTCCGTTCGATACGGATCGCATCGATGCGGACGCGGCGCATTACGTCGGATGGCTTGCCGCGGCATGAGCCGCGCGCCGGACCGGCGAGGGTCGCGCACGCCGACCCGACGGAACACGCGGCCGACCACGCCGCTACAGCGATACGCAGCAGAAGGCGCAGCAATAAGCTGCAACACCAGCAATAAGCTGCAACACGCAGGAGCACAGCATGAGCAACCCACGCGCAGCACTCGATGTCATCACCTACGGCGAAGCGATGGCCATGTTCGTCGCGGCCGAAACTGGCCCGCTCGCGGGCGTCGGACAATTTACGAAACGCATCGCCGGCGCCGATCTGAACGTGGCGATCGGCCTGTCGCGTCTCGGTTTCAAGGTCGGCTGGATGAGCCGCGTCGGCAACGATTCGTTTGGTCAGTACGTGCGCGACACGTTGACGAAAGAGGGCATCGACCAGCGCTGCGTCAGCACCGACGAACGCTATCCGACCGGTTTCCAGCTGAAGTCGAAAAACGACGACGGCAGCGACCCGGCCGTCGAATACTTTCGCAAAGGCTCGGCGGCGAGCCATGTTTCGCTCGCCGACTATGCGGCGGACTACGTGCTGCCGGCGCGTCACCTGCATCTGACCGGTGTCGCGCCCGCGATCTCGGCAAGCTCGCGCGAACTCGCGTTCCATCTGGCGCATGAAATGCGCGCGGCTGGCAAGACGATTTCGTTCGACCCGAATCTGCGCCCGACGCTGTGGCCGTCACGCGCCGCGATGGTCGACGGCCTGAACGCGCTCGCCGCGCTGGCGCACTGGGTGCTGCCCGGCATCGGCGAGGGCGAGATCCTCACTGGCTACACGCGGCCGGACGACATCGCCCGCTTCTATCTGGATCAGGGCGCACGTGGCGTGATCGTCAAGCTCGGCGCGCAGGGCGCCTACTACCGCACCGCCGACGATGCCGCCGTGATCGCCGGTCCGCCGGTCGCGAAGGTGGTCGACACGGTCGGCGCGGGCGACGGTTTCGCGGTCGGGGTGATCAGCGCGCTGCTCGAAGGTCGGACCTTGCCACAGGCGGTGGCGCGCGGCAACCGCATCGGCGCGCTGGCGATCCAGGTGATCGGCGACTCGGAAGGCCTGCCGAGCCGCGCCGAACTCGACGCGCTCGAATTGGCCGACGCTGACGTGCCGTCCATTGCGACCGCGGCGTGAGCGTGACCTGAGTGTGACCTGAGCGTGACCTGAGTGTGGTTCGAAGCTGGCCCGTGATTGAATCGGGTTCGACCTGAATGCACTGCGAGCGGCGGCGATCCCCCTCCCGCCCCACGCTGCATCGATAACAGCAAGAGCGCCCGACAGCGCGTCACCACCGTTATTCATTGTTTCGGAAATTCGTAAAGCAACTATCTTGCATGGGACCGGAGACATCTATGACCTCATCGCTTGCGATCCGCCGCTGGTGGACGATCATGCCGATCGTATTCATCACGTACAGCCTCGCTTATCTCGATCGCGCGAACTTCGGGTTCGCGTCGGCCGCCGGCATCAACCAGGATCTTGGCATCAGCAAAGGGCTGTCGTCGCTGATCGGCGCGCTGTTCTTCCTCGGCTATTTTTTCTTCCAGATTCCCGGCGCGATCTACGCGGAGCGCCGCAGCGTCAAGAAGCTCGTGTTCTGGAGCCTGATTCTGTGGGGCGGCTGCGCGGCGCTGACCGGCATGGTCAGCAATATTGCGTCGCTGATGGTGATCCGCTTCCTGCTCGGCGTCGTCGAAGCCGCCGTGATGCCGGCGATGCTGATCTTCATCAGCAACTGGTTCACGAAGAGCGAACGCTCGCGTGCCAACACGTTCCTGATTCTCGGCAATCCGGTGACGGTGCTGTGGATGTCGGTGGTGTCGGGCTATCTGGTGCATTCATTGGGCTGGCGGCAGATGTTCATCGTCGAGGGCGCGCCCGCGATCATCTGGGCGATCTGCTGGTGGTTCCTCGTGCAGGACAAACCGCAGCAGGTCGCGTGGCTCACCCAGCAGGAAAAGGATCAACTCGCGCAAACGCTGCGCGCCGAACAGGCCGCGATCAAACCAGTGCGCAATTACGGCGAGGCGTTTCGCACGCCCGCGGTGATCAAGCTGTGCGCGCAATACTTCTGCTGGAGCATCGGCGTGTATGGCTTCGTGCTGTGGCTGCCGTCGATCCTGAAGAACGGCTCGACGCTCGGCATGGTCGAAACCGGCTGGCTGTCGGCGCTGCCGTACCTGGCCGCGACCATCGCGATGCTTGCAGCTTCATGGGCATCGGATAAACTCAACCGCCGCAAAGTGTTCGTGTGGCCGTTCCTGCTGGTCGGCGCGGTGGCGTTCGCGGCGTCGTATGCGCTCGGCTCCACGCACTTCTGGCTGTCATACGCGTTGCTGGTGATCGCGGGCGGCGCGATGTACGCGCCGTACGGCCCGTTCTTCGCGATCGTGCCGGAACTGCTGCCGAAGAACGTCGCGGGCGGCGCGATGGCGCTGATCAACAGCATGGGTGCGCTCGGCTCGTTCGTCGGCTCGTACGTGGTCGGCTATCTGAACGGCGCCACCGGGTCGCCGTCCGCATCGTATGCATTCATGAGCGTGGCGCTCGCCGCCGCGGTGATCCTGACGCTGATCGTCAAGCCGCAGCCGCTGACGAACGCGCCCACGCTCGCCACACCGTTGCAAGGAAAATGAGCCGATGAAGAAGATCGTCGCCTGGAAGTCGCTGCCGGAAGACGTGCTTGCTTATCTGCAACAGCATGCGCAAGTCGTGCAGGTCGATCCCGCGCAGCACGATGCATTCGTCGCCGCGTTGCGCGATGCCGACGGCGGTATTGGCGCGAGCGTGAAGATCACGCCGGCGATGCTCGACGGCGCGAGCCGCCTGAAGGCATTGTCGACCGTCTCGGTGGGCTTCGACCAGTTCGACGTCGACGACCTGACGCGTCGCGGCATCGTGCTCGCGCACACGCCGGACGTGCTGACCGAGTCCACCGCGGACACCGTGTTCTCGCTGATCCTCGCGTCGGCGCGCCGGGTGGTCGAACTCGCCGACTGGGTGAAGGCGGGGCAATGGCGCGCCAGCATCGGGCCGGCGCAATTCGGGCTCGACGTGCAGGGCAAGACGCTCGGCATCGTCGGGCTGGGTCGGATCGGCGGCGCGGTTGCGCGACGCGCGGCGCTCGGCTTCAATATGAACGTGCTATACACTAACCGCAGCGCAAATCCGCACGCTGAACGAACCTACGGCGCGCGGCGCGTCGACTTGCCGGAACTGCTCGCAAATGCCGACTTCGTGTGTCTGCAAGTGCCGCTCACGCCGCAGACGAAGCATATGATCGGCGCGGCCGAACTTCGCGCGATGAAGAAGAGCGCGATCCTGATCAACGCGTCGCGCGGCGCGACCGTCGACGAAGCGGCGCTGATCGACGCATTGCAGAACGGCACGATTCACGGCGCCGGGCTCGACGTGTTCGATACAGAACCGCTGCCGGCCGACTCGCCGCTGCTGAAGCTCGCGAGTGTGGTCGCGCTGCCGCATATCGGCTCGGCGACCCACGAAACCCGTCATGCAATGGCGCGCAATGCGGCGGAGAATCTGATCGCCGCACTCGACGGCACGCTCGCCGTCAACATCGTCAATCGCGACGTGCTGGCCGGATCAGCGGGCCGTGACTCATGACTGAGTGCGCATCGGAGTGAGTCCGCGGAGTGAGTCCATCGAGTGAGTCCACATCAACCAGCCGAGCGCTGAGGAACCCATGAGCACGACGCCGCAGGCCACGCCGCGGCGCGCGACGATCACCGACGTCGCACGCGAAGCCGGCACCGGCAAGACCAGCATCTCGCGCTATCTGAACGGCGAGATGAGCGCGCTGTCGTCTGAATTGCGTGCGCGCATCGAAGCGGCCATCGCCCGGCTCGACTATCAGCCGAACCAGATGGCGCGCGGTCTCAAGCGCGGCCGCAACCGGCTGATCGGCATGCTGCTCGCCGACCTGACGAATCCGTACTCGGTCGAAGTGCTGCAAGGCGTCGAAGCGGCGTGCCATGCGCTCGGCCTGATGCCGCTGATCTGTCACGCGGCGAACGAAGTGGAAATGGAGCGGCGCTATCTGCAACTGCTGACCACGTACCGGGTGGAGGGCGTGATCGTCAACGCGCTCGGCGTGCGCGAGGAAACCTTGCGGCCGGTCGGTGGCGGCGGCATTCCGGCGGTGCTGGTCGACCGTCTGGTGGAAGGGCTCGTTGCCGATATGGTCGGGCTCGACAACCGGGCCGCCGCCGAACTCGGCACGCGGCATTTGCTTGACCAGGGTTTCGACGAGATCTGGTTCGTCGTCCAGCCGTTCGAACAGGTCAGTTCGCGGCAGCTGCGCGAGGTAGCGTTTCGCGACGCGATGCGCGCGCAGGCCGCTGCGCACGGTACGAAGCGCAAGGCCATCGCACGCGGACACACGCTGGTGCTCAATCTCGCGGACCCCGCCGAGGTCGAGCGCAGCCTCGCCGAACTGGATCGCACGCTCGATGCGGTCGGCAGCGTCGGCGTCATCGGCCACGCGGGCGAGCCGAACCAGGCCGCACGCGTTGCGCTGTTCGCGGCCAACGCGCCGGTCGCGCTGTGTCTCGCCCTGCATCTGAAAGCACGTTACGGCGCCGACTGGCAGGCGCGCGTCGCGCTGCTCTCGATCGACGACCCCGACTGGGCCGAACTGGCCGGTATCACGACGATCCGTCAGCCGACCTACGAGATCGGCTACCGCGCGGTCGAGTTCCTGCACGAACGCATCGAAGGCGTTCAGACCACGGCGCGCGATTGTCTCCTGCCGGGCGAGCTGATCGTTCGCGCGTCGACTTCGCGCTGATCTGCGATCATTCGGGCTGCGGCGCGCAGCGGGTGTGCGCCGGTCATCGCAAGGAAATCCATGGTCGTAGCACCGCTTACTCTCTCGAGCCTCGCCCTCGCGACGCTGTTGGTCGCCGCCTTACCGTTCCTGATCTATCGACGTTTGCGCCGGCCGCTCGCGCTGAAGCCGCGCGACGCGATCGTCGGCATTGCCGTGTTCGCGTTGTTCGCGATGGTGATCGAGCGCGCGTTGAACGACTACGTGCTGCATGGAAACGAGGCGACCGCCACTTTCCTGTCGCATCCGCTCGCCTTCGTGGCGTACGGCGCGCTGGTCGCGGGGGTCTGCGAGGAAGTGGGGCGTTTCATCGGCATGCGGCTGCTGCTCAGGCGCGCGGCGGCCCGGCCCGCCAACGCGGCCAGTGCGCCGCGCGCCGATGACGGCCCCGGGCTGACCTACGGCCTCGGCCACGGCGGCGCGGAAGCCTGGATGGTCGGCGTGCTGGTGCAGGTTCAGTGGATCCTGTTCGCGGTGTTCGAAAACCGCGGCCAGCTCGATGACTATCTGAGCAATCTGCCGAGCGACTCGGTGATGCGCATTCACCTGATTCTCGCCGGTCTGACGCCGCAGACGGCTGGCATTTTCGCGCTTGAACGCGTCGCCGCGCTGGTGTTCCAGATCGGTCTGTCGGTGCTGATGTGGCGCGGCGTGCGGGCCGGCTGGCGTGCGATCCTGCCGCTCGCGATCGTTCTGCATGCGCTCGTCGACGTGCCCGCCGCGTTGTTCCAGGCGCAGCTGGTGCCGCTCGCGGCGGTGGACGCGGTGTATGCGGTAGCGGCGGTGCTCGTCGCGGGGCTGCTGCTGCGCAGCTTCAGGCGTGCCGCGGTGGCCACGTGATGACCTGCATCGCTACATACGTGCCTCGCTAAATTGCTGGCCTTTGCCTAAAATCGGCCTACTTTTCAGGCCCCTCCAGGATCACGTCCGGCAGACCCCATGGAAGCTTACCAATACGAGTGCGCGAATCCCGAGTTCGAGGAACTGGCGCGCGTTATCAGCGACCTGTTTCCCGAGCAGACGCAGTTCATCCAGCGCGCGGCGGAAGACGGCACGCCCACGCTGGCGATTCACTGGGTGGCGATGCGTTTCGGCGCCACCGCGCGCCGCATCGTGATGACGGTGGTGATTGCGCCGGCGGCATTGGCGCGTTATCGCGCGTTGCCGGCGCGGCTGCGCGGCCGCAGTTTTGCGGTGCTGCGCGCGTATGTCGAAGCGAGCCTGGGCTCGCTCGAAGAGCTGTATGCGAACGGCGAGCCGGTGCCGCGCGAGGTCACGGTGGATCTCGGCGACGAGTTCGCCTGACGGGGATCAATCGGCGAGCCGATAAACCTTCGCGAAGCGTGCCGCCTGGACCACGCCATAGTCGCCGGGCGCGTATTGCATGATCCAGTCGCCGGCGGCGCCGCGCAGCACATCGCCGCCGTGCGCGGAACGGGCGAGCGAGAACGCTTCGTGCATCTGTTTGGCCAGCACCACGGCCGGGCGGTTGCGGTAGGCGCCGGGTTCGCCGTGCGCGAGCGCGGCGTCGGGCACGTATTTGGCGTCGAAGCGCTCGCGCGAGACGACCCAGCGGTCTCCCGTCGAGCCGGTGATCAACGCGTCGCCGCGCATGTAGCGGTTCGGGCCTTCAAGGCTCATCAATTCGCCTGCGGCGATGGCAAATTCGACGCCGACCGTTTCGTCTTTTACGACGCGTTGGGCGTTGGCGTCCTGACTGAGATCGACATTTTTGAGTTCGGTCATGAAGCGGGCAGAGATGGAAATGTTGACGACGGCGCGTCGACTTTGTGTCGAGGCTTTGCAGCGGGACGTCGTGTCCCGCGGCCGCGTACCCGCATCATGCCAGATGCATCTGACGAGTGGTTCTTTTGCGTTGGGCAGCATGGATCGCGTGTTCGGGGAGGCTGCCGTTCATCGCGAAAGAGCCGCACGCGCGGCGCACGCTAAATCGCGCTGCGCGCGAGCCAGTTCGTTACGGCTTCACCGTCGCGTCGCTAGCGGGAGCCGGCGTGGTCTTGCCGACCTTGCCCCTGCCATGATGGTGATGGCCACCTTCGACGCCGCCCGGCTGATGGAACGTCGTGTCAGCGAGCTTCTTCTGTTCCGGCGACAGGCTGCTATACAGCGGTTCGAACGCATCGACCAGTTTCTTCATGCCGTCCGCGTGTGCTTGCGCAATGCCTGCGTATTGCTTCATGTCGTCGAGCGCGCTCACGTTGGTCGCAGCCTTGCGTTGCTGGAACAGTTGGCTCATCGTTTGACCGTTGCTGCGCATCACATCGGCGAACGTGTTCCATTGCGTTTCCTGCGCCGGGGTGATCTTCAGTTGCGCGTGCAGATAGGCGATGCGGTCTTCGACGTTGCGCTCATGGCCAGTCTTGCCGGCCGGCTCGGCAGCGGTGCTCGCCGGTGCTGAAGCCGGCGCGGCAGTCTGGGCGAACGCGCCGCTCATCGAGATTGCGGTAGCCAGCATTACGAGTGCTTTTTTCATCGAAAACTCCTGATGTCTATTCGAATTGGGGAATCTGGAAAAGGCGTGTGGCGCCCGGCTCGTGCCGCGTCGGGCAGTCGAGATGCACGGCGGCCCGCTGCCCGTTTGCGCCGTCGCCGTTATTAGTAACACGATATCGCGGCAGTGCGGCCCTTGCGCGACAAACGCTTACAACCGAAACGAACGGGAAATAGCCGGTGGACAAATTCGTCAGCATGGAAATCTTCGTCGCGGTGGTCGAGGCCGGCAGCCTGACGGCGGCGGCCGAGCGCTTCGACATTTCGTCGGCGATGGTGGGCAAGCACATTCGCGCGCTCGAAAACCGGCTGGCGACGCGACTGCTCACGCGCACCACACGGCGGCAAAGTCTCACGGAAATAGGCCGGCAATACTATGAGCAGTGCCGGCGCATTCTCGCCGACGTACGGGATGCCGAGTCGCTCGCCGAGGCGATGGCCGCTGCGCCGCGCGGCGTGCTCAAGGTGACCGTGCCGCTCACCTACGGCGTCGAAATCTTCGCGCCGGCGATGACCGACTATCTGAGCGCGTGGCCAGAGGTGAGCCTCGAACTCGATCTGTCGAACCGCATCGTCGACCTGGTGGACGAGGGCTTCGATGCAGCGGTGCGCATCGGTCATCTGGCGGAATCGAGTTTCGTCGCACGGCCGCTGAAGCCGTACCGGATGCGCGCGTGCGCGTCGCCGGCCTATCTGGCGCGCGCCGGCACGCCGCACACGCCGGCCGATCTCGTGCAGCACGAATGTCTCGGCTTTCTGCATTGGGGCCGCGAGGGTTTGTGGCGTCTGGATGGCGAGCGCCCCGACGACAGCTCGCTGCGCGCCGGCCGGTTTCGCGCGAACAACGGCCAGGCGCTGAAGGTCGCGGCGTTGCGCGGCTTCGGTCTGGTGCTGCAACCCGAGGCGCTGCTCGCGCGTGAGATCGCCAGCGGCGAACTGGTATCCGTGCTGGACGACTATTTGCCCGAAGGCGTGCCGGTGCATCTGATCTATCCGCGCGATCGCCGCGCCACGCCCAAGCTCACCAGCTTCATCGATTTCGTGATGGAGCGGTTGGGCGCGTGAGTGGCGCCGTCGCCGGTGTCTCCGCCGTCTCCGCCGTTTCTATTGCCGAGTGCATCACAGCGCAGCACCGCGCGCCACCGCGCACTGAAGACGCGCGATAATCCGCAGCACCGTTGACTCACATCCTTCGCCCTCGATGAGACCTCCACGCCTCGACCAGCTCGACGACCTCGACCGCAACCTCGTTGCACTGCTGCAAGCCAACGCCCGTGAAAGCGTGGCCAGTCTCGCCCGCCAGCTGGACGTGGCGCGCACCACGGTGATCGCGAGAATTGCCCGGCTGGAGCGCAGCAACGTGATCGCCGGCTATAGCGTGCGGCTCGGTCAGGACGTGCTCGACTCGAGCATCGTGGCCTATGTCGGCATCATCATCGCGCCCAAGTACGGGCCGGCCGTGCAGAAGCGTCTCGGCAAGATGCCCGAGGTCCAGCTGCTATGCGCGGTGAGCGGCGAGTTCGACTACGTCGCGTGGCTGCGCGCCGATTCGCCGGACCGGTTGAATGATCTGCTCGACCAGATCGGCGGGATGGAAGGGGTGGAGCGGACCACCACGTCGATCATTCTCGCGCGCAAGATCGACCGCGGGACATTGTGAACACGCATGCGGCGGTCATGCGGTTTTTACAGCGGCGGCTTCGTCACTAGCGCGCTTTAACGTCAGCGCACTTTAACGCCATTCCGACAGATCGACTGCCTGCTTCGTCATAACGTCGAACTTCATAGTCATAACGCAGCATTTTGTGCGTATGAACTGTGTGCGCTTCTTCCTACACTGTTGCTCAAGGGTTCAGCCCGCCGGGCGCCGCGCCTTCAACGCTGCGCCATTCGAAGCTGGAGACAGCACACACACAACATGGAGAAGCGCATGAAAGTAGCCATTGTGGGCGCAGGTCTGATCGGTCACACCATCGCGCACATGCTGCGCGAAACCGGTGACTACGAAGTCGTCGCGTTCGACCGCGACCAGCACGCGCTCGATAAGCTCGCCGCCCAGGGCATCCCGACGCGGCGCGTCGATTCCGCCGATGCCGCCGCGCTGCGCGCCGCGATGCAAGGCTTCGACGCGCTCGTCAACGCGTTGCCGTATTACCTCGCGGTGAACGTGGCGTCCGCCGCGAAGGGCGCGGGCGTGCATTACTTCGATCTGACCGAGGACGTGCGCGCCACTCACGCGATCCGCGCGATCGCCGACGACGCCGAGCACGCATTCATGCCGCAGTGCGGTCTCGCGCCGGGCTTCATCGGGATTGCCGCGCACGAACTCGCGAACCGCTTCAGCGAAATTCGCGACGTCAAGATGCGCGTCGGCGCGCTGCCGGAATTCCCGACCAATGCGCTGAAGTACAACCTGACCTGGAGCGTCGACGGTCTGATCAACGAGTACTGTCAGCCTTGCGAAGCGATCCGCGACGGTCGCACGCAATGGGTGCAGCCGCTCGAAGGCCTCGAACATTTTTCGCTCGACGGCACCGAGTACGAAGCCTTCAATACGTCCGGCGGCCTTGGCACGCTGTGCGAGACGCTCTCGGGACGGGTCGAAACGCTCGACTACAAGTCGGTGCGCTATCCGGGCCACCGCAATCTGATGCAGTTCCTGCTCGAAGACCTGCGTCTATCCAGCGATCGCGACACGCTCAAGAACATCATGCGCCGTTCGGTGCCATCGACCGCGCAGGACGTCGTGCTGGTGTTCATCACCGTGAGTGGCATGCGCGACGGTCAACTGGTGCAGGAGGTGTTCACCCGCAAGATCTTCGCGAAGACGGTGTGCGGCGTGGCGATGAGCGCGATCCAGATCACCACGGCGGGCGCGATGTGTGCGGTGCTCGATCTGTTCCGCGAGCAGAAGCTGCCGCAAAAGGGCTTCGTGCGTCAGGAACAGGTGTCGCTGCGCGACTTTCTCGCGAACCGATTTGGTCAGCTGTACGAAGGACAGTCGCTGGACACGATGGCGACCGCATAACGCGCGATCGTCAGCGTTAAGCCAGCGAAGGAGGGCCGTGGCGCCGCCACCATAAGCGGCGGTAGCGGCTGCGACTGGCAGGAAAGGCCCCGCAGAGGGCCGCAAAAAATGCCCCGCCTTGAACTGACCTGGCGGGGCATTTCTGTTTTCGGCCGCCGTTGCTACACAGGCACCGGCGGCATCATCGTGGGTGCCGCGTACGGCTCGTCGACGATGCGCGCCAGCAGGTCCTGGTAATCCGCCGGCGTCGGCGCGCTATTGTCGAACATCAGCAGATCGTCGCAAAGCGCGCCGCTGGGCATGAAGCGGCGCTGCCGGTACTCGTCCCAGTGCGCGAGCTTATACGCATCGTTCGGATTGGCGCGCTCGACGATGCGCTGCCGCGCCGTCTCTTCCGACGTATGGACCCACACGACCCGTAGCTTCACCTCGGCGCCGATTCCCAACCACGCGCGATCGAACAGGCGCCGCTCGCGCACTTCGCGCGATAGCGGGCCGACCACCACGGCGCTGACGCCGAGCGCAAGATTGTCGCGCGCGGTGTCGAGCAGGCCGCGGTACTCGGGGTCGCGCAGGTGTTGCAGGAACAGCGGGCTGTCGCGGTCGTTCGGGTTGCCGGTCAGCATCGCTATCGCGGCGGCGCTATAGCCGCCGAACAGCGTGTCTTTGTCGAGCAGGCAAAAGGGCGAACCGCTCGCCTTCATCAGCGCGCCGAACAGTTTTCTGGCGAGCGTGGTCTTGCCCGTGCCGGCGTGGCCGCAAAAGAAAACCAGATGCGTCACGAAGAGGCGTCCTCGGCAGGGGACGATGGTGTGTCGCCAGGCTGGGGATCACGCGCGAACTTGCCATTGGTTTCCAGCCACATCACGTTGATGATGCCGAAGCCCAAAGCCACGCCGACGCCGAGAATCCAGGTGAAATACCACATAGCCGTCTCCTTTGTCGACCAGAGTTGGCGCTTTAGCGCCTACTCTGGTCCCATGCTGAGGTTTGACCGGAGTTAGCGCTTCAGCACTTACTCCAGGCCCTCAGCGGTCGACCAGAGTTGGCGCTTCAGCGCGTTACTCTGGTCCCATGCAAGATGGTTGCTGTTCGTATGATCGGGCGATGCGGACGACGAAGCCGCCGATCTGCGACGCGAAGCGCCAGCCGCGTCGCCTTTCGCACCGATCATGAAGAAGAACGCCACGCCATGCAAGCGGTGTCGCGCTGACCTGCACGGCCGGGCGGGTGGAAGCGGCCCGCGTTGCTATCATGCAAGGCAGCGGCAGCACGGCAGCGATCAGGATCGCCCGGCACTGGGCCACGCGCTCGCAGGAAGCGGGACCACGATTGACAGCACGCGCGAACCCGCATGCCGACGCGCCTGGACGACCGGTGCAAAACCGCGCTCGCCGCGCATGTCATGCGCGGGCGCGTCGCTCCGCAGGTTCCCAGCAGGTTTAACAATTGAATACATGACGTTGCCGCCATGCCCATTAACATGACGCCTCACGCTTTTTCGTCAACTCGGACCTGACGCATGCCTTGCGCGCCGCGCGAGGCCGGGCGGTCCGTTTTCGCTTTCAAGGTAATCCGAACATGCTGATCAATTGCGCTGCCTATCAGGACGGTCGGAAGCTCGCTGACATCGACATCGATAGCATCAGCGACTACGTAGCACGGCCGGAGTGTTTCGTCTGGGTCGCGCTCAAAGACCCGGGGCCGGAGGAGCTGGCCGCGATGAAAAAGGAATTCGGCCTGCACGAGCTCGCGGTCGAGGACGCGCAAAACGGTCACCAGCGTCCCAAGATCGAGGAATACGGCGAGTCGCTGTTCGCCGTGATGCATACGGTCGAGATGGACGAGAACAACGAGCTGCTGCTTGGCGAAGTCGACGTGTTCGTGGGGCGCAACTATGTGCTGTCGGTGCGGCGCGGCACGCGCGTCGGTTTTCAGTCCGTGCGGGCGCGCTGCGAGCGCGAACCGCGCTTGCTCAAGGAAGGCTCCGCGTTCGTGTTGTACGCGCTGCTCGACGATGTCGTCGATCGCTATTTCCCGATCGTCGAGTCGATGAGTTCCGAAATCGAAGCACTCGAAGACCGCATTTTCGACCGCAACAATTCGGCGGCGTCGCGGGCGATCATTCAGGATCTTTACTCGTTAAAGCGCCGCCTCGTGCTTCTGCAGCACCATGTCGTCCCGCTGCAGGAAGCGGTCAGCAAATTGACGGGCGGGCGCATTCCGAGCGTCTGCCAAGGCATGCAGGCCTACTTCCGCGATGTCTACGACCATCTCGAGCGGATCGTCAGAACCATCGAAGGCCGGCGTGAAATCGTCGTCACCGCGGTGCAGGTCAATCTCGGCATGATTTCCCTCGCCGAGAACGAGGTGACCAAACGGCTCGGCTCGTTCGCGGCGCTGTTCGCGGTGCCGACCATGATCGCCGGCATCTACGGGATGAACTTTCAGAACATCCCCGAGCTGCACTTCAGATTCGGCTATCCGCTCTGTCTCGCGATCATGTTTGGGATCGACCTCTTGCTGTTCACGCGCTTTCGCAAGGCGGGCTGGCTATAAGTGGCAGGCCACGCGCCGCGCGCCGCGCGGTTCGGCGCCGCGCGCCGCGCGGTTCGGCGCCGCGCCTGGCGGCCGGGCCATGCGATCGCCGCGCCTGCGAATTGCTTTCATCGCACTCGGCACACGCGGTTCGGGCTTGCATCGCGCGCAATAAAGGGCCAGCATAGGCGGCCAGCCGGCTGACTGCCTTGCAGCCGGTGGCAAATCCACTACGCACGGACCAAGCGAGGGACCCTTGCGATATGCCGCCCGCCGGCGCGCTCATCACGCGCGCCAGCCTGAATCGATCGAGCGCGCAGCACGGCCGCAGATTCTGCGCGCCGGTGCACCGCACCACTGCGTGCCGTTGACATTTCGACGGGGCTGCATTGAGAATAAGCCTCGCAAACGTTTGCGCGTCACTAAGAATACGGTTCGCCCCGAGCCTGAAAAAACCTGGAGATACGCATGAGCCATCGCATTCGCCGTCGCATCCTCGCGGCCGCCGTTCTTGCCGCCGCTACCGTTGCATTGCCGTTTTCCGCTGCGCATGCGCAGAACGCGCCGGCCCACAAGCCGAAGATCGCGCTGGTGATGAAGTCGCTTGCCAACGAGTTCTTCCTGACCATGGAAACCGGCGCGAAGGAATATCAGAAACACAATCCCGGCCAGTTCGACCTGATCACCAACGGCATCAAGGACGAGACCGACACCGCGAACCAGATCCGCATCGTCGAGCAGATGATCGTCTCGAAGGTCGACGCGATCGTGCTCGCGCCGGCCGATTCGAAGGCGCTCGCGCCAGTCGTCAAGAAGGCGGTGGACGCGGGCATCATCGTCGTGAACATCGACAACCGGCTCGACCCGGACGTGCTCAAGTCGAAAGACCTGAACGTGCCGTTCGTCGGCCCGGATAACCGCAAAGGCGCACAGAAGGTCGGCGATTACCTGGCCAAGAAGCTGAAGGCGGGCGACGAGGTCGGCATTCTCGAAGGCGTGTCGACCACCACCAATGCGCAGCAGCGCACCGCGGGCTTCAAGGACGCGATGCAGGCCGTCGGCGCGAAGGTCGCCTCGGTGCAGTCGGGTGAATGGGAAATCGACAAGGGCAACGCGGTGGCCTCGGCCATGCTCAACGAGTACCCGAACCTGAAGGCGCTGCTCGCCGGCAACGACAACATGGCGATCGGCGCGGTCTCGGCGGTGCGCGCGGCGGGCAAGCAGGGCAAGGTGATGGTGGTCGGCTACGACAACATCAACGCGATCCGGCCGATGCTCAAGGACGGCCGCGTGCTCGCCACCGCGGACCAGTACGCCGCCAAGCAGGCCGTGTTCGGCATTGATACCGCGCTGAAGGCGCTCAGCGAGCACAAGAAGCAGTCGGATTTGTCGGGCGTGGTGGAAACGCCCGTCAGTCTGGTAACCAAGGAAACCCTGGCGGGTAAATGAGCGTCGCCCTCGGCGCGTTGGCGCTGGCGTCGGCGCGACGCGTGCGGGCTCGCGCCGGTGCCCTTGCATCACGCCATGCAGCGCCGAAGCTACACAAATAAGCCACACAAATAAGCCGCACGAATCCACGTCTATTCAATGAACGCTCAATGAACGTTCAATAAGCGCTCAAGAAACCCGCCGCGCCGCCGTTAAATCCAGAGGTAAGCGTCATGACGGTGGCCGCGCGGTGGGAGGGTGCGTGGCCGTGAGCACCTGCGCATCCCGCGCATTGGGCCGGCATGACACGTGACGGTAGTGGGCGGACTCATGCGGGTGAACCAGATGAGGCCGCGCCGGCCGCCATGAACCAGGATCGCGATGGATTCAAACGACCACGATGCCTTGCCTGTCGTCCTGTCCGTTAGCGGCGCCGGTAAGACCTATGCCGAACCTGTGCTCGCCGACGTCTCGTTGTCGCTGCGAGCCGGCGAGGTATTGGCGCTGACCGGCGAGAACGGCGCTGGCAAAAGTACGCTGTCCAAAATTATCGGTGGACTGGTCGAGCCGACCACCGGCACGATGCGCCTCGGCGACGCGCCTTACGCGCCGGCGAGCCGCACCGAAGCCGAGGCGCTCGGCGTGCGTATGGTGATGCAGGAGCTCAATCTGCTGCCGACCCTGTCGGTCGCGGAAAACCTGTTCCTGAACCGCTTGCCGCGCGTGGGCGCGTTCAGCTTCGGCTGGATCGACCGCCGCAAGCTGCGCGACGACGCGCGCCATGCGATGGCGCAAGTCGGCCTCGATGCGATCGATCCCGACACGCTGGTCGGCGAACTCGGCATCGGGCATCAGCAGATGGTGGAGATCGCGCGCAATCTGATCGACGACTGCCGCGTGCTGATCCTCGACGAGCCGACCGCGATGCTGACCGCACGCGAAGTCGATCTGCTGTTCGAACAGATCCACCGGCTGAAGTCGCGCGGCGTCGCGCTGATCTATATCTCGCACCGGCTGGAGGAGCTCGCGCGGGTGGCCGAACGGGTTGCGGTGTTGCGCGACGGGCGCCTCGTGCACGTGGACGCGATGACCAACCTGACGAGCGATCAGATCGTCACATGGATGGTCGGCCGCGAACTCGGCGAGCGGATCGATCTGGGCGTGCGCAAGCTCGGCGCACCGCTGCTCAGGGTCGAGCGGCTTACGCGCGGCAAGGTGGTGCGCAACGTGTCGTTCGACGTGCGCGCGGGCGAGATCTTTGGCGTTAGCGGCCTGATCGGCGCGGGCCGCACCGAGCTGATGCGGCTGATCTACGGCGCCGATCAGAAAGACGGCGGCACGGTCGCGCTGGCCGCGACGCCGGGCGCGCCGCCCACGCCGGTGGCAATCGATACGCCCGCGGATGCCGTGCGCGCCGGCATCGCGCTGATCACCGAGGATCGCAAAGGCGAGGGGCTGCTGCTGCCGCAACCGATCGCGGCCAACGTGTCGCTCGGCAATATCGGCAGCGTTGCGCGGCATGGCGTCGTCGATGCGCGGCGCGAGAACGCGCTGGCGCAGAAGCAGATCGACGCGATGCGGATTCGCAGCTCGGGCCCGGGACAGATCGTCGGCGAGCTGTCGGGCGGCAACCAGCAGAAGGTCGTGATCGGCCGCTGGCTGGCGCGCGACTGCCGCGTGCTGTTATTCGACGAACCTACGCGCGGTATCGACGTCGGCGCGAAGTTCGATATTTATGGCTTGATGGGTGCGCTGGCGCGTGAAGGCCGCGCGCTCGTCGTGGTGTCGAGCGACCTGCGCGAGCTGATGCTGATCTGCGACCGGATCGGCGTGATGTCCGCGGGTAGCATGACGGGCGTGTTCGAGCGCGCCAGCTGGTCGCAGGATGCGCTGCTGGCCGCCGCGTTCGCCGGCTATCGCAGCCGCGAAGCGCTGCTGCACGCCCCCGTCACCAATGAAGCAGGGAGTCTGTGATGACCGATCAATCGTTGCGCGACCAGCAGGGCGGTAATCAGAGCGGCCGGCAGGGCGACCATCAAGGCAACCATCAAGGCAACCACCAGGGCGCGACCGCCGCGACGGTGCCCGCCGACCCGTCCGCGCCGCTCGCGAGCGGCAAACCGGCCGGCACGCGGCTCGGCTTTTCGAACTACCTTGGGCTGGCTGGCGCGTTGCTGGCGATGATCGTGCTGTTCTCGTTGCTGAGTTCGCACTTCCTGACCTACGACACGTTCAGCACGATCGCCAATCAGATTCCCGATCTGGTGGTGATGTCGGTGGGCATGACCTTTGTGCTGATCATCGCCGGCATCGATCTGTCGGTGGGATCGGTGCTGGCGCTGGGAGCGTCGGTGGTGAGCGTGGCCGCGCTGAAGTGGGGCTGGGGAGCGCTGCCGTCGGCGCTGCTCGGCGTCGCCGCGGCGGCGCTGACCGGCACGATCACCGGCGCGGTGACGGTGGGCTGGCGGATTCCGTCGTTCATCGTGTCGCTCGGCGTGCTCGAAGCGGCGCGCGGCCTGGCGTATCAGATGACCAATTCGCGCACCGCCTATATCGGCGACGCGTTCGACTTTCTGTCGAATCCGCTCGCGCTCGGCATTTCGCCGGCTTTCCTGATCGCGGTCGCGGTGATGGTGATCGCGCAACTGCTGCTCACGCGCACGGTGTTTGGCCGCTATCTCGTCGGCATCGGCACCAACGAGGAAGCGGTGCGGCTCGCGGGCGTCAATCCGCGGCCATACAAGGTGATCGTGTTCGCGCTGATGGGCGCGCTCTCGGGGCTTGCCGCGCTGTTCCAGATCTCGCGTCTGGAAGCGGCCGATCCGAATGCGGGCGTCGGCCTGGAGCTGCAGGTGATCGCGGCCGTGGTGATCGGCGGCACGAGTCTGATGGGCGGGCGCGGTTCCGTGATCAGCACCTTTTTCGGTGTGCTGATCATTTCGGTGCTGGCGGCCGGGCTCGCGCAGATCGGTGCGAACGAGCCGACCAAGCGCATGATCACCGGCGCGGTGATCGTGGTGGCGGTGGTGCTGGACACGTACCGCAGCCGCCGCAAGCGCGCCTGATCAATGGTCGGGCGCAGATATTCATGAGTGGGGGCTGTCTTCGATGAAGACGTCCGGTGGTCGCCAGATGGCGCGGTCGGCGGGAAAAACGGGCAGGAGAACAACAGGTTATGGCGACGATCAAGGATGTGGCGGCCGTGGCGGGCGTGTCGTTCACGACGGTATCGCACGTGGTGAACAACTCGCGGCCGGTGTCGGCCGATGTGCGCGCAAAAGTCGAGCACGCGATCCGTCAGCTGCACTACGTGCCGTCGGCGGTGGCGCGCTCGCTGAAAGCGCGCGCGACCGCAACGATCGGACTGGTGGTGCCGAACGCCACCAACCCCTATTTCGCAGAACTGGCGCGCGGCATCGAGGACGGCTGCGCGCGCAACGGCTACTGCGTGTTCTTCTGCAACTCCGACGACGACCCGGCCAAGCAGCGTAACTATCTGCGCGTGCTGCAGGAAAAGCGCATCGACGGGCTGATCGTCGCGTCCGCTGGCGATGACGCCGTGCTCGCGCAGACGCTCGCCGACGCACATGAACCGCTGGTGATCGTGGACCGCAACGTCGAAGGCCTGAGCGCGGACCTGGTGCAGATCGATCACGAGAAGGGCGCGTATCTTGCCACTCGTCACCTGCTGGAGTTGGGCCACGTGCGGATCGGCTGCATCACGGGGCCGGTGCAGACGGCGGTCAGCGCGATGCGGGTGCACGGCTTCATCCGCGCGATGACCGAGCGCGGCATCGAGATTGCGCCCAATGCGATCGTCGAAAGCGATTTTTCCGGCACAGGCGGTCATCGCGCGGCCGGCCAGCTGTTCGACACGGTCGGACCGTCGGCGATTTTCGCCGGCAACGACATGATGGGCATCGGTGCGCTGCGCGCCGCGGCGGAACGCAACATCAGCGTGCCGCGCGACTGCTCGATCATCGGTTTCGACGACATCGAACTGGGACGCTTCACCTATCCGTCGCTGTCGACGGTCGGCCAGTCGGTGCGCGCGCTGGGCGATATGGCGGCGCAGACACTGATCGAACGCATCGCCGGGGCGTCGTCGGGCAATGCCCGCGCGCCTGGCCGCCGGCGCGTCGTGTCGCCGCGGCTGATCCTGCGCGAATCCACCGCGACGTGGGCCGGCGCGCTCAAGCGCGATCTGGCCGCCTGACGCGGCGAGTCGCGTGGACCCGCTACGTGCAATGGAGGACAAGCAAGTGGCAAATCAGCAAACGCGAGGACGCGTGACGGTGGTCGGCAGTCTGAACATGGACCTCGTGGTGCGCGCGCCGCGTCTGCCGCAGCCCGGCGAGACACTGGCCGGGCGCACGTTCGCGCAGGTCACGGGCGGCAAGGGCGGCAACCAGGCGGTGGCCGCCGCGCGGCTCGGCGCACAGGTGGCGATGCTCGGCTGCGTCGGCGCGGACGCGAATGGCGCGCAGTTGCGCGACGGGCTGACGGCGGAGGGCATCGACTGCGCGGCGCTCGAAACCGGCACGCAAGCGAGCGGCGTCGCGCTGATCGTAGTCGACGACGCGAGCCAGAACACGATCGTGATCGTGGCTGGCAGCAACGGCGAGGTCACGCCCGCGATGATCGTCCGTCATGAAGCGGTGCTGGCCGCCGCCGACGTCGTGATCTGCCAGCTCGAAACGCCGCCCGACGCGGTGCGCGCGGCACTGGCCGCGGCGCGGCGGCTCGGCAAGACGGTGATCCTGAATCCCGCGCCCGCCACCGGGCCGTTGCCCGCCGACTGGCTGCCGCTGATCGACTATCTGATTCCGAACGAGGTGGAAGCCGCGGCGCTGACCGGTCTGCCGGTCGAGTCCCCGGAGGACGCCGCCAAAGCCGCCGCCGCGCTGCG
Organism: Paraburkholderia ribeironis; assembly: GCF_900019265.1. GTDB lineage: Bacteria > Pseudomonadota > Gammaproteobacteria > Burkholderiales > Burkholderiaceae > Paraburkholderia > Paraburkholderia ribeironis. Next base: position 79,815 of record NZ_CYGX02000019.1, read on the forward strand.
CGCGGCCGGCGCGCGCAATGTGCTGGTGACGCTCGGTCCGCGCGGCGTGCACGCGACGCTCGACGGCGCGCACGCGGCGCTGTACGACGCGCCGCGGGTCGAGGCCGTCGATACGACCGCGGCGGGCGATACCTTCATCGGCGGCTTCGCGGCGCAGCTCGCGCGAGGCGCGAGCGTCGATGCGGCAATCCGCTTCGCGCAGCGGGCGGCTGCGTTGTCAGTGACCCGCGCCGGCGCGCAGCCTTCGATTCCCACCCGCGCGGAACTGGACGCGCCGGCCTGATTGCATGGAGCGGTGTCGCGCGACCGAAGATAGTCGTGCGGTGCCGCGCGTTGTTCCCGTGCTTTGCTCCCGCGCTTTGTTTCTGCTTCGTTTCTGCACTTCATTCCCGCAGTTTGTTCGCTGTTTGCGCGCAGTTTGCGCGCGCATTCGTGGCGGGTTCCACCTCTGCTGTTGCCGCAGCTTCCTCCCGGCTTGACTTTATTGCGCGCGACACCTGTCGCGCGCCAGTTTTGCTCCGTCTTCGGCTCGCAAGGCTCTCCAGCTCCGCGTCCATGCGACGCGGCTCGCTATCAGAAAAAAAATTACCACGCAAGATGATCGCCCAGCCTGCACGCCGCGTCGGCGGGAGGCAGCACCTCAAAAAATCGTTCAAATTGCTTACAACGTCTTTCTTCATACTTATTAAATGCTTCAAGTATGCGACTGCGGTGCCGTAAACAAACACATTAGAGCGTGGACTCAAAAAAAGCGCCAATACGCAGACGCCACACGTTACGCCGCGCTGTGATGCAGCCTCTCATTTTGATAAGCACAGGGACAAGCATGTTGAACAATGGCATTACGATCAAGGCACGGATTGGCCTCACGATGGGCTTTCTGGCCGCACTGCTGGTCGCCATCGGTGTATTTGGTCTGTTCGGGATGAACCGCTCGAACCTCGCCTATCAGGACACCTTCACCAATGCGATGCCGAGCGCGGTGGATATCGACAATGCTGAGCTTTACGCGGCGCGCGAGCGCCTTGCGACCGATCGGGCGGCGTTCATGGCCGGCACGCCGGAAGTGGGGCCCACGCTGGAGCGCGCGCACTTGATGCGCAGCACGTCCGACATGTGGTGGAAAAAGTATCTCGACCTGCCGCGTGACGCGCAAGAAGATCGTGTCGCGCAGGACGTCGCCGCGAAGCGCGAGGCACTGCACCAGAAGTTGGACGCCTTTGCTGCGATCATCGGGGCCAACGACCAGGGCAAGCAGGTGGAAGGCGCCAAGCAGCTGCAGATCGCCTGCAACGAGCTTGCCACTGCCGACGACGCGCTGCGCAAAATCCAGTTCGACTCGGCGAAGCAGAGCTACGACGCCGCGCAAGACAACTTCAACATGTTCCGCATGGTCAGCCTCGGCGCGCTGGCGGTGGGCGTCGTCGCCGCAGTGCTGTCATACCTGACCCTGAGCCGCGCGATTGGCCGGCCGCTTGGCGAAGCACTCGGCCATTTCGACGCGATCGCAGCAGGCGATCTGCGCCGCCCGGTCGCCGTGAGCTCGCGCGACGAGATGGGCCAGTTGCTGGCAGGCATCGCCAAAATGCAGCATAACCTCACCGAAACGGTGCGTAGCGTGCGCAGTGGTAGTGAATCGATTGCGACCGCGACGCGCCAGATCGCGGCCGGCAATATCGATCTGTCGTCGCGCACCGAGGAGCAGGCGTCGGCGTTGCAGCAAACCGCGTCGAGCATGGAAGAGCTGACCGGCACGGTCAAGCAGAACGCCGACAACGCCCGCCAGGCAAGCTCGCTCGCGGCCAATGCGTCGGCGATCGCCAACAAGGGCAGTGCGGTGGTCGGCCAGGTGGTCGGCACGATGGGCGAGATCAACCAGAGCTCGGCGAAGATCGCGGACATCATTGCGATCATCGAAGGCATTGCGTTTCAGACCAACATCCTCGCGCTGAACGCGGCCGTCGAAGCGGCGCGCGCTGGCGAAGAGGGGCGTGGGTTCGCGGTGGTGGCGGGCGAGGTGCGCAGCCTCGCGCAGCGTTCGTCGGCGGCGGCCAAGGAAATCAAGGAACTGATCGACACCTCGGTCGAGCGCGTGCAGTCGGGCTCCGCGCTGGTGGACGAAGCCGGCCGCACGATGACCGAGATCATTGGCGCGGTGCAGCGCGTGACCGACATCATGGGCGAGATCGCGGCGGCGTCGGAAGAACAAAGCAGCGGCATCGATCAGGTGGCACGCGCCGTCACGCAGATGGACGAGGTCACGCAGCAAAACGCTGCGCTGGTCGAGGAAGCGGCCGCGGCGGCGGCGTCGCTCGAAGATCAGGCCGGCAAGTTGCGCACCGCGGTCGCGGTGTTCCAGCTCGAAGAAGGCGGCGAGAAGGCCTCGGCAAATGTGGCGGCGAATGTGGCGGCGAAGCGCGCGTCAGCACCCGTGCACCCGGTGGCCGCGCGCATGGTTGCGTCATCCGCGGCGCAAGCCGTGGCGGTGAACCGGGCGCCAGCCGCAGCGGCCGCGCCGCGAGCCACGGCCGCGCCCACGCGTGCGCCGGCCAAAGCCATCGCGCCGGCGAGCGCCGGCGGCGCTCAGGATTGGGAGACGTTCTAGGCGGCGCAGGGCGCCAGGCGCTGGCGCGCCAAGGCTGATGTGCAATGTTCGTTCCGGCACGGCGCGTCGACGCGATGCGCGCTGCCGATGGTCGAAAGTCTTTAGCTCAGGACCGCGTTTGCGCAGGCATTCGCGGTCTTTTTGCGTCATGTGCGCATCAAGTCACATTCAAGATGACCGCGGGCGCCCTAGCGGGCCTCGTGATCCGGTACATTGACGGGCGCGGCAAGAACTCGTCGCGCCGGCAGCTGACGCGAATCGTCGATTCGGCAAGCGTGAGCGCCCGCCTTCGCAGATTGCCGCCCCACACGCCCGCTCCGACCATCACGCCACCATGAACCGCTCAATGCGCCAGCCAGAGGACAAACATGACGCCACAAGACCTTGCGCACCGCCTCATCGAAGCACGCCGACAGCATCGCCCGATCGATGCGCCCGCTCCGGACAGCCTGCCGCCCGATGCGGCGACTGCGTATGCGATCCAGCAGGCGGTCATCGCAGGCCTCGGCGATTCGACCGGCGCGTGGAAGATCGGCGCGCCGTCGCCGGGTGGGGCCGCCGCCGGCGCGCCGATTCCCGCGTCGCTGGTGCTGCCGTCGCCGGCACGGATCGCGCATGACGGATTCTTTCGCGTGCTTGTGGAGCTCGAGATCGCCTTCCGCTTTGCCGAGCCGATCGAGCCGCGCGGCCGCGCCTATGCACGCGACGAGGTGCTCTCGAAGGTCGGTGTGGTGCTGCCCGCCATCGAGATCGTCGATAGCCGCTTCAGCGAATGGCCGAACATCGCGCCGCTCGCGCAACTGGCCGACGCGCAGAACAATGGGGCGTTGGTCAGCGGCCATCCGGTTGCCTACGCAGGTCTCGCACGCGGCTTCGATTTCGTTTCACCGGAGCTGGAGCTGAGTTTCGACGGCGAGTCGCTGGTGCCGGAAGCCACCGGCAACCCGGCCGGCGACCCGCGCGAACTGCTGGTATGGTTCGTCAATCATTGCGCTGCGATGGGCATCACGATCGAACGGGACTGGACGCTCACCACCGGTTCGTACGTTGGGGCACATGCGGTGGACCGGCCGGGCATTGTGCGCGGCCATATCGACGGGCTCGGGGAAGTGGAGATAGAACTGATCTGAGCGAGGGACGGTGACCTTCGCCGCGGCGCCCGGAGCATGCGCTTGTCACCATACGCTTGTAACCGTAAGTTACGAAGCTTCATTCCAATCATTCAAACGGCCGCCTCGTGCGGCCGTTTTATTTTTATCGCAGCCGCGTTGGCGGATTCGGCGCATAGCCGTATCAAGTCGATGCGTGAGATTGCCGTGATCCAGTTATGGACGCGCCGACCCGGCTCGTAACACGGTTACTCGGCGCGGCGCAGCACGTGTGGCGCTGCCACGAACCATCGTGTGCGTTTGCAGAATCACACGCAACTCAGGCCCTCACGCGATGGCGAATCGGCTGAAGATGCACCAGCGAACATGTAACAGACGCGTACAGGCGTAGACCGAACACATGGGCCGCGCGTTGATGAAGAGAGGACCGGGCACGAAACGAGCATGGGATTTCCACGTCCGCACTTTGCGCCACCAGGTGTGGGTACGCGCACAACTGTTCCGATGCGCACGAGAGATCGTTCGGGCAGCGCGTGACGCGATGAGTCGTGCAGGAGCACTGAGCAGCAGTGTGGGACGACGAGGCCGTGATGTGACGACGGTGGGGCGCAGGCAAGGACGCAAGACGCTGTCATCGCTGTGATGAGAGTGCAAAATTGTAGGTGGTCGAAACTATGTTTCCAAGTGAGGAATATCGGGAGGCAGACACGGCGCGATTTTCGCAACGTAGTTCGTGAAAAAAAATTTAAAAGGGTTTAGGATGAATTCGAGCGATGTCGTTTCCGAATAGCGCGCCGCGCACGACATCGGTCCAGACTTCGGCGAGGAGGTAGCATGGATATCTACAGCAGTTTCGCGACACGCTTCGAGAAAACACGAGAGGATGAACTCTCGCTCGAGGAGTATCTCGCGCTCTGCAAAGACAATCCCGCCGCGTACGCCACGGCTGGCGAACGCATGTTGACGGCAATCGGAGAACCCGAACAGATCGACACTCGCAACGATCCGCGCCTGTCGCGTATCTTCGCGAACAAGGTCATCAAGGTATACCCCGCATTCCGCGAGTTCTACGGAATGGAAGATGTGATCGAGCAGGTGGTCGCTTACTTCCGGCACTCGGCCCAGGGGCTCGAAGAAAAGAAACAGATCCTGTATCTGCTGGGACCGGTCGGCGGCGGTAAATCGTCGATCGCGGAACGTCTCAAGCAGCTCATGGAACGCGTGCCGTTTTACTCGATCAAGGGCTCGCCCGTGAACGAGTCGCCGCTCGGTCTGTTCGACTACGAGGAAGACGGCCCGATTCTCGAAGAACAATACGGTATTCCACGGCGCTACCTCAAAGGTATCCTGAGTCCGTGGGCGGTCAAACGCCTGCATGAATACAACGGCGACATCCGCAAGTTCCGCGTGGTGCGCCGCTACCCGTCGATCCTTCGGCAGATCGGTATCGCCAAGACCGAGCCAGGCGACGAGAACAATCAGGACATCTCGTCACTGGTCGGCAAGGTCGATATCCGCAAGCTCGAACAGTATGCGCAGGACGACGCGGACGCGTACAGCTACTCCGGCGGTCTGTGTCTCGCCAATCAGGGCCTGCTCGAGTTCGTCGAAATGTTCAAGGCGCCGATCAAGGTGCTGCACCCGCTGCTCACCGCGACCCAGGAAGGCAACTTCAAGGGCACGGAAGGCTTCGGCGCGATTCCGTTCGACGGCATCATCCTCGCTCACTCGAACGAGTCGGAATGGAAGGCGTTCCGCAACAACCGCAACAACGAGGCACTGCTCGACCGGATCTTCGTCGTCAAGGTGCCGTACTGCCTGCGCTACGGTGAAGAGATCAAGATCTACGAGAAGCTGCTGCGTAATTCGTCGCTCGCCAATGCGGTTTGCGCGCCGGGCACGCTGAAGATGATGGCGCAGATGTCGGTGCTCACGCGGCTGCAGGAGCCCGAGAATTCCAGCCTCTTCTCGAAGATGCAGGTGTACGACGGCGAGAATCTCAAGGACACCGATCCGAAGGCCAAGTCTTACCAGGAGTACCGCGACTTCGCGGGCGTCGACGAAGGGATGACCGGTGTATCGACCCGCTTCTCGTTCAAGATCCTGTCGCGCGTGTTCAACTTCGACTCGACCGAAGTCGCTGCCAATCCGGTGCATCTGATGTACGTGCTCGAACAGCAGATCGAGCGCGAGCAGTTCCCGCCGGAAACCGAGCAGAAGTATCTGTCGTTCGTCAAAGACGTGCTCGCGTCGCGCTACGCGGATTTTATCGGCAAGGAGATTCAGACCGCGTATCTGGAGTCATATTCGGAGTACGGACAGAATATTTTCGATCGCTACGTGACGTACGCGGACTTCTGGATTCAGGATCAGGAATTCCGCGATCACGACACCGGCGAGAGTTTCGACCGCGCGGCGCTGAACGCCGAACTGGAGAAGATCGAAAAGCCTGCGGGCATCAGCAACCCGAAGGACTTCCGCAATGAGATCGTGAACTTCGTGCTGCGTGCGCGTGCTGCCAATGCGGGGAAGAATCCTGCATGGATCAGCTACGAGAAGCTGCGCGTCGTGATCGAAAAGAAAATGTTCTCGAACACGGAGGAACTACTGCCAGTGATTTCATTCAACGCGAAGGGCTCGGCAGAGGAGCAGCGCAAGCACGAAGACTTCGTCAACCGGATGGTGACGAAGGGCTATACGCCGAAGCAGGTGCGCTTGCTATGTGACTGGTATCTGCGCGTGCGCAAGTCATCGTGATGCGCATTGCGTGGCGCCCGCGTGGTCCAGCCGCGCGGGCACCCTGCGAGGCGCTAGCTGCATGGACGTAGCGTTGCGGACCATGCGGCGGGCGTCTCGCGGACCCGAAATTAGCGCAGTTGGATGGGGTTGGAATAAGCGCTTTGCGTGGGACCAGAGTAGCGCGCTAAAGCGCGAACTCTGGTCGACAGCTAAGGTGCCAACTCCGATCGACGCGCAGTTGCATGGGAGACCGGCGTGCTTCATCAAATCATCGACCGCAGGTTAGCAGGCAAGAACAAAAGCATTGCGAATCGCGAGCGTTTTTTGCGCCGCGTTAAGAACTATATTCGTCGCGCCGTTTCGGAGGCGGTGCGCGACCGTAGCATCAAGGACATCCAGAACACCCAGAGCATCACGATCCCGCGCAAGGACATCGCGGAACCGTCGTTCCGCCATGGTCCGGGCGGCAGGCGCGAGATGGTGCATCCGGGCAACTCGGACTACATCCGCGGCGACAAGATCCAGCGCCCGCAAGGCGGCGCCGGCGGAGGCGGGGGCAGTCAGGCCAGCAACGAGGGCGAAGGTCAGGATGACTTCGTGTTCGAGCTGAGCCGCGAAGAATTCATGCAGTATTTCTTCGACGACCTCGAACTGCCGCGTCTCGTCAAAACCCATCTGCTGGCCGTGCCGACGTGGAAGAGCGTGCGCGCGGGGTGGGCCGCCGAAGGCACGCCGAACAACATCGACGTGGTCCGTTCGCTGCGCAGCGCGCTCGGCCGGCGTATCGCGCTTGGCGCGCCACTCGTCAACCAGCTGCACGAGATGGAGCGGCAGCTCGAAGTGCTGAAGGCCGATCCCGCGGATCGCCGCGAAGAAATCAGACTGCTCGAAGAGGAAATCCACCATTTGCGCGGTCGCATCTGGCGAATTCCATTCATCGATCCGTTCGACCTGCGCTACGTGAACCGCGTGAAGCAGCCCACGCCGTCCAGCCAGGCGGTGATGTTCTGTCTGATGGATGTCTCTGGTTCCATGGACGAACAGCGCAAGGATCTCGCCAAGCGTTTCTTCATCCTGCTGTATCTGTTCCTCAAGCGGAACTACGAGCGCATCGAGGTGGTGTTTATCCGCCATCACACGCGCGCCGAAGAGGTCGACGAAGACACGTTCTTCCATTCGACCGAAAGCGGCGGCACGGTGGTGTCGAGTGCGCTCGAACTGATGCGCAAGGTGATGGACGAGCGCTATTCGCCGACTGAATGGAACATTTACGGGGCGCAGGCCTCGGACGGCGACAACTGGACCGACGACTCGCCGAAGTGCCGCAAATTACTCTCGGATGACATCCTGCAGAAGGTGCGGTATTTTGCGTATATCCAGGTCACGCCCGAAGAGCAGAACCTGTGGCTCGAATATGCGCAGTTGGCGCTCAGCCAGCCGCACATGGCGATGAAGAAGGTCGAAACCGCGGCCGACATTTATCCGGTGTTTCGAGAGCTGTTTGAAAAGCAGGCGGCGACTTCATGACCGACAAGCACCTGCACAACGAAGCGCGCGGCTATCAGCCTGAGCGCGGGAAAGGCGTGCCGCAGCAACAGTCGGGGCATGCCGAGGCCGGGGCGCACGCTACGCGAGCCACCGAAGCCGGAGCGCACGACAGCGCTGCAGCACAGGGACACACCGGAACGCCCACTGAGGGGCAAAGGGAAGTCCGTATGACCGTAGCCGATAGACGGCCTCTGCCGTGCCCGTCGGACTGGACCTTCGAATTGATCGAAGAGTACGACTCGCATATCGCTCGTGTTGCGGAGCAATATGAACTCGACGTGTATCCGATCCAGCTCGAACTCATCAGCGCCGAACAGATGATGGATGCGTACGCGTCCGTCGGTATGCCGGTGAACTACCGTCACTGGTCGTTCGGCAAACACTTTCTCTCCACCGAAAAAAGCTACCGTCGCGGGCAGATGGGTCTGGCGTACGAGATCGTGATCAATTCGAACCCCTGCATCGCGTATCTGATGGAAGAGAACACGATGACGATGCAGGCGCTCGTCATCGCGCATGCGGCCTACGGGCACAACTCGTTCTTCAAGGGCAACTATCTGTTCCGGCTGTGGACGGACGCGCACGCGATCATCGACTACCTCGTCTACGCGAAGAATTACATCGCGGAGTGCGAGGAGCGCTACGGGCTCGATCGGGTCGAGGAATTGCTCGATTCGTGTCATGCGCTGATGAACTACGGCGTGGACCGCTACAAGCGTCCGCAGAAGCTTTCGCTCGAAAAGGAATTCGCCGCGCGGCGCGAGCGCGAAGCCTATCTGCAGTCACAGGTCAACGAGTTGTGGCGCACGCTGCCGACCCGGCACACGCCGTTGCCGGAGGAAATCGAGGAGCGCTATCCGCCGGAGCCGCAGGAAAATCTGCTGTATTTCGCGGAGAAAAACGCGCCGCTGCTCGAGCCGTGGGAGCGCGAGGTGATCCGCATCGTGCGCAAGGTCGGCCAGTACTTCTATCCGCAGCGGCAGACCCAGGTGATGAACGAAGGCTGGGCGACGTTCTGGCACTACACGTTGCTCAACACGATGTACAACCAGGGCAAGCTGGAAGACGGCTTCATGATGGAGTTTCTCCATTCACACAGCAACGTGGTCTATCAGCCGCCCGTGACGAAGCCTTACTACAGCGGCATTAATCCCTATGCGCTCGGCTTTTCGATGATGAGCGACATCCGCCGGATCTGCGAATCACCGACGGACGAAGACCGCAAGTGGTTCCCGGAACTGGCCGGCAGTCCGTGGTTGCCGGCCATGCACTACGCGATGCGCAACTTCAAGGACGAGAGCTTCGTCGCACAGTATTTGTCGCCGCATCTGATCCGGGAAATGCGGCTCTTCTCGGTGCTCGACGACGACATGCGCGATGCGCTCGAAGTGTCGGCGATTCATGACGACAGCGGTTACCAGTACGTGCGCCAGGCGCTGTCGCGGCAGTACGACATGCATCATCGGGAGCCGAACATCCAGGTGTGGGCAGTGAACACGCGCGGCGATCGCAGTCTGACGCTGCGGCATTTCATGAGTGACAACCGGCATCTGTCGTCGGATAGCGATGAAGTGCTCAAGCACATGGCGCGCTTGTGGCAGTTCGACGTGTATCTGGAAAGCGTCGATGAGAACGGCACGGTGAGGAAGCGCTATGAGTGCCGCTATGTGCCGCCCGCTGTGAGGATGTGAGGTACGCGCTCGTTCCCGGCGTGGGTCGAAAACAGTGCGAATCTGTTCAAAGCCGTTCGAAGCGGTTCAAAGCCCCTGGCAGCCGGAAGACTGCGAGGGGCTTTTTTCATCGCGGCCTTGCAGCAGGGCCGCTGGGGATCAGGATGCACATCAGGTAGCGCAGGAAGTTGCCCGCCGCGCCAGGTTCGGCAAGCGTGAATGCGCGTTGCGGCACGAGATGCCTGACAATCCGCCATCCTGCCCTTGCAATTCTGTAAAATTCGCTCACTCGCGCCATGGACACTTCGATGCGCGCGTTGTCAAGGCGGCAGCACGACCGCCATCTTCGTTTTAAAACAAGGACAGACACTAGCATGACCGACATAACCGACCAAACCGTGGGTTCGGCTCACGACACGCGGCGCCGCATTTTCGCGATCGTGGGCGCTTCATCGGGCAATCTCGTCGAGTGGTTCGACTTTTACGTGTACTCGTTCACCGCGCTGTATTTCGCGTCGGCGTTCTTCCCGAGCGGCAACACCACCACGCAGCTACTCAACACGGCGGGCGTGTTCGCCGCCGGCTTCCTGATGCGGCCAATCGGCGGCTGGTTCTTCGGCCGTCTTGCCGACAAGCACGGCCGCCGCACCGCGATGATGGTGTCGGTGTTCATGATGTGCGGCGGCTCGCTCGTGATCGCCGTGCTGCCCACCTACGCGCAGATCGGCGCGCTGGCGCCGACGCTGCTGCTGGTCGCACGGCTGTTCCAGGGTTTGTCGGTGGGGGGCGAATACGGCACCAGCGCGACCTATATGAGTGAAGTCGCGCTCAAGGGCCGGCGCGGTTTCTTCGCGTCGTTCCAGTATGTGACGCTGATCGGCGGTCAGTTGTGCGCGCTGCTGGTGATCGTGATCCTGCAACAAACGCTCTCCACTGCGGAACTGAAGGCGTGGGGCTGGCGCGTGCCGTTCGTGATCGGTGCGGTGGCGGCATTGGTCGCGCTGTATCTGCGCAAATCGCTCGACGAAACCTCTACCGCCGCGACGCGTCAGCGCAAGGAAGCCGGCACGCTGCGCGGCTTGTGGCAGCACAAGGCCGCGTTCATGACGGTGCTCGGCTTCACGGCTGGCGGCTCGCTGATTTTCTACACCTTCACGACCTACATGCAGAAGTACCTGGTCAACACGGCGGGCATGCAGGCGAAGACGGCCAGCACGGTGATGACCGCGGCGCTGTTCCTCTACATGGTGATGCAGCCGGCGTTCGGCGCGCTGTCGGACCGCATCGGCCGCCGTCGCTCGATGCTGTGCTTCGGCTTCTTCGCGACGATCGGCACCGTGCCGCTGCTGCACGCGCTGCAAGACGTGACCAGCCCGTTCGCGGCGTTCGGGCTGGTGGTGCTGGCGCTCGCAATCATCAGTTTCTATACGTCGATCAGCGGCCTGATCAAGGCCGAAATGTTCCCGCCGGAAGTGCGCGCGCTGGGCGTGGGCCTGTCGTACGCGGTGGCCAATGCCGTGTTCGGCGGCTCGGCGGAATACGTGGCGTTGTGGCTGAAGTCGATTGGCGTCGAGTCGATGTTCTTCTGGTACGTCACGGTGATGTGCGCAATCGCTGGCCTCGTGTCGCTGCGCATGCGCGATCCGTCGACAGAAGGATATCTGCGTCTCGAACCTTGAGCGTGCGTGGCACGCTCGAACCGCGCACCGGCGGTGCGGGTTGAGAACGGCGGCGCGGGGTGACCCGGCCGCCGTTTTTTATCGGCTGAACGAAGCAATGCGAGGCGGGAAGATGCGACGACGCGACGACGCGACATGCGGGCCGCGTCGGCAGGCGCAGCGCGCAGCGTTCAGCTCACCACGAGCTCCGTCCCGAGTGCATGCAACAGATCGCGCAGCGCCTCGGCCTGTTGCATCTTTCGTGCCGCTGCGCAAATGAATCTGCAGCGCCCGGCCCGCAATGCCGTCGACCGGCTGCGCCAGCCACAATTCCACCGCGAGCCCCAATCCTTCTGGTTGATTGAGGGCTACCGGTTCGATCACACGCGGCTTGAAAAAGGCACTGTCGGACATGGCGAATCACCTCCGGGCTGATGACGGGTCGGGTCCATCGTAATCAGCACCGCGTGCCGCGCCAAGCAACAAATACGCGTTTGCTAAGCAGAGGATGCATAGCAGCAAAGACGCTAAAAATATATAGCGCGCGACGCTTTACGCGCAGCGCCATCAAACCGCAGCCCCATCAAACAGGTTCGGACCGATCGCTCACGAGCTCGGTGACGAACTCCTTCACCACGGCGGCCGGGTCGGCCGCGACCGCGGCGACCGCCGCAGCCTCGACGGCCGGTCGACGCATGCCCAGCGCGGCGCGTGCGAGCATCAGCAGATGATAGTAAAGGCGCGCACTGAAGCCGTAGTTGTATGCGAACAGGTGCGTGAGCGCGATCCTGATACTCGCGAGCGGCTGGCGGTTTCGCGCGTGAATCGACACGACGATCGGCGCGAGACGCCGCAACGCCAGCTTGCGCGACGGCTCCAGCTGCGGCGGCAGCGTCAGCGCCTTCACGAACGCATACGCGCTCACCGTGGCGGCGAGTGCCGTGCCGCGCGTGCTGTGCGAGATCGAGGTTGCCGTCTTGCGATACACCGATATGTAGTCATGCAGATAGAACACCTCGCGCGCCGCGAGGCAAAGTTCGGTGCCGAACACGAAATCGCAGCACATGCCGTACTGTTCCGTGTAGCCGATCCGCTTCACGAGTTGCGCGTTAGCCATCCAGCCGTTGTTCGGGAACATCTGGATCAAACCGGTTCGGCCCGCCAGCGGCTGCAGGCCCTCGGCGTCCCTGGTGCGCCGGAACGCCTTGTTCAGCCGCATGCTCGCGTCGATGTCGACCGCGCCGTTCTGATCGGCCTCGTACTGATCGCCGAAAGCGGCATCGAGTTGCGGATGAAGCGTCCACAGCGACAAAAGCTTTTCGATGCCGTCGATGGTGAGCAGATCGTCGTCGTGGATCAACAGGATCTTGTCGCCGCGCGCACGCTCGAACAGCTTTGCGACGTTGCGCGCCTGGCCGAGCGGCGGCCGATTCTGCGCGTAGCGCACGCGCGGCTCCTGCCCGTAGCGGGCCGCGATCAACTGTGCCGTGCGGTCATCCTGTGAGTCGTCGCCGATCAGGATTTCCAGTTCGCCGTAGGTCTGCGCGAGGCACGAATCGATGCATTGCGCGATCAGTTCGGGACGGTTACAGGTGGGCAGACAGATGGAGACTGTCGGGGGCTCAGGGCGGATTGAAGAGATGGACATGGGCGTCGCCTTTTTATCGATTGAAGGGCGGCAGCCGGTTCGCTTGGCGCACACAGTGCTGCATGCAGCAAAGTAGTGCATCATGCGAAAAAAATAATCGGTAAAAAGTGGGAAAAAATGTTTGCTTTCCGAAAGCCGGCAGAAGGGGAAAATTTATGCGGCTTGGCTATTTTTTGCACAGCAAAGCCGCCTGCAGCTCGGGTTTTATTTTTCAACCGACTGACGGTTCGCCTTCGCCAGGTTTCTTGCCCGGGCGGTCAGCGGGCGATTGTTTGCGGCCCTTGTCGTGGCGTTCGGGCAGCTTGCTCTTTTTGTTGTCGCTGTGCGTTGTCGGCTGTGGGTGTTCGGGGGCGGCCGGTTTGTCATTGGTGGATTCGCTGGTTTCGTTCATGGTGGCCCTCAGCGGTCGACCAGAGTTGGCGCTTCAGCGCTTACTCTGGTCCCATGCAAGATGGTTGCTGTGGAAGATGCCTTGATTGCAGCAAGGCGCAGACCTGACGCCTCGCCCCGATGCGGTGTGCGCGTCCACGCAGCGCCAAGAACGCGGCCGCGATGCATTTGTGCGGTGCGGGCAGGAGATCCGCGGTATCTTGGCTTGTTGCGCCATCCGGCAACTGGGGAGGTTGCGTCGGGCGAGCAGCCGGCGCTGGTGATGCTGTTTTGCACGGCCATGACGTTTACAAACGAGCTAACGAACCAGCTAACAAATAAGCCAACAAACCAGCTAACAAATGAGCCAACGAACCAGTTTACAAACGACCTTGAAATCGACCACTTGACCGCGCCCTTCATTCAGCGCACCGTGGAAAAGAATACCGATCCTGTGGGAGTCCGAAATGTCGATCAGCTTCCCGAATCCGAGCCGCAGCTATGATGCGTCCCACCATTGCGTCACCTTCTGGGGCTACGACAATGCGCGCGAAATCGCCTTCTCGGTCGATCGTTCGGTGATTTCGAATCTGAGCCCCAATGCGGGTTCGGACGAACCGGCGCTACTGGCGGCGTTCGACCAGCACCGCGAGCAGATTCTCACGCTCGCCCGCGGCATCTATGTCGGCGGGCCGCAAAACCACTACACGATTGGTTGACGCGTCAGGCCGCCGGTTCGCGCGGCGCACCGCCGGTCAGCGAAACGATGAACTCGAAGAAAGCCCGCACTTTGGCCGGTGGATGATGCCGCGAAGGATAGAGCGCATACAGCGGATAAACTTCGTCGGCCCAGTCGGGGAACAGTTCGACCAGCTTGCCGTTAGCGAGCAACGATTCCGCGCCAAGCGACAGGATCTGCGCGACGCCCTGGCCCGCCATGCAGACGCTATGCAGGGTGCCCACGTCGTTCACGGTCAGCCGGCCCTGCGGCGCAATCACCAGCTTCTTGCGGCCGCGATGGAATTCCCAGCTGAATGGATAGCCCGTCAGCGGATCGCGAAACTTGATGCACACGTGCCCGCGGTTTTCGAGTTCGGCGGGGTTCGTCGGATGCCCATGCTTCTTCAGATATGACGGCGCGGCCACCGTCAGGATGCGCGTATCCAGCAGCTTGCGTGCGATCAGCGTCGACCCCGGCGGTTCGCCGAACCGGATCGCCAGATCGAAACCGTCGGCGACCATATCGCCCAACTGGTCACGCGTGATCAATTCGAGTTGCAGATCGGGATGCCTGTCGATGAAGCCGCCCAGGCGCGGCCCGAGCACGAGGCGCGAAAAGAACGGGTCCATGTTGACGCGCAAACGTCCGCGCACGGTGCTCGCGCCCTGGGCGGCGGACGCCGCGGCTTCTTCCAGCCCGCCGAGCAGCGGTACGATCTGTTCGTAGAAGCGCCGGCCTTCGTCGGTCAACGAGACCGAGCGCGTGGTGCGGTCGAATAGCCGGATGCCAAGCCGCGCTTCGAGCCGAGCAACCGAACGGCTGACTCCGGATTGCGACATGTCGAGCGCTTCGCCGGCCGCTGCAAAACTGCCGCAATCGACGATCGCCGTCAGCACGCCCATGCCGTTCAGCATGCGCTCGTCAAATGGCATGTGAGGTTCCTTTGTTATGCATTAATGCACGACATGCTAACGCGAAGTCCGTCCGAATTCACGCGGCGGCGCTCGAACGTGATACCTCTCCAGCGTCATAGATGATGTGGTGTCATCAGTGCAGTGATAGCCAGGCTATCGCGTCAGTCGTACTGCTGCCGTTAATCTAAGCAAGTTGGCGAAAGATACGCATGGAACGCGGCTTTCGTTATGCATAGGGCATATTTCGACTTATCAACGGAGAACCCATCATGGCGCGCGTTTTTATTACTGGTTCCGCTGACGGTCTCGGCCAGATGGCGGCACGTCTGCTCGTCAAGGCTGGTCATCGGGTGGTGTTGCATGCGCGCAGCGCCGCACGTGCCGATGAGGCGTTGCAGGCAGTGCCGCAAGCGCAGGCCGCGCTGAGCGGCGATCTGTCGAGTATCGCGGACACCACCGCGCTGGCGCAGCAGGTCAACCGGCTTGGCCGCTTTGACGCGGTGATCCATAACGCGGCGGTCGGTTTCCGGGAGCCGCGCCGGATCGCCACCGTCGACGGCTTGCCGCATGTGTTCGCGATCAACACGCTGGCGCCGTACATCCTGACCGCGCTGATCGACAGACCCGAGCGGCTCGTCTATCTGAGTTCAGGTTTGCATCGCAGCGGCGACGCGAGCCTCCACGATTTGACATGGGAGCGACGGCCGTGGCAAGGCACGACCGCTTATTCGGACTCCAAACTGCACGACGCGTTGCTTGCGTTCGCGATTGCGCGCCGCTGGCCGCGGGTGTTGTCGAACGCGTTGGAACCGGGTTGGGTCGCGACGAAAATGGGCGGCGCGGGTGCGCCGGATGATCTGCAGGCCGCGCCGAAAACCCAGGTGTGGCTCGCCGTCAGCGATGAGCCGGCGGCCAAAGTGAGCGGCGCGTACTTCTATCACATGAAGCCGCGCGACACGCATCCAGCGGTACACGACGTTGCCGTGCAGGAGCGCCTGATCGAAGCGTGCGAGCGTCTATCGGGCGTCCGGTTGCCGGACTGAAGGCGGCGCAGCTACGCGAGACCGGTGCGATCCAGTGCGGGCGTTTGTTCGTTGGTTTATTCGTGGGTTTGTTCGTCGATTTGTTGGGCCGCCTGCCACGACCCAGCATGCCGTGCGCGGCGAAGTCTCATCGCCCCGCGCCTTGCACTGCCTGGCCACGCATCACGCGCGTGCCGGACGGCTCGTCGAGATGGCGGAACACCCACGCCGACAGCAACGTGATCACGCCGACGCACACGAAGCTCAACCGGAACCCCAGCGCCGCCGAATCCCATTGCGCCGAGAACAACTTCACGAGGCCGCCGCCGATCGATACGCCGAGGCCAATCGCCAGCATCTGCACCATCGAAAAGAGGCTGTTGCCGCTGCCGGCATCGGCGTGCGAGAGATCCTTCAGCGTGACGCTGTTCATCGCCGCGAACTGCATGGAGTTGGCCGCGCCGAACACGGCGAGGATGGCGATCTCGATCACGAGCGGCGTGCCACGTGAAATGAGCGCGAACGCGACGATCGCCGAACCGACGATCACGGTATTGACGAGCAGGAAGGTGTCATAGCCATAGCGGCGCACGAGCGGCGCGATCCAGCGCTTCGCGAGCGTGCCGGCCAGCGCGGCGGGCAGCATCATCAGGCCGGAATTGAGCGGCGTGTAGCCCAGTTGCAATTGCAGCAGCAACGGCACGAGGAACGGCACCGCACTCGAGCCGATGCGGCACACGAGGTTGCCGATCAACCCGACGCTGAAATTCGGCTCGCTGAAGAGCGAGAGCTTGAAGAGCGGATTGCGCTGGCTTTTTGCGTGCGGAATGTAGGCGAGGGCGCTGACGACGGCGAGCGCGAACAGTCCAGCCGACCAGGCCGCGCGATGCGTGGCGACCGGTGCGTCGATCGCGAGCGAAAACGCGCTCATGCTGAGCGACAGCAGCGCGCAGCCGATGAAGTCGAACGGCGGCGCGGCGGCGGTGTCGTGCGACGGCAGGAACCGCTGCACCGCGTACAGACCGACCACACCGATTGGCACGTTGATCAGAAAAATCCAGTGCCACGTGGCCGCCTGCACGAACCAGCCGCCGAGCGTCGGGCCAGCGATCGGGCCGAGCTGGCCGGCGATGGAAATGAACGCCAGCGCCGCCACGTACTGCTCGCTGGAAACGCTGCGTAACACGGCGAGCCGTCCGATCGGCAGCAGCATCGAGCCGCCCAGGCCTTGCAGCACCCGCGCGATCACCAGCTGGCCGAGCGTGTGCGCGCTCGCGCAGCAGATCGAGCCGAGCACGAACACGAGGATCGCCGCGAAATAGATGCGGCGCGTGCCGAAGCGGTCGGCGAGCCAGCCGGACGCGGGCGTGAGCATCGCCATCGTCAGCGTGTAGGCGACCACGATCGGTTGCATCGCGAGCGGCGCGACATGCAGGCTGTGCGCGATCGACGGCAAAGCGGTGTTGACGATCGTCGTGTCGAGCGACTGCATGAAAAAGCCGGCGGCGACGATCCACAGCAGCGCGGTGTGGGCGGAATCCTTGGTCATCTTTTACGGAGCGGCGGGCGGCGAGTGGCGAGTGGCGAGGCGTGGCCCGCCCGAAGCAATCAGGGCTATTCCGTCATCGTATTGACATCGACGTCAATCGGGAACCCCACTGAGTTCGCTAACTGTTATCGACTTTGCCGATAAGCAGCGCGACAATGAGCACATGCTCAATCCCATCTGGCTCAAGACCTTCGCGACCGTCGCCGCCTGCCACAGCTTTACCGAAGCGGGGCGCCGGCTCGAGCTGACGCAGTCGAGCGTCAGCGAACACATCCGGCGGCTCGAACAGAGCGTGGGCCGGCGGCTGTTCGTGCGCGACACCCATTCGCTCGCGATGACGCCCGACGGCGAGGCGATGCTCGCGCACGCCAGCGTGATTCTGCAGGCGCTCGCGCGGGCCGAGTCGCAGTTTCGCGCGCCGCGTCTGAAAGGGCGCGTGCGCCTCGGCTCGTCCGACGATGTCGCGCTCGGACCGTTGCCCACGGTGCTGGCGGCGTTTCGCGACGCGCATCCGGACGTCGAGCTGGAGATCACCATCGGCATGACCGGCAAGCTGTACGAGTTGCTGGACGCGGGGGCGATCGATCTGCTGGTCGGCAAGCGACGGCTCGGCGACCGCCGCGGCGTGCCGTTGTTCACCGGCCGGCTCGAATGGCTGGCGCGCACCGGCACGCTGGTCGATCTGAGCCAGCCGCTGCCGCTGATCCTGGTCGCCGAGCCGAGCGTGACGCGGGCCGTCGTGCTCGACGCGCTCGCCGAGGCGGGTTTCAGCTGGCAAGTGGTGTGCACGAGCAGCAGCCATTCGGGCTGCATCGCGGCCGCACGCGGCGGGCTCGGCATTACGGTGCGTCCACAGTATCTGGCCGCGCGGGGCCTGACGCCGCCGTTGAATGCGGCCAGCTTGCCGCCGCTGCCGCCGGTGGAATTCATCGCGCTCGCGGCGAAGCGGCTTAGCCGTCCGGCCGGCACGCTCTTGCAGCTACTGCATGACAGCGATCTGCGCGGCTCGTGGATCGGCGAATGAGGAAGGGCGCACCAAAGGTGCAGCAAGGACACACGAAGGGCGCGGCGCCTGCGTGAGGCAGGACGCCGCGTGCCGACCTTTCGTTCAGGCGCGCAACGCCGCCGCCGCGCGACCGCCCACGCTGCGCGTCCATCAAACAGCCCGGTTCAGCGTGGCATCGCGCGAAACGAAATCGCAAAGCGGTTCCATGCATTGATCGCGGAGACCAGCAGCGTCAGGTCGACCAGTTCCTCGTCGCTGAAGTGCGGGCGTACGGCCTCCCATACCGCGTCGGGCACATGCTCGTGGGACACCAGCGTTAGCGCTTCAGTCCATTCGAGCGCGGCGCGTTCGCGATCCGTGAAGAACGGCGTTTCGCGCCATACCACCACGGTCGCGAGGCGGCGGTCGGTTTCGCCGCCTTTGCGGGCATCGGTGGTGTGCATGTCGACGCAATACGCGCAGCCGTTGATCTGCGATGCACGCAGACGAACCAGTTCGGTCAGCGATTTTTCGAGCGCCGATTTGCCGATCCGCTCTTCGACGCCGAGCAATGCCTTGATCGCAGCGGGGTTGGCTTTATAGAAGTCCAGACGTTGTTCCATGATTCACTCCTGAGTCGGGTTGGACACATTCCGTGATGCGATGGGTCAAGCTTAGTCGTGCGACTGGATTCAAAAAATGACCGATTCCGACTATTTTCGGGTAACCACTTTCCTGCGATGACGAGGCGCGCGAAGCGCCCTTACCGGGTGTAATGGCATCGTTGCCGCCACTCGGGCGATTCGGTATGGTGGGTCATCATCTATTCATCACCTGTTCGAGGGACCGCCCATGACGCCCGCCGCCGACTCGCTCGCCCCGCCAATCCGCTCCGACGTCCTGATTATCGGCGCCGGCCCCGTCGGCCTGTTCGCGGCGTTCGAGGCGGGCGTGATCGGCCTGTCGTGCCAGATCGTCGATGTGCTCGATACGATCGGCGGCCAGTGCATTGAACTCTATCCCGACAAGCCTATCTACGATATCCCCGCGATCCCGTCCTGCACCGCACGCGAACTGGTCGAACGCTTGATCGCACAATGCAAACCGTTCGACGTACCGATTCATCTCGAACAGCGGGTCGATTCGGTCGAGCAGCGCAGCGACGGACGCTGGACCGTGCGCACCCATCGCGGCCTCGTGTTCGATGTCGCGGCGATCCTGCTCGCGGCCGGCAACGGCGGCTTCGTGCCGCAAAAGCTGCAGCTCGCCGAGGCGGTGCCGCTGGAGTCGCGCCATGTGCATTACAGCGTGCCGCGCCTTGCCGATTTCGCCGGCAAGACAGTGGTCGTGGCCGGGGGCGGCGATTCCGCGCTCGACTGGGCGCTGGCATTGCGCCATGTCGCGCGGCGCGTGACGCTGGTGCATCGGCGCAGCGGTTTCAGCGCGACCGATTCGAGCGTCGAGTCGATGCGGCGCGCGGTCGAGGCGGGCGAGATGGATTTCATTGTCGGCGCGATTACGGGGCTCACCGTCGAGGGCGATACGTTGAAGTCGCTGACCTTGCGGCATATCGAAGGCGAGACGCAACTCGAGGCCGAACACCTCGTCGCGCTGTATGGCATGGTGACAGATCTCGGGCCGATCGCGCAGTGGGGACTCACGATTCACGGTGGACGTGTCGATGTCGATACATCCAATTACGAAAGTTCACGGCCAGGCATCTTCGCGGTCGGTGATATCGCCAACTATCCGAACAAGCAGAAGTTGATTCTGTCCGGGTTTCATGAGGCGTCGCTGGCGCTGCGCAAGGCGTATGCCTACGCGTATCCGGACAAAAAGCGTGTGCACGTCCATTCCAGTTACGACGCGAAGCTCGCGGAGAAGATCGCAGCAGCCGGCTGAGCGGATCGCCTGTGCATTCACGTCGGGTCTGATTTGCCGGGCTGCGGCCCGGGTCATCGTAATGAATATTCGCTTGAATTGGGGCTCCCGCACGAACGATGACGATGCGCTGACCAGCCCGCGAGCATCAGGCCCGACGATTGCTGGCATTGTCGTCATGCGGCGACGCATCTGCGCCCACGCCGCGCGTGCGCTTATCGGGTGAAACGATAGGCCGGTTCGCCCGTTTTGCACGGTGTATCCTTCTGAGCAAAACCTTATACCGCGCCCATGAGCCAGTTTGATGTTTCCTCCGCCCGCGAAAACCGCGAGCCCGACCGCAATCCTTCCGAGGCCCTCGCGAGCGCGCCCGTGGGCGTCGACTACGCGGCGCTCGTGCAGGCGATCGAGGACTACGCGATCTTCCTGCTCGATGCCAGCGGTCGCGTGGTCAGCTGGAACGTCGGCGCGCACAAACTCCATGGCTACACGGAGCAGGAGATCGTCGGCCAGCACTTCTCCTGCTTCTATGCCGCCGAAGCCGTCGCGCACGGCTGGCCGGCCTATGAGCTGCAACAGGCGTCGCTGACGGGCCGTTTCGAAGACGAAGGCTGGCGGGTGCGCAAGGACGGCAGCACGTTCTGGTCGAACGTAGTGATCACGGCGATCCGCAACCAGGCAGGCATCGTGACCGGTTTCGCCAAGATCACGCGCGATCTGACCGCGCAGCGCGATTACGTGGAAGCGTTGCGGCAAAGCGAAGAGCGTTTCCGTCTGCTGGTCGACAGCGTCAAGGATTGCGCGATATTCATGCTCGATCCGCAAGGCTATGTCATGAGCTGGAATGCGGGCGCCGTGCGCATCAACGGCTATACGCGTGAGGAAATCATCGGCCGGCATTTTTCGGCGTTCTATCCGCCCGAAGACGCCGCGGCGGGCAAGCCAGCGCGCGAGCTGGCCATCGCGCGGCAGATCGGCCATGTGGAAGATGAAGGCTTGCGCGTGCGCAAAAGCGGCGAGACATTCTGGGCCAACGTCGTCATCACCGCTGTGCACGATGAATCGAACCGGCTGCGCGGTTTCGCCAAGGTCACGCGCGATCTGACCGAGCGGCGCCAGCGCGAGGAACTGGAGCGTTCGGGCATACGGATGCGCGAGTTTATCGCGACCCTCGCGCATGAATTGCGCAATCCGCTCGCGCCGCTGCGCAATGCCATCAGCGTGATGCAACTGGAGATCGAGCTGAGCCCGACGCTCGTGCGCTCGCGCGATCTGATCGACCGTCAGGTCACTCATCTGACACGGCTGGTCGATGATCTGCTCGACGTCGGCCGGATCATGTCGGAGAAGGTCGAGCTGCGGCTCGCGGCCGTCGATCTGGCCGAGCTGGTGACACGCGCGATCGAAGCGGTGCGGCCGTTCACCGACGCGCAGGAACAGCGCGTCGTGCAGCATGTCCCGGTCGAGCCGGTGTCCATTCGTGGCGACATGATTCGTCTCGTGCAGGTGCTGCAAAACCTGCTGCACAACGCGTCGAAATTCTCGCCGCCGGGCAGCCGTATCGACATCACTGGCCGCATCGACTACTCGATGGCCGTGGTTGAAGTGCGCGACTCGGGATGCGGCATTCCGGTGCGCTCGCTCGACAAGATTTTCGACCTGTTCGCGCAGGAAAAGAGCGGGCAGAGTCGGGGCGAGAGCGGCCTCGGCATCGGTCTCACGTTGTGCAAATCGCTGGTCGAAATGCATGGCGGCAGCATCTTTGCGAATAGCGAAGGGCCGGGATGCGGCAGTACGTTCACGTTGAGTCTGCCGCTCGCGTCGCCGTCAGCGTCCGAAGCCGCCGATGCCGGGACGGGCGCGGCGACGCCCGAGACTGCGCCGCTGCGGGTTCTGCTGGTGGACGACAATCACGACTCGGCCGACAGTCTCGCGATGCTGCTCGAACTCAAAGGCCACGACGTGCGCATCGCCTACGAGGGGCGAGAGGCGCTGCAGATTGCACCGAGCTTCATGCCTGAGCTGGCGGTGATCGATATCGCGATGCCGAAGATGGATGGTTATGCGACGCTCGCGGCGCTGCGCAAACTGCCTGGTGTTGCCGACACGATGTTCGTCGCGATGACCGGCTTCGGTCACGCCGGCGATCGCGAACAGACTCGCGCGGCCGGTTTTCATGCGCATCTCGTGAAGCCGGTGGAAATGGCGTTGTTCGATGCATTGCTCGCGCAGGCGATAGCGAACCGCGGCGGTGGCGGTTCCAGCAGCTAACCGTCGAAGCGTCGGCGGGCTTCCTTCCTGGCTGAAGATGCGCGGCCGCGCGTACCTCGAAGTTCCTGAAACACAGCGCTGCGTCGTGGCGTGAGGCGCCTGAGGCGTGTCGTTTGCTGTCTGTATGTGTCGCGGCGATTCGTGAGGCATGCTTCGGCGATACGCTATTGACGTGAGCCGCCGGCTGACGCAGACGATGACCGCGGCGCGCGCCGGAGATGTTGGTTTGGACAACAAAATATCGGGGCGACGACACGCCGCGAGGAGGACGACATGATGGACGCGATCTACGTTCTGTTTGGCGAAGGCAAGGATCTCGGCCCTTTGCAGATGGGCATGCGCGCGATCGTCGTGTTCGTGATTGCGCTGGTCATGATCAGGGTGTCGGGCCGACGTTCGTTCGGGCAACGCTCACCATTCGATTTGGTGGTGGTGATCCTGCTCGGCGCAACGCTGAGCAGGACGATCGTCGGCGCGTCGCCGTTCATCGGGACGGTCGTTGCATCGTTTGTGATCGTCATGTGCCATCGGATGCTGGCGTGGGCCTGCATGCGCTCGCATGGGTTCGAGCGGCTGGTGGGGGGCGTCGAGCGCGAGGTATATGCCAACGGTACATTCAACGCGCACGAAATGCATGCGGCGCTGATTACCCGGACCGACGTTCAGGAAAGCGTGCGGCAGAAAACGGGTTCGCGCTCGATGGACAACGTAGCCGCAGCGATCCTCGAACGTAACGGCGAAGTGAGCGTGATCCGCAAGAACGCGTGAAAGGGTGAAGCGGGCAGAGCGGCAGAGCGGTCGAGGTGCTCAGCCCCGGACGCCACGCGAGATTTCTTCACCCGCGCCGTGCGGCATGCGCCGCGTGACCGGAATCGACGCGAACGAGCACAGGCCGACCACCAGGAACGCGGGCCAGAAATCCGACCACGTGATGCTGGGATGGCCGTGCAGGATCCGCGATATCTGCAGCACGATACCGCCGACCGTCACACCGAGACCCAGCGACATCTGTTGCACGACGCTGCCGAGACTGGTCGCGCGCCCGACGTCGCGACTGGCGATCTCCGCATAGGTCAACGAGTTCAGACTGGTGAATTGCAGCGCGGGGAAGAAGCCGCCGAGCAGCACGACCACCCAGATGATCCACGTCGGCGTGCCGGGGAAAAACAGCCCGCATGCCGCGATCGAGAGTCCCGACAACGCGGCGTTGATCACCAGCACCGAGCGGAAGCCGAAGCGGCGCAGCACGCGCGCTGCGACAGTACGCATGAACATGCCGCCGAACGCGGACGCGCAGGTGATCAGGCCGGATTGGAACGCGCTCATGCCGTGCCCTTCCTGCAGCATCAGCGGCAGCAGAAACGGCAGGGCGCCGAGGCCGATGCGAAACAGCGAGCCGCCGAGCACACTGGCCTGGAACGTCGGCACCTTGAAAAAGCGCAGATCCAGCAACGGGAATTCGACGCGCTGCGCGTACGCGACGTAAATCGCGAGGAGCGCGGCGCCGCTCGCGCACATGCCGAACGCGTCCACGTTCGAAATCAGTTCGCCGCCCACCAGCGACAACCCGAGCAGCAGCAGGACCGCGCCCCCCGCCGACAGGAGGAAGCCGATCCAGTCGAGCGGACCCGGGTCCGGTTCGCGCGTGTTCGCGATATGGCGGTTGGTCAGATAGATGCCGAGTAAGCCGATCGGCACGTTGATGAAGAAGATCAGGCGCCAGTGCAGATAGGTGGTAATGAAGCCGCCGAGCAGCGGACCGGCGGCCGGACCGAGCATCGCGGGGACGCTCAGATAGTTCATCGCGCGGATGAAATCCGACTTGTGTACCACTCGAAAAATGATGATCCGCCCGACCGGCACCATCATCGCGCCGCCGACACCCTGCACGAAGCGCGCGAGCGTGAAGGTGGCGAGCGAATCGGACGCGGCGCACAGCAGCGAGCCCGTCACGAAGATGCCGATCGCGGTGCGAAAGACCGTGCGTGCGCCGAAGCGGTCGGCGAGCCAGCCGCATACCGGGATGAACACGCCGAGTCCCAGTACATAGCTCGTCACCGCGATTTTCAGCGTGACCGGATCGCGCCCGAAGTCGCGCGCCATGGCCGGCAGCGCGGTGACGATCACGTTTGCATCGACGCTTTCCATGAACATCGCGCACGCGACGATGAGAGGCGCAATCAGGGCTTTCTGGGCGACGGTCATAAAAAGGCGGGCTGCGGCGGACGGTCGCAGGCAAAGGGGCATTATTGCACCTGTATGGTGCGGTTTGTTAATACGCTGCGTTCTGATGACGCCCTTTTCAGAAATGGCGGGCCGGCGGGTGTGGCCGTCGCACAACAGAGGAAGGCATCATGAATTTTGTTGCGGTGCCGCATAAGGCGGCTATAATCGGGTTATTACCCAGGTATAAACACTTAATTGAGTCCACCATGAACACCGCCTCGAATGTCACCACCCGCGCCACCACTGCCGCCAACGCTACGCTATTCGGCAAGCTGCGCGCGTTGGCGCTGCATGCGCTGAACCTGCACCTGCAACAGTGCGCCGTGATCGCAGAAGCGCATCGCCGTCCGCAGTAAAGAACAGGCGCCACGCGCCACGCGCCGCGCTTGCCGCCAGGCGGTCGCGCTGGTGCTGGAATGCGCTGACTTGCCCATGTTGTATGCGCGCCCGCTCATCCAGCGGGCGCGCTGCTATCTGGCCCGAAAATCGGCGGTTGAATCGGCGGCGACCGCCGCGGTGCCGTGCCAATCCGCCGCTGACGCGCGCCCGCCGTCGCGGGGACCCTGTTACACCATCCTCGTTCCCTCATGCGCCGGACTTTCCACGGGCAAGTAGCGCGCGCATTGCATTGCTTCATCGCGCCCTCTTTAGTGGCGCGCCGCTCATTCCTTTGCCGGCGACCCCCAATCGGCAATTTCGACCGGCTTACCTGCACTCATCGCGTCGTAACGCCGTGCGCGTCAACCAGCTCGGGCCATGCGAGGTCAAATCAGGGCGAAATGGCTGACGGTGTCAACCTTTTTCACACTTTGCCGTTATCCCTTTGTAATCGCCAAAAGCAGGCGACGCAGCGATGGACGATCCGTCGTCGCGACAGTTCCACGCAAGGCCCCCGCATTGACTATGTTCCATCGACATAACAATAAATCCGACCAGCCAGGCGCGACGCCCGACTCTGCGTCGAAGCCGTCTGGCATCCGGGGACTTCTCTCGCCCGTGCTCGCGCTCGTTATTTGCGGGTTGCTGCTGATCGTCCTGCAGCATCTGTCGGAATCGGTCGACTATCGCTCGGTGATACGTCAATTGCGTGAACTCACGGCCAGCGAGTGGACCGCGGCGCTCGGCGCGACCGTGCTCAGCTACCTGGCGCTGGTCGGCCGCGACGCCGTCGGCTTGCGCTACCTGGGTGCGGCCGTGCCGCGTGTAGCGCTGTGGATCGGCGCGACTGCGGGCTCCGCGCTCGGCAATGCCACCGGCTTCGGCGCGTTGACGGGCGGCGCCGTGCGCGCGCGCGTGTATGGCGTCGCGAACATCACGCCCGCGCAGATCGGCCGCATGACGGTGTTCACGAGCGTCTCGCTGGCGCTCGCGCTGGTGCTGATGACGGCGCTCGGGATGGTCGGCATGGCCGGCCAGCTCGCGCCGATGCTGCGTCTCACGCCGACCACGCTGCGCTGGGGCGGCGTCGCGCTGCTGATCGCGCTTGCGCTCGTGGCCGCCGCGTGCCGCCGCGAGACGCGTCCGGTCCGTACGCGCTGGCAGTGGCTGTCGTTCGATATCCCGTCGCGCCGCGATCTGCTCGCACAGGTGGCGCTCGCGGTGCTCGACGTGGTGGCCGCGGGCCTCGCGTTGTGGGCGCTGCTGCCGCACGCCGACGTGGACTTCGTGACCTTCATCACGGTCTATGCCGCGGCCATGCTGCTCGGCATGATCGGCCATACGCCCGGTGGTGTCGGCGTGTTCGAAGCGGCGATGGTGTTCACGCTGAGCGGCAGCGTGCAAACGCATCAGATGGTTGCGGCGCTGCTCGCGTATCGCGCGATCTATTTCGGTGTTCCGCTGATCGTCTCGGCGGCGTTGCTCGCGGGTTTCGAAGGCCGCGCGCTGAAAAGCCGCCTGCCGTGGCTGCACGCAGCGCGCGCGTCGGAACTCGCACCGCTGTTTCTGAGCCTCGTCACGTTCGTGGTCGGCGGCATGCTGGTGATTTCCAGCGCGACGCCCGCGTTCTGGCAACGCATCCATATCTTGCGCGATCTGGTGCCGCTGTGGGTGCTCGAAAGCTCGCAGATGCTGTGCAGCGTGCTTGGCGTGCTGCTGCTGTTCGTCGCGCGTGGTTTGCTGCGGCGGCTGGACGCCGCCTGGTGGATGACGCTGCTGCTCGCGGTGTTGAGTCTCGCGCTGTCGATGACCAAGGGGCTCGCGTTCGTGGAGGCGAGCGTGCTTGGTATGCTGATCATGCTGCTGCTGACCACGCGCAAGCGTTTCAACCGTCATTCGTCGCTGTTCGCCGAACGCTTCACGGCGGGCTGGCCGGTATCGGTCGCGATGGTGCTGATGCTGGCCACGTGGGTGATGCTGTTTGCTTTCCGCGACGTGCCGTACACGCAAGATCTGTGGTGGCAGTTCGCTTTCGACGAACGCGCACCGCGTGCGCTGCGCGCGACGCTGGCGGCGAGCCTGTTCGCGGCAACCTTTTCGTTCTGGCAATTGCTGCGTCCGGCGCGTGGCCGGTTCGTCAAACCGGCGCAGGAAGATCTGCTCGACGCGGCGCGCATCGTGCGTGCGCAGGAGCGCAGCGACGCCGGTCTCGCGCTGATGGGCGACAAGAGCTTTCTCTTTTCCGAGTCGCGCGAGGCGTTCCTGATGTACGCGAAAAACGGCCGCACGTGGGCCGCGCTGCACGATCCGGTGGGACCGCGCGAGGAGTGGGCCGGCCTGATCAGCAAGTTCGTCGCGCTCGCGCATGCGCACGGCGGGCGCGCCGCGTTCTATCAGGTCCGCGCCAACGCGTTGCCGCTTTATCTCGACGCCGGCCTCACGCTGATGAAGCTCGGCGAGGAAGCGCACGTCGTGCTCGACGACTTCGATCTCAAGGGCTCGCATCGCGCGCATTTGCGCTATGCGCTCAAGCGCGGCGAGCGCGATGGCTTCACCGTCGAAGTGATCGATAGGGCCCACGTGCCGGCGTCACTCGAGACGCTGCGTGAGATTTCCGATGGCTGGCTCGACAGCCGCGACGCCCGCGAAAAGAGCTTCTCGGTGGCCGCGTTCACCGATGAGTACCTCGCCGCGCAATCGGTGATGCTGGTGCGTCAGAACGGTGAGCCGGTCGCATTCGTGACCTTCATGACGACCGATCTGAACACCGAGGCGACCGTCGGCGTGATGCGGCACGTGGCGAGCGCATCGCCGTACGCGATGGAATATCTGTTCACGCAACTGGCGCTGCATCTGAAGCAGGCGGGTTTCCGCTCGCTCAGTCTGGGCATCGCGCCGCTTTCGGGAATGCGGCCCACGCCGCTCGCCTCGCGCTGGCACCGGTTTGCTGGCATCGTGTGGCGCTTCGGCGGCCGCTTCTATAACTTCCGCGGACTGCGTGCTTTCAAAAGCAAGTTCCAGCCGCGCTGGGAGCCGCGTTATCTCGCGGCGTCGGGTTCGGTGGGCGTGTTCTTCACGCTCGCGGACCTGTCATTGCTGGCGGGAGGCCGGCGTTCATGACCTTGCATTCGATCTTCAGACTCGCCGTGACGGCGAGCTTTCTGAGCTATGGCGCGCTCGCGCACGCGGCAACCAACACCGTGCCCGGCGGCCGTTATGGCAACGTCACGGTCACACAGCCGGCCGGCCCGTTGCGCGGCTTCGTGGTGCTCTACTCGCAAGCGAGCGGCTGGAGCGCGGCCGATCAGCAAAGCGCCGACGCGCTCGCCAAGGCCGGCGCGCTGACCGTCGGCGTGGATACCGCGCGTTACGCGGCTAACCTGAAAGCGAAGAAAGAGACCTGCCATCAACTGGTGGGCGATGCCGAGGCGTTGAGCCACCAGCTCGAACGGCAATCGCAATCGAGCCACTATTTCGCGCCGATCGTCGCGGGTACGGGGCAGGGCGCGACACTCGCGATGCACGTGCTCGAACAGGCGCCGTCGAATACGATTGCCGGCGCGGTCGCGGTGGATGCCGAGCGCACGCTCGACGCGCGCTTCCAGCCGTGCCCGCCGGACCCGACGGTGATCCGCGACAAGGTACCAGGCTTTGTCGAACAGGCGAGCACCGGGCATGCCGATCGCGCACGAGTCGTCGCGTTGCTGACGCCGCATTTGCAGGCCGCGTCCGCGAGCGATGACGACGTCTCCGATCTGCCGCTCATCGAGTTGCCGGCGGCGCATCCGAACGGCCTGATGGCGATCGTCATTTCCGGCGACGGCGGCTGGCGCGATCTCGACAAGACCATCGCGCAGGCTTTGCAGAAAGACGGCGTTTCCGTGGTTGGCTGGGACAGTCTGCGCTATTTCTGGAGCGAGAAGCCGCCCGCGCAAACCAGCCGCGACCTCGCTCGCGTCATACAAACCTACGGTGCGCGCTGGCACGCGCAGCACATTGCGCTGATCGGCTATTCGTTCGGCGCGGACGTGATGCCGTTCGCCTATAACCGCCTGCCGGACGCGCAACGTGCGAAGGTCTCGCTGATCTCGTTGCTCGGCTTCGCGCCCGACGCCGATTTCCAGATCCGCGTGGGCGGCTGGCTCGGCATGCCGGCGAGCGACAAGGCCTTGAAGGTGCGGCCGGAATTGACGCGCGTGCCGCCCGCGATCGTGCAGTGCTTCTATGGTGAAAACGAGAAGGACACGTTGTGCCCGGCGCTCGGCAAGACCGGCATCGACGTGATTCGCACATCGGGCGACCATCACTTCGGTGGCGACTACAACGCGCTGGAGAGGCACATTCTCAGCGCCTTCAGGAAGCACAGTGGCGCGCAAGATTGATGGCGGCACTGGATTGACAAAGCGTGCCAACTCAACGAAGATCGAGCCCATGAACTGCCTCGACATCCGTATTGCGCTGATTATTAGCATCATTCATCGAATGGTGGGTTAGCGCGCGTCGGATAGCAGTGACACATTAACCCGCCCCACGAGGCGGGTTTTTTTATGTCCGCTACCTGCCTCCTGGTGAATTTCCCGCTGATCCAGCCTTGCACACAGGAGCCTGCCTTGTCGTTCTCGCCGTTAGATGAACTCGAACACGTTGCCGAAGCCGCCGACAATCTCGCGCTTCGCCACGACTACCTGAAAA
>NZ_CYGX02000019.1:109809-110127 GCF_900019265.1 Paraburkholderia ribeironis
TGAAGGTCGACGCGGTGCGCGCGCACGGCGGCCCGACCGTCGAGGTGGTGCAGTACGGCGAGTCGTACAGCGACGCGTACGCGCACGCAGTACAGGTGCAGGAAGAGCGCGGCCTGAGCTTCGTGCATCCGTTCGACGATCCGTACGTGATCGCGGGCCAGGGCACGGTCGCGATGGAAATCCTCAGCCAGCACCAGGGGCCGATCCACGCGATCTTCGTGCCGATCGGCGGCGGCGGGCTGGCCGCGGGCGTGGCCGCGTACGTGAAATCGGTGCGCCCGGAGATCCGGGTGATCGGTGTGCAGACCGACGACTCGT
>NZ_CYGX02000019.1:110137-113176 GCF_900019265.1 Paraburkholderia ribeironis
AGACGCTGATCGCGATCACATCGGGCGCGAACATGAATTTCGACCGCATGCGCTTCGTGGCCGAGCGCGCGGAAGTGGGCGAGGCGCGCGAGGCGGTGTTCGCGGTGACGATCCCCGAGGAGCGCGGCAGCTTCCGGCGCTTTTGCGAGCTGGTCGGCACGCGCAGCGTCACCGAGCTCAACTACCGGATCGCCGACGCGCATTCGGCGCATATCTTCGTCGGCGTGCAGATCAGGAATCGCAGCGAGCCGGCGCAGATCGCGGGCGCCTTCGAGGCGCATGGCTTCGCCACCGTCGATCTGACCTTCGACGAGCTGTCCAAGCAGCACATCCGCTACATGGTCGGCGGCCGCTCGCCGCTCGCGCATGACGAGCGGCTGTTCCGCTTCGAGTTTCCGGAACGGCCGGGCGCGCTGATGAAGTTCCTGTCGTCGATGGCGCCGAACTGGAACATCAGCCTGTTCCACTATCGCAACCAGGGCGCGGACTACAGCTCGATCCTGGTCGGCATCCAGGTGCCGGCGACCGAGAACGAAACGTTCGACCGCTTTCTCGCGACGCTCGGCTATCCGTACTGGGAAGAGACGCAGAATCCGGTGTACCGGCTGTTCCTTGCCTAACAGAAACGGGCATAAACGGGCGGGGTTTACCTTGATGAAGCGCCACCCAACGTGACTGCGCCAAGGCTCTCGTGAACCTGCCTGAAGCCCCGTCCGGCGGGCTTTAGCGCGCCTTGTCACCCCTCAGCGGACCGGACCCGCGCAGGTCCACTATCTCTCTGCAAGATACAAGCTATCCGCTATATCGCATTGCGCGATATAGCGTCGAATTGTCACACTGAGCGCCAATCAATCACCGCATTCAGGAGACAACTCATGCGTACCCAGGTTGGCATCATCGGTGCCGGGCCCGCGGGCCTGCTGCTTTCCCACCTTCTTCATCTGCGCGGCATTGAGTCCGTCGTGCTCGAATCGCGCACTCGCGAGCAGATCGAGTCCACCATCCGTGCCGGCGTGCTCGAGCAGGGCACGATGGACCTGCTGACCGAAGCCGGCGTCGGCGCGCGCATGAAGGCCGAAGGCGCGCTGCATCATGGCTTCGAACTGGCGTTCGAAGGCAAGCGTCGTCGCATCGATCTGACCGGACTCACCGGTCATTCGATTACGGTCTATGCACAGCACGAGGTCATCAAGGATCTGGTTGCGGCGCGCGTGGCGGCCGACGGCGCGCTGCGTTTCGGCGTGTCGGAAACCTCGCTACACGGCATCGATACCGACAAGCCGTCGATCCGCTATCGCCATGAAGGCGAAGCGTGCGAGCTGCAATGCGACTTCGTGATCGGCTGCGACGGCTCGCAAGGCGTGTCGCGCGCTTCGATTCCGCAGGCGCTGCGCAAGGACTACGAGCGCGTGTACCCGTTCGGTTGGTTCGGAATCCTGTGTGAAGGGCCGCCATCGTCGGACGAACTGATCTATGCGCGCCACGACCGTGGTTTCGCGCTGATCAGCACACGTTCGCCGAACGTGCAGCGCATGTATTTTCAGTGCGATCCGAAGGACTCGGTCGAGAACTGGTCCGACGACCGGATCTGGGCGGAACTGCATGCACGGGTCGATTCGCACGACGGGCAGAAGATCGTCGACGGCAAGATCTTCCAGAAGAACATTGTCGGCATGCGCAGCTTCGTGTCGGCCACGATGCAGCATGGCCGGCTCTTCCTCGCCGGCGACGCCGCGCATATCGTGCCGCCGACCGGCGCGAAAGGGATGAACCTCGCGGTCGCCGACGTGCGCGTGCTGACCCAGGCACTGGACGCGTTCTACGTCGACAGTCGCGCCGACCTGCTCGAGCGCTACACCGAAACCGCACTCAAGCGCATCTGGCGCGCCGAGCACTTCTCGTACTGGATGACCAGCATGATGCACCGCGTCGAAGGTGCGTCGCCATTCGAGCAGCAACTGCAGGTGGCCGAGCTGGAATACGTGACGACGTCACGCTCGGCGGCCACCGCGATGGCGGAAAACTACGTTGGCGTCGCCGGAGCCCAGGCGTCGTAAGCGGGCCGCATGCGGCTGACGGGATGTTTAGTTAAGCGAAAGATCCCGATGTGCCGCAGTCTGAAACTCCGTAGGCGTGACGCCAGTCTGCTTGCGGAAGTAGCGGCTGAAATACGCCGCGTCCTCGAAGCCGAGCGCATGCGCGATCTGTTTGATGGTCAGGCCGGAGTAGACCAGATCGCGCTGTGCCTCGCGTATCAGATGATCGTTGACGAGCGACATCGGTGAATGGCCGAGTTCGTCGCGACAGATGCGGCCCAACTGTGCGGCCGTGATGCCGAGTTTCCCCGCATAGAACTCGACAGGCCGATGTTCGCGCACGTGCGCGGCGACGAGTTCGCGCAAGCGTTTGATCTGGGCCGCGCGCCGGTCGTTGACCGTTGCGGTGGCGGCTGACGCGGCGTCGGAAGCGGCGTCCATCAAACGCGCCACTTGCACAAAAAGTGCAATCATCAGCGACATGCCCGCGGCGATGTGGCCACGCGCGCTGCCACGAAATTCCTGCTCGAGCAAACCGAACAGCGGCATCAGCGTGCCGTCGCCGACCGCGCGTCGCACGGGGATTAGCGCGGGCCGTTGCAGCACTGGCAGCAGACCTGGCGACACCGCTTTCGAGATCGATTCCAGCGCCCGCTGCGCAGCGGTGATCACGAGCCCGTCCATTTCCGGCGAAAAGACGAAACCATGCACCGTTTGCGCGGGAATCAGCACGATACAGGGCGCCTTGATTGCGAGCTTTTCGCTCTCGATCAACACGTGGCCCGTACCGCTGCGGATATAGAGGATCTGCAGTAGCGCGTCGTGTCGGTGAGCGGCGATATGCCAGTCGTTAGGCCGGCTGCGTTCGACGATCCATTCGAAGTTGAACGCATCGAACCAGGGCGGTCGCGCCGACTCGCCGTACAGATCGTAGTTAGGGATTTTCCTCATGCCGTTTCGAATCCTGTCGACCAGAGTTGGCGCTTCAGCGCCTACTCTGGTC